>CAYXCZ010000069.1:0-3820 GCA_964463695.1 uncultured Lentimicrobiaceae bacterium | reverse complement strand
GGATGAACTCCAATGGCCTGACTGTTTACCTGCAGATGAATCCGAAAAGTATTTTAGAACGTCTTAAAAGTTCAAAGCGAAAGCGTCCGCTCGTAGCGAATAAAAAGGAGGAAGAGTTAATGAACTTTGTAAAGGAACACCTGCGTCAGCGTAATATCTTTTATAGTCAGGCAAAAATCATCGTTAAAGGTGAATCGCTGAACCTAAATGAATTAACTCACCTGATAAAAAGCCATAATCCATAGATAACTGAAGTCTTACGGAGGTTTTGTAGTTTCCTGTTGTTTAATACCACTTCTTTCCTGCCTCTTTTATTCAATAAGAATTATTAAAATCAATTGTGAAAAGTTAATAAAACTATTGATTTTTTTTTCGTTTTTCCGTAAATTTGTGCATCTGCCAAACCAGACAAAACAAATCAAGAAAATGAAAACACCAACAAACCAAATCTCAAAGGCTAATCTGCTCTTTTTGATTTTATTCGCATTAACCTCTGTTCTTGAGGCTCAACAAATGCTTCCCCCTGTAAAAGTGTTAAATGGACAAGGCAGAATGATTGATATTTCAACCATTCAGTCGCATGGTAAGCCTGTTTTAATGATCTTTTGGAAACTAAGTGATATGGCCTCATGCAAGAATCTTGAAACTATTTTTCAAACCGTAAATGATTCGCTGCAAGATGAAAATGTTAAAATTGTAGCTATCTGTACAGATGATGCTCACAGCAGTTTGCAGGTTAAACCCTGGCTCATGGCCAAAGAAATGGATGTTGAGTTGTATTTTGATACGAATGGCGAATTACGGAGAGCCTTGGGAGTAAATCCTCCTTTTACGTTTCTTTTCGACAAGAATATGAAAGTATTTTGTAAGCAGTCAGGATATTGCTCTGGAAATGAATCAATTCTATGCTCAAAAATTAGAGATTGCATTAATCAGATCGGAGAAGAGTCATCTGATTAATTGAAAAAAACAACTGAAATTACCATCCCAGTTGTTTTAAATCAGCTAATTCTTAAAAAAGTTTTTGCCCGCTATTGCACTATATCATCGGAGTCTTTAACAAAAACAACAGAAATAGCTCCTAAGATTAGCATTAACCCTGCAGCAACCAAAGCATAGATTGCATGGCCTCCATAAAAATGCTTAACAATGGGTCCTCCAAGCAAACCATTCACTATTTGTGGGAATGTGATGAAGAAATTAAAAATCCCCATATAAACACCCATTTTCCTTGCAGGTATAGAACCTGCTAAAATTGCATATGGCATCGCCAGAATACTTGCCCAAGCGATCCCAACACCAATCATGCTAAGATTAAGTAACCATTTCATTTCAGGTGAAGTAACAAAAACCATGGATATCATTCCCAATCCTCCAATTGCCAGGTTAATAGCATGAGTGCGTTTGCGGCCAACTTTTGCAGCGATAACAGGTAAAGCCATAGCAAACAAGGCAGCAACGAGGTTATATACACCAAATATGACTCCTACATAATCACCTGCTTCGTTGAAAGCAGCAGAGCTTCTGTCGCCAGCTGACAATCCCCAGACATGTTGTGCAAGTGCCGGTGTAGTAAAGACCCACATGGAGAACAATGCAAACCAGGAAAAGAACTGAACCAATCCTAATTGGCGCATGGTAGATGGCATTTGAGCAAAATCTTTGAAAATATCCATAATACCTTTCGATTCTTCTTCAGGTGCTGCGGTGTGATCGTCAAACATAGCCTGCTCTTCGGGCGAGTACTCTTTGGTCGTTGCAACAGTCCAAATGATACTTCCAAGGAGAACTGCCGCACCAATAATAAAGGATAAAATCAAACTGAACGGAACACTTCCTTCAGCACCTAATTCATTAAATCCAAACCAATTAGTAAGAACATAAGGTAACCAGGAACCAACCACTGCACCAATTCCTATAAGTAATGTTTGAACCGAAAAACCGAGTGTTCGCTGATCAGTTGGAAGTTTGTCCGCAACAAGTGCCCTGAATGGTTCCATGGCAACATTCACTGAAGCATCCATGATCATGAGCATACCTGCGCCAATCCAAAGCGGTGGTAGAAACGAGGCAAACATGGGGGAGTTGGGCATTAATATTAACCCAATAGCTGTCATTATGGCTCCGAATAAAAAATAAGGACGACGTCTGCCAAAGCGATTCCAGGTCTGATCACTATAATGGCCAATTATTGGTTGAACGATCATACCGGTAATGGGTGCAACCAGCCAAAACCATGAAAGGTGTTCAACATCAGCACCAAAGGTTTGTAATATTCGGCTCGCATTGGCATTTTGAAGGGCAAAACCCATCTGAATGCCCATGAAACCAAAACTCATGTTCCATATTTGCCAAAAACTTAGGCGTGGTTTGGTCTTTGTCATAGTTATGATTTTTTAAACAAGGCGTAAAAGTAAGAAAACAAGCTGAAAATCATTATAATTTCTTTAAAAAAAGGCTTTTGTAAAAGCTTCTTTGTAAATGAATTCTAAAGGCAGTTAACTTTCTGTTAATTAATAATATATGAAATATTCTACCAATTTTTAACAAGAGTCTAAGTTGATCATTTGTTTTTTTATTAAAACTTTCTGCTTCGTCGGATGTTTATTAAATAAAAAATGTATCAACTACACACTCGAATCTTTGTGCCTGCTTCATTGCCTGAAGTGTGGGATTTCTTTAGTTCTCCTCAAAATCTATCAAAAATAACCACTCCATCTATGGGTTTTAAGATAAAAACAGGTGGAGAAGGGAAGATGTACCCCGGACAAATTATTGCATATACAGTAAAGCCAGTAGCAGGAATACCAATGGAATGGGTTACTGAAATAACTCATGTTGAAGAAATGAAGTTTTTTGTTGATGAACAGCGAAAAGGTCCATACAAAATGTGGCATCATGAACATCATTTCAAGTCAGTGGATGGTGGAGTCGAAATGGAAGATATTGTAAGTTATTTGCTCCCGCTTGGTTTTTTGGGAAATTTCGCGCACGTCATTTTTGTGAAAAAGCAACTTGAATCAATTTTCAATTACCGGACTGAGGTTGTGAAGAAAATTTTTCCAGAATCAACAAATGATTCCTCAAAGTAAGTTGAATCGGTTTTTTTGTAGTTTTGTAATTATTTGAATATATGAAAAACAGAATTAGTTTATTGATAATCATTATCTTAATTAATGGTTTCAATCTTTTTACAAATGCCCAGACCACAGTAGAATCGGGTTTTACATTTGAAGGGCTAAACCGAACCTACCGTCTGTACGTACCTTCAGGGTATAATAGTCAGCAGGCTGTCCCATTACTGCTCAATCTGCATGGCTATGGATCAAATAATATTGAGCAGGAGCAATATGGTGATTTCAGACCTATTGCTGACACAGCAGTTTTTTTGGTTGTTCATCCCAATGGTACATTGGATTTTAATAATACCATGCACTGGAATACGTTTGGAACCTCCAATGTGAATGATGTCGGGTTTCTATCAGCGCTCATTGATACTTTAGCTCAACATTATAATATTGACCTAAGCAGAGTTTATTCTACTGGTATGAGCAATGGAGGCTTTATGTCGTATAGTCTCTCGTGTGCCTTAAGTCAGAAAATTGCTGCAATAGCATCAGTGACAGGAACAATGACTACTGCCAATTTTATGACGTGTTTGCCTTCACGACCTATTCCGATGATGCACATTCATGGGACTGCAGATGCAACTGTACCGTATAATGGAAATGCGTTTTTTGTGCCTGTTGTGAATATTGTTGATTATTGGATTGATCATAACAATTGCCAAACAACAGCCGAATTCCAGCAGTTACCTGAT
>CAYXCZ010000068.1:2900-4750 GCA_964463695.1 uncultured Lentimicrobiaceae bacterium | reverse complement strand
GATTTACAGCAACACCCGTGCGGGCATAAAACTTTTCGTTGATCTTGTATTCAATCCCAAAACGTCCATCAGGACCAAAATCAGTCTGCTTTTCAATTTCAGCAATGGCCGAAAGCTCTTTGGTGAACCGATAGCCTAAACCAATACGCATAACAACAGGTATCCGTTCGTTTGTCAAATCGGATCTTTTAACTCCTATAGGATTGAAAATGAGAGCAGCAGCAGTAAGTTTATCGGTAAGATCAGATTGAACACCAAACTCAAAAGTAACATGGTTACTACCTTCGTAACCTTCCGAAAAACGACTTGACAGGTAATCCAACTGCAGTCCTAAACGCAACATTGGGCCAAATGAACGTGCATATGCCAGTCCAATTTTATTCTCGTTATAGGCTTTGAATCCATATTGATTATAACTTAAGCCTAAAACACCGAAATTAACAGGAAGAATAAAAGCGGCACTCTTCAAACTTAATTCTTTCATCTGATACCTGTTTTCATAGGCGATACCAACTGCCGGCTTTAATTGTAGAGCAATCCCGGATGGATTATTGTGAATCGACCAGAAATCACTTAATGTTACTGATGCTCTGCCCATTGCTGCCGACCTTGCGCCAATAGTGCTATAACCTTCAAAAGCACTCACGTGCTGACCAAAAATAACAATGATTATAAACAAGAGGGAGAGATACTTTTTCATATGTAGGCATCGTTTTGAAATGCAACAACGAATTTAGATTATTTTTGCAATCAAACTTCATAATATGAGTAAAAGGATCATTGATTTTTTGACCAACCTGTCTGCAAATAATGATAAGGTCTGGTTTGATACACACCGAAATGACTTTGAAGTAGCTAAAAATGAGCTATTAAGCATAGTAGAAAACGTTATAATTGAATTATCCGTTTTCGATACAACAATCGGTACTCCGGAAGCAAAAAAATGCATTTTTCGACAACACAGGGACGTTCGTTTTTCGAAAAACAAACAGCCATTCAAAACCAATATGGGGGCCTTTATAGTCAAAGGAGGCAAAAGCTCATCCAATGCAGGATATTATGTGCATTTCGAACCCGGCCAATCATTTGTTGGAGGTGGTATTTATGCTCCCCAACCAGAAGTTCTGCACGCCTTACGAACAGAAATCTATTTTAACGCTCCGACATTTAAGTCTATAATTTATGATGATAATTTTCATAAAATGTTTGGTGAACTGATGGATGAACGATTGGTAAAAGCTCCAAAAGGGTTTCCTCCAGATTTTGGCGAAATCGAACTGCTGAAATACAAACACTATGTTGTTAGCAGACCTTTTAATCCCGAAGAAATGAGTACGTCTGATATTCAAATATTTATCATCGAAACCTTCAAAAACATGATAGAGTTTAATCAATTCTTAAATCAGGCTTTGGTAAATAAAGAATAAGTGATCTACCTTTAACTTTATAAAATATACCATTAACTGATTGAGCAGTATTAAAGATGGTGTTCATCTATTATCTTCGCAATCCTAATTGGTTGGTTGTTTTATAAGTTCGAACTTAATGCCCTTGGGGTTGAATTGATTTGTTGTTTTTTCAATTCAAAATATCCCCAAGGGCATTCCTCTTTTAATTAAGTTCCACTTTTACCTGAAGTGCAAAAAATCCCTCATCTCGATTTTCTTATAGTTTGTTATACAAATTGAAATTTTTCAGAACAACAATGTTTTTAAAACTTTCTGGAATAGTTTTATGGGGCTTGTTCAAATCCTTCTAAAATGAATTTATGATGGTTTGGACGAGCAGAATACTAAAAAATTCCCTTCCCTCATCCGAATCTGCCTTTAACTGATTTCTCATATTTTTTG
>CAYXCZ010000068.1:0-2800 GCA_964463695.1 uncultured Lentimicrobiaceae bacterium | reverse complement strand
AAAAATTCCCTTCCCTCATCCGAATCTGCCTTTAACTGATTTCTCATATTTTTTGTGTTTGTAAAGGCATAAATTTGTCGCTTCAATTGGTTGGTTGTTTTATAAGTTCGAACTTAATGCCCTTGAGGTGCTCGTCGTTTTGTTGTTTTTACGACAAGCAACATCCTCAAGGGCATTCTCTTTTAGTCCATTTCTTATCAATTATTTTGTATTTTATTTTTTCATATTGTTGATATTGAACTATTTGATATTAATTCAAATAATTAGTTTTTTTTCAATCGCAAGAAGTGAAGTAAGTTTTGATTTCCTCTAATCAGGATTCACAGTACTTGTTTTCCATATTCTTTTTTAACTTAACCTTAAACTGAATCACTTTCGTTCATTAATCAAGAGTCTTCTAAATTTGCTGCTTCAATTGGTTGGTTGTTTTATAAGTTCGAACTTAATGCCCTTGAGGTGTCAATCGTTTTTGTTGTTTTTTACGATCGGCAACATCCTCAAGGGCATTCCTCTTATTATACCTGACGAAACAAAATCATTTAATTTCAGATGTATTCCTTACTTTTGCGCCTTCAAAACAGTTATTTTTTTTTGATTCACAAGCGAAAGTTTTTTTAACCTTCATAATATGAATGATATATCTCAACTGCAAGCTGTTGCCACTCAGGTGAGGCGTGATATTGTACGAATGGTACATGCATGTCAGTCAGGCCATCCAGGCGGATCGCTGGGATGCACAGATTTACTTGTTGCATTGTATTTTAACCATATGCGAATTGATCCGGCATCTTTTACCATGGATGGAAAGGGCGAAGATTTGTTTTTCCTGTCTAATGGACATATAAGCCCACTTTTTTATAGTGTTTTGGGCCGTCGTGGATATTTTCCTGTAGAGGAGTTGAAAACGTTTCGGCGTATTCACAGCAGGCTTCAGGGTCATCCAGCAACAATGGAAGGGTTGCCTGGTATACGCGTTGCCAGCGGATCACTTGGTCAGGGGTTATCTGTTGCAATTGGGGCAGCGTGGGCAAAGAAACTTAACGGTGATAAGCATTTGGTTTATGTTTTAATGGGTGATGGAGAGCAGCAGGAAGGTCAAATCTGGGAAGCAGTTTTGCATGCCGGAGCCCGTGGTTTGGATAATTTGATTGCGATAATCGACTACAATGGTCAGCAAATTGATGGTCCTGTAGATAAAATTATGCCGCTGGGTGATTTGAAGGCAAAATACGAAGCTTTTGGTTGGTCTGTAATTACTTTAGATGGTAATCAAATGGAGTCTGTTGTTGAAACCCTTCAGCTGGCCAGTGAGTATGCAGGAAAAGGTGCTCCTCAATTACTTCTCATGAAGACAGAAATGGGGCAGGGGGTTGATTTTATGATGGGTACACATAAATGGCATGGTAGCGCACCAAATGATGCACAAAAAGACGCAGCACTTGCACAACTGGAAGAAACTTTGGGCGATTATTAATTAGCAGAAAAGAATTAAACATGGAATTTACGATATACAATCATCAGGATACACGCTCAGGTTTTGGGGCCGGATTAGCAGAATTGGGAAAAACAAATCCTAAAGTTGTCGCTTTGTGCGCCGACCTTATTGGATCACTCAAAATGGACGAATTCGTAAAAAACCATCCTGAAAGGTTTTTTCAGGTCGGCATTTCCGAAGCTAATATGATTGGAATGGCAGCGGGCCTTACCATTGGTGGCTTTATTCCTTTTACGGGAACTTTTGCCAATTTTTCTACAGGCAGGGTTTATGATCAGATCAGGCAATCAGTGGCATATTCTGAAAAGAATGTCAAAATCTGTGCCTCTCATGCTGGTTTGACCCTTGGTGAGGATGGCGCGACACATCAGATTTTGGAAGATATTGGGTTAATGAAAATGCTTCCGGGAATGACAGTAATTGTTCCATGCGATTACAATCAGACAAAGGCAGCAACAATTGCAATCGCTGAATTTGAAGGTCCTGTATATCTTCGCTTTGGTCGTCCAAAGGTACCTAATTTTACTCCTGAGGATCGTCCTTTTATTATTGGAAAAGCTGATTTGCTTAAAGAAGGTTCGGATGTCAGTATTTTTGCCACAGGACACCTTGTTTGGAAAGCAATTGAAGCAATAGCACTGCTTGAAGCTGAGGGTATTAATGCGGAACTTATTAATATACACACCATTAAACCTTTGGATGAGGAGGCAATTCTTACTTCAGCCTATAAAACCAGATGTGCAGTAACTGCTGAAGAACATCAGCAAAATGGTGGCTTGGGTGATAGCATTGCGCAACTTTTGGGCAGAAAATTACCACTGCCCATCGAAATGATCGCAGTTCAGGATGTTTTTGGACAAAGCGGAACACCGGAGCAGCTTTTAGCAGAATATGGACTTGAATCAGCAGATATTGCAGCTGCTGCCAAACGTGCTATCTCAAGAAAGTAACCATTCCTTTTTAAGAAAATCTTCATACCTCTATTATGCTAATTTACCTGATCGGTTATATGGGTTCAGGAAAATCGACGACAGCAAAAAAGTTGGCGGGATTACTTGATATGCCTTGCTATGATCTGGATCAGCTGTTTGAGGAGCAATATAAAATTGAGATTGCGCATTTTTTTGATCGCTATGACGAATCATTATTCAGAAAAATAGAAAGTAGCCTTCTTAAGGATACCCTCCATTTGAAGGATGCCATTATTGCTACCGGTGGAGGTACCCCTTGTTTTTATGATAACATGCATTGGATGAACTCCAATGGCCTGACTGTTTACCTGCAGATGAATCCGAAAAGTATTTT
>CAYXCZ010000067.1:0-5642 GCA_964463695.1 uncultured Lentimicrobiaceae bacterium | reverse complement strand
ACTTTTTAAACCATTTTTTTACACCATTCACGATTGACACGATACCGGCAAGAATGGCAACAAGCCAAGCGAGGTGCTGAAAACCGACATTTGCAGCATCGAGGGCAGAAGGATCAACGAATAAAGAAACTTGGCCACTGAAAGCAGAAAAGATGGAAGCGACACTGGCTTTTGCTGGATCGATATCAGAGAGTAGTTTAAGCATTGGTCAAAGATTAATGGTTAATGATTAATGGTTAGTGGCTGGCGCGGTTAATGGGTGATGGGTAATGCGTTATTATTTAGGACATGAGGCTGAAGTCGGCGGTGAGTAGGAGGCTGAACCAGACGTTTGAGGGGGTGTTGGCAGATGGTTCGTTTTTGAGAATGGTAATTTGTATTTTACCAGTGTCCGGACCAAGTGTGATGAATTTCCAAGAGAATGAATAGGTGTTGCCATCGGCATATGGAGAGATGTATAAAGTTATATTGGGATCGCCAGCGATTGGAACAATGGCAAGGTTTCCCATGCGAGAGAGTACATAAACTCCAGGAGAAATATTTGTGATCTGAAAATCGAAGCCAAAATCATTGATGTAGGACGTCATGTAAAATTCTGGCGAAGATTTCATCATTGCAAATTCGAGGTATCCTTTGACAGGAATGGGCGTTTCGGAGTTTACAAAAGCAAGCTCACCATTACGGAGACCGCGCCATAAGGTATTTTTGTAAATCACAAGTGTATCAAGCGGAATGGAAACAGGCATAGAAGCTGCGTAAACAATATTCGTGAATTTGTTGGGTACAACGGGAGCAACTGTAATAGGTATGCCATTGATAATATTCATGTTACAGAGGGTTATTTGATGTATCAATATCAGAGATAAAGGTATTTTTAGCCGATAAGACAAGCTGTTTTTGGATAGGATCCGTTGGGTCATAATCAAGACCGGAATCTCTCCTGACCTCCCAAATGAATTTGAAAGGATTGATTTTGGCAATGGGAGGTTCATTTAAGATTTCGAAATCTTCATCAGGGAAATTGAAGTCAGCGAGTAATTTTTTGAAATGTTCAAGGAACATTTCCTGATGCGGTTTGATGATGGAGGACATTGCTATCTCATACTCATTGATGATACGGTTGGTGTCGAAGCCCGTTTTGTCATTAGAGTAGGGTGTAAGCGTGCGATACCAATTGTGGATCGTGATAAGCGACATCTCAGCCTGTCGGTGGAGATCGACCCAATTGGCTTCCTTTGAGTTGTCGAAAGGCACGAAGGAGGCTTCCTGAGTAGCAGTTCCCGGTGCAGGATCTGAGAGGTATTGAATGATGATATCATTTGCTTTTTCAGCACCAGCACCTTTGAATTTTTCAAATTCAGCATTCAACAGATCGGCTTCCTCTGTAGAATTTACTCCAGGAATAACCAATAAACCCTGAGCCGAAAACTGATTTTCGAGACGTGATTGATTCCAAATGTTAGCCAGACCAGTGATGATGATGGAACGCAGGCCAGGGAAATAACTACAAAGGCCATAATAATAGAACTCCGGCTCATAATCCTTGATGTGGTAGATCGAATGGAATAAGCCGTCTTTACCTTTTTGAAAAAAAGGATAAAGCGGGAGGGTTGAAGTGTTTGGATCGTTTTTGCCTTTGTAGGTTTCCCAGTCCGGATGAATTAAGATACCATCATTTGTGGAAGCGAAGCGCACCTTTGAGGCATCCATGTGATAAAAAAGCAGGATGCTTTTTTGAGCATTGGTGACCACCTCGAGCCATGCATTGCCATGGGTTAAATAATCGAGTACAATTTTTTTGAAGACAATATTGAAGCTTTCGGAAGTGTTTGCGCGTTTGACGAAGGTTTTGATTTTGTCGTTGGTAGAGGCGAAGCCTTTACCAACAATGTAATTAGTTTTTGCATTCAGTATTGCTCGATGTACCGGCACCTCCCTTGCAAGTTTGTTGAGCTGAGTTGGCAGAAGATTATCTTCCCCAAAAGGGATAAACTCCTGCAGGTTGGAACGCAAGTCGATGAAATCTGATTTTTTCAGATTGAAGAGCGGGGTGTAATTGTAGGTGCTGAAGGAGGTTTTCATTTTAGGGGTTGATTTGTTGATTTGTTGATGTGTTGATTTGCTGAGCAGTTGTTTAGGGGGTTTAGATGGGTTTAGGGCTTAGGGTTGACGCGAGATTGGATTTGAGGATGGGCACGGTTTGCAAAACCGCGCCAGCAGATTGATAATTATAAATCATTATAATTTACGCATGAAAATGTATAATTGAAGTGTGCTGTTTGCAGAGCCTGAAAAACCTATATCAATATATTCTGTTAATGCACTATCTGTAGTTAATGGAATTTTAAGAAAATATTCAGCTAATTCAGGAATTGTACCGTTTATGATCTGACCGTAATCATTTTGAAATTCAATACTAGCTGATTGCTCGCCAATAGCAAAGATGTTTTCTACATAATAATTTCTTGTATTAAAAGCAATTTTGGCTACGCTGTTAACAGAGGACAAAACAGGAATGTTACTACATTTTATGACGAAAATATCTGTTGATGGAGTTAAAAGAATTTCCATGTCATTACTTAGAGTATTAAGAGTTACTTCAGATTTAGTTAGGAAAGAAGAAATAGTAGTAGAATCAGGAATTGGACTTGTTAAAGCAGCAATAGCAGCTAGAAGTTGTTCTTTTGTTAATGCTGTTAAAACATTGAGAGAGGGATTGATGCCAGCTAATTTTGTGTAAATCATTTTGAGATATGTGATCTCAAGATTAGCGTCGGCTATTTCAGCTGCGATGCGGTCTTTTTTGGAGGATTTATGGGAGATTTTCATAAAATGCAATTTGATTTGAAGATTTGAGGATGAGGTAAGGTTTAGAGAGTTACTATTGTTAAGATGTTGCTGGCGTTGTAGTAAGCTAAAATTGAACCACCTGATGCGTTTGTCGCTAAAAAGCAGTAATAAGATGCATTAGCTTGGGATACGGCCGATAAATTAATTTCAGCGCAAGGTCCATGATTGTTTTGGAAGTTGGTACCTGTGGTGCAATTCAAAAAGCTTGGAAGAACATTGTTTTTGTTGTTGAGACCAAAAGTATTTCCAGAGGATTCAACGCCAACAACATTATATTTAAAGCCATCGGCAAAAGTGCAACTATTGCACATTGCACCAATGGTATTGAATTTGAAAGAGTTACCGACGGTATTCCCGAAAAATTCAGTACCAACGGTATTATCTTTAAATTCATCACCTATGGTGTTATTTTGAAAAGAAGAATCAATTCTGTTAAATGAAAATCCCCATGAAATGGTATTGTTGTAAAAATCATCTTTAATAACATTGTTTTTGCATTCTTCCCCAAATGAGTTGTTATAACAATTTGAACCAAAAATGTTATTTCTTGTTTCAGCTTCAAATGCGTTGTTGAAATTGACTATCAAATCATTGATGTTTGGGGCAAATTTGTTGTTGGTACAGGATGCGTAATCAGAAAAAATTGATCTTTGAATAGTGGAACGGACAATTTTAACAGAACGAAAATCCAATGGGAGGTCGTTGTTTTGTTTGGTGTCAATACGCCGATAGATGTAACCTTTTGTGCATCCTGGAACCATTGTTTGATTATTGGATGGATTGTAAAAGATGATATCATCAGGGAATGCCGGAGAGAAAGCTATGGGTGCAAGTTTGTTTACTGCGGTAGCAGTAACCAGAAGAGGTTCTAAAGGACCGGTATTGGTATCTGTAGTGTTTGGGATGGTGTGCACTGTTTGGTAGTCGGTGATGAGGTAAGCAGTAGAAGGGATGAGCGTTCCAGCAGCGATATGTGCGAAAAGTTCAGCATATGTTAACTCGATAGAATCAGAGAGGTCCTGAAGCTCTAAAAGCGCGTTCAAAGTCTCAATCTGAGCCGCGATGCGGTCTTTTTTTGGGGATTTATAAGTGATTTGCATGGGGTAGGGATTTGAAGATTAGTTTAGGGTTTAACGTTTAGGGTTTAGGGAGGACGCGAGATTATGTTTGAAGATTTGGCACGGTTTGCAAAACCTCGCCAGCGAGGGGATATTAGAATGTCAACCATGCAGTCCCTGACCAGCCTTTGAAAACTTTTGCAACATCATCAAAAACAATCAAACCAGCATCAGCAGCGACAAGACCAGTTGGCAGGGACGAAAGTGGTTTAAGTTTGAGTTGGTGCATGTAAACAGCATCAGGGAGCGTAGCATTTTGTGCTGTACCGCCAAGTACCACTGACCGTAGGGCTGTTGAAGCTATGGAATTATTTTTGCCGCCAAGTATTGCACTGTTTGCGCCAGCTGCCTTTTTAATACCAGCAGCATTATCAACCTGTTGATGAATAAATGAACTTTCACCTTCGGCTTCTGATCTGTGAAGTGTGTTATAACTAAAACCACCAGCATGACTAGCTTTGCCAACAGCTTTACTAAAAAACCCTTCAGCGTGTCCAGCTTCACCAGTGACTTCTGTACTATTACCTTCTGCATGTGAATAATTACCCATCGCCTTTGTATCATATCCTTGTGCGTGTGTATAATGTCCAGTCGCTACTGATAGTCTGCCTTCAGCATGTGCTTGCTGTCCACTTGCATTTGTTTCTCTGCCTTCAGCATGAGATGACAGACCAATCGCAAATGTACTTTCACCTTCGGCATGTGAAGCTCTGCCGCTAGCAATTGAGTCAGAACCTTCTGCATGTGAATATGTTCCATAAGCTCTTGTCATATAACCAATTGCATGAGAAGCTCTCCCTACTGCCATCGTAAGTTTACCTAAAGCGGTTGTTCCATCAATATCAAAACCATTTTGAAACACAACTGGTGCACTATCTTCACAACCGTCAATTCTATCTTCGTAGACTGTAATCATTGTTTCTGTACCATCTTCGGTTACAGTTTTAACAGTACCATACGAACCATAATCAGGAAAATGTATAATCTGCCCGGCAACAACACCTAAGTTAATGCCGTTAAAAGTAAAACGAGGAGGACCATCTTGATATACTAATACATCATGTGTAGTTTCGCTAAAAGTAGGATTGAACTGTGCTGTACAAGTTGGGTCTTCATTTAAAGTTTCTGTTTCAGCTGATGTTGGATTTGTCAGTTCAACAATAGCCGCCAGAAGCTGTTCTTTTGTCAAATTTGTTGACACATCGAGGGATGGATTTTCGCCAGCTAACTTGGTGTAAATCTGTTTGAGGTATTTAATCTCGAGATTTGCATCCGCGATTTCAGCTGTGATACGGTCTTTTTTTGAGGATTTATGTGAGATTTTCATGGGGTAGGGATTTGAAGATTAGTTTAGGGTTTAGCGTTTAGGTTTAGGGCGGACGCGAGATTATGTTTGAGGATTTGGCACGGTTTGCAAAACCGCGCCAGCGGCAACCCCCTGACCTCCAGTAGGTGGAGGGCAGGGAGATGGGGGTTTGTTAGTCGGTGAAGCCAGCGAGTACGAGGAGTTCCTTGTGGATGTAGGCTGTTTGGGCTTTGTATTCGACGCGGTAGCGGCGCATCTGGGCTTCCTGATTGTACCAGGTCTCAATCATGTCAGAGTCCGATGTGCCGTCGGTGGCGAAGAGGAGGTTTTTCTGGGTGGTGAGCAATGCGCGGTGGGGTTGGATGCCG
>CAYXCZ010000066.1:2766-6148 GCA_964463695.1 uncultured Lentimicrobiaceae bacterium | reverse complement strand
GCATTGTGCTTTACAGGACCTTGCATAGATTTCCGTCGGTTTTTTCATTGTGGGCTGACAGCGTTAATCGCGATTGATCTTTGGTCCTTTCCATCAAGGGAAAGGACGAAAAAAGAACAGGCAATCCCTACAGCACAATGGCAAATTACCCTAAGAGAGGGCAACTCACCCGGCCATACATTAAACCACAACAATGGACTTACATCCGGTCTGGAGACCGAAATGTTGCAACAGCATAGTTGCAAACTACACTGAACAAGGGCAGGTATTATTCTATCTTAATTATTTTCTTTGTCAGAATACCCTTATCTGTATGCACCAGGAAAAAATACATTCCTTTATGTAAATTGTCCACTGCGTCAAGTTTTATACTATTTTTTCCATTTCCCTCAATTTTATAAATCTGTTTTCCTTTTAAATCTAAAATATCGATTTCTGAAATGATCGTATTTTCAACAGAAACAGTCAGACTTTTTCTAAATGGAATGGGATAAATAACTAATTGATTTTCATTTACAAACTCGTTTATTACTACATCTGTGAAAGTTGTGTCACATGTTTTGAAAACGGAATCCTGATACAACTGGATGCCTAAACTGTCAAAACAAAGTAATTGCCACGATAATTCGCAATAATCCTGAATACACTCGATCGGGAAAAAAGGATTTGACGTAGAGCCAATACCTTCAATCCACTTCATTTGTGCGCCAAACCAATTGGGCCATAAATCCGGATCGCGTACATATTTTACATAAAAAATACGGCGTTCAATTCCATTGAAATTAATGGTTTGTAATGAATCCAGCACAAATTTAGTCGTGTCAGTTTGATTGCTATTCCAAATATTATTGGCTAAATAAATTGTGTCACCAACATTGATTGAAAAGTCATACATGAGATACTCTTTGTCGAAGCATGAATTCGATGCGCGAATATATGCACGTGAACTGTCAGAACGAATGTAACCAAAGGCTCCTGTCGATGTTGAATGAATTTTTGAATAAACATTTCCGCAGAACAACGTGTCATAGTCATATTGATAAATCATCGTATTGCAGGAGTATCCAATGCCATAAACACACGCCAATACATTCCACTTCGCACTGTCACCGAATGATGGGAAAACATTCTGGCTTTTTCCAGTCTGATAAATTGTTATGAATATAATAATTGCAAAAAATGTTTTATTTTTCATAGTTAATATGTTTCCAATACTATCCCATAATGAGCTTATACCTGCAATATCTCGTCAATTTTTACCTTGCATTTATGATCCATTTTCCAATGGTTCTTTTCAAGATATAAAGATAGAAAACATAACCGTCCACCTATATGTTCATTCGGATTTTTATGGAAATATATATGTTTTTCTAACGAAAAATATCCGTTCAAACAAGCGCGTGAGCCCGCGAATCGGAAAGATTTTGACCACATGCGTCAGCAGACCTTTAGACCTAACGACTTTCAGGCTTTCAGACCTCTGGTTTTTATTGTGGGCAGCTAGCGTTAATCGCGATTGATCTTTGGTCCTTTCCATCAAGGGAAAGGACGAAAAGAAAAAGAGATGCATGATTACAGATCGAACCTATAATCCCAGCTGTACGACCCCGCTGGGGTCGATGGTCTTTTTATGGAACTATTTTCTATTAAGATGCGACCCCGCTGGGGTCGAAGGTCAAAGCATTTTCCTATGTTTTTACAGACATGTGACCCAACTGGGTAATCGGTGATGGGTTTTGACCATTCCGGTATCTCCCAGACCATACTTTAAACCATTTCAAGTGATTTACATCAGGTCTGGAGACCGAAATATCGCGACAGTGTAGTTGCAAACTACACTGAACGAGGAGCTTTTTTTGTTGCCCTGAAAGTTTTTGGGAGTTGATAGGTGGATTAGGAGTTGATTTGTTGATACGTTGATTTGTTGCTGGCGCAAGCCAATGCCAAGTGCTAAAAGCCAATAGCCTTCAGCACCAGTAATTTTCAAATGCGTCAGTATCAACAAATCAACACATCAACTTTTCCGAGAAATTTACCGGTTGACATGCTTTTCTTTTGTACTTTTACATGAAATAAGGACTAAATGGTAGCGAAGTTGATCCCGCAATTGAATAAAGCCTGCTTTTGGGACGTTGACATCAACATGCTTGATGAGGAAAAATCAAAAAGATTGATCATCGAACGCATGATGCAATTTGGCACATGGCATGAGATTCGGCTGATCAAAGATTTTTATGGGGATGAGACCGTTATTTCCACGCTGTGCCAGCTGAACTACATTGACCCTAAAACGCTGAATTTCGCATCGTTGCTCTTTCAAATTCCAAAATCAAAATTCAAATGCTACACCAGAGCGCAGTCGACAAATCTACACTGGAACTTTTAATAAACCTGCAAAATAAAGCATACCTGAATGGTTTTTTTCTGGTTGGTGGCACAGCGCTCGCGCTTAAAATAGGTCACAGAAAATCTGTTGACCTTGATTTGTTTGCTAATTTCAGTTTTGATACCTCGCAACTCCTCGAAAATCTGTCAGCCGATTTTCCTTTTCAGCTGCTATTTTCAGCAAACAACACCCTGAAAGGTAGTATCAACAATGTGCAGGTGGATATTTTGGCGCACCGTTATCCCCTGATTGCAGCGCCCTTGGAGGTTGATAATATCCTGATGTTATCTATCGAAGACATCACGGCCATGAAACTCAATGCCATTGCAGTAAGTGGTCAACGGGTAAAGGATTTTATTGATATTTATTACCTGTTAGACCTGTTTTCGGTTGAACAAATGATGGAATTTTACAAGCAAAAATACGCACACTACAACGATGCCAATGTGCTGAAAAGCCTTTGCTGGTTCAACGATGCTGATCTTTCCGACTGGCCTGTCCTGCTCAAAACACCCCGTCTTAAATGGGAAACGATAAAAGTCCGGATTGAAAAAGCCACACTTGCCTACCTGAAAAAAGCTTGAAGACTCCTAATTTAAGGGTCTGCGTTTGTAGTGAAGGTGGAGCGTGGTTCAGGAGCTGAGGGGTTTAGAGGTTGATCTGTTGATGCGTTGATTTGTTGCTGACGCAAGCTATAAACCTTCATTATCAGTTACTTATAAACGCATCAACAAATCAACACATCAACTTCTTTAAGGCGTTTAGGGCTGACGCAAGCCCTCTGTGTAACTTTGTGACCCCTTTGTGGCA
This sequence comes from uncultured Lentimicrobiaceae bacterium, assembly GCA_964463695.1. GTDB lineage: Bacteria > Bacteroidota > Bacteroidia > Bacteroidales > F082 > JALNZU01. The sequence continues at coordinate 2,952 of CAYXCZ010000066.1, read as the reverse complement.
CTTTGTGTAATAGCTTTTTTTAAGTCTGAAAGTCTAAAGGTCTGAAAGTCAGCATGCACCAGCTTCAAAAAGCGAAAAGCCAAATGCCAAATGCCAACAGCTTATTTTCCAGATCGCTATGGTTGATTTGTTGAGGGGTTTAGAGGTTGATCTGTTGATGCGTTGATTTGTTGATTTGTTGCTGAC
>CAYXCZ010000066.1:0-2666 GCA_964463695.1 uncultured Lentimicrobiaceae bacterium | reverse complement strand
TGAGGGGTTTAGAGGTTGATCTGTTGATGCGTTGATTTGTTGATTTGTTGCTGACGCAAGTCTTTGTGGTGCTTTGTGTCTTCTTCGTGGCACTTTGTGTAATAGCTTTTTTAAGTCTGAAAGTCTGAAAGTCAGCATGCGGCAGCTGCCAAAAGCCAATAGCCAAAAGCCTTCAATACCCCTCACTTTCAAACGCATCAGCATCAACAAATAAACAAAGAACAAATCAACTTCTTGAAATTAATGAGTTTTTCAGCACGGTCAATACAGACAAGAATATCTACAGGAGAATCGTGTTTTTTTCGATGCATTGAATAAAAAAATCGCTATTCAAGCCATGTAATTGATTACTTTTGGGGTCAATCAATAAACAAAATTATGGATAAGTTATTTTATAAGGATGCCCTCAATTACCACTCACAGGGGCGTCCGGGAAAACTTGAAGTTATCCCTACAAAACCCTACAGCACACAGCGCGATTTATCACTTGCCTACAGCCCCGGCGTGGCCGACCCTTGTCTTGCCATCAACAAAACACCGGAAGATGTTTATAAATACACAGGGAAAGGCAATTTGGTTGCTGTAATCTCAAACGGCACAGCGGTTTTGGGACTGGGCGATATCGGTCCTGAGGCAGGAAAACCTGTCATGGAAGGTAAAGGATTGCTTTTCAAAGTGTTTGCTGATATTGATGTGTTTGATATCGAAGTGAACGAGAAAGACCCAAAGAAATTTATCGAGGTTGTGAAAGCTATTGCTCCAACTTTTGGAGGCATAAATCTTGAAGACATAAAAGCTCCTGAATGTTTCGAGATTGAAGAAGAACTCAAAAGACAACTTCCAATCCCAATTATGCATGACGACCAGCATGGGACTGCCATTATAACCTCTGCCGGCCTACTCAATGCTTTGGAAATCAATGGTAAAAAAATTGAAAATCTAAAAATTGTCGTAAATGGTGCTGGTGCAGCTGCTGTTTCCTGCACAAAACTTTACATAAAGCTAGGCGCTAAACCTGAAAACATTCTGATGTTTGACAGCAAAGGTGTTCTAAACAAGAAGCGTACTGATCTTAACAGCACAAAACTTCAGTTTGCCCACGACACACCAGACATCAGTCTTGAGGATGCACTAAAAGGAGCTGATATGTTTTTAGGTCTTTCCGTTGCCGGTGTTATCAAGAAACACATGCTGCTGGCCATGGCTGAAAATCCAATTGTTTTTGCGCTTGCGAATCCGATTCCTGAGATCGCCTACAACGATGCCATGTCGACGCGTGATGACATTATCATGGCTACAGGTCGTTCCGATTTTCCTAATCAGATCAACAATGTTTTAGGATTTCCCTATATATTCCGTGGAGCTTTAGATGTTCGGGCAAGGGAAATAAACGATGAGATGAAACTTGCTGCTTCAATGGCTTTGGCACAACTCGCAAAAGAACCTGTTCCTGAAGAAGTTAACATCGCATTTAATGTTAATAACCTGCGTTTTGGACGGGAGTACATTATTCCAAAACCTACGGATCCACGGTTGATCGAACGTGTTGCTCCAGCAGTAGCAAAAGCAGCAATGGACTCAGGCGTAGCCCGTAACCCAATCAAAAACTGGGAAAATTATGCAGAAGAGTTACGTAAACGACTCAAAACAAGTAACCCTTTGTTGCGACAGATAAAAACACGGGCAAAACACAATCCTAAACGTGTTGTATTGGCAGATGCCGAAAACTACAAAATGCTTAAAGCAGCTGAAATAGTTCTGAATGAAGGACTTGCAGAGCCTATTTTGATGGGAAATGCTGCAAAAATAAAAGCCATCATTCAGGAAAACGATCTTGAACTTCATGGCGTTGAAATTATCGATCCACGCTCGAACGAACAAAACGGAAAAAGAAAACAGTTTGCTGAAGCCTTGTTCCAGCGTCGCCAGCGCAAAGGCATGACCTTTAATGCTGCCAGAAGCTTACTCATGCACCGCAATTATTTTGGAGCTATGATGCTTTCAACAGGATATGCTGATGCAATGGTTTCGGGCTTAACACGTAACTATCCTGATTCCGTTCGTCCTGTTCTTCAGGTAATTGATAAAGCTGATGGCAATAATATTGCTTCTGGAATGTATATCGTCAATACCAAAAAAGGTCCGGTTTTCTTTGCAGATTGTACATTAAACATTGATCCCAGCTGGGAACAGCTTGTCGAAATCACACTCCAGACATGCCAATCGGTACGTGAATTCAAACTTGTTCCACGTGTTGCTTTGGTATCCTATTCAAGTTTTGGTTCTGCTGAAGGAAAAGTTCCTGAAAAACAGCGCAAAGCGGTTGAATATTTGCACAAAAATTATCCTGATATGATTGTTGATGGTGAGATTCAAGCCAATGCTGCATTAAATCCTGAATTGCTTTCCGAATCCTTCTCATTCTCCAAATTAATGGGCGGTCCGGCGAATGTGCTGATTTTCCCCAACCTTGAATCGAGCAATATTGCCTATAAACTGATGCAGGAACTTGGTGGTTTTGAAGTAATTGGACCCGTGTTGAACGGAATGAAAGAATCGGTACAAATCTTGCAAATGGGAAGCTCTGTCAACGAGATTGTTAATATGATAACCATTGCGGTGATTGACGCTCAGAACAAATCCGAAGCGCATCACAACAGTAAATA
>CAYXCZ010000065.1:0-7044 GCA_964463695.1 uncultured Lentimicrobiaceae bacterium | reverse complement strand
ATTCTTGCCGGTATCGTGTCAATCGTGAATGGTGTAAAAAAATGGTTTAAAAAGTAATCCCTGCAGTATGTTAACTATCAATCAAATTTTTGCGGCAACAAGCTGTAATTTACCATTGCTTACAGCTCATTACCCTAGCTTGCTGGCTGCTTGTGAGCTTCGCTCTATAAACACGCCTCAAAGGCTTTCAGCCTTTTTGGCAAACATCATCCACGAAACGGATGGCTTGTCCTCACTCATTGAAAGGCTTTCATATAGCAATCCTTTGCGCATCGTGCAGGTTTTTAGAAAGTTCGACCTCGATAAAGATAGAATTGTTGATCCGGAAGAAATTGAATTCGCAAAGCTCTTCATCCGGAACCCAATCAAACTTGCAAACTTCGTTTACGAAAATCGCTTTGGTAATTCAAAGCCTGGTGATGGCTGGAGGTTTCGAGGAAGAGGTATGTTTTGCACTACCTTTTATGATAATTACCTCGCTGTTTCTTATGATCTTGGCTATGATTTTATTACTGATCCGGATGCTTTAGCTCTTCCTCCATATGCCGCGCGCTCAGCTGCTTTCTTTTGGGTTCAGCATAATCTAAATGCTTATGCTGATAAAGCTGATTTTTATCACATCACTAAAACTATCTCAGGTTCAGGTGCTACGCACCATGAAAGAATGCTGATTTTCAATAAACTCATTAAATGCTTTTAAACATGTATGATAAACTCGCTTCGCTCCTTAATGCTGTAGTGGTCCGTTGGACTTCTAAAAGCCCTCGTGCTGCTCGCATTGTCACTGATGTCTCAGTTGTAGTTGGTGTTGCTGCTACAATCGCAACACTATTGCCGCTCTCATATCCAGCCTGGGTAATCCCTGCAGCTGCATTCTCAATTGCTTTCGCTTCAAAATTCACCGTAGAAAAATAATTCTCCTTTTTTTAAAACTAAATATCATTTTTATGGACACCGTTGGTATTGATACAATTCGTGAAACAGTAATCGCTGCAGCTAAGCTGGCGAATACGATTGATTCAAGTCTTGAAGACTCAAAAATTACACCTATCGAATGGGGTAAAATTGGTCTGTCAGGATTCAAATTTGCAAGAGGTATTGCAAAGTTCAAACAATTAAAAGTTGAGTTCAAAGACCTCTCTGAACCAGAAAAAGAAATCATTGTTAATGATTTTGTTTCTGAATTCGACCTACGTAATAACGAAGCCGAAGTAATGGCAGAAGATGCTTTTTCAGCACTTTTACTTCTCTCCGGCCTTGTAATCCAAAAAGAATAAAATCTTTTTGAAAATTACATCTTGTTATTATTTAAATTTGTTTGTTTGTTTTGTTTTATCTGGTGTATGTACACAAAACCTGTCATCTTCATGGCAGGTTTTTTCTTCAAATACTCAGCTCAAAAACAGCTCAATAACTTTTTAAATGTCACTTAATAGTTTGATTATCAATTATATATATACATCTTTTTTATAGCTTCCCAAGCTGAGGGTCGTGGGTTCGAGCCCCATTGCCCGCTCACTTGAAACCCAGTGTTTTAGAGCCTTTTAGCAATAAAAGGCTCTTTTTTATTTCCGCACTTAAAGCACTTTTTTTGTATATTATGCTGCATTAAACATCACACAAAACAGCTCACAAACAGCATATCAAATACTTTCCGATTGTTTTGATGTCGTTTTATCTTTCCAAAGTTGTTTGATAATTGAAGCTGTTTCCTGAGCAGCCAGATCCGGTTTCAAAGAAGTATCTGAAATACCTGATACAACACGGGTGATGTCGTGATCCACCTTGCCCTTTTGATTCCAGACCGTAGGCGATGTAACAGTGATATAAGCCGAAAAGTTGTGATGCCCCGATCCGGGACGCTCACCGATAATGTGAATAATGCCTTTGCGCTGACTCCCTGATTTTGAATTACCGAAAAGCTGCTCACCACAGGCATAGCCGGCTCTCACCCTACCGGTAGTGATCACGAGTGTTGCATCGCTAACGGTGAGTTTTGATGCTGCTAACTCAGCTTTGAGTTTTTCAACATAAGGATACAGATGGCCCTCGTCCATGATAGCTCTTGCATTCAATCCATCAGAGATAATAATTTGTATATCAGGAACATGTTGGTTCCACTTTTTTTTAAGTTGCTGGAGTTTTCCACTTGAAGTCATGCTTAGTTGCTCACCTGTCGGCGGATGATACACATAATCAACCCGGTCGATTGACTGCGTAAACAAAGGAAACACTTTTGGCACCGCTGCAATGAAAGGCTCAGTGAGCTCTGACCAAATACTTACTTTGGCGTCTTCATACAAGCGGTGAACCTCTTTATCAACTGCTTCAGGGAGGTCCCAGTGATTATTGCCAAAACCCTTTACGAGCGGAACTCCCCGTTGTTTTATACGTTCCATGCAAGCCAAACCCTCTGCCTGAATTTCATTCGTGTCAGCAGTTGGATCTTTTGCCAGACGGTATTGGGTATAAACCCAAAGAGGGTCACCAAAATGAGCGCTTGGCAGTCCGTTTTCATCAATGACGCCAAGCTGTTTGAAAAACTTCCACATGGCATCATTGATCTTATAACCAAACTGTTGTCTGATTTTGACATGGTTGTTGAAAGCTGTTGTGAGGTAGCTTAGCATGGGGTCGTTCTTTGTGGGCAGCGCCATGAGGTAAGCAGGGTTAGCTGGCATCACCTGCTCAATGCACCAATTCAAGTCGTCGAGCGTCACATCCATATGAAGCGTTGAACAGATGTCAAGACCTATGGTGAGGCCATGAAGTTTACCCATTACGGTATCTTCAAGGCAACAACGCACCAGTTGTTCTTTTGTCCGGAATACCTCGGGACCAATAAAACCGGCCACATCATTAACAAATACCCATGGCTTTCTGCCGTATGCTTCTGATTCCATTTGTTGCTTAAGTGCTCGCAGGAATCCATATTTTCTTGCTTCATGCATCACCATATCGAAGCCTTCGCCATGACCGTTGGTGTAATCAGCGCCCTGACCTGTTTCGCAATACAAGCCATAATGGCCTTTGCGTGAAGAGGCATAGTTCTGCATCTTCTCGATAGTGAGTCCAAAAGTAGCGTTGGCTTTTACTGTACCAGCGAGGCTTTGAAACCAAATGCCGGTTGTACCGGGATGCTCCTGCTCCACTTCTGCCTGTATGTCAATATGTGAAAGGACGCAATTTGGAAGCGTGTCTTGCAATCCAAAAACAGTAAGTATTTCAAAAAGAGCAGCTTCGATGCGAGCTACTGAAACAGGATCAGATGAAACAGGGTTGGTTCCAAGCACCAGATCGCCTACAGCAAACGACCAACCGTTGAAAACCTGCCATTGTATGTCCTCAACATCATCTGTAGGCGAATTAGGCTGTATGCGGGCACTTAGATAACCTTTGCTTCCTATCTGACTTCCTGCCAGAGGATTAAATACCTTTTGACCCACCAGAATGAGCTCTTCATTGCTCATGAGTTTGACAAGACAGGAGATGATATCGCTACTGAGTGATGGCATGATACGTTTGATCTCAGTTTCTTCACGGCTGAGGACAAAGGTTTTAAGATCAGACATTTTCCATTTGTACAATGCTGTGTCTGTTTTGGTTGTTGATTTAATCAACTCACTGATGTCATCGATAAACACCGACTGCTGCATCAAATCCTCAATGTGGGTGTTGGAAAGCAATGTTCTCGCATGTAACCGTGAAGTTTCATCAGCAGCGGCAACTCCGACAGCTTGGTCACCTTCCTTAAAAGCATTGGCAGCACCCAGAATCTTGCGGTACAAGTCCAGATCAAAACTGCCCTTTGTGCGTTCAATAAATTGAAAAATACCTTCGCCTTCAAGTGGTTCTGACAATGTTACACCTTCAGTTTGTGGTTCATCAGAATCGACTAGCTGGCTAAAACCAGGCTTAACTAATAATGCCACACCAAGCAAACTACTACTTTTCAAAAATGATTTACGTGATATCTTTTGCATGCCATTTAACTTTTTATGTTCATAATTATATCTGGAAAAGCCTATCAGTTAATAGAATTTATAGGTTCAAAGATACAGCAATGAAAAGTTAATATCCAGAATGAGATGACATTTTTTTCGAGGGGATAAATCAAAGATTAATTCTCGCAGATAGGCGCTGATTGAGTTTCAAGGAGTTTTTAATGGAACGCGGATGACGCTGATTGAAAGGATTATCATGGATGGCTTGCATGCGCAAGAGGTTGGCTTCTCGCAATTTGACGCGAATTGTGTTTCATGCAGATAGGCGCAGATTTTTAATGGAACGCGGATGACGCAGATTTAACGGATTATCACAGATGGCTTGCTTGCGCAAGAGGTTGGTTTATCGCAGTTTAACGCGAATTGTGTTTCACGCATATAGGAGCAGATTATTATTGGAACGCAGATGACGCTGATTGAACGGATTATCACGGATGGGCTTGCTTGAGAGCTTTTCTCGCAGATTAACTCAGATCAGGCGTCAGGCGATTTTTTACTGATTTTTGAATGCATATTATTGTGAATATAGGTCATATCATTAAGCACGTGAATGATACATCAATACAAATAATTGGTACTTGAAATGAAAAAATCCTTGTCTTGAGCATCATTCAGATTGTTAGGACATTAAAATTTGTGTCTCAAATAAAAAACAAAAAAAAGTATAAAAAAGGTAATATGTTGCTGTATCTTTACACAATTAGAAGTAGTAATATGAATTACAATAGAATTACTTTGGCCTTTCCTGAAAAGGAAGAAAAACTGTTTTTGGAAACCTATTTTTATGACTCCCTCCTGCAGGTAAGAATTTCTTTTGTTATTGTATCCTTTCTTTACGGAATCTTTGGTTGGCTTGATTACCTCATGTTTCCTGAATTTATCTCTACATTTCATTTCATACGATATGCTATTGTAGTTCCCTTGTTTATACTTGTGTTTCTTTTGTCATTCACAAAAATATTCAAGAGAATATGGCAGTATTTGCTTTTTATTAGCATGATAACAGGTGGAATTGGAATTGCTGTCATGATTATGCTGGTTCCTGGTAGCTACGCCTATTATGCAGGATTGATGCTTATTTTTCTGGCAGGATATTTTTTGATAAAGTTACGATTTATTTTTGCTACTGTAGGAGGATGGGTCATTTTGATTCTCTATAATTTGGCAGAGCTTTATTACATTCATCCTGATACTGTTGCTCTCATTAATAGTAACTTCTTCTTTGTCAGCGCTAATATTATCGGCATGTTTGCTGCATACAATATTGAATATTATGCTCGTCGTAATTTTGTCCTGAATCAGGAACTTGACAATGAAAAACTCATTGTCCTGGAAATGAACAAGAATCTGGAACTAAAAGTTGAGGAAAGGACAAAAGAACTGAACATTGCCAAAGAACGTGCTGAGGAAAGCGACCGGCTCAAGTCAGCTTTTTTGGCCAATATGAGTCACGAAATCCGCACACCTATGAATGGGATTCTTGGATTTTCAGAGTTGCTAAAAGATCCTGATCTCACCCTCGAAGAGCAAAATGAATACCTGACACTGATTGAGAAAAGTGGAACCCGTATGCTCAACATCATCAACGATATTGTTGATATTTCGAAAATTGAGACAGGCCTGGTGCAGTTGAATGAAACGCAGCTCAACCTTAACGAAATGCTTCAGTTCATGCATCAGTTTTTTACAAAGGAAGCCGATTCTAAAGGATTGACATTTAAGTTCGTACAACCACTTAATGAAACAGATGCTTTGATTACGACCGACAAGGAGAAAATCTTTGCCATAGTGACAAATTTGGTTAAAAACGCAATAAAATTTACTTCAAAAGGTAGTATTGAATTTGGATGCAAAAAGAAAGATGAGAATCTGGAATTTTTTGTCAGCGACACCGGGATAGGAATTCCAAAACACCGTCAGTCTGCTATTTTCGACCGCTTTGTTCAGGCTGACCTTGCCGACAAGATGGCCTATCAAGGTGCAGGCTTAGGTTTATCGATTGCCAAAGCCTATGTGGAGATGCTAAATGGAAAAATTTGGGTTGAAAGCGAAGAAGGAGTTGGTACTACTTTCTTTTTTACTTTACCTTTCAAAGTGTGAACTGATAAAAATGAAAAAAGCAATTTATTTGTTGTTTTTACTCCTACTATCGCTTTCATCAACACCACAAAACTACCTGGAATTATGTGACAGCACAAAGCAATGGAACACATTGTATTACGGGTCATGGCCTTGGAATATAATGCATTGCGCAGGTACACGAACCAATCGGGTTGGTCCGGAAGTGCTGTTCAACGACACCCTTTATAACCAATTGTTTGAATCTGAGGATTCGTTGCCGACCAATTGGGAACAGCGGGGTTTTATCGCGGAAGACACAGAAACAGGAAAAGTTTTCTATTCTTTTGGAGACCCTCAGGAAATTGGGTTGATCTACGATTTTAGTTTGCAACCAGGCGACAGCATAACGATTAACAATTACTACCTTGGAGTTGAGAACATCCAATTGATCTGTGATAGTGTTGACTATGTGAATGATGAAAGCGTTATTAGGAAGCGAATCTATCTTTATTCAGCTGAAAATCAAAATTTTTACGACATTTGGATTGAAGGTATCGGGAGTAAGTTTGGATTACTCAACAGTGGTTTTAACGGAGCTTTGATGGCGGGAGGAGGTTGTGAGCTGCTTTGCTGTACGGAAGATTTGGTCAACATATTTATGCATCCGGTTTACCAATCATGTTATCTGGAGGATTTTTACCCTCAGATACTCAATGACACTTTCGACATAGCCTGGTTACAAACGCCATATGCATTTCAGTTGCAACTTGCTGATACAATTAATGTATCTTACCAACTCATTGGTGAACAGATACCTGAAGGTTTTGAGTTTAATGAAACAACAGGTTTACTTACCGGATTTCCAGAGCAAACAGGTTCGTTTTTTTGTGTGATCACTGTAAAAAACAACAATTATGGGTTTCTCACCGACATTATCCTTGGTGATATACAGGTGATGCTTCCAACAAAGGTTGCTGAA
>CAYXCZ010000064.1:0-8095 GCA_964463695.1 uncultured Lentimicrobiaceae bacterium | reverse complement strand
TCCATCTTGCGGCCCTTCGCCAGTTCATCCACTAACTTGTCCAGGTATCTTACCTTTTGGGTTAAAGGATTTTCGATATCCTCAACCCTATACCCACAAATCAGACCGGTAATAAGATGCGCATTTGGGTTGAGTATAGCATGCTGAAAAAAGATTTCGAAGCTTACTTTTGCTTCAATGAGTTCATGCATTTTTTTTTCATCAAAGCCAGTCAACCATTCAATCACCTGGTGCAGCTCTTCTTTCGTACGGCCTTTCTTCTCCACTTTTGCGAGGTAGAGTGGATAAACCGTTGCAAATGTCATCGTTGCCATCTGCAAATTGTGTTTATCTATTGTATTCATTCGTTTGATTTTCTGTTTATTATATGAATTACCTCAAGGGCTCTAACTGACCTTTTCTTTTCACAATATTTTTATAGTCCCACTGAATTTCCCTCGATTTTTTCAGCCAGCGTTCGAGGTCATTTGAATTGATCTGTTCGACAGAAGTAAAGAAAACTGAGGCATCTTTGAATTTTTCGCCTTTCACATTCAGTTGGGCCTCTTCAAAATCTGCACCACTCCAGAACATCAGTCTTAGACCCGCTTTCTGCTTACTAAAGCCAACAACTGGATTACCATCGATAAACCAAACAGGGTGCGCATGCCAGATTTTGCTTTCAGCTTCAGGCAGATGGCTGTCAATTAGTGTTGCAAGCTCGTGACAGATTTCTTTGTCACCCGATGCTTGCTTTTCGTTATAGATGTGAATTTCTGTTTTCATGGCTGTAAAAATAGAGAAATTTGGAAAATACGAAAAGTCAAGGTAAAAAGGGGGAATTTACGTTGCTTGCCAACTCAATTTATAGATCAGGAAGAATCGTTTGTGCAAACTAAACTGAATGGAGTTGATATTTATTAAATAAGGAGATCGTCGAGGGTTCCTTAAAAAGTGCTTGACTTCCAAAACTGATTTTGCTTTTGAAAAAAATATAAAATAAATCAAAAACAGTTTCAGTTCCTTCCATTGGTATTGATTTTCTAATATGATTTTGCCCCGTTGGGGCTTCATCATTTCCCATCCATAATCCTGATCTCCTCCCCCGTCAAGTCATAAAGCTGGTAAACCAATTGGTCGATTTGTGCTAAAGGGCTGTACTGTCGGTCGTAGGGTTTGGTATTTAGTCACAAGAATCGCTGTTAGGTCTAACTTTCAAAAAGGCTATATTCAATGCCTTTCGTGGTTTCAGCGCTCTTATATGCATTTGCTGTTGCTATTGTTTTAGTTTGTAAAGTTATTCTTTTTTCTAAGTCTGAAAAAAATGTGTTATCGGAAAATTTCGCCTTGACACCGGATTGAAGAACCCTTTCATCGGAAACGAAATCAATGAAATTTATAAATTAAACCATGAAAACTGAAACATTGTGTAAAAAAACTTTTTGATAACTGTGATTATTTGAAACGACTTGCGAATAATTGGAGAAACAAGTTTATTAAGAAAAATCGCACTATGATGAATTTTAAAATTTATGACATTCTCATTTTCTGTTTATTGGGATTTAATGCCATTTCAGCCCTAAGATTTGCTTTTAATGCTAATAATGTGCAAAAAGCCAATTTAAAAGATTTCGCCGGAGAAGTTCATATGAACTGTAATCTAACACACGACAGATTAAGCCATAACAAACAATCATTTACTTTTATCAAAAATTGCTTATATAAAATCTGATGGACAAACACAAGCAACAACAAATTTTTCAGGGAATTATTGAAGAACACAAGGGAATTCTGTTCAAGGTTGCCCATGCGTATTGTCCGGCAGAAGAGGACAGGCAGGATCTTATACAAGAAATGATGATAAAGATTTGGCAGTCAATGCACAAATACAACAATCAATTCAAGATTTCAACATGGATTTATCGAATTTCCTTGAATGTAGCTATCTCGTTCTACCGAAAAATGTCGTCACGAGAAAGAAAGTATATCGATTGGAATGCACAAACGGATCAAATACATGGCGAAGATAAATCAGAAAATGAACAGCATCTGGTTCTATTGGAATTATTTATCAGCGAACTTAAGGAAATAGACAAAGCCCTTATAATATTATATCTGGAAGACAAATCCCATGCTGAAATAGCCGAGATATTGGGAATGTCGGTAAGCAACGTTGGCACAAAAACAGGACGGATAAAAGAATTATTAAAAAAACGGTTTTCACAATTAAAATCATAGCAGCATGAATGAAATGGAATTAAAAGCACTTTGGCAGACGACCAATCAAAAACTGGAAGAGAGTTTCGTACTAAACAGAAAAAATACAGAAGACATAACCCGGATCAAGATTCATAATTTTATAGGTACCATGAAACCATTAAAAGTATATACCCTTTTGATTGGTATTTTATGGGTCGGTATTGGAGCAATTGCTTTGAGCACAATATATGCAAACGCTTTTTCCTCAGCCAATAAGTTTTTTCTCTTTTCGGCTTCCATACAGGTCTTGCTCACAGCAATCGCTTTGCTTATATTTGGTTATCAACTAATTAAAATTTACCAGATAGAAATTTCCGACCCCATTCTGGAAACACAAAGAAAACTGGCACAGTTAAAAATAACTACGCTTTGGTCTGCAAGAATTTTGTTTTTACAGCTGCCGGTCTGGACAAGCTTTTGGTGGAACGAAACAATGCTCGCAGAATGGAATCTGTTGCAATGGATAATACCACTATTCTTCACAGTATCCTTTACGTTCATAGCCCTTTGGCTTTTCTTCAACATCAAGTACGAAAACAGGAATAAAAAATGGTTTCAACTCATTTTCAAAGGCAAGGAGTGGACACCTTTGATGTTGTCGATGGAATTGCTGGAGCAATTAGATGATTATGAGACAGATTCGAATCATTGATAATGGGTATAATTATTCTGTTTCAGTGATTTAAACGCGTATGCATAGTATTGAGCTATGCCAGGAACAATGTTTTTCTTTTTACAACATTTTTATATAATTTTGGCCGCTTGCACTTTTACTCAAAACAAACTATGAAAAAGCTATTACTAATTCAACTAATGATCTGTGCATGGTTGTTTTCAACAGCCCTTCATGCACAAAGCCCGCAACAACAACTCAAATTACGCCAGTTGGCAGCTGAGTGGGAGGTTATTTCAAAACAAGAAAAAGCAGAAGCCATCGCTAAAGCTTTGCAGATGGGATGGCCCATTCGTACAGAAGACGAAAATGGAAGAATCAGCGAGCTTATCCGTCTTGATGAGGGTCGTCCGGTGTATGTGATTACAGACAATGCCGCCGGAGCTGCTTTGATCAATTCAGATGAGTTGTTTTCTGGTGGTGCTGCAGGCCTATCGCTCTCAGGTGCGGGAATTATCATGGGCATCTGGGATGGAGGCTCAGTTTATTCTGCACACCAGGAACTTACGGGTAGGATTACTCAGCTTGATGTTGCACCAATGGCTCAAAGCTGGCATGCAACACATGTGGCCGGTACAATGATAGCTTCTGGTGTTTACAGTGTTGCTAAAGGTATGTCACCCGCAGCTTCTTTACACGCTTACGACTGGAACAGCGACGTTTCTGAAATGGCTACCGAAGCCGCAGGAGGATTGAAAAACTCACAACACTCATATGGGTTGATAACAGGCTGGTATTATGATAGCTCGAATGCAATCTGGTACTGGACTGGAAATACCAACGTCAACGCAAGTGAAGACTTTTACTGGGGTTTTTATAGTTTTGAAGCAGAAAGCTGGGATATTGTCTCGCACAATGCTCCAAACTATCTTATTGTTAAATCAGCTGGCAATGACAGAGGTGAAGGCCCTTCTGCAGGGACATCACATTATGTTTATGATTATGGTATTAGTAATTGGGTACTTAGTAGTGCAACTCGTGATTTGGATGGAGGAGTGACAGGTTATGAAAGCGTGGCGCATTCTGCCACTTCTAAAAATATTCTAACAGTAGGTGCTGTAGATGTAACAACAGCCATGTCCTCCTTCAGCGGATGGGGGCCAACTGATGATGGACGCATAAAACCGGATATCGTTGCAAAAGGGGTTTCTGTAACCTCTTGTTACACATCAAACACAGCCTCGTATGCTACTGCCGGCGGCACCTCCATGGCAGGTCCGATGGTAAGTGGTTCGATAGGATTGTTGCTTCAACATCAGCAAAACCTGCATCCCGCAACTCCTCTGCGCTCTGCAACAATGAAAGGACTTATTCTGCATACAGCTACGGATTTGGGTAATGCCGGTCCGGATTACGTTTACGGATGGGGCTTAATGAACACACAAGCTGCTGCTAAAGTGATGAGTGACAATGGCTCTACTTCATTACATATCAAAGAGTTGTCGCTAAGCAACAGCATAACAACAAACCTCACAGTGAAAGCAAAAGGTGGCGAGCCACTCAAGGTAACGCTCATTTGGAATGATGTTCCGGGCACTTCTCCTTCTCCTTCACTTGACCCAACAACAGCCATGCTGGTAAATGATCTCGACCTCCGCCTCACTTCACCTGAAGGAACAATCTATTCACCTTATATTCTAGACCCTGCAAACCCATCGACTGTGGCTACCACTGGAGATAATTTCCGCGACAATGTGGAAGTTATTTACATAGCTTCACCCGGAGCAAATCAGATTTATGATCTGGCTATCAGTCACAAAGGCACACTTAGTGCTGGAAGTCAGAATTTTACAGTTATTGTCACTGGCAACGAGGCCTTTGATTACTCATATCTTTACAATGCCTCCGACGCTGCCTCTAACTATTCAAGCTGGACAACAGGCAGCAACCAAGGAAACGGACTTGGCAACTGGACATTCCTCTCGGGAGGTTCAGGAGGGAGTTATCTTGGCAGCACTGGCTTAGGGGCTTCAACTTTCGGAATTTATTCAGGAGGTGATGCTTCAGGAAATTATTTCACTGCCAGGAGAGATCTTGATGGTACAATACCAGTTGGTGGAACTTTTGATGTCGACCTGGGTTATACAGGCGTTTCAACCGGTGGTGAAATTGGAATCAGTTTATATTCACAAGAAGTTTTTCGCCTTGGATTCAAGTTTATTGGAGGTGGCTCATCATGGCAACTGAATGATGGAGGAAGCAATTTCAGCACTGGAATCTCATGGGCAGGCAACACCCCCTTAAGCTTTACTTTTACCAGAGGAAGTGGAAATGTTTATTCCGTTCAAATCAATCAGGGAGCTCAATCCTACACAGGCTCAAGCTATATTGCAACATCAGGTACAATGGCCATCGACAGGATTGAGATTTACACAAACCAACAAGGAGCTGGTCAGAATCTTGGATTCAACAACCTTTCAATAACAACCGATTTCAATCAGGTAGCTGCAACGACCGATGCCATTGTGAGAGGTCCTGTTGTTGTAAGTTCCAATTTATCGCTTGATAATCTGATTATTGAAACAGGACACAGCCTCACAATTGCTCCCACAAAAACACTTACAGTGAATGGAGCTATTGATAATCAGGTTGGGGAAGCAGCCTTACGACTCGAATCAGATGGAACAGGGACTGCCTCACTCCTGCATTACACCAATAATGTGCCTATGACAATTGAGCGCTATATCACCGGCGATGCAAATTTAAATAATAGAAAATATCACACGGTCTCCGTACCTTTAACTCAAAGTTCAAATCCGGTAGCAGGATTATTTATGGGCTCCTACCTCTATTCCTTTGATCAGGGAACACAAGCTTATGTGAGTGCTGGAACTTCCACAACCACACCTCTGACAGTTAATAATGGCTATCTGATCTATTATCCGGGAAGTAATACCACCTATGAGTTTGACGGCATGGCCAACAATGGCAATTTTACAGCAAATGTTGCCTACCCACCTTCTGGTAATAATTTCAATCTTGTTCCTAACCCCTACCCTTCTGCAATAGACTGGAGTGCATCTTCAGGATGGACAAAAACCAATATTAACAATGCGGTTTACATTTACAACAGTGCAAGTTCCAACAGTTCGGCATTTGTTTGGGCCAGTTATGTTGGAGGTTCAGGAACGAATGGTGGATCGCGGTATATTCCAACCGGACAGGGATTTTTTGTGCAGTCAAATGCAGCAGCACCTGTATTGGCAATGAATAACAATGTGCGGTTGCACAACTCAGTAGGTTTTTTAAAGGAGGTGACTGAATTAAGTAACGCAATAAAAATCAAATCGCTGGCAAATGGTTATTCCGATGAAATAGTCGTGCGTCTTATTGAAGAGGCTACCAATGATTTTGATGGTGAATGGGATGCTTTAAAGCTAAAAGGCGGCGATCTTATCCCCAATATATACAGTCTGGCAGCCGATCAAACACAACTGAGTATCAATAGTTTAGCTGAAATTACAGAGACCTTAGTCGTTCCTCTTGGTTTTGAATGGCTCGAAAACGGAGAAGCAACTCTCAATTTTGAAGGCATCGAAACATTTGAACAACAAGGAAGTATGCTACTTGACGACCTGCTTACGGGTGTTACGGTAGATTTGAGTGAACAAACAAGTTACAGCTTTACACATCAAACCGAAAACGACCCTCACCGCTTTGTTCTTCGGTTTATGGGGCCAACAGGTAATGATGAATCGAGAGCAGGCTCTGAAGCATTGAAAACATGGATTTCTGACGGTCAACTGAAGTTCAGCGTTCAGGATAATAAAGGAATCGGTACTGTAGAGGTGTTTGATCTTAAAGGTAGCAAGTTGCTTCAGCAGCAATTCTTTGGCAGTCAGCCGGTAACTATTAATGGTCTTAATACAGCTTCGGTTGTTTTATTAAAAGTTACTACCGCGACACGTGTGTTCAATCAAAAAGTATTCAATCCAAAAAAATAACGAAATGAAAGCGTATATAAAACTATTGATCCTGTTTATTTTCCTCTTATACATTCAAAACAGTGGCATTGCCCAAGGGCCGCCAAACCCTCCCGGCGATCCATCCACTGGAGGAGTTGGACCTGTTGGAGGCTCAGCGCCTGTTGGAAGTGGAATTGAGATTTTGTTGGCACTCAGTATTGGCTTTGGAGTAAAGAAAACCTACAGTTATTTCAATAAAGAGGAAGAGAAAAAAGAGGCTTAAGTCACTCAGAATTTGTTTTTTACAATAACAAGACTACTGTTGGTATCAGGAATCAACACTGCTTGCTCAGGAATAGTTTCGAGGAAACTTTTTACAGCATTCATTAAGCCCTTCCAACGATGGTTATAATCATGCACTACAATTACGCCTCCGGGACGAAGACGGGGATAAAAGTAGTTCAGACCTGCTAAGGTAGGTTCTGCTAAATCCACATCTATACTCACAAAAGCATACTCACGCTCCGGGATTTCAGTAATCAGCGTTTTAAAATCACCTATGAAAACGTGGATGTTGGGAGAGTGATTCAGCAATTCTTTTACACGTTCAGCTGAGGTATCCGCAAAACTGGCAGAAGAATATTCAGATGCTTCGCCGGTTTCCTGATGAAGATCATGCGGAATAAAACCCTCGAATGTATCAAATAGAAAGAGCTCACGTTCAGGATCAATGGAATGCATAATATAAGCTGTCTCACCTTTGTACACACCCAATTCGGCCATCACAGCTGTTAAAGGCAGCCGATCTCTCAATGAAGTTAGCTGAAGCCAAAAAAGCAGAAAGCGTTGCTTATCAGGATAAGAACGATAAGCTTTTAGAAGTTGTGAAGAAACCTTACCCGATTTAACAGCTTCTCTCCATTGTGTATTAACACGGTCGGTTCCTGAAAACCATGCATACAGATACCAAACTGAGGCAACGACTGCCAGCGAAAAAAGCAGATAATAGACGATATTAAAAAGCATCGAAAAAATATTTCGACTAAATTAAGAAAATGATGAGCAATATGAATAAAAATTTAGCAGAAGTCGGGCAAATACTTAAATTTGCGCTTCCAAAAAAGCGGGCATAGCTCAGTGGTAGAGCATTAGCTTCCCAAGCTGAGGGTCGTGGGTTCGAGCCCCATTGCCCGCTCTCTTGAAACCCAGTGTTATAGAGCCTTTTAGCAATAAAAGGCTCTTTTTTATTTCCGCACTTAAAGCACTTTTTTTGTATATT
>CAYXCZ010000063.1:0-9154 GCA_964463695.1 uncultured Lentimicrobiaceae bacterium | reverse complement strand
AATCAACGAATCAACAAATCAACAATCCTCTCCCACAAAGTGTTAATAATTTCAAAAATGATATTATATCGCATACGATATAAATAATTGAAGTACTTTTGTGTCGCAGACGATATTATCTGAAACGATTAATAGATGAATCAAAATGAATGATTTCTTTTATAATTTTAAAGCTACCAGCCTCCAGGGAAAAGAAATAGCTATGGAGACCTTCAAAGGCAAAACACTCGTGATTGTTAACACTGCTAGTAAATGTGGTTTGACACCACAATTTGAAGGTTTGGAAGAACTCTATCAGAAATACAAAGACAAAGGTTTGGTTATTTTAGGATTTCCATGCAATCAATTTGCGAATCAGGAGCCCGGCGATGAGAAATCGATTGAAGAAGGTTGTGTAATCAATTATGGCGTTACTTTTCCAATGTTTGCAAAAATCGACGTGAATGGTAAAAGTACACATTCGATTTTCAAGTATTTAAAAAGTTCATTAGGTGGTTTTTTTGGCTCGCGCATCAAATGGAATTTCACCAAATTCCTGATCGATAGCACAGGAACGCCTGTGAAAAGATTTGCCCCCACTGTAAAACCTACGGACATGGAAAGCGACATCGTTCGTTTACTAAATGGGAACCAAATATCCGAGGCTTCAAAGAAATATGGTCAGGTTTCATCAACAACATCTATGACGATTACAAGAATTGTTCTGGGAGTTTTTCTTCTTTTTACCGGAATCGGACATCTGACATGGTCGCGATCAGAGTTCCTGGCGCAAGTACCTTCATGGGTACCTCTCAATGGCGACCTGGTGGTTGTTTTGTCAGGGTTTGTGGAAATTATCCTAGGCTTGTCGTTGCTTTTTTATAAGAAGAAAAGGGTCCAGGCAGGATTGATCACAGCACTTTTCTTTGTTTTAATCTTTCCCGGAAATCTTTTCCAGTACATGAATGGCATTGATGCCTTTGGGCTTGAAACAGATCAGGCGCGGTTGATACGACTATTCTTTCAACCAGTGTTGGTTTGGGTAGCGCTATGGTCCACAGGAGCAAAACTCTTTTGGCAAACGTATGGTTTCAAGGCATTTTTTGCTTTCAAATCTTAAACTTTATTATAACAATTAGTTGCTTTAACTATCTTTTAAAACAGTCAAATGACTTATGGAACAGTTGAAACTTGAAAATCAAATATGTTTTCCGTTTTATGCCATTTCACGGTTGATTACCCGAGCGTATCAACCATTTTTGGATGACTTAGGAATCACTTATCCTCAATATTTAGTGCTCATGGTCTTGTGGGAAGAAGACATGGTGACTGTTAACGGTATAGCTAATAAGCTGATATTAAACACCAACACCATAACTCCTTTGCTGAAACGTATGGAAAAACAAGGCCTGATAATCAGAAACCGATCTAATGAAGATGAACGAAAAGTTTTGATAAAACTTACTCAAAAAGGCAGTGAAATGAAGTTATTGGCGGCTTCAATACCTGAGTCTTTGTTAAGCAGTCTGAAGATTGAAAACTATGATGAACAGCAGTTTGAGGAATTTAGGGCAACGTTAAAAATCCTGATCTCGTTTTTAAAGCAATGCGATGAAAATCGGGAAAAGACTGTGGAAGATTGAGAAAATGCAATGATTCAATTCCAGATAACAAGGAATTTGGATTAAATCAAAACGACAGACCATTAGTTCAGTTGAACTTAGATAGCTCAGAAAAATAAATACAAAACAGTACTAAGAAAAATTTAATACCGAATATAAATGAAATCGTTTTATAAAAAATCATTTAAAAAGACACAACCATCCGTTTATGGTGAACTCCCTGACCCAGTTGCAGGTGCTCATCAGATGCTTATTGAGGTTAAAGCAGTATCAATCAACCCGGTTGACTACAAACTTAACAATGCTGACACAGGCTTTATCCCAGGTGCTAAATTACCAAAGATAGTCGGTTCTGATTTTGCTGGAATTGTAAGGAAAGCTGCTGAAAATCAAGATGATTTTAAAGTTGGTGACAAAGTTTATGGTGCTGTATCGATTTTTACAGGGAAACCGGGTTCGCTCTCCGAACTCATCATCACAGCTTCGAAAAATTTAAGACATATCCCTGAAGGTATGACTTTTGAGCAGGCGGCTTCGCTTCCTGTTGCAGCTTTGACAGCATTGAACGGATTGAGACGTTGCGGGGTTAAGGCAGGAACTAAGTTGTTTATTAATGGTGCCACAGGTGGTGTCGGGCATTTTGCTGTTCAGATTGCAAAGGCAAAAGGAGCCATTGTAACTGCCTCATGCAGCGAAGCTAACAGCGATCTGGTGTTGAAGTTGGGAGCAGATAAAAGGGTAGGTTACCATCGCGGGGATTTGGAAATGATTTCAGAACCATTTGATGCAATTTTGGATGCATGGGGACAGATAAAGTATAAAGATTTCTCACGCTTACTCAAAAAAGATGGCGTTTATGCCTCTCCGTTGATTTTAGTTGCTCCAGCGTTTATAACTTCGTTGATTTGGTTGATTACAAGAAAGAAAATCACATCTTCAAACATGCGCAAACGTACTGAAGATTATGATGAGATCGAAAAGCTGTTCGCTGAAAAGAAGCTAACTCCTGTTATTGAACATAGTTTTAACCTGGCCACTGCAGCTGAGGCTTTCAAAATGGCAGAAAAGGGCAGGCCACGTGGCAAAGTCATCATCACCATGTAGGTTGTCTTTATGACTTTAGAAAACTCGCTGTTCAAGAGAGCCGTTGGTGTTGTAAAAAAACAACAGCAACTTAGTCACAACATTATTTCAATATAATTTTTTGGGTTAGCGTCTGATTTTCAATCATGAAGCTTAAGAAATAGATTCCTTCAGGTAATTCTTTTAAAGATAAATCAACTGCTAAAAGCGACCTCCGGCTATCACAAATCACGATTTGTCCTAAGGGGTTTTTTAGATTAAGTGATTGAATTGGCTTTCCTGACAAGGATTTTATTGAAAGCCAATCTTTACATGGGTTTGGAAAAATTGAAATGTCTTCTTGCAGATTTACTGAGGGTGTTGATGAAAGGTTTTGATCCCATCCCGCAAGTGCTGCCCATAACCACCAGGATGCATAAGCTTTTTGGTTGGAATTCAGGGGATAAGTATGCGCTGCACCACACTGATACCAATCAACTCCCTCGGTATGTGTGTTTTGCCATTCTATTGCCCAGTTTCCAAGAAGGGTACCGGAGGAGTTGTAATAGCTGCAATCGTCGCTTGAATATTGGAAATAAGTGCCGTCGGGATCATAACTTTCGATATCGGCAAAATCATACAACACCTTGTTGTTGGCCTGACAAAAATCCCTGATAACCTGATTAGCAGCCTTGTTATTCGCATCATCCCAATGATCGAGATGTCCGGTCATATAAACAAATTGTATCCCAAAATAGTCAGCTTCAAGCTCCGACATAGGGTTCAGGTATTCGCTGAACAAGGTCCCTGAAACAAATTTCTCTTCTACTTGTCCGCACCATGACCAAATGATCACATTCACATCAGCGTTGGCTCCGGTGCCTCTCCCGTTAATAGCATTGGGAAGTCCCAGATAAGAGCGGGTGTTGTTTACCCATTCGGGGTAATATCCCACGTCGCCACCCATAGCATAGTCATGCAAATCCAAAGAGCCATTAGAGCCTCCATTCGACCATGCATAAAGATTTGTTGGATAACCATTTGCATTCATGAAACCTACCAGGCCATCCATTCCTTCGGTAAGCTGACTTCCGTGTGAGGTGTGCCCGTAAGCGATATGCAGCACCGATTTTGCTGTATTGATGGCTGTTTGTGGAATATCAGAAATATGCGTGTTGTTGTGGTTTACAATCAGCGGCTGCGACAAAAGGACTCCCATACTAAACCAAAGTAGGAGCAAGGTGAAGGGTAACTTTTTCATAATCAGTTGATTTTTAATGAACGTTTTGTTCTATGAAAAAAATAATGAACGAAAACAACAAGATTACCGAAGTTTTTTGAGTGATTTGGTCTGCAAAATGAATACCTAAGAAATGTAAAAGTAAGATTGTTTGAGGGATATGTCAAATAGAAAAGAAGCTTCTGCTGCTAAATGAGATCTGATGAAAAACTCGTGTATGCCAAGCCATATCATTTTCTTTAAAAATTTAAATCCAACTCAAGAGCGAATTAAAATTGAAACCGCAAAGGCCGCTGAGGAGACGTAGAGGACGTAAAGGGTTGACACAAGCTAATAATCTGTAAATAAGATAAATAACTTTGCTTTAGCCTCGCTTTTGGCGATGGTTCTTTAGGCCCTCCTTAGGTTCTTTGGGGATAAAGAAAATAATGAACCTATCCGCAATCATTCATGAATTGGGTTCATAATTACTATGTGTTTATGGATCTCCTACAATCATCCATTCATGGTTTTAAAGTTGGTTGGAAATGGATTTTTTTAGTGACATGTGCAATCTTTTCGATGTTTAAAGAATGAAATGCCTGCACCTAAAGGAAGATGAACCGAGTTTAATGGATTAATGGATTAAAATTTAAATGTTCTTCAGCAAGCCCCAGGATAAAACTTTCGATTTTCGTAAACACTTGATTGTGTAAATACATCCAATATTTCAGACTTTATGCTGTAAAGTTCAGGTGCTGCCAGTTGCGTAAAACACGATCAAACGGGTTCCTTCTCCTTTTGGATATTTTAGGCGATCAATAAAGCAGTCCAAACAACCACAAGGGGATGCGGTTATTGTTTCCTCCCTCAATATCAAGGGCTAAAAAAGCATTGGGCAGTCCGGCGATTTGTGCATTTGTTTTGGATGCACCGCCAATTTCAAACACATAAGTGTCGTCAACCATAAAATCACCAAACTTGGGAGATGAAACGGCATGGGTGGCACTCAGCTGATTTAGAAAAAACGTTTCGCGCACATTGCCAATGTTGGCCATATCCGGCGAAAACAAATAAGCAAAATTGGTATTGTTCAAATAAATTTTCTCAGGTTTTTGCAGATAACTCACACCTTTGGTATTAGCCCGCAATAATTGAAGTATCTGTGCCTGATGCAGATAATCAAGCAGTCTTAGAATGGTGTTGCGTGGTGTTTCAAGTCTTTCTGCAAGCTTATTGATATTGGGTGTAAAAGGAACTGATTCACTCAACACAACAAGTAGTTTTTTCATAGTCCTGGTGGTGGAATGCTGCAGTTCTTCATAAGGCGCGATATCCATTTCTATGACAAGTCGTATGGTTTCCTGTAGTTTTTGAAAATACGTGCTTTTTGCTTCCAGAAAAAATGGGTAATAACCCTGCTTCAAATAGTTTTGAAAATCTGAAGGATATCGAAAGGAATCCAATAATTCAGGGGCGATGTGGTGATGATTGCTTAGTATCTCGTCAAGTTTCAGCACCGGCAGGGTAACATTTCTATGAAAGCTAAGGTATTCTCTGAACGAAAAGCCCTGCAGTATGTAAACTGATGCTCTGCGTGACAAATCAGCATTGCCTTTTGAAACATCCATGATGGATGAACCGGTCGCCACCAATTGAATGTCAGCGTAGTCATCGTAGAGCTGTTTCAGGCTCTTAGACCACAGCAGATATCGATGCACTTCGTCGAGCAGAAAGAGCCGATATCCCGATTCATAGAATTTTTCGATTGTTTCCACCAGGCCATGAGTTTCAAAAAAGAAGTCGTCGAGGCTCAGGTAAATGCCTTTTTCTTCTGCCGATGAAAGATACTGTAGCATCATTGTGGTTTTGCCTGTTCCTCGATATCCAAGAACGATGATAAGCCGCTGTGTCCAGTCGATTTGTCCGTACAAATAGCGTTGTTTTTTATCCTGAACGAGTTTGGCTTTCCGTTCGGATTTCTCTTTTAAATGTTCCATGAGTAGTTTTTGTAAAAAGCAAAAATACGAAATAGTTTTTATAAAAAGCAAACTGACCAGGTGTTGTTTCAAGAAAGCATGGCCATCAGCTTGAGTTACTGTTTGCGTAGGTTTTGCTTTCTTCTATTTTCCGTGGGTCAAAACGCACGGCTTCCAATGCATTTCCGTTTTTGATGTTGCTGATCTCCACACCGTAAAAGCCATCCCAAAAGGATAGTAGTTGCTGGCTTGGGTGAGGTTGGAGGCCCCCGGGCCGTAGCTTGTCATAAATACTGCGCGCACATTGCCAAGGTGGTCTTTCAGGTGGTTCATGATCCAAGCAATCCCTTTAGAATCAAAATAATTCCTGCAACGATAGAAATAATTGATGCGCCGTAGATTTTTGTGTTTGCACTATATTTATCAAGTATTGCATTATCATTCTTATTTATCATAAGAAATAAAATTATTATACCTAAAAGCAAAAATAATAATCCTAAAACTAAATCCTCAACATGTAACGTCATATTATTTCCTTGATGAGTATTATTAAACCAAGTACAATAAAACCGATGGCTCCAAAATACATCTTCGTGAATTCACCGTAAACATTACTACTATTACGTTTGCGTTTTTCATTAGTGATGATAAGTAATGCGATTCCTAAAATGATTGAAGTTAGTCCATATATTATGTTCATGATTTCCTTTAATTTAGCTAAACTATTTTTCTTCAAGTTTATTTTGAATCCAGTTCGTAACTTGGTTATAGCTTTCATTAACAAATTGCACAATTGAATTATCGCTATTGGAAATCTTCCTAGCGTCTTTCATCTTTTTCACTTCATGTGAAACTGATCCAAAGACAAATGAAGTACCCAAGGTAATGGCGGCCGATGAATAGTTTCCTTCCGTAGCATTCAACACAATGTCAATATCAGTCCCTGCCTTCTCAATCCCTTCACCCACAGGTACCAATGCCAATGAAGCCCCTTCGGTAAATGGGGCAGCTACAAATCCTACCTCTTTAACAACAGCCCCTGATGTTTCCAGAGCATCAGCAGTTGTTCGAGCTGCTTCTTTTGCTTCTTGAGCAATAGTTTCAGTAACTATTTGAGCATCTTCATAAGTGCCAATAACCTTTGATGCTTCTTGGGTGCTTTCAGGTACCGAAACTTCCTGCGGGGCATTGGTTTCACCAGATTGACCAGTTATGAGCCTAAGTACTGCATCGATCAATCCAGGTGGATTTTCTGCACTCATACCATCCGGATCAATAAACCGCACCGGGTTATCCAACGCATAAGTATAAGGACTCCAGCGCCTTCCTTTCTCCGCCAGAGGATCAACCGAATGCCACCTCCCCAGTTGCGGATCATAAAACCTTGCCCCGTAATCTAGCCACTTGCCCGGCATGGGTTGTTCTTCCTTGCCGTTGTAGAGGTAAGCGTTGCTGCAGGTGAAGGTTTTGTTGTCGTCCATGATTTCGCGGGGTTCAGCACACACGGCTTCCAAAGCTTTCCCATACTTGATGTTGCTGATCTCCACTGTATAAGCCATCCCAAAAGGAAAGTAGTCGCTGGATTGAGTGAGGGAGGAGCAACAACAATTCTGCGAGATGCGGCCATAAGACTGATTTGTCATGTGAGATGAAAAGATGTTTTGTTGGAGTAAAAGTATAATTTTTCTTTCAAAGCGCAAAAGCTTAGCGGCTGGGGAATGGAAATTCTTCAAACTTTTCATTTCTCGTACTTTCCCTTGATGGAAAGTACCAAAGACTGTGTCCGCCTTTGGCGGATCAAGCGCCCTCACTAAAAAACCTACGTAATTTAAAGTCATTCTGAGCGTTAGCGAAGAATCTCATTATTTTTCCGAACAACACTGATTATAAAGCACAAAGGCATATGTTTATAAAGGTGTATTACCGATTTGGTAAAATTACTTTTAGAAGCATTTGGTATAATCTCCTGAAAAATGAATAGTTTCTGTTTAAAACAAAGCAAATTATCAAAAATAAACGGGAACTTTGTTCTTCGGAATCATAAATTATAAGAAAGACATAAAGACCTAAATTTTTGTTTATGAAGATCAACGCATTATCCAAGCGCCCCGAAATTGGCGAAAATATCAAACTTAATACTGCTTATCTCGAATATGAAAAACTGCTGAGCGAATTGAGAAAAAGGGAGCTGCCAGAAACCATCATTGCTGTGATTAACAAAGATATTGACGAGCTGAACTCCCTTTCAGACAATGGAAAAGTGCTGAGACGTCTACTGCGAAAGAAGCAAACACAAACCATTACTCTTCTTGAAAAAAAGTTGAAACTTGTTCCGATCAATTATTACCGTAACATGTGGTTAGTACTTGGAATGGCAGCTTTTGGTATTCCATTGGGCGCTGCTATAGGAAGTTCGGTTGGGAACATGTCTTTTCTTGGTGTTGGAATGCCCTTAGGTATGGTAATTGGCCTCGGATTAGGTACAGGATTAGATAAAAAAGCGTTGAAAGAGGGCAGACAGCTTAATCTGGAATTTAAATAAGAATAGGTTCAATCTGGAAGTAAAGGGGCATCGTTTCTTGGGTAGAGCCAACTGAAAAAAGTGAACTTTATCTGGCGAGCAAATACTATCAAGCGCTTTGGCAAGCAGTGGAAGTCGTTGAATGGGTCGCTCAATCTCTTGTCGCTTTAAAGATATCTTACCTCTAATGGTTTGATTATAAGTGAACATTATAAAATTTAAAATTTTGATGAAGGAAAAAAATTGAGAACCAAATATATAAGCGGCTTAATTAAAACTGCCCCGAGTGTTGGTCCGCATTAAACAAAGCACTACAAATTCCTCCACAGTATATTATCCGAATCTTCCATAAAACTAAATGACCAATGAATTTCATTAAAAAATAGGAGGGAAGTGAATTCATTTTCAAAACCTTAACTTTGCGCTTATGAAACAAAAACAGAAATAAAATGAAAGACGAAATTTCATTAGTTGAGGTTTATGAAGGCACGTTATTTCAATCGCAGATGGTGGTAAATCTTTTGGAGAATGAAAACATCCCTGCATTTTTAAAAGACGAGTTGATAGGATCAAGGAATGCTATTTGGGCACCCTCAGGCGGTGTTCGGGTGATTATTTCTAAAGAAAATGCTGAGGCTGCTAAAGCCATTATTAAAGCTTATGAACAATCACAAGAGTAATTAACTGTTTCAAGTTCATATGTATGCGTGAATAGGAGAGAAGCGAACTAAAGCTTTCCTGCTTTTACCCTGCCCATTTTTAAAAACTTCAG
>CAYXCZ010000062.1:0-9943 GCA_964463695.1 uncultured Lentimicrobiaceae bacterium | reverse complement strand
CGGGTGTCCTGTCATGTAAGTCCATGAGGCGGAGACTTTTCTGTTTGGTTTGAAATCGTAGGAAAGCACAATAGAAATGTCGTGCCTGCGGTCATAATCCGATGGAAACCAATCTCCTGAATTGATCTCATTGAATCTCACACTTGACTTAGACCAACCATAGCCCAGCCAACCATTCAATTTGCCCTGTTTTTTATGCAGCATTGCTTCAAAGCCGAAAGCTTTTGCTTTTCCTGATGTAACATTTGCCTCCCAATTGATTTGTTGCGGGGGGTTTGAGGCATCAATAAAGAAAAAATTTGCCCCATCACGGTAGGTTAAAACATGTGATGAAGTTTTGTAAAAAGCTTCAAGACTAAAATCAGCCTTTAGCCTGCCAAACTCCCGTTCATAACCAATTGAATACTGAATACTCTGCTGAGCCTGAATACTTTTAGTAGCAGGCAACCAAATATCAGCAGGCAGCATTGTCCCTGTTGAACTCATCAGGTGAATAAACTGGTTCATCATTGTAAATGATGCTTTTATAGAGGATTTATTGCCAATTAAATAGCCGATAGTAATTCTTGGCTCTGCACGCACCAGCCAATGCTTGCCAGAGGTATAGAAATTTTGTCTCAGGCCAATATTATACATCCATTTATCATAAACAAATTCGTCCTCTATGTAGAACGAAAGTAATCCTGATTGTGATCTTTCAGATTCATTGTCATATTCATTCGTGAATTCATTTTTTAAAACAATTTTTCGTGGCATGAATTGATAATAACTCAGCGAGCTCCCGAAGCGGATTGTATGCCGGGGAACGGCTCCCAAAACAAAATCTGATTTCAAACTGATATCTTTCAGCCCGTTTGAATGTTCAATATGATAAGATTTATTAATATGATTATCCTCTTGATTCAAATAATAACCCGAATTGTATTGACTGAACACCAGCGTGTTATTCATGAACAAGCCATTGCTTAAGAGGGTATTCAGTCTGACGTTTGCCAGAATATTCCGCCAATTCAAGCCCGTTTTATTGACGATATCTTGTTCAGAGTAGCGTGTGTTCATTTCGTCTTTTCCCAGAAAAGCACTAAAATAAAGACGGTTTTTTTTATTGAGAATAAAGTTCGTTTTGAGGTTCAGGTCGTAAAAGAAATAAGCAGGTTGTTCGTTTTCGCTTAAAAACGGCCTGGTTAGCAAATCAAAATATGTACGTCTGCCTGCAATCATGAATGACGATTTACCGGCCTTTATCGGACCTTCGAACATGATGCGTGAAGCAATCAGTCCAATTCCTGCCTCTCCGTGATATGCTGACATATCTCCTTCCTTCATCGTAATATCAATTACTGACGACAACCTTCCACCGTAACGCGCCGGAAATCCGCCTTTGATTAACGACACTTCCTTGATAGCCTGCCCGTTGAACAACGAAAAGAATCCGAAAAGGTGGTTGGCATTATACACCACAGCATCATCAAGAATGATCAGGTTTTGATCGCTGCCACCACCTCTGACAAACAAGCCGCCGGTGCCTTCTTTTCCATTTTGCACACCCGGCATCAGCTGAAAGGCTTTCAAGACGTCTTTCTCACCCATTAAGGCAGGTATTGAGACAGCCTGAATCATTGGAATATGCAATACGCCCATTTGAGGATTTTGAAGTTGAGACGACCGGGCTTTTACCTCTATCTCATTAAGTTCGATGGAAGGGCTCAGCTTAATATCCAATCTTTCAGGCTTGTGCAGCTGAACAGGAAGCTCCAAAGTTGTGTATCCAACATAGCTTATTTTTAAAGTGTAATCCCCGGAAGGCAAAGCAAGGACATAAAAGCCATAATTATTGGTTACAACTCCTGTTTTTGTCCCCTGAACATACACATGGGCACCGGGTAGACTTTCCCCACTGATGGCATCGCTTATCAGACCATTGATGTTGAATGTTGTTATTTGCGCTTGTGAATAAATACAGCTCCAAAACAGAAACAAAACAAGCATTGATTTTTTCATTGGCAATATAATTGGCCGATTAAAAGTGATAGTTAATTTTAAAGGATGGGACGTGTTTATTGCCGTTTGCAAAATAGTAAGTTGCTGCTTTATAAGAAATATCAACACTCAACCTATCATTTCTGGAACGGAAACTGAGACCGGGAGTCAAATATATTCCTCCTGAAAACGTCTTTGAATCAACAAAAGGCTTACTACTTCCCGGCACTTTATCTTGCTCGTATTTTACTACATCATAATTAATGGAAGGAGAAGTCTCTACAAAAAGAGACAATCTCTTAAAATTTAAAAACTCATACCTGAACAATGGACCAAAGCGAAAAGTTCTGACCCGATAATAGTATCCGTTATTCCAATAAAAATTACCCTCAGAACCAATACTAAATTTAGTATGATAAGTTTGCTGGCTGATGAATCTTAAAGCAATATTCCAGTCAATGCGTTCAAAATTAGCAGAAATGATATAATCACTCCAATAGGGATTACATTGGACGCCAATGGCATGTTTTTTCTGGATTGGTGTTAGTTCTGCGTTTCCCTCCTCCTGGCAAAATATCTCTTGAGTGGAAATCAATGAAATGATTGCGAAGAGAAAAATTGATAAAATTGTTGATTTGGTTTGCATTTTATAATTAGTCATTGTTTTAAAAATAATTCCTGTTTTTTTGATTTCGCTTTTAAAAATGTTCTTTTATAAAGAATTATTCTATTTCTCTTGACACTTTTCCTCTAAAAATGATAATAAATCTTGAAACTTGGAGCATGTTTTTTATTATATACTAAATGGTAGGTTGCTAACATATATGAAATGTCGAAGCTGAATTTTTCGTTTTTTGAACGAAAATTTAGACCTGTTGATAGAAAAGCGCCTGCTTTAAAGTCCTTAATTTTATCATCGTTGGGATTTCTTTTGTAAGCTAAATAGTTCAGATTGACAACAGCTTCGCCGAAGATGGTCATACGCTTTCGGTGCAGAAAATCATAACGCACCAAAGGGCCTGTTCTCCATATCCGCACTTTACCAGCCGAATTTGTTCCCCAATTCATTTTCGCATCCCATCCAAAACTGAGATTTGGTGCGTAAGATTGTTTGTTCAAATATCGTAACCCGACAGCCCAATAATCAACCTTTGCGTTGAGAGATATAACATCCCTAAAGAAACTGCTATGTAAATAGGGATTAAATTGGACGCCAATGGCATGTTTTTTCTGGATTGGCGTTAGTTCTGCGCCTCCAATTTCCTGGCAAAATATCTCATGCTTAGAAATCAAAGAAATAATTGCGAAGAGAAATAGTGGAAAAAATCTTCTTTTATTTTGCATTTTATAGTCGGTTTATGATAGGTAATTAAGCATTTGTTTCAAGCATATCGTTGCAACCATTGTATTTAGTTGCAACGATATGAATAATTTTACTAATCAATGAGGTGTTAATTAAACATCTGATTATCATTAACATATATCCATGTAGGATTTCTTAATCCCGAATGTTTTATTTTGCATGAACTCCATGGATAAGGTCTTGGGGAACTGCTACCAGTATTTACAATGTTTCTTTTAATATTAGCTTGATTATTATTTTGCCAGCTGGCAGCAGGCATATTGTAAGTTGAACCATCCCAACATATAACAGAACAACCATTGTGACTAATTCCAACTGCATTGGCATTTTCCTGAATCCAAACACCTAAATAGCGCCTTTGTGCGGTGGTTTCTGCGTCATAATCAGTTCCATCAAGAGGGCCTTTATAAATCTCGTGTAGTCTTGCAACAATTCTTCTTGCATCACCCCAATAAGCTGTTTTGTAACTATACACTTCCTTTAGTGTTACTTCGCTCGACCTACTAACCTCAATTCGACTTTGTCTTTTTTCAATGAGCTCTTGAACTTTGATCTTGTCAGAAATACCATCATTTATTCGTTCAGATTTGTATACCAACAAAGAGTCTAAAGTGAACTTAATCAAAGTGTCATTTACAATTAACATAGCCTCTTTGTTTAATAGGTATGACATCAGACTCGACCCCGGAAAGCTATATATTTCTGAATCTCCGGTGTTTTCCTTGTAAAACACTTTTGGATACTTCGAAACATAGTTTTTAAACTCATTGGTGCCATAGAGTTTCATACCGTTGTTGTAGATTTCCCTTACACTTTGTATCGAATAATTCTGCTTGATATAATTGACAAGAAATTCCTCCCGGTCTTGATTTTCGAAAAGAAATGCATACAATTCTCTAAAATCCTCTTTAGAGGAGAAAGAGATTATACTTTCCGGGTCAATTTCATTTTGCTTCTTAGTGTAAATTGTTTCTTCTGTCTTACTCATTTCAACATCATCGATTTTATTACATGAGAAGAACGTTGTGAGGACAAATAGAAAAACGGTTAACATTGATAAAACTAAAGTAATTCTTTTCATTTTAGGATTGTTTCTTCGCCTACTTTCAGAATCTTGTGCTTTGGCCGCTGTTTCGGCGTACATTCCGGCCTTATTACCTTAACGCAGGTATAAAAACACGATTGCGCAGGTTCATTCGTAGCCCCAAGCCACAGCCACACACGCTAAAACCTGTAAATGCGTGTGCCGCCACCCCTTTGATGTGTGAGAACATCCAATAAAACGCTGTTGCGGGTTGGTTTCAATAAGCGTTGTTGTATCTTTGCAGAGCCTCTTTGTGGTTTTGGTTAATACTTAGTTACGTTAACAGGTCGAGTATTCAGCCCCCATACAGAGGCTTTTTTATGCAAGGTGGCCGGCCTTTGGTTATCTTGTATTTTGTGAATCATGTTTTATTGTTTTTCATGTTTGTTTCGCTGCAAATATAAACGCCAAGCTCCATACGAATTTTATGGATCTCCATAAATTTACGGTCTTTGATCAAAAAAATAATAGGTTTTCCTTTTCGTGCAATAGCTGATGTTGTGACCGGCTGTTCGGAGTAGCTTCAGATAGTTTTCAACCGTTGGTCGTGAAACGCAAAGTTTTTCTGCCAAATGCACGGCTGTTCCGGTGTTCTGCTCCTTGATCAAACTGAGAAGTTGTTCAAGTTTCTGTTGTTTATCTATGAACTGCATGGTTTCTGTTTTGTAGTTAGTTGATGTTTTTGAATATTAAAAAAGTCTTGTTTGTGCATTTGAAATTCTGCCTTTGAAAACTTGCTATTATGTATAGAAGCTCAGAGGCGGATAATGCAAAAAGGACAGGTGAGGGCCTGAGCGTAAAACAATCTAAAGAAGGTAAGTTTTTGCGCAGGTGAGGGGGGGGGGGGTAGTTTTCTTCCTTGGGCTGATGAACTTATTTTGCATGTTTTTAATGTTTTGTCGAAGCAAAGATAAATACTAAACATCAAAAATCAAACGTATCTTGGGAAAATGATACCAAAATATCAAATTATTTCTTGTTTTAAATAGTTGATTATAAGCAATATTACTTAGTTTAAATGCCGAAATGACCAACACAATCAACAAACAGGGATGCGTTTTAAGCCAAGGGTTTGTTAATCTAAATCACTTAATTTTCCGATAAATATTAAGCAAATTTTACACGACAATTGAATTACATTCATTCGTGCTCATAAAGCTCTAAAATTTAAACTTAAAAAACAGAATATCAAGGCAATGTTAAAGTTATCTCTAAGCAAGCAACCAAAAAAGTGAAATGAGAATTTCAGGAGTAATCAATTACTGATAGATTATTTCTGATAAGATAAAGGAAGTAGTCCCGGAAGTTGAAAATCAATCCTGCGAAATCTCACTCAGTTTGTTCCGGTAGGTGATAAACACGTTGGCACGTGAAATGTAGCCAAGGTATTTGCCGTCCTTCAGCACCACGATGTTGTATTTGCCCGAATCCTGAAACATGGCAGCCACGGTTTCCATGGGGTCGTCGGGCTGAATGATAAAAGAAGGATAAACCATGATACTGTCGACTAATGTTGGGTACAACTCCCTGTCGAACATGATATTACGAATGTCATCTAATAGTATATGGCCTTTGAAAACACCTTGTTCGTCAACAACAGGAAAAATATTCCGCTTTGATTTACTGATCGCATTTACCAAATCTTCGAGTGTTTGTCCGGGTTTAATCTTATGGAAATTGGTTTCAACAAGACGACCAACTTTCATCATGTTTAAAATACTTTTGTCCTTATTATGTGTTACAAGTTCACCGCGCTGGGCCAGCTGATAGGTATATACTGAGTTGGAAACAAACACTTTAGCAGTAGCGTAAGCAATGGTAGAAACAATCATGAGCGGAACGAAAAGATTGTAACCTCCGGTAATCTCGGCAATAAGAAAAATGCCTGTGAGTGGTGCATGAAGTATTCCTGCAATCATTCCTCCCATTCCTACCACTGCAAATTTACCGGGATGTAGGTCGCCCAAGCCAAGTTCATTGACAAAAACAGCAAAAAACAATCCAAGAAAAGCTCCCAGAAACAAGGCAGGGGCAAAAATTCCTCCCACACCTCCGGCTGCAAAAGTTAAGGAGGTGGCAAATGCTTTCATAAGCAATACAGCAGCAAAAAGTGCAAAAACCACCCACATCTCTTCTTTGTATCCAAAAAAGATGGAGTTGTTGTAAAGCGCGCTGTAATCGCCTTTAAGACTCTGGTTGATAGCTCCGTAACCTTCACCGTATAATGCCGGGAAAAAGAAAATCAACAAACCAAGTAATCCGGCTCCAAGCAGAAACCGTACCCACCAAATTTTAAAAGTTTTACCAAAATAGGATTCTACAAAAATGGAAACATGGGTGAAATATACCGAGAGTAAGCCGGCCAAAACTCCCAGTCCGACATAGAAAAGTGTATTGGAAGGATCGAAAGCCACGCCCAATTCGATAGGGTACATAACAGCCTGACCCAAAACAAAATAGGAAGTAAGAACAGCTGTGACAGTAGCTATAAGCAAGGGCACAAGAGAGGCCATAGCCAGGTCGACCATGATCACCTCAAGAGCAAAAACAATAGCTGCAATGGGTGATTGAAAAATGGACGCCATTGCTGCTGCACTTGCCAAACTTATCATAAGAATAATTTGCCGGTGGTTCAGTCGCAGAAATTGTCCCAGATTGGAACCAATGGCAGCTCCCGTAGAAACAGT
The DNA here is from genome assembly GCA_964463695.1 of uncultured Lentimicrobiaceae bacterium. GTDB lineage: Bacteria > Bacteroidota > Bacteroidia > Bacteroidales > F082 > JALNZU01. The sequence goes on along the minus strand of CAYXCZ010000062.1, from coordinate 2,829 downwards.
AGGTCCTTCGAGTCCGACCGAACCACCAAAACCAACCGTAAAGGCACTCGATATAATGGCTGAAAAAGTATTGTGAAATTTTATCAAACCATTCTTTCGGGAAATGGCATACAACACCCCCGGAATGCCATGACCAGGCTCCTGCCTGACGATATAACGCATAAAAAGGATGGCAAGTAATATTCCTACCGCCGGATAAAAGAAATAAAGAATGTTTTCGTATTGATTGGCAAAACTACTGATGAGTAAATGCTGAATGAGATGTGCCGATTTTTTAATGATAATTGCTGAGATTGCAGCCATTATTCCAACCACAACACTCAGTATATAAATGTATTGCCTGTCGGAGATGTGTTTGGCTCTCCATTCAAAAACTCTACCTGATAAAGTGCTTTTTCGAGCCATAGATTTCCAATCCAATTTGTTGAGCGAAAATAAACAATATTTTGGCGTTTCAATCTTCTAATGTATCGAATTGAAAAGAACAGTCCAATTAAAGTAAAATATTTACCTTCGTTCGTTAAAACGTATTTTATGAAAATCATATCTTATAACGTGAATGGTGTAAGAGCAGCCATCAACAGGGGATTTTTGGATTGGATGGAAGCCGAAGCTCCTGATGTGTTGTGTCTTCAGGAAATAAAAGCCAATCATGATCAGATACCCTTAGTTGAGTTTGAAGCTCTTGGATATCATCATTATTGGTACCCGGCACAAAAAAAAGGATACAGCGGTGTGGCTCTTTTGTCGCGCACCAAACCCGATCATGTGGAGTTTGGAATGGGAATAGAACGTTACGATCAGGAAGGGCGCTTTTTGCGTGCCGACTTCGGTGATCTGTCAGTCGTTTCCGTTTACCATCCGTCGGGCAGTAGCGGTGATGAAAGGCAAGCGTTTAAAATGCAATGGCTCACCGACTTTGAAACATATATCGAAACCTTGCGCACTGTTCGCCCCCGACTTATTGTTTCGGGCGATTATAATATTTGTCATCGGGCTATCGACATACATGACCCGGTAAGGAATGCAACAATATCGGGCTTTCTTCCTGAAGAACGGGAGTGGATGAGCGCTTTTTTGAGTAAGGGATATGTGGATACATTTCGACATTTGGTGAAAACGCCACATAACTACAGTTGGTGGAGTTACAGAGCAAATGCACGTGTAAATAATAAAGGCTGGCGTATTGATTACCACATGATCACTGAAAACCTGCTTCCGCATTTACAATCAGCCCGTATACTGGCTGATGTGGTTCACTCCGACCACTGTCCTGTGGTGGTGGAGCTAAGTTTTTGACGAAATTTTTAAGGTTAAAACGTAAGAATAAGAGGATCAAACAAAAACAGGTCGAATCTTATTTAAAAGCGCGTGGAAATCTTCACTTTTCAAGTACCACAAAGGCACTTGCCATCTCTTTGACATGTGAAATGCTCAGATGAATATGCTGAACACCTTCATTTTCAATGTATTCTTTCACCTTACCATGTGTGTGAATGATAGGTTTACCAAGCTCGTCGTTTACAACTTCGATCTCGTGAAAAGCCATTCCATACCTGTAACCCGTTCCTAAAGCCTTGAAAAAAGCTTCTTTAGCAGCAAATCGTGCTGCATAATGTTGGTATGTTGTTGCTTTATCATCGGCATAAGCCTGCTCCCGTGCGGTAAAAAGTTTCTCGCGTAACCCGCTATTGCCTTTCATATGCCTTTCCATGCGGCCAACTTCGATGATATCAGTTCCTATTCCAAAAATCATGTGAGATGCTATTAGGTGACAAATGTAGTGCATTGGAAGTTAAAAAACCTTCGTTACCCTGAAGCTGTCAAACAATTGGCGCTTCATGCCATTTTCCGTCGGCGAACACCATGCTGCTGCGATAGCCTGCCGCCATAAGGGTTTCGGCAGCACGTGGAAATTCGGCCTGCAACTCCTCCGGCTGGTGAGCATCGGAGCTTATAATAACAGGGATTTTCATCTTTTTCATTTCACCCAAAATCCATCCCGAAGGATAGAGGCTGTCGCAACGTTTTTTATAGATCCCGCGGGTGTTGATTTCAGTAATAAGTCCTTTTTCTTTGATCAGGTGCAGTGTCTCGAAAATATGATTTTGATACCATTGCTCCTTTTCACGAAAATAGCGGTTTTGGTTGTGCATCTTTATCTTATCGAAATGACCAATAACATCAAATGTTTCATTTACAATCATTTCGTTCGTTTGATCGTAAAAGGCCTTCACTCCTTTTCGGATGTCGCCACCATAAAAATCATTCAATCCCTGATCGTAAACAGCAGCATCAGGACCATCAGTAAACCATAAATTATCCTGATGTGCACTTCCAACCAGATGAACCGATCCAATCACATAATCCAGATCCGCTTCCGATTTCAGCTCATCGAAACGCTGCGTCATTTGAGGAACATAATCCATCTCCAGGGCCAGGTGAATGCGGATGCGGCCATCAAACTGCTGTTGCAGATTTCTGATCTCATCGCGGTACTGAAGCAGATGTTCGCGTTTGAGCGAAAAGGGATTATCGAAAGGTAAAGGAGAATGATCAGAAAATCCGATTGCTGTCATCCCTTGCCGTAAAGCTTCTTCAACATAGGCGATAGCTTCTTGTTTCCCATCCGAATAAAGGGTATGCGTATGATAATTAATGCCTGTCATATACTTCTGTTGTGTCTGGCAAAAATAATCAAAACAACTGCCTGTCATAAAGCATTACAACTGCTAAATCTTATTTTGATGGGTTTAGAATTGTTTTATTGATTCTGAATCCTTTAACACTTTGTGCAACTCTGTTATTCTTTGAGCAACTTTGTGGTAT
>CAYXCZ010000061.1:0-10348 GCA_964463695.1 uncultured Lentimicrobiaceae bacterium | reverse complement strand
ACATCTAATAACAGTTTTTTATCGTAAAACTGTCAAGCGATTTCAGGAAGCGACATTGCACAAAGCCAGAATTTCTTGAACAATGCGACAAAACTCTAATGCAAAGAGAATTTACTCTTGTGTAACGGTCCGGGACTCTTGCACAAAGCCAGAATTTCTTGAACAATGCGACAAAACTCTAATGTAAAGAGAATATACTCTTGTACAATGGTCCGGGACTCTTGCGCAAAGCCAGTAAACTCTAATGCAAAGAGAATATACTCTTGTGCAACGGTCGGGGACTCTTGCGCAAAGCCAGGAATTCTTGAACAATGGGACAAAACTCTTAAACAATGCGACAAAACTATTATGCAATGCCAGAATCTCTTAAACAACGAGATAAAACTCTTGAACTATGCGATTAAACTCTTGAGCTATGCGACAAAACTATTATGCAATGCGACAGAACTCTTATGCAGTGCGACAAAACTCGTAGGCAATGACAGAATCCCCGAAAAATAGTTGATTTGTTCTTTGTTGTTTTGTTGATGCTGGAGCGTTTGATAGTGAAAAGTGAAAAATTCTGGCTAGTAGTTTCCGGAAGCTGTTGGCGTGCGTCAGCAACAAATCAACAAATCAACGCATCAACAGATCAACCGCCGAAAAATAGTTGATTAGTTCTTTGCATTTGTTGAATGAATAAAAACATTTTTACCTTTGAATGGTCCAACGCTTAAACAACAAGGTTATGCCGGCAGCCAGCATTTTAACTTCAGCAAAAATTTCACACGTTGGTTTAAGTTTGTTTTTTAAGCAGTTTGATATGAGTTGTTTAGAAAATGCAGTAGCATTATAATAACCGTTAATACCTTAAATCCTATGAACAGGCTATTTATTCTAACGATAGTAATTTTTTTAATGAGTAGTTATGGATGTCAAAAAGAAAAAATAACCGAAAATTGGGTAATTGACGAAAAAGTGATCACCTATGAGTTGGAATATAATTCAACTATGCAATTGGTAAAATATTCCATGCTCTATAATAACAGCCTTAATTCTTATTGCACCTATACTTATACCGATACCACAGTTGTTGAGACACGTTTTTGGAATAATTCAGATAGAATTCGTCAGGAGTCATTTTTGTTAGACACAAATAATCGTGCTGTAAGATCCTATGTGGGTCAGGATATTTTTTATGATACCATAATATATGCACAAAATGGATTTCTCAGTAAAATCGAATCATTTGATGGAACACCATATTTCTATTCTAATAATGGAACAGATATTACGGGCGAATCCGGTAATTTTTTCGGTATAAGTTATATACCTTCCGCAACGTTAAGCAAAGTAAGTCTGCCAAATAATTACAGTATTGGATTAGTTCCATTGTTCATCAAAGCATTTGGGGAAGAAACTACTTACCTGATCGAAAGTTATTCGTCATATGTTAGTGGCCCGGGAGGAAATAATAAAGATTGCCGGTTTGAGTATAAACTTGATTCCGAGGGTTATGTGACCGATGTGACAAAATATTTAACATCGAAGTCCAGGTATGAAAACGAACTACATAGAAGTATAAGTTATGTGAAATATAAGTACGTATTTAATTGAAATAGATGTGTCAAACCTGCTATCAATAATCAGGAGCTCAGGTGATGCACAGTGCCCAGCATGAACTCCCGCTTGGACGAACCTCCATTAGTGTAATTTTGGTTCATTAAACGAAATGACAACTAAAACGTCCGTTGGATGACTTGAATATCTATTTTTTTAAATTTACGCGAAAATTTGATTTTTTTTTGGGACACTGCATAAACTCAATTGAAATACACTCACATTTGTGGGTAATTAAGCTCGTTGTTTGGCATAATAAAAACCGTAACCATGAAAAACATTTACCATTAATAAAAATGTAACCCTATGCAAAGGAGAATAATATTTTTTGGAATTACGATTTTGGCCCTATGGACCTCTTGCACTTTGCAAAATGACCGTGCCAACCATGACAGTACTCTTGAGCAAAAAGTAAATCATATTTCTGACCCGGACATATTTATCGGGAAACACAAGGCAAAAGCAATGGTTTTAGGAGTATTTCATTTTGCTAATCCTGGTTTGGATAGTTATAAGCCTAAATACCCTTTCAACATACTTGAAGAAAAAAGACAAGAAGAGTTGGAAATGCTTTTAAATAAAATTGCCGGATATAAACCAACAAAAATCCTATTGGAATGGGACAGAATTAAAATGGACAGTATTACTAATGAACGTTTTAAAAATTTTCTGAGTGGAACATTCAGCATTGATGATAAAAGTAACGAAGTATATCAAATTGGTTTCAGGCTTGCAGAAAAATCAGGGCACAATAAAATTTACTGCTCCGATGCGTCTGCTGATTGGTTTGGAGTGGAACTTGATTGGGAAAACTATGACGCCGAGACTTATTTAAAATCGAAAGGGCAATATGAAAAATGTACCCGATATGATTTTCAATCGTTTTACGAACTGAGTGACTCTTTAAAGACCGTACAATCACTAACTGAACATTTCGTTATGCTAAACAGTCCTGAAAACAGACTTAAAGACCATCAGGCGTATCTAACTGAAATAATCTTAGAAGGAGCTGGAGATAATTATTTAGGTGCAGATGCTGTGGCTAAATGGTATAGAAGGAACCTGAGAATTTATGCCAACGCTTATGATCTGACAGATTTTGACACAGAAGAAAGATTACTGCTTATTTATGGATCGGGGCACGTTTGGCAGTTAAGGCAATTATTCATTGACTCGCCAGATTTTGAGTACATTGAACCCAATGAATACCTGACGAAATGAACACTGTTACCACAACGCCCGCAAAACCAATGCTGACAAGGCATTTTTGCTTTACGGAAGTTGTTTCAGCAGATGGTTTTAAAGGCAATTCATATTGACCAAGTTTAAAAGCAAAATCGATATGAAAAATCTCATAAGAGTATATCAGACTGACTCGCTGGACTTTCCTTCTCGAAGATTTACATGGCAGATCATGGTTGAAAAAAAAACAGTAAATGCATCTTGAAAATTATCGTTAAATTGTAAAAGCGGCCCATAATAATCAGCAGTTCATGTGGTCGGAACGACCAGCTAAACTCCTGGTTGGACGAATCCCCAAACGTGAAATTTTGATTCATCACTTGTTTTGACTACTTAAAAGTCCGGTGGATTTGGCGGATGAATAAAAACATTTTTACCTTTGAGCGATCCAACGATAACTGAACGATGATGCCGGCAAACAACAATTTAACTTTAACAAAAATTTACACCTCATTTTTGAGTTTTTTTTCTAAAATGCTTGATATGAGCTGTTTATAAATTAATGGAATTGATTGTAGTTCTGGAATAAACATCATATTGTGTATGAACAATCGTTGACAGTAATTTTGACAGATTCCCATAGAAAACAGGAAACACAATGAAAATAAATTTAAAAATAATAATTGCCTTTCAATTGGCATTACTAATGGTGAGTACTAGTGCCTATCCTTGCACAGGAATTACGCTAAAATCAAGTGACGGAGGTGTCGTTGTTGCCCGCACAGTAGAATGGGCTCTTAACGATGCACAACACAACAAGATTTTAATTGTGCCCCGCAACAAACAATTTATTGGTCAAACACCTGAGGGATACAACGGGAAAAAATGGAATGGTAAATATGGCTTTGTAACACTTACAGCTTATGGCCAACCATATGGTCCTGATGGTTTAAATGAGGAAGGACTATACGTAGGTGTGTATTATTTACCTGACTATGCTGAATACGCCGTTTACGATAGTACAAAAGCCAAAAATTCAATGAGTGTTGGTGACATGATGCAATGGATGTTGTCCTCGTTCAAAACAGTAGACGAAATTATTGCCAACTTAAATAGCGTTATTGTAGTGAATGTTGACAATAAAGAATTTGGCGGAGCAGCACTTCCTTTTCATTTCAAAATTGTTGACCCAAGCGGTAATAGCAAAATAATTGAAATAGTCAACAATGGAGAAGTAAAGGTATATGACCCTTATATTGGTGTAATTACAAATTCGCCAACATATGATTGGCATATAATTAATCAAAGAAATTATCTTAGTCTTTCAACAAATCCGAATAGCCAAATGAATTTTGATGGCTACAATTTAAAACCATTAGGCGGAGGTTCAGGATTGATTGGCTTGCCAGGTGATTTCACTCCACCGTCAAGATTTGTTAGAGCCGCTGCATTTACTGCTTCTTGTCGTCCTTTGGAAACATCCCTTGATGCTATTTTCGAATCATTTAGAATATTAGATAATTTCAACATCCCATTAGGAGCTCAAGTGCCAAAAGAACATTTACCAGCAGACATTGTTAGTGCAACTCAAGTTACTTCTTCATCTGATTTGAAAAACAAAGTATACTACTACCATACTATGTGGAACAGGCAGATACGGAAAATTGATTTAAACGCCATTGACTTTAACACAATTCAAGAGCAGATAATTGATGATGATGTATTAAAGATTAATACAGTCAAAGATGTTACACCTCTGCTAAATAAAAAGAAGAATTAAAACTACTGCCAATAATAATCAGGAGTTCATGTGGTCGGAACGAAACTTCTGATTGTTATCGGAAGAACTCCGGTTGGACGAACCTTGATACGTTTAATTTTGGTTATGAAAAGTGGGATAAGTTTATTAGATGGAGAAAAACTGGAAAAACATTAACAGTGGATGCAGGCTCTTGCATTTTTTGAAAGAGAAACAGGAGATTAATGCCATTAAGTTATTTTCGGGGCAAATCAAAACAACGTTGGCTATTCAATATAAAATTAGGTGAGTGGACTCGACTATTTATGGAAATATTTCCAATAATAGGAATTCTTATATTTGAGTAAGAATTGTAAAGTCATGATAACTAATAGTATAAATATTTTTTGTAAATCAGGCTTTATTTTTGCACAAGCAAAATAAACGTTTACATGAAAATTATAACCTTTTTCATAACTCTTTTCGCTTTTGTTGTTATTGTAGGATGCAACAAATCAAAAGAACCTAAACTACCATCAGTTGAAGGGATGGCAAACCTTGTAGTAGACAAAGATTTTAACTGGTCATCCAGTCTCAGTGGCAAACTTATTGTCGTTTTTGACAATCCTAAAAATGTTTCAACGGAATTAGAATATTTGATGATTGTTGACGCAAATAATGTCATTCTTGATCGCACTAGCATCGAAAATGGCAAGGCTGAGTTTTTGTTGTCATTACCTCAAAATAAAGATTACTTTCTTTACTTTCCTCTAACTGACGACAAACTGAAAATTACTGGCCTGGGGACAATCACCATGACACTTGGCAATAACACACTTAAAGCAATTCCTGTAAATAAATCGACAGAGGTTGTAACCTGCACCACCTGTGAGAGTCCGATCATCAACACAGGAGCTGAGTTGCCTGTAATCCCTTCTAATTATGCTATTCGCAATGAAGCCGATGTACCAGGTTGGGAAACTACTGCAACAGATGGAAAAATTGAATTATGGGTTAGTGGTTTCAATGGTGTTCCAGCTCAGGAAGGTCGCCAGTTTTTTGAATTAAATGCCAATCAGGTTGCGGCTTTGTACCAGGAACTCTGCCTTGAGCCCGGGTCAACTATTCACTGGTCGGTATGGCACAGAGGCCGGCAAGGTGTCGATGTTGCAGAAGTACTGATTGGATCATCAGTACAGGATGCAGTTTTTCAGGCTAGTATGTCAGATGGCACTACCGCATGGGGAAAATACTCCGGCACTTATAATGTTCCTCTGGGGCAAACTACCACTTTTTTTGTTTTCAATTCTGTATCCTCAGCCGGGGGCAACAGAAGCATTGGGAATTTCCTTGATAACTTTGAAATCTCTTGCGATTATGATGGCGATGGCATCATCGACCGCTGGGATGATTACCCGAATGACCCGGACGCTTCCACCACTTCTTATTTTCCTGAAAGTGGCAAGCAAGTACTGGCTTTTGAAGATCTTTGGCCTTATTTGGGCGACTTCGATTTTAATGATTTGGTACTTTCTAACCAGGCTGTGATCAAAAAAAATAGTTCGGGAAAGCCACTCGAAGCCAATTTTACCATCAGCATCGACGCTATTGGTGCAAGTTATGCCAATGGATTTGCTATGATGCTTTATACTAATGATAAGCAGCCTTTTACAAACAATATCATTCAATCAGTTTCCGGAGATGTTTCACTTGATCCTGATAATATAAATGGTCTTATCATCACCAATGATGTGTTTGAAACCATCGATAACCGATACCAGAATAATGGTTTAGGCGCCGTTGGTGTGCCAGACACCTTGCGGTTTACCATTACCTTTAATGAAAATGCCGCTGAATTTATCCCTGAAATTTACCTTTTCCGCACCAATGATCGTGGACTCGAAGTGCACCAAAGCGGATTTCCCAGAACCGCTACTGCTAATCCGGATTATTTTACCACCGGTAATGACGCTGGTGATTATAAAACTGCGAACGGATTACCCTGGGCAATGGAGATTATCGTTGACGGAAGTTATAAATGTCCAATCGAAAAAGTTGACATTTTGATTGCTTACCCTCAGTTTGAAGGATGGGCAACATCTAACGGTTCCAACAATCCCACATGGTATCTAAATCCAATTGAGGATAAAGTGGTAACAATTAACCTTGAATAAGGAAAACAATTATAGAATTCGATCAATAGAAAAGAGTAACCTCTAAAGCTGGATTCCCCCTCCCCCGATTATATTCTTTTTCAACTATTTTGATGTTGCCAACCTTCTGTAATTTGAAAATTATTCGTTTTCTGATTAGCATCCTGTGTATTGACAAATATGTCAGTTTCAGAATCTGAGTTGCAATCGGATCATACCCAGAAGTTTTCAGTTCCTTTTCGTGCTATTGCAGCAGAGCATCCGAAAGCAAAGAAAACCAGAATTGATGCATCACAATAAAACAAATTGATATATTTGGGCTGAATAATATCGGTCCTGTAATTGTATCTCAATGATTTATAAATGTTTATAGAAGAGTTGGTCTAAAGTTGAATAAAAATGCATTGTCCTATAAAATAATCATGATCACAAAAAAGCAAACAAAAAGGTTGCTCAGAATAGTATTTATTCTTGCAAGCATATCCTCTTTGTGGTTCGTGCCATGGACTTTGGTAAAAGCTTTGACTTTACCACTGCCTGAAACGGTTGAAGAACAACTAATTGAAGCCATTGATCAGGGATTTGATGGAATGATAGTTTATGTAGATCAAGCTGGGAAGCCTGCTCAATTTTATGCCGCAGGCTGGCACGATCGAAAAAATAAAATACCTGCACACCCTCATGCCTTATTTAAGATTGCCAGTATCAGCAAGCTTTATATCGCTGTTGCTATTGCAAAATTAGTCAAAGAAGGACGTTTGTCCTTAGATAAAACACTTGCTGATTACTTTCCGGAACTTGTTGGAAGAATTGAAAATGCAGAAAAAATTACCTTGAGAATGATGTTGCAGCATCGGAGTGGTATACCCGATTTTATCGACCATCCTGATTATTGGATTAAGCCACCAAAAAATAAACAAGAAACACTTGAATATGCGCTGAATTTACCGGCTGACTTTAAACCAGGTGAAGACTATGGCTACTCAAATACGAATTATATGTTGATTTCTGACCTCATAGAGCTGGTAACAGGTTATGACCATTTTCAATATATCAAGGACAAAATTTTGATACCACTTGGACTAAAAAATACATATGGTTCGCTTAGTGAAGTAAATATTGACGATGTGATGAGTGGCTATTATGTTGGCGTTGAGACTGATTTCAAGAGTGAAGAACAAGGAATGCTCGCAACGGCGGAAGATGTTGGCATATTCTTACGTGCATTAAACGATGGTTCGGTGTTTAACAATGGTGAACAGGAAATCTATTCTTCCATTTATGTTTACGAGCATACTGGACTACTTGTAGGATATCAAAGTATTGCCAAATACCATAAAGACATTGATACTGTAGTCATTCAATTTAATAATACAACTAACTTTGATGGATATAACTGGAATCTGGCAGAAATCATATATAACCGAATTGTTAAAATAGTGAGACTAAAAAGAACAAATGCCAATGCATAAAAACAGCTGAATGCTTGTCATTACAAATTCTTATATGGAAATGTGATGAATGCCAGTGACTTGCTTAAAGAAAATTGTAGAATTAAACTTAAAGACAGGCTTGATAGTTAGTTTAAGGAGAAAACATATGATGACCAAGCATAAATCAAACATACCCTATTATAAAGACATCAATGATTTTTTAAAATCAATCCCATCAGACTTTGAAACAAAGAACCCGAACTTCTATTGTCTTCAGCTTAAGGATAATGAAAGTTCAATCAGCAATTACAAACCACCTTTTCGGAAGGACTTCTATTTCATCGCTTTAGTGGCAAATGCGGGTATTACCAAAATAACCTATGACAACACCAGCGTTAATAAACTGAATTCATTCCTTGTTTTTCAATCGCCCGGTCTGCTTTATAGTTTTTACAGAGACAATTCAGCTCACGGCTATTTGATTTATTTTAAAAAAGAGTGTTTTTCGTTTTTTAGACCCGATTTTGAAAAAGAGTTTCCATTCTTTAATCTTTTGCATACCAACTTTTTTAAACTCAATGAAGCAAAGTTTCAGGAATTTGTTCCGCATTTTGAGGAAGTGTTCTCAGCATACAATAAGACAAATGACAATCAACACAAGATTGCAACTATAAAATTTCTTGCATTGTTGTATCAGTTGAAAGAATTTACCGATGCTTTCAAGCAATGGGAAGAAGGATTTACAACACCGCAGCAAATTTTCATCAAAAATTCATTCAGTTAGTCAACAACTTTTACATCGAAAAAAGAACAATTGAGGATTATGCTGTCTTGTTAAATGTAACACCTAATCATCTTTCTCAATCAGTTAAAGCTGCAACCAACAAAAATGCTTTAAGTTACATCAACGAAAGATTGCTGTCTGAAGCAAAATTTTTAATTCAATTTACCAATTTCGATATCGCCGAAATAGCTTACGAGCTAAATTTTTCAGATCCGGCTAATTTTGGAAAATTCTTCAAAAAGCACACGGGTGAGTCTCCCCTTAAGTTCAGGAAGTTGTCAATAAAAAACTAATCTACCATCACAACCAACTTATCGACCATTCTATATAAATAGTTTTGCTCACATTTGTACCCTAATATTTATAAACTTAAACTTTAACACTATGAAAATAGCAGTATTTGGAACCGGCAATGTAGGTGACACGATCGGTTCAAAATTAATTGAAGCAGGACACGCTGTAATGATGGGTTCCAGAACAGCTGACAACGAAAAGGCAAAAGCCTTTGTTGACAAACATATTGGCAAAGCAACTGCAGGAACATTTGCTGATGCCGCAGCCTGGGGAGAAATCATTTTTAATTGCACTGCAGGTGTTGGTTCATTAGAAGCGTTGAAAATGGCAGGTGAAAATAGATTAGATGGAAAAATAATTGTTGACATTGCTAATCCGCTTGACTTTTCTAAAGGTATGCCACCATCATTAGCAGTTTGTAACACCAATTCGCTTGGCGAAGAAATTCAAAATGCATTTCCTCAAACCAAAGTTGTAAAGGCTCTAAACACCATGTGGTGTGGGTTGATGGTAAATCCTGCAATGATAAACGGAGGTGACCACAGTACTTTTGTATGTGGCAACGACACAGTAGCAAAAGAAGTAGTAAAAGCGATATTGAAATCGTTTGGATGGGCCGAGAATAACATTCTTGATCTTGGTGATATTACAAAAGCTAGAGGTACTGAAATGTATCTGCCATTATGGTTGAGTATTTATGGTGCGACAAATAATGGAGCGTTTAACATAAAAATAGTAAGTTGAAATTCTTAAGGCACGGTGTTGTTTACATCAATGTTGCTACAATATGATTTACATATGACTGTAGTAAATCAATTAATTATTTGTTTTCACAAATTAATAATCGTGTAAAATAGTGATTTAGAATCGGTCAGAGGCCGGAAAAATACCCAAAGTAGTTGCAAGCATCACTGATCAGCACCCTTATCAGAGCTTCTGTTCAGAAATGTTTGTAACTATTCTGTTGCAACGGTGAAACCAAGTCTAAGCTCTCTTTTGTGGGTTTGTTCGGAGTTAAAGACTGATGTGCAGGGATAGTAGCTTCATCGTTATTGTGGATTGAGAATGGATCTTCGCCAACCTTCAAGCTATCCGACCCGCAGAATCTTATCCATCTTGCGGCCCTTCGCCAGTTCATCCACTAACTTGTCCAGGTATCTTACCT
>CAYXCZ010000060.1:10457-12066 GCA_964463695.1 uncultured Lentimicrobiaceae bacterium | reverse complement strand
TCTTAGTTTAACGGAATCCTGTCTTAGTTTAACGTTACCCTGACTTAGTTTAACGATACCCTGACTTAGTTTAACGGTACCTTGTCTTAGTTTAATTGAATCGTGTCTTAGTTTAAGTGTATCGTCTCTTAGTTTAACAACACCCTGTCTTAGTTTAAAGGTACTGCGTCTAGTGTTGCTACCTCAAATAGCCTGTTGCTGCATTCATAAAGCTATATACTTCATATTCAAGCGGATCAATCCACGCTTCGGGCCACGTGCTCCATATTACCATAACCATGTTTTCCTGTGGATTAACGAGAATAAACTGTCCAAAGATGCCTTGGGCAAGGTAGCAGCCATTCAGATTGGTAAATTTTTGATCTGAAACATTGGCAGCATATTCGCCCCACCAGTCGGGAGAACTAAGATAATCCCAGGCTCCCCATTCGGTTTCCGGCATCGACCACCAGTTGTAGCCATAGCCAAGGGGGTAGTAATATGGATAGATGTCGGTATTAATATCGGAATAAAGCACTCCGTAATCGCATTGTGGCGAATCAGCTGCCGGTTTCGTTGCTTCATTTATCCAGCCATCTGGCAGCAATGAAGTTCCGTTGATAATTCCGTTGTTAAGCATAAACATCCCGAATCTGCCATAATCACGCAGGCACATGCTCACATTACCGCCGGCAGTCTCAATTCCATCAGGTGATTCCAACAACCAGTAGCCATCAGCTTCCATTCCCATGCTTTTCCATATTTTCCTTTCGAGATATTCGGAGAGCGTTTCCCCACCAAGGGCAGCACGGAGCACTTCGCCTTCGAGAAAAGTTTCGCCGGTGCTGTAGTTGAAGATGGTTCCTGGCTCAGCAACACGCGGTAGTCCCGATAGGATTTCAAGATTGCCTCCTGCCTGTTCATTCAGAAGCACCTGAACCATAGCAGCTATTTCTGATTCCGGATCGCTGTAATCTTCATTCCAGTAGGCTCCTGACGACATGTGAAGAAGTTGCCTGATGGTAACGCCGTCGTAGGCTGTTCCTGCTAACTGTGGAAGGTAAGATGTGACCGGATCATTGATACTGGCTATTTTCCCGTCCTTAACAGCCATTCCTATAAGCGTGGAGGTGAGGGACTTGGCCACCGAAAAAGAGGTCCATTTTGAGCTGGCATCATTGCCTTGCGCGTAACGCTCGAGTACAATTTCTCCGTTCTTCAGTATGAGTAATCCAGACACATAATTCCTGGCGATAAAGTCATCGATGCCATAGGTGTTTACTCCATCAGGAGAATAATCAACGGTAACCAAAGGCTGTGCAGCATAAGGAAGAGGATAAATGGTGTTCCCATGTTTGAAGGCCCGGGTGTTAAATATCTTATCCATGTTGCGATAGGTACCGGGTTGGTATTCCGGACTGAGGTTCAGAAAGTCTTCCGCTTTACCGATTTTTTCTTCAACAGTTTTGTCATTTTCTTTTTTACAGCCATAAGAAAAAATCAAAAGTAAACTACTGAATATGAATGGATAAATCCATGTGAGTTTATTCATTTCTGCTTTTTGACAATTCGATAAACTCGCCTTCAAACGTTTCATTGGTAACTTATTTTAGTTTTATTTTTCTTTGAT
>CAYXCZ010000060.1:0-10357 GCA_964463695.1 uncultured Lentimicrobiaceae bacterium | reverse complement strand
TGTTTTTCATGCCTGTTTTGAAAGCCTATAAACTTCACGAAATGATGGTTCTTTACCTGTTATAAGGATTGATACCCTGAAAATCTTTGCTGCAAGTTTGCGTAAAAAATAGAACGTCAACACCAGCAAAATAAATGAAGTAGCAACTTGCCAGTAGGCCACCTCTGTCACAGCCCATCGCATAGGCATTGATGTGGCAGAAGTCAATGGAAACCATGAAAGAAATAATGATAACCCACTATCAGGGTCGCGAATCACTAAAAATGAAGCTAATACAAAAACCAGGGGCAGCATCATCAGTGAACTTTTACCCGAGTTGTTTGGCTCGGTAATGATTGAAGCGATGGCAGCCAGTATGGCATTCCAAATTAATATACCTACAACTGCAAATGGCAGATAGATAGCTATAGAGGGCAGGTAGATATAGTCAAGAATAACGGATGCTGGCGAGCCTGTGAATTGGAAAAAGAGCATTCCGCCAACGATACTCAGCAGGGCATATGTGAGCATGGAGGATATGCCTGTGAGTGAAATGCCAAATATTTTCCCGTCCATCCATACCTGAGGACTGATAGCTGAAACAATCTGTTCTGTTATTTTCAACTGCTTTTCACCGGTTATTGCAGTAAACTGATAAGCAAAACTAAGGAAGACTGCCATAATCATTAGTCCGGCAAAAAAATAAGCAAGAATTACTCTTTTGCCTGCATTATCAGCGTAAACAAATGACTCCTTTACAGGGGCCTGCGACAGTACGGCAGTTAATTCACCGGGACTTAATCCGATTTTTTGCATTACTCTTTGTTTATGATATTCGGTTAAATGGGTTTTGAGTTTCTTAATGGCAGGAGTGCTTTTATAGGCATACACCACGTAATTATCTGAGTCTGATTCAAGCAAAATTCCCTCTTTTTTGTTGCTCATCAGCTCGATAAATTGTGCCTTTTCTGCTTCTGGAATTGATTTAATGATGTAATGACTACTCAAAAATTCGGTTAACATAATATCCGTGTCACTGTAAACATGCACCTCTGATTTCTTATCTGATTCGGAAAATGCATATCTGCCACCGAAGTAAAAAACAACCGATGTTGCAATCATTATCAGAATGCCAAAAGCTTCGTTCTTAGGTTTAAAAAATCGGCTGTACTCCCAGCTTGTTACTGTTATTACTTGCTTTAAATAGTTCATAATCATTGTTTTTTTACAAGTTGAAGGAAAATTTCGTGTAGGCCGGGTTTATGGCTTGTAATGTCAGAAATCCCATCAATCATAGCCAGATCGTGAAACACATTTTTTAGCTTGGATGATTGACCGAATGTTATTTTTACATGCAATTCATCCATACTTTCAATAGTTTCAACTCCGTTTAAACGTTGAAAAGTTGCATCATTATATGGTGATTCGAATTGAAGTTCAATAATTACTTTCTCACCAAACGATTGATATATCCCCGCCAAAGAGCCGTTATATACCTCGTTGCCATTATTAATCAGGAAAATTTTATTTGCCAGTTTTTCAACCAACGACATTTGATGCGCACTCAAAAGAATGGTAGTACCCTGATTGTTTATTTCTTTAATAAAATCGATAAATAGTTCCTGATTAACCGGGTCTAAACCGGAAAAAGGCTCGTCAAGTACTGCAAATCGGGGCTTATGCAGAATTGAAGCCACAAACTGAATTTTTTGTTGATTTCCTTTCGAAAGTACCTGAAGTTTTTCATTTGCTCTGGAGGCAAGTTCGAGCCGTTCTAACCATATCATAGCAGCTTTTTTAGCATCTGCTTTTTCCATTCCTCTAATGGTTGCAAGATAAACCAGTGATTTAAGGATCGGAATGTCAAGGTAAAGACCTCTCTCCTCGGGCAGATAACCAATATGTTGGGCTTCCGGTACCTGATTTTGTTTTCCGCTGAGGTTCCACTCAATCGTTCCGCTATCAGGCTTGATAATATCAAGCAACATGCGAAGTGTTGTGGTTTTACCTGCACCATTTGGTCCCAAAAAAGCATAAATATCACCTTGCTCAACAGCAAACGATACATCATTTACAGCTTTTATTTTCAGAAAGCTTTTGCTTATTGAGTTTACACTAAGAACGGTGTTTTGCATGTTATCAATCATTTATTATACGTTTTCTCGTAGCAACGAAGTTGAATTTTGAAGTGTTGGAAACGCTCGCATTTCCCTTAACATATTTATCCATAAAAAACAGTGGATAAAAATAGAAAAAAGTTTGCTAATCTTCTGAAGCATTTATACTTACCATAACCTTATTAGATTGAAGCTACTCATCCAAAACCTTGTAAAGGACAATATGCTTTGAAAAATCTAACTAAAGCCTCGTCACCATTATCTTATCAATACGCTGCCCGTCCTTGTCGATCACTTCCAGTTCGTAGGGGCCAAAAATGTAACGATCGCCAACATTTGGCATCACACCGGTATTAAAAATTATCAACCCTGCGACGGTGGTAAACTTACCCTGACTTTCATACGGTATCGAAATGTCAAAGTTTTTAATGAATTCTATAACAGGGTATTGCCCGTCGACAAGCCAGCTGTTTTCATCGCGCTGAACAATCTCATATTCATCCTGATCTTCCTCCGACATGTCGCCAACCAAGGCATCGAGTACATCATCCATCGTGACAAAACCAACAGTAGTTCCGTATTCGTCAACCACAATGCCATAATGCATCCTTTTTTGCTTGAAAAGCTCCAGAACTTTATAGGCATAGGTACTTTCGTTCATATAAACAGGCTGCTTGAGGTAGTCTGTTATCAGGAAGGTTTCGTCAGTTGTTGAAGCAAAAAGATCTTTTAACAGTACGATTCCAAGTATGTCGTCAAGATCATTATTATTGCAGACCGGATAAGCGGAGTGTTTTTCAAGTTCAATTTTTTTTCGTATTTCGTTCAGATTTTCCGAAACATTGAAGTAAACCAAATCAGATTTGTGTGTATAAAGAGAGTTCACCCTTCGGTCGCCTAATTCAAAAACTCTTGACACGATACTCGATTCAATATCTTGAATTTCACCCCCTTCGGCACTCTCTCTGATGATGGATTTTATTTCTTCCTCAGTTACGACACTGTCGCTGTTTTTTCTTATTCCTAAGATTTTAAGCAGTAAGGTATTCGATTTTTCGAGCAGCCAAACAAAAGGTGAGGTAATGATCGAAACCACAATCATAGGTCGTGCTAATGTCACAGCTATAGCTTCCGGGTAGGTCATCCCAATGCGTTTGGGCAGGAGTTCTCCCAAAACGATTGAAAGATAGGTCACAAAAAGGACAATCAAGCCAACTGAAACACTGTGGGCATGTTCGCCAATCCACGAAAACGATGTAAGAAAACGCTCCAGGTCCGATGTAAGATTTTCACCGCTGTACACCCCTAAAAGTATTCCGATAAGCGTGATTCCAATTTGTACGGTTGAAAGAAACCTGGTCGGATTTGCCGACAATTCGAGAGCCGGTGAAGCACCCTTTCGTCCCCTTTTGCGCAAACTTTCGAGCTTGAATTTCCGCGACGAAACCAGGGCCATTTCTGCCATCGAGAATATCCCGTTTAACAAAACCAGTCCTAAAATGATGAAGAGTTCCATTTATTATTTTGTTTATTGTTTATTTAACTATTTAAAATTGAGTAGTTTGTTAATTATTCTTTTGATTTGAGAATCACAGCAAAGCCTCCTCCTGAAGCTAAGTTGATACTTAACTGATCATTTTTTTGAATCGTTTTCAATTCAATATGATAATCCTCAGCATAACGATCAGCATTTATTCCATCAGTGATTATTTTCGCATCGTACATTCCGGTCAAAAAATGAAGTGGTATATCAAATTTTCGGGCTGACCAGTCGGTCATTCCACCAATATACCAATCACTTCCTTTTCTCCTCGCAACGATGAGGTAATCTCCAATCTTTGCTTCAATGACGCGTGTTTCGTCCCACACCGTAGGTATTTCAGCAATAAAATCCACAGTCTCCTGCTCTTTCAAATAAATGGAAGGTGATTCGCACAGCATCTGTAAGGGTGCTTCATATACAACATACATGGCCACCTGATGACAGCGTGTTCCCTGACTCATAGGCCGATCCCAGCGTATAGCAAATTCACTTTTTCCGGCATTGACCATAGCGCCCGGCGTGTAGTCCATTGGTCCGGCAGCCATGCGGATAAAAGGGATTGTGAGGTTATGATCAGGTGTAATGTGATCACTCCATTTGTTGTTTTCAGCTCCTTTTACGCCTTCAAAATTCAACACATTGGGATAAGTACGCTGTAAACCGGATGGTTTGTAAGCCCCATGAAAATCAACAAGTAATTGAAGACGTGCAGATTCCTTTGCAATTTCTTCATAAGAGGACACCATTTCCTGGTCGGATCGTTGCATAAAGTCCACCTTTATTCCTTTTGCTCCCCACGATTTGTAGGTAGTAAGTATTCCTGAAATATTAGCATTCAGGGGTTTCCATAGTACCCAAAGGATAATCCCTACACCCTTATTTTCGGCATATCGGATTAATTCTTTCACATCCATTTCCGGATTAAATTCCATGATTTCGGTGGTGCTTTTTGTCCAGCCTTCATCCAGAATCACATACTCAATGTCATTAGCTGCTGCAAAATCAATGTAATATTTATAGCTTGATGTGTTTAACCCTGATTTGAAATCCACTCCAAACAAGTTGTTGGCATTGTACCAGTCCCACGCAACTTTGCCTGGCTTGATCCATCTGATGTCTTTTATTACATTTGGATTTGCTAACTGATATGCTAAATTGCTTTCAACCAGTGTCTTGTCATCGCCAGTGATGAATACACGCCACGGATAATCACGTGCCACACCTGCTTTAGCAATATATTCGGCTTCTCTGATTATCTTCTCGTTGCGGTCGGGGCCATGTTCCTCATTAGGAATGGCTTCCAGAACATACTTGGGAAAAGTACTTATGAAAGATTGTCCGTCACCTTTTTCAAGAAACATATTGGGATAATGGTGTAAGGCCGTTTCAGTAAAAAGTATGTTCGTTTTCCTGTCTGTCTGAAACAAAACGGGGAGACTGCAAAAGCTCCCTTTTTCAACATCAGTAACAGCGAGTTCCAGATAGCTGCGTTCATTGTGAGAATACATTCGATCTTCCTTTGGATAAAAAGTAGTGCTTTTATCAGCCAGATGTAATTCCATTGTCTCGTGCATTACTGTCGGAGAAACATCCAGATTGTCACTGAAACGATAGGCAAAGCCATCGTCATATACCCTTATTTGCAGTTCAAAACCCTCATCCGTCTGCAGTTGGAGAAGGTTGTAATGATCTGTAATCACTGCGTCTTTATAGGGTATTTCTGCTTTAATCAATTCATTTACAGTAGCCACTTTCTCATCAATAACTTTTCCATTACCGGCAATCCGTCCATCGCTCATATGCATGTCAATAAACGCTTTTTCAATAAGAATCTGTCCTTCGGATTGTAGTTGCCAACTATAACCCTCTGCATGTTCAATGAGTAGCTTTAATTTTCCATCTGGTGATTGCACCTTATAGCTTTGGCCATTCAAATGCACTGAAATTACTATGAGCAGGCAGAAAAACAGGAGACTTTTAGGATACAAATGATTCATATTTATGAAATTTTGAACAATGAAACTTGCCTTTTATACTTTGCCAAAAATAGTGAAAATCACCCTGACAAACATCGGAAAAGTCAAAAACAAGGATAGAGTCATGCATCTTTAAGCCACTCTAAGTGTGAAGATTAAATATATCGGCCATTTGCTTCGTCAATGCCTTGCGTGAATAGGCTGATACATCTTGTCCGGTAAGTCGAAGTTGATTATTCTGATGCTGCATAAACAATTCAAGAAGGAGTGTCTTCAACCGGGATTTTTGTCCAAAGGCAATGGTATATCCTGATCGCGTTTCGTTTATAATGTTGGCAACATCACTGTTATCCGGACAAAAAGCCAGAATAGGGCGGGCGGCAGCCAGGTATTCAAATACTTTCCCTGTAAGGATATACGATGCATTTTCAATACGGTTTATGCTAAGCAGCAGTAAAGAAGCCGCCTGCTGGAGTGCCGGAAGTGCAGCATGAGGGACATAGTCTTCTAAAACAAGATATGGATTAAGGTCGTGATCAGAGATGCCCTGAAGGATTTTAGCATCACAGCGACCAATAAAACGGAGTTCAAGTTGTTGTGCAAAAGCAATATTTTCGTTCACGATTTCCTGCAAAACCTGCCAAAGTTCGGGAGGATTTTGATCAGGAAGAAACATTCCTGAATAAAAAATACTGAACTTCTCCGAAGGAGAATGCCCTTTCTCAGCAAAATCTTCTTCATCAAATCCATTGGTAACAACTGTGATAGGAGTTGTTGTTTGTCGGGCGAAATCATTCTTCATGGTCTGTCCCACTGTGATGATGTGATCTGCTGTATCCAAACACTGTTGCTCCAAACGGTGGTGGATTTTTTTTGCCAGGGCTGTCAATTTCAGTTTGTCGAAATAATAGATGCCGGTCCAGGGATCGCGGAAGTCGGCAACCCATGGAAGATGTGAATTCTTTTTCAGTCCTTTCGCTATCAAATGAAGCGAATGTGGCGGCCCTGAAGAAACAATGAGATCAACAGGATGCTTTTTTACATAATCACGCAGGAAACGCACTGATGGCCGAACCCAAAATGTACGTGCATCGGGGATAAAAAAGTTGCCTCTGATCCAGATTGCCAGTTGCTCCGAAAAACGTGGTTTCTTGTCCTGTTGATCTTTTAAAAACCCATGCTGAAAAGGTGCATTCTTTTTCTTCCCTGTTAGCATATTATACCAGGCATAGGGCTCGAAAATCTTTGTGCTAATTACTTCAATATCAGTAGGAATATCATGTAACAGACTTTCATCACGATAAGGAATTTCAGGGTTGAGAGGCGTATATACTACCGGTTCCCAGTTGTTTTCACGTAGGTGTTTGACAAATTTAAGCCACCGTTGTACGCCTGCACCCCCCGAAGGTGGCCAGTAATACGTGATGATCAGTACTTTTTTCATGCCTGCTTATCTGCTTTCAGCTTTTTGTATTCAAAAAACAATCCTGCGGCAAGTAGCAGCAGCAGCAAAAGTGAAGCAACAAACGAGATCTTTTCGCCTACAACCCATACCTTTGGTTCAAAGCGCATTTCAATCTCGCTCGACCCGGCAGGAACTTTCAGGGCTCGCAGCACATAGTTGGCCCTTATAAGTGGTTGTTCAGCTCCGTTTATGAATGCTTTCCAACCTTTGGTATACCATATTTCACTGAAAACAACCAGCCCTTCCTGCGACATATTGGCTTTGTAATTTAATTTATTGGGCTGATAGGCAGTTAGTTCAATAGTGCTGTTGCTTAAATCTGCTTCAGGTAAGTTTCCTAGCTGTTGTTTAAATTCTTCATGAATGATCGCAGTACTTCTAAGGTCTGTCTGACTTATCTGATCTATCTCCTGATTGGAATTTTGCACAAACCTGAATTTGCTTACCGGCCATGCGTTTCCAAAAGCTGCCACATTACGGATTGGCGGAGATTGTGGGTTAAAGATAATATACCGCGTGTTTAGCATATTCAAAACCTGATTTTGACTCATCTGCTGTTGTATAGCTGTCAGGGTCATGTTGTTCTGCAAAACATCAGACAAAGCACTCATTTCGGGCTGAATATGATGTTCAATCATATCCTGGTATCGCTGCAACTTTGCACCATGATACCCTCCAATGGAATGATGGAAATAGGAGGTGCTGGCATCGTTGAATGTGCTGTTGGTGAGGTCGAGCACACGAAATTCATCCTTATCCTTCAAAATTTCGTTGTTGGCAGTTGTCGCAGTAAAAGGAAAATCAACTTTGCGTTGCGAAACAAAATTGGAAGGGTTCAGATAGCGGGTGCTAATATTGACCATATCTGTAAGGATGAGCAGGGTGAGGGCAGCTGTGAGCCAATATACCTTTATTTTTTGCATACCGAAAGCATAAATGAAGCCTGCCGCCATGGTGATAAAGAAGAAACTACGTATGGCGTCTTTTTTAAAGATTGACATCCGCACTGCTTCTAATTGATTTATAAAAAGGTCGATCTGACCACTTTCGGCCGGATTTGATGTTTTGATTCTGCTGAATTGTTCTACTTCAAAAGCACTCAAAAAGTTAAAGAAAAGCCCTGGGGCAAGGTAAAACAGCAAACTAAACCCTCCTGTAAGTCCGAAAGCTGTAAAGAACCATTTTCTTTTTTCAGTGATCCATTCAGGATTCTTATATAGTTGGTATAGCCCAAGGAAGCCAAGCACCGGAATTGTGAGCTCAGCAATAACAAGAGTCATCGAGACTGCTCTGAATTTGTCGTAGCCGGGTATATAGTCCAAAAAGAAATCGGTGAATGGCATGAAGTTTTTACCCCAGCCAAGCAAAATTGAGAGGATCGTTCCACCCAAAAGAATCCATTTGTACTTCCCTTTTACAAAGAACAATCCCAGCACAAACAGAAACATTACGATTGCGCCGGCATAAACAGGGCCTGATGTGCCGGGCTGATCGCCCCAGTACGCATTTTGCTGGGCTAAAGCCTGCTTGAAGTTCCTGTCAACATTTTCCAATGCGGGATGGTTATTACCAATAACTGCTGAACCACCGCCTTTGGCATTGGGTATAAGCAGCGACCAGGTTTCGCCCACTCCATACGACCAATTGGTAACATAACTTCTGTCGAGTCCTTTTGTTTGATCTTCTATATTTTTTTCAAGTACAGGTTTTCCGCGCATGCTTTCTTTGCCGTATTCCCAGGTGGCATAGAGATTTGTTCCGTGAGTGAGAGTGGCAAGTGCCGCAGCGATTATCAACACTCCTGAAGCTTTGGCAAAATGAGGGATGGTTTTAAACCGGATGGCATCAACCAATTGCGCGATACCCAAAATCACGATGAGTAATAACAGATAATATGTTATTTGTAAGTGATTGGCTTCCAGTTGCAATGCAAGCGCTATGGCTGTCAGCAATCCACCTTTGGCATATTTTCCTTGAAACGTCAGGATGATTCCTGCTATAACGGGTGCCATCAAGCCTATCGCATTGGCTTTGGATGAGTGCCCTGCACCCAGAATGATGTACAAATAGGATGAAAATCCAAAGGCAAGTGCGCCTGCCAAACTCAGCCAGGGGTCGACACGCAGAACAAGAAGCAGAATATAGAAACCCAGAAAGTAAATAAAAATCGTGCTTGCAGGATATGGCATCCCGAATGTGATAACTTTTTTTACGTAATGGATGAGGTTGCCGTTATACAGCACCGAAATCTGCCAGGCAGGCATCCCGCCAAACATTGAGTTGGTCCAAAGCGCCTCTTCTCCGGTCTTGTCCCTGAAATCTGATATCTCCTTCGACATGCCTTTCCACATGGTGATGTCGTGCTGATCGAGCCGTTTGCCTTCAAGCATCGGATGCAGATAAGCCCATGTAATCACAACGAAAACAATCACTGCTGTTAAAAACGGAAAGACCTTACGCCAGATTAACAATGCATTATTCATGATTCTATTTTTTATCAGTTTCCTTAATTTCTTCAAAATCAATATACTCACCTACTTCAGGATCTATCTTGGGTTTATCAGTAGTGTCGGTTTTCACATACATCTCACCTTCGTTTTTCTGATATGTTTGCTGTTGAAATGGTGATTGCTGCTGCATGTTTCCAGCTACTTTACGAATGAAACGGCCCAAAAGCCATGGGAGAAGAAATCGAAAGGCAAGACGCAGAGCATAAATGGTAAAAATGATCCAGAAAATGATCATCAGAAATTTTTCCATACTTCGATCGGATTTTTTATTTTTTGCAGATCAGCTGCGAAGATAGAAAGAATCATCACTGAATAAAGTGCTTTATGGTTTTTTAAGCGTTTTGATCTGTTTAAATGGCATACATTTGATTATAAAACGCCTTTGAAATGCTGTTTATTCATTTGAAACCTGCATCTACCTTTATAAAAACAAACGTGTTGTCTGTTTGCAGTACCGGCCATATTTATAGGATTCTTCGTTTCGTAGCTCGGAAAAAGGGGCTATGCCTGCCAGTTGTTTTTTTTACAAAACCATTGACTTATAAAAAAACGCCTTAAGCCAGGACTAATAAGAATATCCACTAAGATAAAGTTGAAATGGACGTTAAAAAGGGTAATCAATATCATTTCCTTTAAAATTTCGCCTAAGCTCTTAATGTTTGAGCGTTGAAACAAACCCTCATCAACATTCAGCTGCTGAGTGAAATTCTAAGTTTCAGATGAATTAGACACAAAAAAAACAGAAGGCAATGGGAACATCACCTTCT
>CAYXCZ010000059.1:0-12772 GCA_964463695.1 uncultured Lentimicrobiaceae bacterium | reverse complement strand
GATGTGGTGCTTGAACACGGATCGATCGTTCAATAACCATTGAAGGCAAGCATCAATCAAAAAATTATACATTTATCTAAAATTCAATACATTACACATGAAAACTATAACATTAATCATCCTATTACTCGCAGGATTCGCACTATCAGGTAATATACAGGCGCAAAAATATGCTACCAAAACAGGCAGCATTCGCTTCTACAGTGAAGCACCGGCCGAAAACATCGAAGCCTTCAACAAGCAGGTAAACAGCGCTTTGGATACTCAAACAGGCGATTTTGTTTTCAGGGTTTTGATGAAAGGCTTCCAGTTTGAGAAAGCTTTGATGCAAGAGCATTTTAACGAAAACTATGTTGAGTCGCATAAATTTCCCAATGCTTCCTTTGCCGGGAAAATTACAAACGCTGATGCTGTTGATTTCACAAAAAATGGGACGTATGAAGTTACTGTTGCCGGAAAACTAACGATCAAAGGTGTCACCAAAGATGTGAGCGAAAAAGGCACTTTTGAAGTGAAAGATGGTGCAATCAATGGCAAATCCACTTTTAATATTAAGCTTGCGGATTATGGGGTCGAAATTCCCAAGACTGTAATGAAAAACATTGCTGAGACCGTTGAAATTAATGTAGATGTAACTCTGGCAGCTTTGAACAATTAGTCTTTTTCATCGTTTATTGTTTGGTTTTGGTTATACATTTCAGTTCTATTGGTAAAAACGGGTGCTTTAGTTCAAAGCACTCGTTTTTTTTTGACTAAATGTCCTGCTTTAACTATCTTGCACCGATTTTTATTATTATTCACCAACACATATAAACGATGGGACTTGTATCTGAATTTAAAACTTTTGCCATGCGCGGAAACGTCATGGACATGGCTGTGGGTATCATTATTGGCGGAGCTTTTGGCAAGATTATTTCTTCTTTTGTCAACGATGTCATTATGCCACCAATTGGTGTACTGGTTGGAGGTGTTGATTTCAGTGATCTGAAACTAGTTATGAAAGAGGCTGTTATGAACGGGGCAGAAATTGTTAAACCTGCTGTTACGATCAATTATGGTTCTTTCGTCAACGCCGTGATCGACTTTATTATCATTGCCTTTGCTATCTTTATGATGATCAAGGCTATGAATAACCTCAAGAAAAAAGAGGAGGAAATACCAGCGCCTGCTCCTGTTGCACCAGAACCAACAGCTGAAGAAAAACTCCTTACCGAAATCAGGGATTTGCTGAAAAAGCAATAACAGCACAGTCAGAAAGTTTTATGTTGGAAGTCAAAATAGCCTAAAGAAAATCACTTTTATGGACTTAATTTTGACTTCCTTCTTGTTTTTAAACACATATTATGATGTCAGAAAAATCAATTTTCACTCTGGAGTTTAAAGTGCGCGATTACGAATGTGATATGCAAGGTATAGTAAATAACGCTAATTACCAGCATTATATGGAGCACGCGCGTCATGAGTTTTTACACGAAGTAGGCCTTGATTTTGCGGAGCTCACCCGCGAAGGTATCATACTCGTTGTAAAGCGTATCGAAATCGATTACCTTTCTTCGCTTCGTAGCGGCGACCTTTTTACTGTAAGTTGTGAGCCCGTTCGGATATCTCCCCTCCGTTTTGGTTTTAAGCAGAATATCATTCGGCTTTCGGATCAAAAACCGATCATAAATGCCTTTGTAACGGGCACTTCAATCAATAGTAAAGGGCGGCCTTTCCTTCCTTCTCAGATCGAAGAAATCTTTCGTCAGCACTAATTATTGCCCCTTAAATTCGTTAAAAACAACAAAAATACGGTAAACGTCGTAGACAAATACGATGATTACCGTAGAATTTCCTACTTGCTGCTATCCTAATTTTGGCGGTGTAATTGCTTATTCACCGAACACGTAACTATTGGTAAACAAAAGAAATTTTCACGGAGTCTCCGCGCAGCTCTCTTCATTCACCAATGTGTGTTGAAAAAAGCAATTACACTGCATGGAACTCTGTGATTTTTTTATCAAAACTATTAAACAGCATGGAAATAAATCATTCACTTTTTTCAACTACCGATCTGATAAAGAAATGGCTGCTCAAACTCCTTCTTTCCGCATTGTTGGTAGTTCAAGCCTCAACAGGTGCATCAGGTCAGTCATCCAATGCCGATTTCGAACGGGTAAAAATCTTTGGTCCGGATCATATTTTCTCCAATATTACCATGTCACCTGATGGCAATACTATTGCCGTAAGTTCAAAAAAATCAGAGCCAGTTACCTTGATCGATTGGAAAAACCGGCAGGAAATCAGGAAAATTGATGCAGGCGAATGGTATGCGGGGTCACGCATTAATTATTCTGCTACAGGCACTTACCTTTTACTTCAGGAATTAAATTTTTACGATCTTGTTGAAAACAAAAACAGAAAACTGCATTTTGAAATCGTGGAAGCCGCAAGTGGGAGAATCATCAAGGATTTTCAGGATGTGCAGGATGTACTAATTACAACTGACGAACAGCAAGCAGTGAGCCTGCAAGGTGAAGAAATCACATTCTGGAATCTTGCAACCGGGTCTAAACTGAAATCTTTTCGGGTGTCGGGAGCTTCCGATGCCATAGCCTTAAGTCCGGACGGCAGTACCATTGCAGTTTCGCACATAGTGACAAAAGCCGACCTTAAAGGCGACAGGCGGTTTAAAAAGAAAAAAGCGGCTAAACCAGTTTTAAGATTCAAGCAGTTGGTTAGCTTTTACAACACCACCACCTTCGAAAAATTAAAGACTGTCAATGAATTTTATGATATCGTGTATCGTCTCCGGTTCTCGAACGATGGCAATAACGTTTTCGTTTTTCAAATCCCTCATATAAAAGTTCAGACAAGCAAGCAAACCCTCACCTATGTGAGTCGTGTTGACGGCAAGAGTTTTGAAGCTTTACGCGGTGGCCTTACCTCACAATCCATAGGTCAGCCTGATATCCGCCTAAGTCACAATGGACAATTTTTTGCCATCAACTCGAAAGGAAACAAGTTTCAGGAAATTCATCTCTACGATTTTGCCAGTGGCACGCTTCTTCAGCGCTTTGAGCTTGGGCAACGGCTCTTTGAAAAGGGATCGGAAGGAGAAAAACTTATCAAAGACTCACGTCCTTCGTTTCTTTTTCTTCCTGGCGACACTTCAATTCTTATTACTATGGGAAACCAAATGATTATCTGGAATCTTGATACAAATCAATAAACACAAATCCAATGAAAAATATCCTTATTATTTCGCTGTTTCTGCTTTTAAATCAAGGGCTTATGGCTCAGGAGCGGAAACTTATTGAATCGAAAGAAGAAATAATCCGGCAAGCGACTACAGAACTCGACAAAGCAATGGAAGCTCCTGAAGGCGTATTATACGTGTTTGGTCAGGAGAAAAAAATCACCGGCGAATACACCCTTCAGCTCACTATCAGAGACAAAGGAAATGTTGTTTCGGTGTTTGTGGCCGACAAAAAAGACTGGAACATCCCATCACAGAACAGCCTGAAGGACAAGTTACTCGACTTTCGGTTTAGTTTTAAGATGCCAAAAAACAAAGATTACAAATTCACTTATGTATTTAAATTTTAATATCGAAATCCTATGAAAACTTCACTATTTGCTCTGCTTTTTGTACTGACAATGGGCTTGCTGCAGGCTCAGGAAGATATGTCAACTGTTTGGGAATCACGTTTAACACATCAAATCCTGTGGTCAGGAACAGGTGTCGAAGGCGAATCAAGCTACGCCGCATCAGAAAAAGAAATGACCCTTTTTGATAATGCAACCGGTAAAACAATCTGGACCAAAGACTTCAAAGATATTGCTCCAAAATTGAGGAAAATTGATGAACTAATCCCATTTTGGGCATCAAAAACCATGTTCATCTTTGAAAGGAAACTCGGCAAAGATCAGGTTGCATGTATGGATCTAAAAACCGGCGCAAGCCTCTGGACTACTGATAAATATCAGGGACTTGACGAAAGCTCCATTACCTATATCGAAGAAGAAGACTGTTTTGCTATCAGCCTCAAAAAAGAATTGGTTTACATAAGGGCACAAACAGGCGAAGAATTGTGGAACACTGAAAAATTCAAAGGCGTTGTAGGACAGTACTTTTATGATGGCAGCGACCACACAATGACAATGGTAAATTTTGTTCCGGGTTCTTTAGAAGCACTTTTTACAGGTTTTAAAAACCAGATTGTAAAGATGAACATGGCCAATGGGGAGATCATCTGGGAAAATACTTACCGAGGAAGGGCTGACAGAAAAGTTATTTCCCGTCAGTTTTTGTATGACCTCAGCGTTGTTGGAAATAAAGTGTTTCTTCGTTTGAACGGGATGCAGGTATATGACTATACCACCGGAGCTAACCTTTGGTCGGCAGCTTTTGATTTCACCCCTGAAAAATTGGTCGGAAAACCAGCCGGTAGTCAATTATTTGGCGTTTATGGCGCTGTGGCCGAACCTGTTATTGATGGTGAGGATATTTACATCCTCGATATGGTTGACAAGCGTAATCAATATGTTAAGAAATATGATCTCCAAACCGGTAAACTTATTTGGACATCAAAGGAAATTAAAGATGCAAAAGCAATTCCCGGCATGCGTGTAGAAGATGGGAAAGTATTACTGCAGATTGGTGGGGTAGTTGAAGTTCAATACAAACGCACTTACCGCAGCGGCGATCAGATGGTAACTGAAACGGCTATTCTTTACGACAACATTAAACCTAATGGTATTCAAGCTTTTAACGCCAATGATGGTACCATGGCATGGGAATCAGAACGCTTTAAAAAGGGTATTACCAATGCCATTTCATTTAATGGGAACAACATTGTTTGCAGCGGCAAAGAGCTTTATTCACTCGATATTGCTACCGGTAAAGAAAAATATTCGGTTCCCGTTGCAAAAGGCGGTGTCGGACTAGCTCAGATGATTCTTCCTTTCAAAGACAACATCATTGTTGTGATAGGCGAAAAAGGCGTTTCAACTTTTGATGCACATAATGGCGAACTTATCAATTCGGGTAAATACCGCACTTCAACGCTAGAGGACCGTGTCGACAACATTGTTGTGATGAAAACAGCTAAAGCTGACATTGGCACTTTCGATCTTAACACCTGTGTCTATAAAGATTTTAAAGCAAGGACAGGTGCAATCACCACTTTGTCGAATAAAGGCGACTTTGTGTATGTGTATGAAAAGAAAACAGTTACAAAACTAAGCACTAAATAAGAGGGGTTTTTATATCTCACTTCAGGTCTTTGGCGACTTTCCGGTTGAGGTTAGCAACTACTGAAAGTCACCGGAGACCTGTTGTGTTTTTTATTAAGCACAAAAGAATTTTTAAGTATCTGATATTTTTCCATTCCTTTGATTTTACATTTGTTTTGCTGTAATTTTGATACTTCAAAAAAAATGCTGTTGTTGGTTCTGAAAAAGATTCAGAAACAAGAAATCAAAAGTTCGAATATTAATTGCCAAAAAAATGAAAACAAAAACTTTAGTAGTGCTTATCGTTCTCATGATCAGCACAAAATTCATTCATTCACAAGAGTTTACCAATTTTATTTCATGTCAGGTAGATGGAAAAGAATGGAAGGCAGAAGCGAGAAAAATGAAAATCCCTGCTTTCGGATTTGAATATCTGGCATTAGCTGCTTTTCAGGTAAGTCCTGATGTTCAGGTGTGGATCAGGATGTATTATTTCAAAGATGAACTGAAACCTGGTACATATCCTATTATTTCAGAAGAAGAACTTGAAAAATCATCAAAAAAGAAAAAACCGGAAGACAATCCTGTTTGGGTATTAATAGATTACACAGAAGAAACAAAAGGATTGGGTCATGCTTTTC
The DNA here is from genome assembly GCA_964463695.1 of uncultured Lentimicrobiaceae bacterium. Lineage (GTDB taxonomy): Bacteria > Bacteroidota > Bacteroidia > Bacteroidales > F082 > JALNZU01. Next base: position 6,914 of record CAYXCZ010000059.1, on the reverse strand, counting down.
ATGATGGTGAGTCGTTGAGTGGAACAATAACAATTGAAGAGGTGACTGAGAAGTCTGTCAAAGGAAGTTTTGAGGCACAGCTTACAGGCGTTTATTACAAGAAAAGAAATATGGCAACCGTCACAGGATCAGGCATAAGAGGTAATCTGGAAAATAAACTTCTGACAAAAGCCGGCGGTGGAATGATTGCCAATGGTGGTCCGCATGATCATGACAATACCAAAAAACAAGACGAGACTGATTCCATCGTTTTAACCAATGGAAGTTTCTTTGTTGACTGGACAAAACCTGTGAAAGAAGAGAAAGAAAAGGAAACGAAGGAGGAGTAAAAAATCCTGTTTTCATGTTTTGACGGATTATTCCGGTCAAACATGAAAATCAACCGTAGTCTTTTTAAGAAAAGTCCGATAGTTCAAATGTCCGTATCTTGCGGCTTCAAATTGAGGCCTGATGCGAACATGTAGATTTTTCTGTTTTCTTTTCTTCATTCTTTTGATACCTGCGACTACTTTTTCACAGTCGTTGGTGTTGAATGAAATTATGTCGTCGAATGCTGTTGCACTTGCTGATGAAGATAATGACTATCCCGATTGGATTGAGTTGTACAACGCAGGTTCAACAGCCATCAACATCGAGGATTATGGTTTAAGCGATGATCCTGAAGAACCTTTCAGATGGATTTTTCCGGATATTACCCTTCAACCCGGCGAATACCTTGTTGTTTTTGCTTCCGGAAAAAACAGAAACCCAGTTAACGGCAACCTGCATACCGATTTCAGTATTAGCGCTGAAGGCGAACCTCTTTTACTGACAACTCCCAACGGTCAACTGGAAGATAGTGTCTATAGTCCTCCATTACAGACAGATATATCGTATGGCCGCCTTGGGAACGATTTATCTGTTTGGAAATTTTTTATCCCGTCAAGTCCGGGTCAGGTAAATCCCAACAGTGGCTACGGAATGCTTTCGCCGGAAGTAGAGGTGAGTCATCCTGCAGGATATTATGCTTCGGGTTTTGAACTTTTACTCAGTACTTCGGATGAAGCTGTCATTTATTATACAACTGACGGTCGTCTTCCCGATATCACTAGTCCGGTCTATTCCGATCCTTTACCTGTGCAAAGTCGTGTTGGTGACCCCAATACCATTTCGATGATCCCAACCAACAACAATAACGATCCCGGTCCACCATATTATGAAGGGTGGCAGCCACCGTTTGGTGAGGTTTATAAAATAAATGTGATACGAACACGCACATTACACCCTGACGCCCCTCCCGGCCCGGTGAAATCGTTGAGTTATATCATTGATCCATTGCTAAATAACAGATATTCACTACCTGTTTTCTCGCTCACTACCAACAACGAAAATCTTTTCGACGACGAGATTGGTATCTATGTTTATGGTAATCACGACAACTACTTTCAGGATGGCATTGAGTGGGAACGCGATGTTAACCTCAGTTTTTTTGAAACAAACGGCCAGCTAGCCTTCACTGAGGATGTTGGAATCCGCACCCATGGAAACACCACCCGCAGTCGTCCGCGCAAATCATTACGGATAAATGCACGAAATGAATATGGAAACAGCTGGATCAACTATCCTCTTTTTCCCGACAAAAGTCTTGCACAATATAAACGTTTTATCCTAAGAAACTCTGGAAACGACTGGGATCAGGCCATTTTCAGAGATGGGATTCTTCAGTCACTTATGCGTAATCTCGATGTCGACAGGCAGTATTACCGGCCTTCTATTCTTTTCATCAATGGTGAGTACTGGGGCATTCATAATATTCGCGACAGGTATGATGAGCATTTTATTTATTCGAAGTTCGGTATCGAAGAAATGGAAATGACCCTCCTTGAGAACAACGGGGACTTTAAGTTTGGTAATCCTTCAGGAACAAGTCATTACAACAATATGCTTGCTTATGTCAATGGCCACAACCTTTCTTCTGATCAATATATGGAAACCCTTTCCACGATGATGGATATCGAGAGTTTTACTGATATGCAGATCGCCCATATTTTTGTTATGAATACCGATTGGCCTGGAAACAACACCCCCTATTGGCGTTATTATCGCAATGGGTATGATCCAAACGCCTTAAACGGTCGTGATGGACGCTGGCGTTGGATGCTTCTGGATATGGATTTTGGATTTGGTTTAAACTTCAATTATGTGCCCGGTGTCAATCAAGGAGTAGCACATAACACCCTCGCTATGGCACTGGAGGCTAACGGACCAGGATGGCCAAACCCTTCATGGTCAACATTTTTGCTGCGTAACTTAGTTAAGAATCAAAAATACAAATACTATTTTATTAACCGGTTTTGCGACTTATTGAACACTGATTTCAAAGAATCAAAAGTTGGTTATGTGTTAGATTCCATCGTAAATGCGCTGCAACCTGAAATGCAGGAGCATATTAATCGCTGGCGTCGTCCAACAAGTCTTTCCGAATGGGAAGCAACCGTTCAGGTAATGCTAGGTTATGCCCAGTCGCGTCCGACTTATGTACGCCAACATATCAAAAGTCAGTTTAATCTCACGGGCACCTCACAGCTTACAATAAGCAATACGGAATTCAGCAAGGGATCTATTCAAGTGAACACCGTTGTGATACCTTCGGCACAATACTGGACAGGCACTTATTTCAAAGGCATACCACTAACCCTTAAAGCACTTCCAAAACAAGGATTCCGCTTTGTTCGCTGGGAAGGCGATGTCAATCAGACAAGCGAAACCATTGAGATTACCATGTCGGCTAATATGGTTATACATGCTGTTTTTGCTATCAGTAACGATTTTCAGGGCGACTCACTTAACCCCATAGCTTGGAGATTGGCAAACGGAGCCTATCATTTCAGCTATTGGGATGAAAACAATGCTGAGAGAACCTATCCGCCACATATGGTTTTTCAGCAATGCGTAAAAAACGATCCTGAATTGGCCGATCTTATGACACATCCCTATTATGTGACACCATCGGAGTATCATGACGACGATGCGGCCAGCATTGGATTTCCCTATCGCTTGACACGAAGAACACGATTGAATGGACTCGGAAATCAAGGTGTTTCGTTTATTAACACTGGTCGTGGCCGTGACCTCGGGGCAGCAGTACTTGCGGTTGATACACGTGGCATGGAAGATGTCACTGTTGGCTGGACAGCAGGAACAGTTATTGCAAACTCACGTGCCTACGCCATACGGCTTCAATACCGAATAGGTCGTGATGGAAATTTTATCGATATAGTGGATGAAAATGGCTTTCCTGTTGAGTATCAGAGATCGGCACTAACAGGAAGTAGTGAAGGTTTTGAGCCACAGATATTGCCCGATGAAGTTGAAAACCAGGAATATGTGCAGCTGCGATGGAAATATTATTATACCGGAGAACAAATTGACCCTAACTCAGGCTCACGCGATATGCTGCGACTGGACGACATTGTTGTGAGTACTGTGACGATGGGAGCAAATGAGCATCCATCTGCTAAAAGCCATGTTGCTGTAAAAACTTTCCCAAATCCATTTAATCATATTTGCACCATCGAAGTTGAGCTTCAGCAAAAGGAATCATTATTATTCGAAATTTTCAATACACAGGGTATGCTGGTCACAACATTGTGCGAAGGAAAATTTGAACCGGGAAACCATACATTTGAATTGGATGGAAAACTTATGCAGCCGGGAAATTATTATTTTAAGCTGAGGACTGACAAGGAGTTAAGATCAGGTAAGTTGTTGATTATAAAATAAATAAATCTGATACTGCAAAGAGAATTCAATCAAAAATCAATAGAATCTTCATCAGCAGGCCTAAACCTATTCATCAAATCTTTTTCGAATAATTGGCTGAAAGGGTATTTCTACCCTAATTTAAACGTTACAATCAGACTCATCCTGACAGGTACATCAATGCTTTTGAATAACCCGAAACCCGAATGAGAAAGTTAATAATTGATTTTACATGAACACCATCTAAAGGTCATCTGCTATTTGAAAGATTGAATTTTATTGGAAAATTGATACTTACACGTACAGGCTTTCCTCTTTGTTTGCCAGGTTTCCAAGGAGACATTGATTTAACAACTCTTTCTGCTTCTTCATCACAACCATATCCAAGACTATTAAGAGCGCGAACATTCCTGAGGCTTCCATCTTCCATAATGATTGCATTAACAATAACAACACCTTCTATTTTGTTTTTCAAAGCCTCGGCTGGATAGCGTATATTAGACTTTATAAAAACCATCATTGAAGCCGTCCCACCTTTGAATTTCGGCAATTTTTCTGACATAGTAGAAGCATTCAATGAATCAGAATCCAACACCTTTAATAATAAATCATCCTCAAGTCTCCACTCAAAGCCACGCTTAGTGAAATAATGTAATGAACTATCTGGTAAACATTTATGGTACCTTCTTTCTAATGAAAAGATGGTTGGGTTCAACTTAAGAATCGAATCAGGAATGACATTCGTAAAATGACTGTACATGCACTTTGATTGATAAAGAAATCTTGCTTGACTGTCATGCAAGGATCCCGCATTGATAAGGTCATCACAAAAACTGCAACTGTCGCCAAGATTGTAATAAGCTACTGCCCGGTTGAAATAAGCATTGGCCGTTGGATGGTCAGCAATGGAGACGGTAAGTAATTCGATGGCTTCGTGATACTTCTTCTTTTCCAATGCTTTAGATCCCTTTTCATAGGCCTTTACCGATACCGCTGATTGCGCTCCTGCAAATAATATTATTATCAGCAAAAAGAGTGTTAAGAGGATGTTTTTCATGTTGAGTTGTTTTAATGATTATTCAGTTTTTCAATAAATAATTCAGTTTTTCCACCGAAAGCTCCTCATGCACCAACTGCTTTGATCCCACACACAAAGCACCGCAAATACTGCCATATTTCATGCATTCACTGATGGGCATCTGTTGCAGAAAGGCCCACAAAAATCCCGCAAAATAATTGTCACCTGCCCCATTGGCATCTACCATAGGGACGAGGTTATAAGCTTGTTGTTCAATCCATTCGCCTTCACTTGTCAGAGCAGTTGATCCGTATTTTCCATGCGTACACACCACCAGTTGCTTGCCCCGGTCCATCAATTCCTGCATAGTTCTGCGGTAGTCGGGCAGGTTGTCGGAACTCAAAAAAATCACATCCGATGCTTCAATGAATGGGTCGTGATAGGGATTGTTGTCGGTGTAGTCGTGCAGATCGGTCCACACTGGTTTGCCCGATGCTTTAACCACAGGTACAATCGCTTTGCAATAGGCGATGATGTTGAGTACAATCAGGCTGCTTTGCTGCATTTGAGCTTCTATGATCGGTAGGTTCATGGCAGGTTTTTCGGACGACTGTGTCACAAAAATAGAGATTCTCCTTCCTTCGGCATCCATCAAATTGATGTGGCGCTCGGTGCCTGCAGGATCATAATCGAAATATAATTCAATACTTTCCTCGTGCAAATGACGAATGATAGAATGGCCAAAAATATCATCACCTAAAATACTGTAAAGCGATGATAAAACACCTAGTTTATTTAATGCCAATGCTTTGCCAGAACCTGTTGAACCTGTGGCCTCATGAAATATAGCCTGATGAATGGTGTGTGGAACAGCGGGAGGAAGTTCGGGAAGATGCACAATGTGGTCGAAAGTAGTACCACCGATAATAAAAACTTTGTCCATGGCGCTTGTTTTGAAAGAAGCGCAAAGGTCAAAAAAAGTTTAAAAAAAAGAAATCCTTTGCGAAGAAAAAACTCAAGCAGGATATTCAACAAAGTTCCGCTCAGTTTCGTATAGCCTTACCTGCAAATCAAGCACAGAATCAAGTTTTTCGCGAAGGATGTTGTAGATTACAATCACTATGTTTTCGGCAGTGGGATTGATACGCACAAATTCAACACAATCAAGATTGAGGTTTTTGTGATCAAAGCGTTCTTCAATTTCGTTTTTGATCAAGTCTTTTAAGAACTTCATATCAATCACATAGCCAGTTTCAGGATTGATTTCACCCACCACTTTCACAATTAAATCGTAATTGTGTCCGTGCCAATTGACATTGTTGCAAAGTCCGAAAACTTCGTTGTTTTTGTCGTTACTCCAACCGGGATTATAAAGGCGGTGTGCAGCATTGAAATGGGCTTTGCGATATACGGCTACTTTCATAAAGTTCTAATTTGATATTCTTTAAACAATTCTTAGCACTGAAAGTTCAATTCCCGCAAGTTGGTAAAATTTATAAAAAAATCGTTATAATTTTTTGGTTTTTTGAACAATTAAAATTTCTCAGGGTTTAACCTTAAGTTTTTAACTCTGCAATCAACGTTTAAAATGTTAATTTTTGTGTTTGTGAGTTGATAATAAGAAATACAATTACTTTAGTGTCGTATTAACTAAAATAAACTATGAGAACTATTTACCTACTATTATTGAGTCTGTTTGTTACCTCAGGTATTCAGGCTCAAAATCCCCCAATTGGTTTACAAACCATCCTGACTGATTCAACAACAGTCCAACTTGCCTGGCAAGCACCTATCGAGGGGCAACTTTCGGAGCTTGCATGGACAAACAGCATCAATGCAACTGCAATTGGATTAACCTCCGGGGGTTCGTTTTCAATCGCAGCTCGTTGGGAACCATCGCAGATAGTCGCCTATACTGGTTTTTCAATACGTCAGATAAGTTTTTATGCCAACAGTTCCACTAGCTCTTACACGTTGAAAGTGTGGAAAGGAACACAAGGGTCACTTTTAGTATATTCCCAACCAATCAACAATGTTGTAGCCGGAGCATGGAATCTGGTTACTCTGAACGATGCTGTTCCATTAGACGTTAATGAAGAGCTTTGGGTTGGAATTGATATTTATAATCAGGCTAATGAATACCCTGCCGGATTAG
>CAYXCZ010000058.1:0-12870 GCA_964463695.1 uncultured Lentimicrobiaceae bacterium | reverse complement strand
CCATTGCGGTGATTGACGCTCAGAACAAATCCGAAGCGCATCACAACAGTAAATAACATAATTCACTCAGCTTCTGAATTGTTTCCACAACATTAACCTGCTGTGGTTGAACATCTTCAGAAGCTGAGTTGTTTTTTTATCGTTCCAAAACAATCTCTTTTACCAAATTATAATCATTTGGGCATGGAATGAATTTTTCTTCCCTTTCTTCAAATGCAGCCAGCCTTTGAGGAAAAGCAACTTTATTGGCAATACTTTTTTCAACTGTTTCGCCAAATTTAGCAGGGTGAGCTGTTTCAAGAAAGACTCCATTTCCTGTGAAATCATTGTTCTCAATAAATTTCTTCAACCCCAGATAGCCTACAGCTCCATGAGGATCAGCGATATAAGCAGTTGTTTCATACAAATTAGTAATGGCTGCCATGGTTTCGGCATCGGTGAAGCGATAACCTGTGATAAACTCATTCATCGGTTGTTTTTGGTTGTTGAACAGATGCAGCATTCGCTCAAAATTGCTGGGATTGCCCACATCCATAGCATTGCTGATTGTGGGTAGCGAAGGTTTGCTTTCAAAAACACCTGTATCAAGGTAATTCGGCACAACATCATTCACATTTGTTGAAGCAATAAAATGATGAATAGGTATACCCGCCTGATGAGCTATTAATCCGGCGGTGAGATTGCCAAAATTACCACTTGGAACACTAATAACCAATGGCTTACCATTTTGTGACAAACGACTCCATGCATAAGCATAGTAAACAGCCTGTGGAAGAAGTCGGGCAATATTGATGCTGTTAGCAGAAGTAAGAAGCGCCTTCTCTTTCAAATCAGGGTCGGATAACAGCATTTTTACATGACGCTGACAATCGTCGAACGTGCCATCAACTTCTACTGCAACAATATTATCACCCCAGGTTGTGAACTGTTTTTGCTGCATTTTACTCACTTTTCCTTTTGGAAACAGCACATAAACTTTAACGCCTTTAACACCATGAAATCCGGCAGCAACAGCACTTCCGGTATCTCCCGAAGTAGCCACTGCCACTTTTAATTCAGGTGATTCATCATAATCGAAACTTTTCATAAGTCGTGACATGAAACGTGCTCCTACATCTTTGAATGCCAAGGTTGGACCATGAAACAACTCCAAACTGTGGATGTTTTTATCAATACTTACTAAAGGAATTGGGAAGTTGAAAACCTCGTTGCTAATAGCTTCGATTACGGATGAAGAAACCGCTCCATCCAACAAATGATTTAAAAAGATACCGGCAATTTCAGGGAGTTCGCGTGAGGGGAATGTTTGAAGTATTTCATTACTTAAAACGTTGATATGTAAAGGCATATATAATCCGCCATCATCGGCCAGGCCTTTGATAACAGCGGTAGAAAGATTTACAGGATTAAGGTGCTTTTTGTCGCGGGTCGAAACGTAGAGCATATCGTAAAGGTTTAGGGTTTAAGAGGTCAGAGATCGGAGATCGGAAGTCGGAGGTCGGGGTTTAGAGGTTCAATACGTGCTCCTTGCTGATTGATTTTCGAAACATAGCATTGGTTGGTGATTGCATGTTCATTCAGCAGGCTTGAAAGCTGTTCATTGACCAGCCGCGCCTGATTTTCACTTTCGCAGAAAGCAAAAACAGTTGGCCCTGAACCTGAAATGCCAAACCCTATGGCACCTTCTTTTAATGCAAGCTCGCGCATGGCATAAAAATATGGAATACGTGCAGCCCTGACTGGTTCGATGATGATATCCTGCATACTTCGTCCGATGAGTGCGAGGTCGTTTCGATAAAATCCGGCTACCAAACCCGCAACATTGCCCCATTGTGTGACAGCATCACGTAAAGGAATCATTGTTGGCAACATTTGCCGGGCCTCACGGGTGGGAATGCTTACATCAGGATGCACCACTGCACACCAAAGGTTTTCAGGAACAGGAAGTTGGACGCTATCAGGCGGGTTATATCCTCTTACGAGTACCAATCCTCCAAAAAGTGAAGGAGCTACATTGTCGGCATGTGCATTACCACATGCAATTCGTTCGCCTTCCATTGCCAATGGAAGCAATTCCTGACGTGATAAACGATTGCCCATCAATGCATTAATTGCAACCAAAGCTGCCACACTGCTGGCAGCACTTGAACCAAGTCCGCTGTTTAAAGGCATTTTTTTGTGAAGCATTATTCCTACACCTTGTTCTATTCCAAGCTGATTCAGGTATAATTGAACAACAGCTGAAGCTGTATTCTTTTCAGCTTCTTTTGGCAACAATCCTTCGTCACCAGTAATGGCATCAATTGTAACTTTGTTGCTGCTGTTTAAAGTCATAACGACCTCATCACCAGGCTCATCAAGAGCAAATCCAAAAATATCAAATCCACAATTGATGTTGGAAACGCTTGCCGGAGCAAAAACTCTCACTGTATTTTTCATACGATCTTTCTTACAATAAAATTTTAGAAACTGGATTCAATCACTCGGCTAATTTTTTGAAGCTCTGAGTATATCAGCAAAAACTCCGGCGGCTGTTACGGCTGCACCAGCTCCCGGACCTTTAACAACCAACGGGTTGTTTGCATATCGCATTGTTGTGAAAGAAATAATATTATCGCTTCCGCTTAAGCTATAAAATGGGTGATCTCTGCCTACCATTCGGAGTTGAATTTTGATTTCGCCATCTTCGATAAGTCCAATGTAACGCAATACTTTTTCTTGTTGTAAAGCCTTGTCCTTTAGTTCTTTAAAATAGGATTCTTCCTTTTGCATTTCTTGATAAAATGCCTCAATAGAAGTTGCTTTCAGACAGGATTCAGGTAAAATAGGTTGAATGACAACATCATCCATTTCGGGCTTCCATCCTGCTTCGCGAGCAAGGATAAGCATTTTTCGCGAGAAATCCATTCCGTTGAGGTCGTCGCGAGGATCGGGTTCGGTGAAACCTTTTTCCTGCGCTTCTTTTACTACCTCAGCAAAACTGCGTTCATCAGTAAAGTTATTAAAAATGAACGAAATAGTTCCGGAGAGAATGGCTTCGATTCGTAAAAACCGGTCACCACTGATCAGCAAATCATTCATTGTTTTGATGATTGGAAGGCCTGCGCCAACATTAGTTTCAAAGAAAAAGTCCACCCCATTCCGTCGTGCAGATTTCTTCAAACGACTGTATTCGTCAAAACTTCCCGATGCTCCAAGCTTATTACAAGCAACCACAGCAACATTTAAGTCGAAGAGTTTTTCATATTGGGGGATCAGAAAAGGGTTGCTGGTATTGTCAATAAAAATACTGTTTGGTAGGTTTAACTTTTCTATTTGTTTTACAAAACCATCAATATCAGCATTTTCTCCTGTTTCAAACACCTCCTTTTTCCAGTTTTTCAAATCAATACCTCCATTGTTACTAACAAGCATTTTTCGGCTGTTGGTAATCCCCATCACCTGAAGATACAATTGATGATCGCGGCGTAAGTTTTCTTCCGACTGTGCCAGCTGCGTAAGAAGCTCTGATCCAATTGTTCCTGTTCCGGCAATGAACAAGTGCAGGGTTTTCACCGGTGATAAGAAAAGTGAGTCATGCACTGCGTTGAGAGCTTTACTTAGGTCCTCATCTGAAATGACAACCGAAATATTCAACTCCGATGAGCCCTGGGCAATAGCAATTACATTAACTCCGCTTCTGCCAAGCGATTGGAATAATTTTCCTGAAAGTCCCTTGGTATTTCGCATGTTTTCGCCCACAACAGCCAGAATACTGCATTGGGTATCGGCCTGAGGAGGTTCAATTTTGTTGGAAAACAGTTCCATTTCAAACTCTTTTCTTATCGCATCAAGAGCCAAAGAAGTATCATCAGGAATGACAGCAAAACTGATACTATGCTCAGAACTAGCCTGTGTGATAAGTATTACATTGACGCCAACATTAGCCATTGCACCAAAAAGCCGTCCGCCAAAACCTTTCAACCCTACCATTCCGTTACCTTCCACATTGATGAGGCTCACCTTGCGAATAGATGAAATTCCCTTGATAATATTGCTGCTCGCCGAAACTTGAGGCACGATTGCTGTTCCCGGATGAAGGACATTAAAGGTGTTTTTAATGCGTATGGTGATATTTTTTGCAATGGCAGGGATTAAAGTCGGAGGATAAATTACTTTAGCCCCAAAATATGATAGTTCCATCGCCTCTTTGTAACTGAGTTCGGTAAGTGTAAAGGCGTTTTTAACCATGCGCGGATCTGCTGTCATGAAACCATCCACATCGGTCCAAATCTGAATTTCATCAGCTGACAGAGCAGCTCCAAAAAGCGCAGCGGTATAATCAGAACCCCCACGACCTAAAGTTGTTGTATCGCCTTTTGCATCAGCAGCAATAAAACCTGTCACCACCGCTATCGTTCCATCAAGAGAAGCATACCAGCCTCTGATACGCTCATTTGTAACAGCTTCATTCACCTGGGCATTTCCAAAACGGCTGTTGGTGGCAATCAGGCGGCGTGCATCGATATAAATAGCTTTAGAAACACTTTCGTTAATAATGGCTGCTATCAAGGTACAGGAAAGCTGTTCGCCGAGCGCCATCACCCGATCGGTTGTTCGTGCCGAACATTCGTGAAGTGCCTGAATACCACCCAGAAGCATTTGCAATTCTGCAAAAAGAGGTTCCAAAAGATTCCAGACTGCTTTGTTTTCACAAAAGAACGACTCCATAACTAACATGTGTTTTTCACGGAGTTTCCACATATCGTCACTCGTATCTTTTCCTTCTGAGGCTTTTTGTGAAAGATCAATCAAAGCATTTGTTACACCACTCATTGCCGAACAAACAACCAAAGGATGTTCGCCCGCCTGATAACTTTGTTTGACGATATCTGTCAATATGCCAATTGCTTCTGCGCTTCCTACCGATGTTCCTCCAAATTTTAGTACTTTCATTGTATTTGTTTTTGTTTACAAAAAAAGCCTCCCGAACTGTCGGAAGGCTTTGATTTTATTCGCTTTGGTTATATTAACTGTCGGCTACTCTATGCAAAACCTTCCTCCTCCACTGCCCGTGGTAGTGGTGGTGGTAGTAAAGGTTGTGCCGAAGTAGCTATTCATTATCGTGTGATTTTCCGCCTCAAAAGTAATTTAATTTCTTTAAAAGACAGTTTTTTTTCTGATGAACAAAAAAACATCTGATGTTGTTTCCTTGTTTGAGTCTTTAATACTGGCTTATTTCGTATCTTTTTTAATACAGAATGAATGAAAAAATACTTTTTTCTGCCATCAAAAAATATCGATAAATACCTATTTTTGAATCAAAATTGAATCGTTCGCAAAGAACGCAGTAGGATAATCCTGAGAAACAAACAACTTAAACTTCAGCTAATGGAAGAAAACATGGGCGTAATCCCACACCAGATTGGAAACATCACCGATTTTATTTTTCAACTTATTGTATCATACGGCATTAAACTCGTTGGAGCAACAATTGCTCTCATTGTTGGTTTTTGGGTAGTAGGTCGTATCAAATCAGGTTTGGTAAAACTGATGGAAAGGCGTGAAGTTGAGCCATCGTTACGGTCATTTTTGCGTAGTTTCTTGAGTGTAGCGCTTAAAATACTTGTAATCATTACTGTTTTGAGCATGGTAGGTGTTCAGATGACGAGCTTCATTGCCATGCTGGGAGCGGCAGGTTTAGCCATTGGTTTAGCTATGCAAGGAACCTTACAAAACGTTGCCGGAGGCGTAATCATTTTATTATTCAAACCTTTTAAAGTTGGTGATTTCATTGAAGCACAGGGATATCTGGGTACAGTACAGGAGATACAGATTTTCAATACACTGCTCACAACAGTCGACAATAAAGTGGTTGTGATACCAAATGGGGGCTTGGCAACAGGCTCGCTTACCAACTACTCCAAAATGGACACCCGCCGTGTGGATTGGGTATTCAGTATGTCGTACGGCGAGCGTTACGAGAAAGCTGAAGAAGTGATAAAAGCACTGATTGTTGCCGATGGTCGTATCCTGCAAGAGCCGGAATCCTTTGTTGCTCTGTCAAAACTCAACAGCAGCTCGGTGGACATCGTTGTCAGATGCTGGGTAAATGCTGACGATTACTGGCCCGTTTTTTTCGATATGAATAAAAACCTTTACGAAAGTTTCAATAAACAGGGAATCACTATTCCATTCCCACATATGGATGTGCATGTGCATTCAATTGCTAAATAGGGCTTGCTGAAAAACTCACCAAGGAATAAATTTCTTAAATTTCGTTCAACGATGAAAATCTTTCATTTATGTGATATTTAATTGAAACCGCAAAGAACGCTGAGGAGACGCGGAGGACGCAAAGGGTTGACACATGCTAATAAGTTGGATATGTGATAAATATCTTTGCGCTCTCCGCGCCTGCTTTGCGCCCTTTGCGGTTAAAAAAAAGTGTACACTACAGAAAATGTTCTTTAGATTCAAATCATTCGCAACTTTCTCGATAATCAATGTAGTTTTCAATTAGACCTGAACATTGAATGCGTGAAACCGAAGTTGCTTTCCGAATTCTACTGCAAGCTTTTTAGGACTGTTCGATTAAAATGCTTGCACATTGTTGCGAATTATTGATCTTACTCATTGATTTTCATTTCAATGAAACTTTTTCAGCACATCCTAAATAACCCATGTGTTTGAATATTGAGCATAAAAAAAGCAGGCGTTAACCTGCTTTTTTCGTTATTCTAAGATTGAAGCTCAGATCACGCCAAGCTCTTTTCCAACCTTGGTAAAAGCAGCAATGGCTTTATCGAGATGTGCGGGTTCATGAGCAGCAGAAATCTGTACCCTGATACGCGCCAACCCTTTTGGCACAACCGGAAAATAAAATCCAATCACATAAATACCTTCTTCAAGCAAATGCGCGGCCATCTGTTGCGAAAGTTTTGCATCATAAAGCATAACAGCACAAATAGCCGATTTTGTTGGCTTGATATCAAAGCCGGCGGCTGTCATTTTTTCCATGAAATAGGCAGTATTGCGATGTAGCTTGTCTTGAAGTTCAGATGTTTCGCTCATCATATCAAACATTTTGATACCTGCATTCACAACTGCCGGAGGTAACGAATTGCTGAAAAGATAAGGACGAGAGCGCTGACGCAATAATTCAATGATCTCTTTTTTACCTGTCGTGAATCCGCCAATAGCACCTCCAAAGGCTTTGCCAAGTGTTCCTGTAATTACATCGACCTCTCCACGGATGTTGAAAAGTTCGGTTACCCCTCTGCCGGTTTCGCCTACCACACCTGCTGAATGACATTCGTCAACCATAATGAGCGCGTCATATTTTTTTGCCAGCTCGTTGATTTTATCCATCGGTGCCACGTTGCCGTCCATTGAGAAAACACCGTCGGTAACAATGATTCTAAATCGTTGTTCTTGAGCTATAATAAGTTGTTTTTCAAGATCTTCCATGTCGGCATTAGCATATCTATAGCGTTTTGCTTTACTCAGTCGAACACCGTCGATAATGGAGGCATGGTTGAGTGCATCGCTTATGATGGCATCTTCTTCGCCAAAAAGCGGTTCAAAAATACCCCCGTTAGCGTCGAAAGCAGCAGCATAGAGAATGGTGTCTTCGGTGCCAAAAAACTCAGCTATTTTGTGTTCAAGCGTTTTGTGAAGATCTTGCGTTCCGCAGATAAAACGAACTGAACTCATGCCAAAGCCATGGCTGTCGAGTGCATCTTTAGCTGCTTGAATGAGCGCCGGGTGATCGGAAAGCCCCAGGTAATTATTGGCGCAAAAATTCAGCACCTTTTGACCGCTCTCAAGTGTAATTTCAGCATTTTGTGGGCTGACTATGATACGTTCATTTTTGTAAAGCCCTGCTTCACGAATCGACGTAAGTTCTTGTTGTAGAAATTGTTGTAGTTTACCGTACATGGTTTATAAGATTTTTAACGGGTTTTTCCTGCGTTCCGGCAACTGTCGGTCTGCAGCAATTTGTGTACATTTAATTTGAAGTGTCAAAGGTAAAACAGTTCGGGCGTTTAAGCACCATCAGTAGTAAAAATGATCCGGTAAAAGGCCTTTGCTGTTACTTCAACCGCAACAATCAGCATGAAAAAAAAACCGACCTTTGCAGCATAAATGTAAAAAAATGGAAATAGCATCCCTGGTTTCAGGTGGCGTAGATAGCTCAGTGACCATACCTTTATTGAAGGAACAAGGATATGATCCTGTTATTTTTTATATCAAAATAGGCATGGAAGATGTGCCTGGTTTCGTTGATTGCCCTTCGGAGGAAGATGTTGAGATCACTTCCTATATTGCACATAAATATGATTGCCACATGGTAATCGTTGACTTACAGAAAGAATACTGGGAGAGTGTGGTTGCTTATACCATCGATGCAGTTAAGAAAGGTCTCACGCCCAATCCGGATGTGATGTGCAACCGCATGATCAAATTCGGGGCTTTTGAAGAACGCTTTGGAAGTCAATTTGATAAAATTACCACCGGACACTATGCTCAGGACATTGAAAACGAAAAAGGTCACTTTTTGGGAACTGCTGCCGATGCTGTAAAAGACCAAACCTATTTTCTGGCACGAATCACCTATGAGCAGCTTTCGAAACTGATGTTCCCCGTTGGCGGACTGCTAAAGCCTCAGGTAAGAAAAATTGCCGAAGAGATGAGGTTGCCAAGTGCCCATCGCCCTGACAGTCAAGGCATATGTTTTTTAGGAAAGGTAAATTATAATGACTTTATTCGTCGTTACGCTGGTGAGAAAGAAGGAAAAATAATTGAACTTGAAACAGGGAAAATTCTAGGTAAACATAAAGGTTTTTGGTTTCATACCATTGGGCAGCGCAAAGGACTCGGACTAAGCGGAGGCCCGTGGTTTGTGGTGAAAAAAGATGTGAATGAGAATCTGATTTATGTGTCGAATGGTTACGACCCCATTGCACAATATCATCACACGATTCCTCTAACTGATATGCAATTGTTACATCCTGATTTCCAACTCCATGAAGGCATGAAGGTCCGTTTCAAAATCAGGCATCAGCCAAATTTCAATCATGCTACGATCAGCCTGAATGGAGAAAATGTGCTGCTCAACTCAGCCGAGGCTATATCAGGCGTTGCTCCCGGACAGTTTGGCGTTCTTTACCATGCCGCTGAAAACTGGTGTTTAGGTTCAGGTGTCATTGACCAATAGATTTTTTTGAATAGCAAAGCGATAAAGCATTTTAGAAAATGTTTTTTTATGATGAAATAGTTCATCTGTGTTACAATCACAAAAATCATCCTACCTTCGCCTTTTGAGAGAAATCACTTCCTGAAAAATAATGGCTGCATTTATATCTAAGTGTCATAATTTGAGTTGTTTATACTATAGGTTACATGAAAAATAAAGTCAAATTATTCATCGCTTCTTCCCTTGACGGCTATATTGCTGCACCTGATGACGATTTGAGCTTTTTGGATGTGGTTTACAAAGAAGGCGAAGATTATGGATATGCCGCTTTTTTGGAAGAAGTCGACTGCGTGTTGCTGGGCCGCAGAACCTATGACTGGCTCAACAGTCAGGGCTTTCTTTCTTATCCCGGTAAGCGTGTCATCGTCATCACCCATCAGCCTCACGACGAGCGTTCAGGTGTTGAATTTTACAGCGGAGATTTAGCTGATCTCATCGTGAAACTACAGGAAGCATCAGGGAAACATATTTTTTGTGACGGTGGTGCTGGTTTAATTCATTCGTTATTGCTCGAAGACCTGGTCGATGAAATGATTATTTCGGTTGTACCGGTTCTTTTAGGGAATGGGGTAGCGCTTTTTTCTTCGGGGCGGCCTTTCACCAGACTTGAACATCTGCAAACACGTACTTTTACAACAGGATTAGTTCAGCATCATTATAAAGTATTGAAATAAAAGTTTTTATGAAAAGAGTCATTGCACTATTCAGTGTCATTTTAGTTTTGAATTATTCCCACGAAGCTGTTTTTTGTCAGGAGAATGCCTTAAGTGCCGTTACCGGTTACGAAGCCCTTCAGCAGAAAATACAGTCGCTCGACAGCGAATCGGAGCTACTCACCACCGAGATTATTGGCCAATCGGTTGAAGGCCGCAACCTGGTAGCAATGAAATTTTCTGCAGGAGTTTTTGGTACCGATGATTCGAAAACCAAGGTGCTGATTTTTGCTCAGCAGCATGGCAACGAACAAAGTGGTAAAGAGGGGGCGTTATTGCTTGCTTCATGGCTGTTGCGGACCGAAAACCAGGCAATACTGCAAAATATGGATGTAGCTGTTGTTCCACAGGTTAATCCTGACGGTTCGGAAGCCAACCGCAGGCGCAATGCCAATAATGCCGATCTTAACCGTAATCATCTCATTCTCACAGAGCCTGAAACGCAAGCTTTGCATCATTTTTTTAAACAATACCTTTTTGAGGTGACCCTCGATGTGCATGAGTACTCACCCTACAGCGAAGAGTGGAAAAAATACGGTTACCGGAAAAATACCGATGTCGCCTTAGGCAGTTGTACCAACCCATCAATATCGGCTGAATTACGCGAACTTTCGAACACACAGGCACTTCCATACATTATGAAGCATTTGGAGGAAATGGGCTTCAAATCCTTTGTTTATTGTCCAGGCGGTCCACCTGAGGTTGAATATATCCGTCACAGCACATTTGATATCAACGATGGACGGCAGTCGTTTGGCATTCAGCAAAGTTTTTCATTCATTCAGGAAGGGATGAATGGCACCGATATGTTTTCTGAAAATATCGCCTTCCGCACCAGAGGACAGATGGAAGGAATGGCTGCACTGTTGAACTTTGTTCATAACAACGCGGCTGAAATTAAAGAAACGGTTCACCGCGAGCGACTTGCACTTTTTCAAACCGATAAAACACGTAAAGTTTCCATTCAGGCGATACATGTAAGTGATGGCCGCATCTTGCAGCTTCCTTTGTATTCGTATCGAAGCGGCCGCGACACCGTTGTAGAAGTGAAAGACTACCGTCCGGTTGTACGATCGATTACCGATGCTGCCCTGCCTTTGGGTTATCTGATTCCAAAAACGAATAACGAATTAAATGTTTGGGCGAACAGGCAAGGGCTGGTAAAATCAGACTTGCCATCTGATAAGTCGCTCCGTTTTGATCATTACTTCATTCATGCCATCGACAGTATCGACTTTGAAGGCGATGTAACTGTTGATGCCGTGGCCGAGTTGATGCCATTCAAAGAGCTGTTCATTCCCGGGGATTATGTGTTTTATCCCACCAATCAGATCAAAGGAAATATGATGGCAATAGCGCTGGAACCTAAGTCGATATTAGGCTTGATTACCTATCCACAATACAGTCATCTGTTGGTTTCAGGAAGTTACTTTCCGGTTATAAGGGTAACAATAGAAGAATAAAAACTTAAAAACCATAGCATCATGCGCATTGAACGTATCGAACTAAGACACATCAAGATGGAACTTGTTCATCCATTTACCACTTCGATGGGTACAGAATATGATGAAGAACATATCATCGTAAGAATTGATGGTGAAGGACTTACAGGATGGGGAGAATCGGTGGCCGAAGGAACTCCTTTTTACTCCTACGAGACTGTGCAAACGGCCTGGCACATCCTCAACGATTTTCTGATTCCTGCGGTGCTCGGCAAAAACATCCTGCATGTGCAAGAAGCTATTGATAGCTGGTCGAAGGTGCGCGGACATATGATGGCAAAAGCAGGAATTGAAGCTGCTTTGTGGGATTTGTTAGCAAAATCGGAACAAAGGTCACTCTCCAATATGCTTGGAGGTGTGCGCAAAAAGATTGATGTAGGCGTGAGCATTGGAATACAAGACAGCGTTGCTGCACTTCTTCGCACGGTTGAAAACTATTTAGCGGAAGGTTACAGACGCATCAAAATCAAGATTTCTCCCGGTAACGACCTTCAGTTTGTTGATGCGCTGCGCAAGGCGTATCCTGAGCTCATGCTTCAGGTTGATGCCAACTCAGCATACACCCTCGCCCATGCCGACCTCTTCAAGGAGATGGACAAATATGGGCTTTTGCTGATTGAGCAACCACTTGGCTACGACGACATTTTCGATCACTCCAAGCTTCAACGCCTGCTGCGCACCCCTGTTTGTCTCGACGAAAGCATTCATTCACTTGATGACACGCGGGCGGCTATCGAACTCGACAGCTGTCGCATCATCAATATCAAGCCAGGGCGGGTTGGAGGTTTCACCGAGTCGAAGCTTATCCATGACTACTGTGAAGCGCATGCTATCCCTGTGTGGCATGGCGGCATGCTCGAGTCGGGAATAGGCAGAGCCGGGAATGTGGCGCTTGCCTCGCTGCCCAATTTCACGCTGCCCGGCGATATCTCGGCCAGTAAGCGCTATTACAAGGAAGACATTGTTGAGCCGGCTTTCGAAGTTAACAGCGATGGTACGATGGATGTTCCTTTGGGACATGGCATTGGAGTAGAAGTGAATGCCAAAGCCCTTGAAAAAGTGACCGTACGAAAGATTATCCACACAAGCTGATAGTTGTTTCGGACGATAACTTAGCGTGAATTTATTTGATTCTTTATTACTTAAGGTGACCAACTTTTTCATCCTATTCCGATGGCAGTCACTTATAAAGAGCGTGTTGAGTATAGAAACATCAAACAAACAAGTAAAGCTTTGTTTAATAAGTAGTTAACTCTATTATAGTAGTTTTTTCATGACTTAAAAGCTTTTGAACTTACCTTGTATTAACTTCCTTTTTTTCTGAATTGTCCAATTTTTTTTCTTCATTTGCAACCCTTGCAATTTCGGCCTGTCATTTGTAAGTGAAGATTGGAAATTAAAGTTTCGCGCGTGGAAT
>CAYXCZ010000057.1:1203-13584 GCA_964463695.1 uncultured Lentimicrobiaceae bacterium | reverse complement strand
ATTTAAAGATGTCTATAAAAAAGAATCATATCTTTTGGGATTGTCCCAAATTTCAACTTCTTCGTTCTGAGACTGCAAAACTTCGGGTAAATATTGTTTACTTAAGTTTCATGGAGAAAAGAGTTTATCAGTATCAGTAAATTTTTATAATAAATGCGTAAAAATATTGATTTACAGTGAATTACAAGTCGAAATCCAATTAAAATAATGTTGGTATTTTGCAGTGATTTCTTTGTGGAGTACTGTTGAGCAACTTTTTGGCAACGACAACAGTTACCGTAAAGATGTCACAAAGTGATACAAAAGCTAGCATTAGATTATTAAGAATACTAAGGCATAGGCACTCCATCGAACCATTTATTCCAGATGGTTTCGAATGTGCCGTCAGCTTTCATATTGTTGAGATGGTTTTGCCATTGCTGAACAGTGGTTGCAGGTGTGCTAAGCGAAAATGCAATGTAACCCTTAAAATCCAATGCTTCCATTTGTTGGGTTATATCGCTCATGGGAATCCCGTTTATATCAGCCAACCATTTCACACTCACATCGGTTAAAAGCAGCGCCTGAACTTCGCCTGTAATCAGTTGATTAAAAGCATCCTGAGATGTTATTGCCGTTGCTACAATGTTAGAGAAGTTATTGTTTATAAGAAAATTGTGGGTGAACCAGCCATTTGGTGTGGCAATTGATTGAAGTGTTTTTGCCTGATCAAGGGTTTCAATGGTCAAACCCGAAGATGCGAGGGTGTAAAAATGGGATCTGCTTGAAGAAACCGGACCTACCCATTGAAACAAATTTTCGCGTTCGGGTGTACGGGCGGTTGTAAAAACCGCGCTGTTTGGAAGGTATTGTGCAATAGCATAGGCATCATTCCATAAACTTAGGTTAATCTTGTTGACATATCCGGTTCGTGTCTGTATTTCATTAACAATATCAACTGCAGAGCCTTCTACTTTACGCTCAGCACCTTGTCCGGTACCAAAGTTGTTTGGGGGACTTACTTCTGTAAAAAGCTGCATCGTTCCGGCCATGTAATCGGAAGGCATTGCAGGAATATAATTATTCACGATTGCAACTGTGCTTTTATCCTTGATCATTGTTTCAATCGCATTTTGAACATTGCTGACAACCGCATCCTCAACGTCCTTTGAAAAAGCGATATAATAATAAACAGTACGGTATCGTGTTATTGACCGAAGGTATGTCATATAATATCCAGGAGGAAGCACCGATGTCAAATGGTAAAAGTCGCTTGCTAAAAATCTTATTTCATCATTCATTAAGGCAGCCAAAGCTTCGTCATACGTATCAAAATAAACCAGATTGGTGAAACCAAGCTCTTCCAGGGTTATTGTCTCCATCCAGTTTCTCACTACTGCAATGGAAGGAAGCAGTTTGCATTCCTCAATAGGAAGAGGGAACACATATCCCGAGTTTCCCTTTTCAACTATTCCATACATTCCCTGACTTGTAGGGCCTGCCCATTTGAAAAGGTCTTTGCGTTCGGCAGTGAATGCTGTTGTCAAAAGTGCTTTGTTCGGTCCGGTAACAGTAGCATCATAGGCTTCCTGCCAGGAATCAGACATGCTCATCGTGTATTCAATACCTGTATTTTGAAGGGCTTGAGCAGCAATATCTGCGTCAATCCCAACAACTACACCATTATTGGTAAAGTAGTTTGGCTTGAACTCAACACCTGAAATTTGAATTGTTTTGTCCTTTGGCTCGTCTTTTTTACAGCTGTTAATAGTAAAAAATGCTGCTAACATTAACAATGAAGCAGTAATCAGAATTAGTTTGGTTTTCATAATTTATGTATTTATGGTGTTTTAAACCCGGATTTTCAACCTGTCAGATAATCACTCAAAAATACGATATTATTTACCCAAAAACAATTTACATAAAGAAGTAATTTTTTATTCTATGATACGAAAAAAAATCAGGCCACCCTTGAAAGAGTAGCCTGAAATTTTTTTATTCCAAGTTTATATCCATTTAGATCAACAATTCTGGATTGTTGTTGCGTAATAGTATCCCGGAAGATGCTAATACATAGTTAGTTATTTTGAAATCAGTGTCTTATCACAATTTTCTGAGTGCTCTTGCTATCTTTTGAAACTACATTAAGCATATATATACCTTCAGCCATTTCAGAAGTACTGAATGTATAAACTTGTCCAGCATTCACATCTGCATAATCCCGGGAATAAATAACCCTTCCGGCAAGATCAGTGATGGAGAGGTTGACAGACCCATCAGCAGTATCGGCAAACTGAATGTTGATAAGGTCGTTGGCCGGAACAGGATAAACACTGAAATTAACATTCTTTTTGTCAGAAATCGAAACCGGGTTTAGCGATGCTTCATTGGACCACACTTCTGTATAACCTGAAATACGGAGGCCAGTATTACAAGGACCTGAACGTTCGATGGCCACTATATAGGCTACATCTCCCGATGGAGCATCGAAATCGGTGTACGAGTTGAAACTGGATGAAATAGTGGAAATCTGCTGATAGCTTCCTGATCCTGTTTTACGCAGAATCTTATAGGATGCAAAATCAAATCCGGTGTAAGGTGTCCATATAAGGTTCCAGTTGCCACCCACGCCCTGGCTTATTGTCAGGTGAATGGTCTGATGGTAATCACTGGCAGGAAAAACCCTGTTTTCACTGTCAACAAATCCAATTTTATATCTGTAAGGCCGCACCGATGGGTTAGAATCAAAGTCGGTGATAACAGGCTCTTCGTTGTATGCAACCGTTCCAATCACCTCATACACATTTGCCTGGGATGTCTCTCTGTAAACCAAAAAATCAGTGATAAGTCCTGAAACAGGTTTCTCCCAGATGATAGCATTTTGATTTGTAAGGCTGTCCACCGTCACCATACAGATCGGAGTTTCGGGGAAAGGCATTATAGTAAAGGCCGCAGAGGTATTAATGGATGTATAAGCATATGAATCCCGGATACGGATGATACATTCTTCTGAGTTAACATTGGGGGTATTCCACACATAACTCCCTGAATTTCCAATATTTATACCATTATTGATAAACGTCCATGTTAAACCGTTATTGGTTGAATATTCAAGCTCGCAATATTCTGAATATGGATTTTCAACCTCCCAACTGATGGTTAGAGGGCTGAAGACATTCACTATTTCTCCGCCGGAGGGTGAGGTAAGAGAATAGACAGGTATATTGCTGATCGTAAAAACTGTACTCAGACTAAACTCTGAAGGATCCATAGCATTGTATAATTTCAGAATACATGATTCGGCAGGTGTATCAGAAAGTGTCAGGTAAGCATAGCCATAAAATGCATTGATATTTTGTGCTACAGGAACAAATGTCAGTCCGTTGTCGATCGATATTTCCGCATTGATCAGGCTGATACCCGGTTCATTCACTATCCAGTTCACATACGTTGGTGTGTTGGCAAAAACAATAGATCCGGTAGCTGGTTGATAAATACTTATTGGCGGGACGATAACAGTAAAAGGTGCATCGCTGATATCGCTTACTGAAGGGTCGCTGAAATCAAAAATTCTAAACAACGCATTCGTAGTATTATAATAAGGAACGCTAACTGGGTGGATGCCACCGTTAGGTCCTGAGGGTAAATCAGCAAAATAACTCCAGGTGATTCCTCCATCCGGCGAAAATTCAAGTCTTATATTACTGCTAAGATTTTGTCCTGTCCAGCTAACCTCTTTAAGGGAATAATAAACCCAGGTTTCTCCACCATTGGGAGCAAGAAGGGTAATAGACTGCGTCTGCCCGGTGAAAGGCATAAGTCCTATAAGAAGCAATAATCCTATTACAAGTGACTTTAGTTTTTCTGAGAAGCTGAAGTAGATCTTTTTCATTGTTTGTTTAATGTTTAAATGTAAACTTTAAACAAAATTGTATGAAAAAGGTTCACATAGATGGTGAATATGTTTTTTAAGTGGTTAAGGTGGCAGGGTTTATTAAACTACAATTTATGATTAATGGTTACGAGGTTGATTTGTAAATTTGTTTAGGAAATCGTCCTCCATGAGTCACTCAAGAAATTTACTTTAACACCTTAATTAATGATTATTTCCCATCAAAACAGGAAAGAATAATACAACCAACTGTAAATCAATCAGCATCAAAAGTTTTTTTGAAAACTTGTTTATGCTTTGTAATTTGTTTGTGTTAACACTAACTTTGTATGCCAATTAAGTGCGCATTATGAAAAACCTTCCATCCTTCCTTTTGCTTTTAATGACTATCACCTGGCCGGCTGTTACCGATGCTCAGCAAAACACTTTTAATAAAGTTATTGACTATTCTCCGGGTGGTATCGCTGTTTTCGACATGTCTCTAGCTTGGGATGATGGGTTTCTTTTGGCTGGAAATGATGCCACTGGTCATAATGCAGTAGTAATTAAAATGGATATTTCCGGTAACCCTCAATGGAACAAAGGCTACCATTTTTCGGAATATGGAAATAGTTTGAGGGCAGTGACCCAAACTTTTGACTCAAATTATGTGACTGTTGGCACAATACCTGACCCTGTAAACAGCATCCAACAATCAGTTTGCATGAAACTGGATAAGAATGGTGAAGTATTATGGTCGAAAATGTTGTCTGGTGTTACTAAAAGTTTTGTTGCCCTTAACGTAATACAGACCGCTGATTCCTCCTTGTTCGTAACAGGCACTACAACAGTTAACTATACAATCCCCACAGGTATTTTTGCTGCTTACCTTGATCAGGAAGGCAATCTTTTGTGGTCGAGGGAGTACACATGTGTTGACAGGTCGCTCTACCCTGCTTCAGCAAAACAAACAGCTGATGGGGGTATCCTGATTACTGGCTTTGATAACAGAAGTCCTTCACCACCCTTTGGAGCCTTTCTGCTCAAGCTCAATCCCGATGGATTGATTACATGGTTCAATCACTACGCTTTGACTTCGGCAAAGGAAAATTTTGGGGTTGATGTCGTTCTGTCAAATGATCAAATCCTGTTAATTACCATTCATGGTGTAACTAAAGTTGATACTACTGGTAGTGTTGTCTGGTCAAAATTATATCAAAATCTTTATTTTGACTTTATTTTTGACACCCCCTTACCAAAAGTTAAGGTGCTGAGTAACGGAGATTTCATAATTGTAAAGGGAGATTTCTTTTTATCAAATTACCTTCTGCGTTTTGATTCAGCGGCTAATCTTTTAACAGCAAGAGCATTGGTATTAAGTCCGGCATCCATAATGGAAACAAAAAACAAGGAAATTATCATTGCCGGAAATGGCCCCCTTGTTGGTGTTAAGTCCGGTTTGGGTTATAACCCACATATTGGCCTCATTCAAACAGATTCCATTTTGAGTGAAGGAGATTGTATTACAGAAATGTCTGTTTATCCTTCAGCAGATACCATGGTGGCTTCACCAATATTCGCCACAATGACAGAAGCCGGCTTACTCACAGATGTTATACCAGTCATCAGTCACCTGAATTTAATAATACGAAATGGTTGTGTTGATATTATCGGCAGTGTTGCTGAGCACCCAAAACAACCCGAACTATTCATCTATCCTAATCCTGTAAAAAGCATACTCACGGTCGAATCGAAGCAACCGCTGCGTGAAGCAGATATTTCACTTTATGATGCCCGGATGCGTCTGGTCCTTCAACATCGCATGGAACAAACAATTGAAGAGCTAGATGTATCACATCTTCCTTCCGGCATTTATTATCTGAAAGTTGTTTCAGGCCTTGGCAGTGGTGTTATGAAAGTGATAAAAGAGTAAGGAACAAAAAAACGCTTCATTAAAGCTACAGAATATGAAAAACAGTAAGAATTTGGCTATACTTCTTTTCTGCCTCTTCTAACAACCTGATTAAAAGCTTCAGTAGCAATTACAAGTCCTCTGTAAGTCTTAGTGATAATTATTACAATTTATATCTAATCAATACTTTAAGCAACTGGACAAAAGAAATTGTCTTAATTTAATGACATTTTGTATTTTTAAAATGAAGCAATCTGAGGATTATTTGCATTGGATAAAAATTGCATATTTTTTTATCAAAGGTATTATTTTGAGTTTTTGTATGTTTTTTCCAATCCACTGGATATACTGAAGGCACAAACCTCAGAAGGTTGACTCGATTATTGGCATGCGACCCTGCCGGAGTCATTACGACTTTTTCAAATATGCTCCAAAGTTCTGAAATTCGTATAAGGCATGATTTCTTTGCCTCCGCTGTGCTCCCGACAGCAGTCGGAACAGTGCTCTATGCCGTTTTAATGAATTTATATAAGGCATTCGACATAAGTATTTAAAATGGCACAAGATTGTTTACAGAGAGTTAATAATTGGAAGAAATCATCATCAATCTCTAAACAAATAAAAAGAAGGGTGAAAACAAGGGTTGGTACTTTAACTATGGGTAAAGAGGTTAAGGTTGAGGTGCTTCGGTCACGCTTAACCTCAACCCTAACCTCTATTCGCTAAAGAATTACTTAATGCTGTAAGTTGATTTTCCTTCTTTAAAATTCTTCACTCCCTGTTCGAGGAAGGCCACAAATTCATCAACGTTGAGGTTGTAAGCACGTGGTTGAACAAGCACTTCGTTGTTATGTCCCATCAACACATAAAAAGGCTGGGCATTCACATTGAATTTAGTGATTTGGAAATCGGCATATTTGCGACCGATAGTTTTCTTAACCTTGTTATCGTAGGTTGATGTAACCCACTCATTTTGCGGCAACTCTGTTTTATCATCCACATAAAGGGCTATGATAAGGTATTCCTGTTGCAAGATACGAAGCACACGAGGATCGCTCCATACATTGGCTTCCATCTCCCGGCAGTTCACACATCCGTGGCCGGTGAAATCAATGAAAATGGGTTTGTTGGTGGCTTTGGCGCAGGCAAGTCCCTGTTCGTAGTCGAAATAGCCCTGAAGTCCGTGAGGAAGATGCAGCTTTTCGTGAAATTTGGGTGTCTCGCAAAGTTCATTTTGATTGTTGTCCTGACCAAAGTTTCCGGTGGCCAGGCTGCTGTTGTCGCGGATCATTTTATTCAGGTCGAAATCGTGGGTATGCATCGGAGGCATATAACCCGAAAGGGCTTTCAACGGCGCACCAAACATACCTGGAATAAGATATACCACAAAGGAAAAGGTAATGATCGACAAAGCCAGGCGAGGCACACTCAGGTGAGGTACATCGTCGTCGTGGGCAAACTTCAGTTTTCCAAGCAGGTACAAACCCATGAGGAAGAAAATAACGATCCACATGGCGAGATATACTTCACGGTCGAGGATGCCCCAATGATAGGTTTGGTCGGCAACGCTGAGAAATTTGAGACCAAGTGCGAGTTCAAGGAAACCCAGAACCACCTTCACCGAGTTGAGCCATCCGCCCGACTTTGGAAGACTGCTGAGCCAGCCCGGGAAGAAAGCGAAAAGTGTAAATGGAAGGGCAAAAGCCAGTGAAAAACCAAACATACCGATGATTGGCTTCAAAACTTGTCCTCCAGCCGACTCCACCAGAATCGTTCCAACGATGGGGCCAGTGCAGCTGAATGATACCAAAACGAGGGTCATCGCCATAAAGATCGAACCCATGAAACCACCTTCATCGGCTTTGGCATCGGATTTATTTACGATCCAGTGAGGCATGGTGATTTCAAACATCCCAAAGAAGGAAGCTGCAAATACCACAAAGATGAGAAAGAAAAGAATGTTTGGAATCCAGTGTGTACTGAGCCAGTTGGCGATATCAGGACCTGCAACAACTGCCAGAATCGACCCGATAAGGGTATAGATAGCAATGATACTGATGCCATAAACGATAGCCTGAAGTCGTCCTTTGAGTTTGTTCTCCTTATCTTTCATAAAGAAAGAAACGGTCATTGGGATCATCGGGAAGACGCATGGAGTAAGAATAGCTGCCAATCCGCCAAGGAAAGCAAGGATGAAAAATCCCCACAAAGATGCATTGGCACCGGTGATATCCGTATTGTCTGAAGCTGAGGTTAACTGTTCATTTGCTCCAGATTCTGAAACGATACTGCTACCTTTTATTGGAATTGAAAAATCGTGATAGAGAGCCACACAACCTACATCATTGCAAACCATATAGGCAATTTCACCACTTACGGTGTATTGTTCATCTTTTGCAACAATCTTTTGACGAAACTCAGCCCTACCTTCAAAATAGGTGATTTCCATTTTAAAGATTTCGTCCATCGCTGTGATGCCGTTTTTTCCTTCGATCATCGGCCCTTCAGGCATAAAGGCTTTTGATGTGGCGAAAGTAAACTCAGTTGGGAGCGGGCCATCTTCCGGAATCGTTAATGAGTAAAGGTGGAACCCTTTGTCAATAGCAGCTTTAAAAACCAGATCGAACGTTCCGTTGGAATAATTTTCGATGGCGTAAGTCCATTTTACAGGATCGAGTGGTCCTTGTTGAGCGCCAGGACCTGCAGCAAGATTTGCGGCTGCAGTTGAGCCTGATTTTTCCGACTGAAGACGGAATGAGAAGGATTCCTCTGCAGGTGGAAGGCATCGGGTATCATCGCAGCTCATGAACTCAACAAAACCTTTGATATCTAATGTTTTACCAGCTTCAAGTTTTACTTTTTGTTTAAAGATTGCTTCCTTCGAAAAGAATTTCAAGGTCATTTCAAAGTTAGGATCGTATTGTTCTACCGATGGTGATTCACTAACCTTGCCTATTAATTCAAATCCAGTTGATTTCTCGAAAGTGAAGGTGGTCGCAGGTGGCGACATGGGAATATCCTGGGAATACAAATGCCATTTAGGTTCGATATCGGCAATGAAAACAAGATTATACTCATCATTTCCAAGATTTTCTGTTGAGAATCGCCATTTTACGGGCTCCAAAATCTGAGCTGTTGCGACAAAAGAATAAAAAAACAGGACCAAAAGGCCAAAACGTTGAAATAGGTGTTTCATGATGATGTGTGTCAGTACGCGCAAAATTAATCTTTAATGCTTATACGTCCATATTTGGACGCACCGATTATGAATTATTAAGTTAAAGCAAGACAACGTACATTGCTTTGTGGTTGCTTCGCGGTACTATTTAGAACTATTTCTAAATTACGGCCTCACTTTAAAGGCAGCCCTCACTTTTGCACTCCAAATGCGCGTCGTGGAATCAGTAATAGAAAACCGGCCATCGATGCGGAAACCTGCAAGCCATACAATGGATTTTTGGGCATCTTCCAATACAAAAACATCAATTTTTTTTGCCCGGGAAAGATGAATATCTGTAAGAAAATCACTAACAAGGCGACTTCCTTTCATTCCAAAAGGCTGAAAACGATCACCATTCTGTATAAGGCGTAATCGTAGTGGAAAATGCAACAGGTCGAAATCGAGAAGGGCAACGTCCGGTGGCTGCAGCAATGAAACCAGTTCATTTTTATCTATCATTGACATCTCTAGCGCAATAGGATAGATGATTTCTCGTGTTTCGCTGTAAATCATCGCCTCCTGCACATCTTCATTTGGCTCATTTTTAACTTGAATGAGCAGCCCTTCCCTACTCACTGTTAGTTGATGTGTTGCTGAGAAAAACTGCGCTCCGGGTTGTCGCTGCAGCGAGTTCAAAATGGCTGCAATGTCAGCACCTTTAAAGTCAAAATCGCCAATCAGCGAAAAAAGTAAGGCTTCATCTTTTTGTTGAAGATGTTCTCTGTTGATAAAGATATAACCTTCTTTTTGCTCAAGTAAAAGGGTTTTGCTTTGGTTTGTCAGCTCCTCAAACAGCTGGAAATCTTTTTGAATGAGGTCGATACTTTTTAAAATACCCGCTTCAGCACCTGTTTGCAAGTCTTTGATTACCGGCAAAAGCTTATGTCTGATTTTATTTCGCAGGTATTTCGTTTCACTGTTGGATACATCTTCCCTGTATTTCAATCCATTGGACAGACAGTATGCTTCAATTTCTGCGCGCTGGGCAAAAAGCAAAGGACGAACAATCTTATTATTTACCTCCCTCATTCCTTTCATACCACGAATTCCCGATCCTCTGATAAGATTTATAAAAAAGGTTTCCAACTGATCATCAAGGTGATGACCAACAGCTATAGCCTCACAATCCTGCTCTTGACGCAAATGTTCAAACCAATCATAACGCAGGTCGCGTGCAGCCATTTGAACAGACACACCTGATTCATTGACTATTTCAGCTGTATCGAATCTATTAATAAACAAAGGAATATTCATCTGCGCTGCAAGTTGTTTCACGAAAAGTTCATCCCCATCAGAAGCGTCTCCTCTAAGTTGAAAATTACAATGAGCAGCAACTACCTGATAGCCGCCATGTTGCAGCAGATGAAGCAAAACCGCTGAATCAATTCCACCGCTCAAACCTACAATCACCCTCGCATTTTTAGCTAGAAGTTGATGACTTTGAATAAAATTTATGAAGCGTTCTGTCATACAGCAAAAATAAACGGATTAAGGCCTCAATGGTAACAAATCGCCTGTTTTTCGAAATTCTTTAAAACACAATTCTTAAAGACTGCAAAATCGGTTCATTTAGTGAAAGGGTAAAAATCACAAAAACAGGCTAAAGGCTTATTCATTAATATCGATTATTTCCCATTTCGGACAGCTGTAAAAGTCAATTTGCTGTTGCGATTCAGGAAATCGGCCACAGTTGAAATAGCGCCAGTAAAGCGAGCCATAGAATAAACACTGGTGCTTCTCATCAATGAATGGACAATCGCGCATACTGCAGCAACGCGAACAACCATTGCATGACCCGTCTAAAATTGGCCAGTCGTTTCTGATTCTTACCTTGTTAAGATCGGGTGCTGACATGGGTGCTGATGCAAATTGAACAGGGAAAGCCTGTCGATAGGTTTTGTTTGTGATTACATCATAAACAAAACTGTAAGTGAACGTGATCATAGATAAAAGTAATTTTTTGTTCGTTCCGACACGTAAATCACGGGCAAAAAACCAGGCATAAAGAGGATATAAAACAATAAGACTTAACCCTCCTGTCAGCAGAAGAAGCAGAAATAAAATGTAAAACGAAATCCGAACCGAAACCCAATAAATCTTACGCATAATCATTGTGTGTTAAAAAAACGTCCAATAGCCCATCAATCCTGCTGCATTTCCAACCAAAAAATGAGACAAGCTTACGCCAACAAGAGTTTTGTGACGCTCATACATCCAGCCCCAAAGTAAACTTGTGATTAAAGCGGAAATACTGAGCGCGATTGAATGACTCATATGTAAAGCACCAAAAAGGAAAGAAGTAACTAAAACTGCTAACCATCCACTGTTTTTTCCGGGTAAAAGAAGGCTTAAACTTCCTTGCATAGTTCCACGGGCGATAAACTCCTGCATGGGTGCTACCAACAGATAAGTGATATAGGAAATTCCAAAATATCCAAAATTAAAGATGGCGCTCTCCTGAAAAAGTGTTGATCCGGATTGAATCATAAAGTATTTAAAAAAAGCAAGCATTATGATTACTACGATCGAGACTGCAACAGACTCAAGGGCTGATCGTTTCCATCCGACGAGCGTAACTCCAAATTCCTTTAACGGAAGACGCATTAATCGAATGAAAATAATCACAATACCTAAGGTAATAAACTCCACAACGCGTGAAGAATATTCTCTTATCTGATTGATATTTGGTAAATTGCAAATAAGCTTTGACTCAAGAAAGCCCAACACGAAAATATAGAATGTGGTTAAAAGCACAGTACTGATGAAAATCACACTTAGCTGAGAGCGAAGCTTAATAAGCATCTCTACCTTTTGTTTTTCTTCTATCAGTTTTTCTATTGTTTGTTCCAGAGCAAATTCTCTGGCTTCAACTTTTACTACCATCATGCCAAAAGTCTCAGCAAGATTAGCAACCTCTGGAGTGTGTTTTGTTTCGTCGCTGAGCGAAAAAATTTGACCTACATTGTCGTAAGAGCCCGAAATGACTTTCTTGGCATGGCCTGTCAATGCTACAATGGCTGAACGAATATCCTCCTTCATGATGCCTCGTTTGTCCAACAAATATAAAAAGTCTTTTCCGTCTATCAAACACTAAACTTCAAAAAAACAGCACTATTTTGAGGATATTTTTATCATAAATTACTACTGTCCGATTAAAAAATGAGATTCTTCGCTAACGTTCAGAATGACTATAATTTATGTAAGTTTACGAGGTGAGGGGGCTTGGTGGCGGCTTCGCCGCCACCAAGCCCCTCTCAGTTTTTCTAAAGCATTGTCATTCTGAACGTAACAAAGTGGAGTGAAGAATCTCTTATACTTTTTCAGGATTTATCCTGACAACAGTGACCATAAATATTTTCCCTAAAATGAAACAAAAGATTTTAAGGCAAGAGATGTAAA
>CAYXCZ010000057.1:0-1103 GCA_964463695.1 uncultured Lentimicrobiaceae bacterium | reverse complement strand
ACCATAAATATTTTCCCTAAAATGAAACAAAAGATTTTAAGGCAAGAGATGTAAATAATTACAACAACTCCATTCAATAGCTTATTTTCGCAGTCATAGTTTTGACTTATGAATGACATCACAGGCATCATACTCGCTGGAGGCAGAAGCAGTCGCTTTGGTTCTGACAAAGCTTTTGCTCTTTTTAGAGGCAGGATGATGATTGAATACAGTATCAATGCACTGAAAAACCTTTGCAATCCTCTCGTAATAAGTGCAGGAAATGAAAACTACACACAGTTTGGTTTTCAGGTAGTGGCTGATAATTTTCCTGAAGGTGGCCCGCTTTCAGGGATGGAAGCATGTATGAAAGCCTTTCCGGCAAAGGCTTATCTTGTTTCAGGCTGTGACACTCCCCTGATTAACAATAGCATTTTTGAAACGCTACTTAAAGAATTAAATACCTATGATGCAGTGTTATTAACTGATTCATCGGGAAAACCAGAACCCTTGATTGCTTGTTACAGCGCTTCCTCCTACCCTATTATTCTTCATGCTTTGGAAAACAAACATTACAAGGTTCAGGAAATTCTTAGTCAAATGAATTGTCTTTATCTCCTTCCCACCGACCCCTCAGTGTTGGTTAATATAAATACCACACAAGTTTTTGACCGTCTGCAGCCACCACTTGATTTATATTGAAAGGAATGACAGAAAGAATCAGCATGCCTAATTTCTTGCTCATTGCAGGCTCAGGACGTAATGTTGGAAAAACCAATCTTGCCTGCGCTATCATCCACGAAATTTCAATAAAGCATGAAGTTCATGCTATCAAAATATCTCACCATATGCATCAAACCGATTCATCTGTGAAATTAATAGAGCAGCATACATTTTATACACTCAGCGAAGATATCGGAACGAGTCAAAAAGATAGTTCCAGAATGCTAAAAGCAGGAGCGAAACGATCTTTTTACCTTCAGACAGCCCCTGACAACCTTGCTGAAGTTGTACCCTTGATAAGTAAGATGTTTTCTGAAACCCTTGTAGTTTGTGAATCAGGTGGATTACATACTTTCATTCAACCTGCAATGTTTATAGTTGTCAAGGGAGATGAGATTCCT
>CAYXCZ010000056.1:0-14154 GCA_964463695.1 uncultured Lentimicrobiaceae bacterium | reverse complement strand
GGAGCAACGTATATTAATCCCATGTATCAAGGAAGAAGGGGTAGATCAGGTGTTAGCAGCGATGGGTTCTATATGGGAATTCACTACGGTCAAGGCACACATTATGATTGGAACTCCGGATTGTATTATGACAATGATGGTATGGCAATTTCTTATAATCAAGCAGTTTCACACATCAATTTACAATATGCCGGCCTTGTTAGTCAATATCATGGAGCGAATGGGTTTGTTGATATTGGCGCTGGAAACAATGATAAAAACAGCACCCTGGAGTTTTCAACAAGTTTTGATGGCTATGAGTACGATTCCCAAACTGGCAGTTATGATATTTTAGGTGAAACTGGCGCGAGAGCTCATGTTGGGTTTATAGGGTACGGTTATGCACGCTCAGGACAAGGGGTCGGAGTAGGACAGCCTGGAACATGGGAAGGTTTAATTCCTATATGGGGTTCAGGAAGAGCAGCAGTCGACCATTTTCAAAATGGTAATTATTGGAGAGGCATTGGATATTCTGAATTGGCTATTAGTGATGTGTTTTTAATAAAATCAATTGCAACGGCAGTTGGTCGAGGAGCATGGAAGGTTGGAGCTCATTCTTGGAGTGCCACACGTAAATGGTTGGGAAAAACGGGTTATGCAGAGGCTGGACAACCAGTACATCATTGGGCTATTTCTCAGGCAACAGCTAAAAAATATGGTTTAGAAGCAGTTACAAACCAACCTTGGAATTTAATGACCTTTTCTAATCAAAGTCTTCATATGAGGGCAGGACATGGTATGATGTTTTATGGGCAAGAGGGCTATGGTGTACTTGGACAATTATGGTTTGGTACTCCAATATGGCCTAAAGCAGTAATTGGTTCTTATGGAGGAAGAATTGGATTAGATTAAAGAGAAAGAATATGAATAAAGAATTAAAATTTCCGGTTTTCGCTTTTCAAAAAAACAACAATATGGTTTATGTCTTTTATAAAGAGCGAAATTTAAAATCAACAAGTACAAGGTTTTTAAGTCGAAATGGATTTGTAGGAGATACATTAATTGATTCTATAGGTAGTATTTACAAAATAAAGAGGGTATTTCAAGTAAAATATCTTGGATTGTTTGGGTTTAGTCTTCTTAAGAAAGGGGGAAGGCAGATTCTTGTAGATTTTGAATTTGATTCAGATGTTAAAACAATTGAATTGTCAGAGTTTAAGGATGAAATCATTATTCGTATTGAAAAGAAGAAATCCTTTTGGCAATCAGCATGGGATATAGATGAGTTAAAGTCAAAAATATTGAATTGTAACTCATTTGTTGATGTAGCAAACTTAATTAAATAGAACCAAATAAAACCCCGGGAAACCGGGGTTTTTTAATGAAAAATACAATGAAAACATATTATCTATTTTTAGCAGTTTTGTTTTTAACCTCTTTTACATCAGGCGAAAATAAAACGCAGACAAGCAATAAAACTTGTGAACAGGCTTTGTCTGGAAGTAAATTGGAGGCAAAAAGCGTTATGAATGGCAAACTATCTGTTTTGCTGCCTTCAGGGTTTACATTGATGGGTTTAGAAATGCTCAAAGCCAAGTACCCAATTGAAGGTCATCGCCCAGCGGAAGTTTATACAAACGAAGAAGGGACGATAAACACAGCTTTTAACTATACCCAAAACAAATGCAGCATTAATGAACTTGCCAATTACAAACAGGTTTTTGAGAGACAGTTTAACCAGCCTGGCATAGAGTTTTTAAAGAGCGAATTAAAGCAAATAAATGGCTTTGATTTTATATTAATGGAATTTATTACCCCTGCCGTAGATAGCCGGATTTACAACCTTATGTTTGCGACAAGCCTTGAAAACCGATTGATGATAGGTACATTTAATTGTACAACAAACCATTTGGAGGAATGGAAACCCTTGGCGGGAGAGATTATTAACTCAATAATAGTACAGTAACATAAAAGCTGGAGTAATCCGGCTACTTTCTCCAACTTATTCAAAATTCCCCTTACCTTTACCCTCGCAAAACACCCACTCAGGCATGACAAGTGCTCACGGTTTTTCGATTACATACAGCTTTGGCAGCCTCACCGCCATCAGCGATGCCACGGGCAACCTTGTTGAAAGCCTGAGCTACGACCCCTGGGGCAGAAGAAGAAATGCGAGCAACTGGAACGACTTTAATGTAAGCTCCACCTTGTTTGACCGTGGCTTTACAGGGCACGAACATTTGCCGCAGTTTGGTTTGATCAACATGAATGGCAGGGTGTATGATCCATTTTTGGCCAGGTTTTTGAGTCCCGACCACCTGACAGCAATGCAAAAAAACCATCAGACATCCAGATACTTAATATAGAATTTTGTACATTTGTTTCAAATAATTAATAATGGACGAAAAGGTTAACTACTGGATTGATCTGTCAGACTATGATTTGGAGACAGCGGAGGCCATGCTTCAAAGCAAAAGATTCCTCTACGTTGGTTTTATGTGTCATCAAACAATAGAAAAAGCATTTAAAGCATATTTTACCTGCTTGAAGTCTGATGTAGCTCCTTATTCACACAGTTTGTCTTACTTAGCAAAGAAAGGCGGGTTCTATGAATTGTTTTCAGAGGAGCAGAAAGATTTTATTGACCAAATTGAACCATTAAATATTGAAGCGCGTTACCCTTCTCACAAAGAAAGACTTTTGAAGGGTTTAACCGAAAGCAAGTGCGTCGAAATAATTGAAAAAACAAAGGAAATACAAAAATGGATAAAGGAGAAGCTATCAACAAAGTGAAGGAATACAGCATCCTTCTTAAAAAGCACATGGCTCTTGAGAAAGTTTATTTATTTGGGTCATATGCAAAGAATACGAATCATGCTGATAGTGATATTGATGTGGCCATTGTTGTAAACAAATTGGAAGGAGAATACTTCACGATTCAACCATTGTTGTGGAAATTAAGAAGACAAGTTGACGATAGGATTGAACCAATTCTCATTGAAAAAGACAATGATTTTGGCGGGTTCCTTATCGAAGTTCAAAGAAGCGGAATAGAGATAACCTAACACAACAACCCACCCATAACTTTACCATCGCAAAACACCCACTCAGGCATGGCAAGTGCTCTCAGTTTTACGGTTAACTACAGCTTTGGCAGCCCTACCGCCATCAGCGATGCCACGGGCAACCTTGTCGAAAGCCTGAGCTACGACCCGTGTTGAGTGAAGTCCGGTTTTTGTGCGTGTAGCACAACAAAAGCCTTCGATAAGTGAATCCCGGCCAAGGCACGAGGTCGGGAGGGAAATGAAATAAATCTCCAATCATTTCAACAGCATCATAAAGAAAACTTAAATTCCGCAGCGAAAATCATAAATCATAATTGAATCTTTAACTACTTTTGTATAAATTTTCAATCATGAATGAAACTTTTATTAAACCATTCGCCGAATATGCTAAGCCATTTATCAGCCGAAATAGCCTGATAAACCGTGTAAGACCCTTTGTCGGTAAAGATATTATCAAAGTCTTCACCGGTCAGCGTCGTGTTGGAAAAAGCTACTTGCTTTTCCAGATAGGCGCATTGATACTGGAAAGCAACCCGAAAGCCAACATCATTTATATCAACATGGAATTGGCTGAGTTCGATTTTATTCAAAACCACAGCCACCTGCTTGCCTTTGTAGAATCGCGACTCACGGGCACTCATGATTGTTTGTTTGTAGATGAAATACAAGACATCGATCAATTCGAGAAAGCCCTGCGCAGCTTGTTGGCTCACGGCGGCATCGACATCTATTGTACCGGCAGCAATGCTGAATTGTTGTCGGGCGACATCGCCGGTTACCTAAGTGGGCGATCCATCGAAATCGAGGTCTATAGCCTCAGTTATCCCGAGTTCCTGCAATTTCACCAATTGGAGGAGTCGGCCGATGCTTTCCTAAAATACCTGCGCTTTGGCGGTCTGCCCTACCTCATACACCTCAGCCTTGATGATGCTATCATTTTCGACTACCTCAAAAACATCTACGCCAGCATCCTCTATAGAGACGTCGTCAACCGCTATAAGGTTCGCAACACACGTTTTCTCGAACAGCTCGTCAGATTCCTTGCCGACAATACGGGTCAGCTTTTTTCGGCCAAACGTATCAGCGATTACCTGAAATCTCAAAAAATCAACATCTCGGTGCAGGTCGTCTTGAATTATCTTGATTATCTGGTGAAAAGTTTGATGGTGTTCAGGCTTCCACGCACCGACCTCAAAGGCAGAAAGATTTTTGAGACAGGCGAAAAGTATTATTTCGAGGATATTGGCCTCCGAAATGCCATCATAGGATTCCGTCAGTCCGACATCTCCAAAATCCTCGAAAATATCGTTTTCAATCACCTGAAAATCATGGGCTATACAGTCACAGTGGGGATATTCGACAGCTATGAGGTTGATTTTGTGGCAGAAAAACCCAACCATAAAAAATACATCCAGGTAACCTATACCATGAAAGAAGAGCAAACATTACAGCGTGAAACGGCCAGCTTGCTCAAAATCAACGATAACTATCCGAAATACATCATCAGCATGGACGAGCTGCCCACTTCGAATATTGATGGTATCATACAGATGAATATCAGAACATTTCTGACAACCCTTATGGAATGAGTTATTCAGCCTGTTTTGTGTTTCGCCAATCCGATTGCAGCCAATAGAAATATGGCTTATATATCAAGCATCAACCCTGCTAATTACAAAGAACACAGAGCAGGTGCAAAGAACGCAGAGGGCTGACGCAGCTTTGAGTTTAGGGTTGAAGCATACAAACTCCCACAGCTTAGGGGAAAAGCCAAAAGCTAAAGCATTCACTTTCAAACGTGTTGCTTTCAAACGCGTAAGCATCAACAAATAAACTTTTTCGAGGGGTTGATCTGTTGATGCGTTGATTTGTTTGCTGGCGCATGATATAACCTCAAAAAGCCAACAGCTAAAATCCTTAAAACTCTGATGTAAAATGAAACTTGATATCCTTATACTTTTCCATTGAGGTTTGAAGTGAATAAGGTGAGTCGGCTAAAAAAACATCCCTGCCTTCTTTGTCGAGGGCAATGTAAGATGCCTTGCGGGCCTTAAAATCTTCCAGCATCGCTTTATTAGTGCTTGTAATCCAGGCAGTTTTAAATAAAGTGATGGGTTCATAACGACAACTGGCGCCATATTCGTGAAGCAGACGGTGTTGAATCACCTCAAACTGCAAAGCTCCAACTGTTCCTATGATTTTACGTCCGGTAGCTTTTCCTGTAAAGAGCTGTGCCACACCTTCATCCGTTAACTGATCCAAACCCTTAGCCAATTGTTTTGATTTCATCGGATCAGCATTCTCCACATAGCGAAATAGCTCTGGTGAGAAGCTCGGAATTCCTTTGTAATGCAAAATTTCCCCTTCGGTGAGCGTATCACCAATCTTAAAGTTACCTGCGTCGTAGAGGCCAACGATGTCGCCGGGAAACATTTCATCAACTACTTCCTTTTTCTGTGCCATGAAAGCCGTTGGATTCGAAAATTTCAGTTTTCTGTCGAGGCGTATATGATGATAAGGCTTATTTCGCTCAAACTTTCCCGACACAACACGTACGAAGGCAATCCTGTCGCGGTGATTGGGGTCCATATTAGCATGGATTTTAAAGACAAATCCCGAAAACTGCTCTTCAGCAGGATCGATATGACGTTCTTCGGTGTCACGTCCAACCGGTTTGGGGGCAATACGTATAAAACAATCGAGCAGCTCCTTCACTCCGAAGTTGTTGAGGGCACTGCCAAAAAACACCGGACATACCTCTCCTTTAAGGTATTCCTCCACATCAAATTCGGGATAGACACCTTCAATAAGCTGGAGTTCATCACGCAGAATATGCGTATCTTCATCACCGATGTGCTGCACCAAAAAAGGTGAGTTAAGGTCATGAAAAGCGATGCCTTCCTCCACGCGCTGCTTATTGGGTTCAAACAGGTAAAGACTTCTGTCGAATATATTGTAGATCCCCTTAAATTTCGGTCCCATATTGATAGGCCAGCTGAGTGGGGTCAGTCGTAGGTCGAGTTTTTGTTCGATTTCATCCAGAAGTTCAAAGCCGTCTTTCCCTGGACGATCGAGTTTATTGATAAAAATGATGATAGGTGTCTTGCGCATCCTGCATACTTTCACCAGCTTTTCTGTTTGAGGCTCAACACCTTTAGCAACGTCAACAACTACAATTACGCTGTCAACAGCTGTGAGGGTACGGAAGGTGTCTTCGGCAAAATCCTGGTGACCGGGAGTGTCCAGAATATTGATCTTCACATCATTATATTCAAATCCCATTACTGAAGTTGCAACAGAAATACCTCTTTGGCGCTCGATCTCCATCCAGTCGGAGGTGGCGGTCTTTTTTATTTTGTTCGACTTAACAGCGCCGGCAACCTGAATAGCACCTCCAAAAAGGAGAAGTTTTTCGGTAAGGGTTGTTTTCCCGGCATCGGGATGACTGATGATGGCAAAAGTCCTGCGTCGTTGTATCTCTTGTATAAAACCCATGGGGATGATTTTCGTTTTGGCCGGCAAAGATAGGAAGTTTTGCCGAAAAGTAGGAGGGGTGTTTTAGTGATTGACATACGACCCCGCTGGGGTCGAAGGATTGCAAGGAGTTAGTTTGTTATAGACATACGACTCCGCTGGGGTCGAACACCTTAGCTTTTACTTAGATTCAAGGTTTAAAGTTCAAGGTTCAATCTAGAAGCTTTCAATTTCAAGATTCTTAATCTTGAGTTTTTTTTAACCACAGAGTTACACGGAGTTAAACTTCACAGAGTTACTTAGAGGGTTGACACATGATATTCAATGATTTGAACATTTGAACATTTGAGGATTTGAACTGAAAACTTTCGGGTTTGAGGATTTTAGTCTGATGATTTTTTTGACCGCAGAAAGCATTAAAGGTGCTGAGAACGCAGACGGTTGACATGTGTTAAAGACATGCGACCCCGCTGGGGTCATGACGCTTTCTCACAGTTCATTTGCGGACTATTAAGTAAAGATTTTCTTAAAATGTTTGATCTCTTTGCGCCCTCTGCGCCTTCATTGCGTCCTTTGCGGTTAAGAAAATGTATATGTAAATTATTTAAAATGAGTAATATATAACTAAACTCCTTAACAGCTAAAAAATCAACAAATCAACAAATCGTCCTCTATGATATTATGTTTTTAACCGCAAACACAAAGCAGGCGCAAAGAACGCAAAGAGCTGACACAGGTAAATTTGGGATTTGAGGATTTGACAAATCAACAAATCAACGAATCAACGAATCAACCCCTAAACTCCTAAACCCTTCTAAACTTCTAAACCACCTCTCAACAAATAAACAAATCAACAAATCAACCCCCGGAATTAATCCTATCAATCATTCCCTGAAAGATAAAGCTGTGAAATGGTAAAACAGAATACCAGTAAAGCCGTCCCCAAAGACCTAGCGGGCGGAAGGTAGCAGTTTGATGAAGTTTACCGTCTTTGATTGCGAATTCGAGCCATGCCTCACCAGGGAGCTTCATCTCGGCATAGAGCAGGAGGCGCTTCTGTTGTTTGTCGGCAAGCAAGACGCGCCAGAAATCCAGAGAGTCCCCGGCAAAGAGTTCCGTCGGACTTTTACGACCTCGACGAAGACCTACACCACCAACAATTTTATCGAGAAAGCCCCTGACTCTCCAAAGCCAGTTGCCGTAATACCAGCCTGTTTTTCCTCCTATCGACCAGATTTTCCGGATGACAGCAGTTTCATTGGTGACATTAGCAACACGATGGTCTTTGTAGCAACCAAAAACAGGTACATGAATGAGTTTGGCAATGCCCTGAGCCATCACTGTGCTCGACATGGCGTCGGTCCAACTTGATATAACAGCTTGTTGTTCAATGATATCGAAAGCCATCTTCACGGCTTCTTTGTAGCTTATTGACTTTAATTGAAGGATTTGCTGCAGGTGATCTTCTTTGCAGATAACCTCAATTTTCATGCTGTTAACAAGGTTTACTGCCAGCTTATACGAAGTGGATGTAATGAAATACAACCAGTAAGAAGAGAGTTTTGGTGTCATAACAGGAACAACAAATATACTTCGTTTCAATTTTCTCACTTCTGCAAACTGTAGTAGCAACTGCTTGTATGTCAGTATTTCAGGACCTCCTATTTCAAAACTTTTGTCGAAAGTTTCTTCAATTAATAGGACTCCTTTGAGATATTCAACAACATTACGGATGGCAATAGGCTGCGAACGTGTGTTGAGCCAGCGCGGAGCCACCATGACCGGTAGTTTCTCAACAAGGTCGCGGATGATTTCGAATGAGGCACTCCCCGAACCGACAATGATTCCGGCTTTGAGGGTGGTGAGATGATAAGTGCCTTTTCCAAGAACTTCTTCTACAGATTTACGCGAGAGCAGGTGCTTTGACAGGGCTTCGTTATTGGTGATTCCACTCAGGTAGACTACCTGTTTGACGCTTGTTTCGCTGAGGCGCTCCATGAAATTGACAGCAGATTCTTTTTCAAGGGTCTCAAAATTGCCGATAGAAGACGACATGGAATGAATAAGGTAATAGGCCACATCGAGCTGATCCGGTATATTTGATAAACTGGATTTATTGAGAAAATCAATCTCAATAACATGCAAAAGATCTGAATGATAACGTGTTGTATCAAAACGTTTCTTGTCGCGTACACAGCAATAAACTTCGTGACCATCCAAAAGAAGTGCAGGAAGCAATTTTTTGGCAATGTATCCGGTTGCGCCTGTAAGTAATATTTTCATCTTTTAAAGAGTTAGAATCAGGTTAAAACCAATAACATCTTTTGAAAGACTAAGATGCATATTTTCAAGAAATTCCAGTCGGTGTGCCCTAAGTACGGCATAAAATGCCAGGTCGAAGACAAGCAAGAAACCTCCCTGAAGTAAAAGTGAATCACCATAACCTTTGAGCATATCCTGATTTTTACCTTCTTTTTTACCCAGATGCTGTAACAGAAAACCAGTGCCGATATACCCCAGATCAAGGGCAGAATTTACAAGAAGGA
The DNA here is from genome assembly GCA_964463695.1 of uncultured Lentimicrobiaceae bacterium. Classification (GTDB taxonomy): domain Bacteria; phylum Bacteroidota; class Bacteroidia; order Bacteroidales; family F082; genus JALNZU01. The sequence continues at coordinate 5,090 of CAYXCZ010000056.1, read as the reverse complement.
CGGTCTCGGTTTTGAGGTGTTTTGACATTACACCATCGGCATCCAGCATATCATTGGCCATCTGATGCCCCTGATATATGGCATATCCGGCGATACCTGCATTCACTGTATTCCAAAAGAAGTTCATCTGATGGAAGTATTTTTTTCTGCCATCGAGCTGCGACCATCCAACAGCACCAGTGGCTAAGTTGGCTAAGGCCCAACTTCCCAGCACAATCATGCCGCCGCGCTGCAGGTGTTGACTTTGCTTATGAAACTCTTGATATTCAGGTTGTCCAGTTGCTTCATTTGAAAAAACAAAAAGCGTGAGAAATAAAAATGAAGCAGAAAGCAGATAAAAAGCCGGTTTTTTCATTCAATAAACAGTGTTGAAACATGAGTGTCGAAGATATAACAAACGAATGGGTAAATGTTTCAAAATCAAAATATGTTTTTGACAACTTTACTTAAAAAGCGATCATTTTTTCGGATATTTGTCCGGTAAATAAACAGCTGTGTTTAAAAGCTTGTCCCAACATTAGTTTAGCTTTCAGGATGAAGAAATCCCTTTTCTATGCGTTATTGACTGACATCCGCTTTTGGATCATGCTTTTTTTTGTCGTCAGGCTGATCGGCATCACGCAGCCTCCACTGGAAATAGCACACAACTGGCGTCAGACAACAGTTTCTATGGTGGCACGAAATTTCTTCGAGACTGATGCCAACATTCTATATCCACGCATAGATATCGCAGGTGAGAAAAGTGGCATAACCGGCATGGAATTTCCTTTGTTGAATTATTTGATCTATATCGTTTCACTCATCTTTGGTTACGATCATTGGTATGGGCGACTGATCAACCTGCTGGTTTCGTCAGCCGGTGTTTACGCTTTTTACGGTCTGGTGAAAAATTTGAAAAGCGAACGTCTGGCGTTGTTTGCCTCTCTCATCTTGCTAAGCTCGTTGTGGTTCACCTACTCCCGCAAAATCATGCCCGATACCTTTGCCGTTTCGTTGGTGCTTATTGGTTTACAGGCCGGTTACAGCTTTTTACGAAAGCATGGAAGTTATTTACTGCTTCTGATTTTTTTTGCCGGATTAACCGCCGGATTACTTGCAAAGCTTCCTGCGGCTGTACTGTTGGCAGTGCTGCCATTTTTTATTTTTGACAAAAGTTGGGAGTTCAAGAGGCGGGTTCTTTTAACGTTTATAGGGCTATTGGCGATTCTGCCGGCAGCATGGTGGTATTTTTACTGGGTTCCATATCTGAATACCCACTTTGGATTTAAGCACTTTTTCATGGGAAAAGATTTAGCGACAGGTGCAACAGAACTACTTGAAAGATGGTCACTTACGGCAAGTATGTTTTATGAGACCTCCATGAAGTTCATTGCCTTCGGCGCTTTCATTTCGGGGTTGATTCTGATGATTTTGAAACGTGATAAGTTATTCGTATTGTTTTTTGTTCTCAATCTTTTGGCATTTGTGGTAATCATGATGAAAGCAGGCGAGACATTCACCCGCCATTCGTATTATATGATTCCTTTTATTCCGGTAATGGCCGTTGTTGCTGCCTCTGCGATTGCTTTGATTCCCAACAGAAAACTTGCCTGGGTGGTCATTGGATTGATAATGCTCGAAGGTGTTTTGAATCAGCAGCACGACTTTCGCATTAAACCACAGGAGATGGCGCTTTTGAAACTGGAGTCGGTTCTTGACCAGCTGGGTACGCAAAAAGATCTGGTTGTGATTAACAGCGGTGAATACCCCACACCGATGTATTTTGCCCACCGTAAAGGTTGGGTTGAAGCAAATAATCGTATTGCTGACAGCAGTTATATCGCTGATTTAAAATCGAAAGGGCTCAAATACATTATTGTTTTGAAACAGGTTTTTGGGACCGACATGCCGCTTGATTACACGAAAATGTATGATGCTGATGAATTCACCATTTACAAACCCTGAGCAGGCAAGTCAGTTGTCGTGATAATGTGTATTTTTGTCAGGCCTTTTTGGTAATCTATTAGCAAACACAGAATCATGATGTTTTTTCGAAATAAGATCAAATCACTTGTTGTTTTAGTACTGCTTGTTGGCGCTATTCAGTTCCAGTCGTTAGCGGCACACTTGCTTATCCCTATGGATAAAAGTCAGTCGAACCACTTAAAAGCCTATGGGTTAGCCTATTGGGTTTTGCAGAAAGATATCGAAATCAGCTGGTTGCTCAACTACCGTGGCGGGAGCTATCTTATTCCATATCACGAAAGTTTTGAGAAAGAATGCAAGCTACGTAATGTCAGTTATCAGGTGATAGCCGATGCTCAAGCTAGTGCTATTTTAAACGAGATGGCCGATATGGGTGTGAATATGGATGAAATGAAACTTCAGAAAGTACCACGCATCGCTGTTTATTCACCAAAAAACAAACTGCCCTGGGATGACGCTGTGACCCTTGTCCTCACCTATGCCGAGATACCTTATGATATTTTGTACGATGATGAAGTGCTTGAAGGTGTGCTCCCGACATACGACTGGCTGCATCTGCATCATGAAGATTTCTCAGGACAGTTTGGAAAATTCTGGTCGAGATACCGTCATTTTCCCTGGTATCAGGAAGATGTGAAACAGCAGGAAGCTACTGCAAACCGATATGGATTCAGTAAGGTCTCACAGCTAAAGCTGGAGGTAGTGAAGAAAATACGGGAGTTTGTTGTCGGTGGTGGTTATATGTTTGCTATGTGTTCGGCAACAGATAGTTATGATGTGGCATTGGCAGCTGATGGACTAGATATCTGCGATGTAATGTTCGATGGAGATGCCATGGGTTCTGGTGATGTGAATCGGTTAAACTACAATAACTGCTTCGCTTTCACCGACTTTGAAGTCGTCACCAATCCGGCTGAATACGAAATTTCGAACATCGACGTCACCAACTACAGGTCAAGAACCATCAACGAACGCAATGATTTCTTCACCTTGTTTGACTTTTCAGCCAAATGGGATCCTGTGCCCACCATGCTGACACAAAATCACGAACAGATCATTAAAGGGTTCATGGGACAAACCACTGCTTTTAACAAAGAACTGGTGAAGACCGAAGTCATCGTTTTGGGTGATAATAAATCCTTTGGCGAGGATCGCTACATACATGGCACTTTTGGCAATGGCTTTTGGACCTTCTACGGCGGTCACGACCCCGAAGACTATCAGCATTTGGTTGGCGATCCACCAACGGAGTTGGATATGTTTCCCAATTCGCCGGGCTATCGGTTGATTTTAAATAACATCCTCTTTCCTGCAGCCAAGAAAAAGAAACAGAAAACCTGAGAATTGGTTTAGGAGTTGATTTGTTGATTCGTTGATCTGTTGATTTGTTGCTGGCGCAGCCAATTGCCAAAACTGTTTTAGAATCAAAAGCCGCGCTGGGTAGATACCTTTCCGGATGCTGAAAGCAAAAGGAAAACATCCGTGTAAATCCGTGTACATCCTTGGACAAATATCATCTGTGTAAAATCAGGAGCGTTGCACAGATTCAATTGTAGTGATTTAACTCAAAGCCGTATTAATTTGCCTTAGCCACGAACCTCACAAAGCCAAATGCCAGCAACCGTGTCACTTGTCACTGTTACTTGTCACTCCTCCATTGATGGTCAAGCCCTACAGGCCAATAAAAGACAGTATCTATTGATGGAAGGCATTACTCAGCAGGACGCTTTACTTTTTAACTTATTGTCGATTGTCAACGCCTTTGACCGTTATGGCCTAATAAGGCCGTAGGCCTTTCCTGTGCATAACCCCCGGATTCATCCGGGGGTATAATGATGTGTCCACAACAAAAACTCTGTAGGAGTTTCCTGTCTGTCAGTATCTTATGGGCAACCCCTCCGGGGTTTGAGGACTTACGCCCCGGATTCATCCGGGGCGTTATGCACAGTGTAGCCCTACGGGTTGCTGCGTTGAGGATTACTTCTCCTTACGATGCACCGATAAGCGCCACAAAGGTATATGCTTTGATGAGGGCTGCTAACTGCCAAAACTGTCAAAAGGCAAAAATCCAATAGCCATTCAAAAATAACTTTGATAAATCTGCTTGTATAAAAATCCGGTGTGAGGTAGAATACGGTATCAATAAAATAAAAGAGATTGTTGCGGGTCAGAACATTTTCGTCATGCAAATCTTCCAGAATAATGCCAGGTTCCGGATTTATATAATCATTGTTCCGGGTGTTTTCAAAACCATTGATGCCCATAAAGTGTTTCAGTCGTTCCAAATCAGTCAGAGAAGTGATGGAAACATATGGTTGCTCAACAACTGCAAACAAGACTTCTTTTTCTTTGACGAAACCCGCTAAGCGATAGGCCGTATCTTCAAAGAAAAAATTATGAAGAAGTAAACTGTGGAAGTAATCTCTCCAGCTTTGATAATAGATGCCATCATTGAGTTTGATAACGTGGCTTGTGTCTTTCAGGTAAACCCGTTGTTCAGCTCCTTCGCTTACAAATTTGGATAAATCAATAGCGTCAATCCACAGATTTTGATCAGTTATCCAGACTTCTAGTTTCTGCGTTTACTGTTTCCTGACTTGCTTTGGACTCTCAGCTTCTCTGCTTGTTTGCGTGCAATCTCCAAGGTAACGGGTGATTGTTTGGATAATTGCTCCATTCCTAACCTCGCCCTTTCCTGTAATGACATCATAAATCTGCTTTTTTAAACTGGTATTCATTCGTGCAAATATACAACAATTGTATGGTCTTAGGTTGAGTGTTTAAGGCAGGCGCAAAAATGGTATGCGGGTTGATTTGTTGATGCGTTGATTTGTTGGTTTAGAAGGGTTTAGGGTTTAAAGTTTAGGGTTTAGGGCTGGCGCAAAGCCAAGCGCCAAGCGCCTTTTCCGCCAGTAATTTTCAATCGTATCAGCATCAACTTTTCTTAGGAGTTGATTCGTTGATTTGTTTATTTGTTGGTTTAGAAGGGTTTAGGGTTTAAAGTTTAGGGTTTAGGGCTGGCGCAAGCCAAAAGCCAAGAGCCAAGAGCCAAAAGCCAACAGCCAACAGCCAAGCGCCTCACCGCCAGTCAATTCAAATGCAAAGCATCGTACACAGGCAGGCTT
>CAYXCZ010000055.1:0-16751 GCA_964463695.1 uncultured Lentimicrobiaceae bacterium | reverse complement strand
AGGAAAAAAGCACCGAACCCAAATATGGAATTAGTTTTTCGGGTTTTGTTAAAACAGATTTCTTTTTCGATTCCCGTGAAGTGTATACAATTCGCGAGGGTGACTTTTTATTGTTTCCAAAAGAAAAGGTGTTCGATGCCAACGGAATCGATATCAATGATAAGTCATCCTTCAACTTTTTATCGATACAATCGCGCTTAACAGGAAAAATTACCGGACCGGATGCCTTTGGTGCAAAAACATCAGGAGTTTTAGAAGCCGACTTTTTTGGAAATGAAAATGCAGCTTTTATCGATGCTAACGGCTTCCGCTTGCGTCATGCCTTTGTGAAGCTAAACTGGCCAAAAACAGAGCTGCTGGCAGGGCAGTTTTGGCATGCTTTCTTCATACCTGAGTGTTTTTCAGGTGTCATCTCATTCAATACAGGTGCGCCTTTTCAACCTTTCTCACGGAACCCTCAAATAAGAGTCACTCAAACTCTTGGTAAGTTTAAGGTGGCAGCTGTCATTGCCGCTCAGCGTGATTTCACTAGTCCACAGGGCTCCGTTTCGTTGCAACACGCAGGCATGCCTAATGTGAGTGCTGTGATTTCTTATAATCAGAATAGTAATGAAACAACTACCAATGCAGGTGTGGGTGTGGATTATAAAACACTGCAGCCTTTGCTCACAACAACAAAAAATAACGCTGTTTTTGTTACCGACGAAAAAGTTGCAGGATTTTCGGCAACAGCTTATTTTAAACGGCAGAGTCCAACATACACCTTTAAATTGCAAGGTATTTATGGTGAAAACTTGTTCGATCTGATCATGTTGGGAGGTTATGCCGTCCATAATATTATCGACACTACAAAAAATACGGTGTCCTACACCACTTTAAACCAGTTTACAGCCTGGAGTGAGTTCCAAACCAACGGTAAAAAAGTTCAGTTCGGATTGTGGGCCGGGTATTCTCAAAATCTGGGATCGAAGAAATCTATCTTATACTATTCAAATAAAGTTGCAGGAACTGATGCAACCATACGCGGGGCTAACATCCAATCGCTGATCCGGATTTCTCCCAGAGTAGTTTTTATACAAGGTAAATTTAATTTTGCTACTGAATTGGAGTATACATCGGCTTCTTATGCGACAAAAAACCTTAAGGGACAACTCAACAGGGATGTAAATGGCGTTATAACTGATTCTGAGAAAGTAAATAATCTGAGGTTGCTCTTGTCAGCTATTTACTACTTCTAGAATAGTAATTTCTTGAATCAAGGTTACTAGCATATCTTTTTTTACAGCAAAACCTTCAAACATAGCTTTGAGTTGCTGTAATTTTGCGCTCTTTTGTTAAAATTTTGTTTTTATTCGTGAATTCCTGACATTTTCAAGTCAATAGTGACGGCGCTTTTATGGCTGTTTCAAAAAAAAATCAGATATTGGCAGCCATATTCCTCTGTTCGGAATCAGTAAATTTATGAACTAAAAATTAAAATCTATGAAAAAGATCAGCATCGAAATCAAATGGGCCTTTATTTTTATAGCCATGTCGTTACTATGGATGGTCCTCGAAAAACTGTCAGGATTACATAGTACACATATCGACAAGCATATGTATCTAACGAATGCATTTGCAATCCCTGCTATAGCAGTTTACATTTTGGCTTTGCGTGACAAAAAGAAAAACTATTATAATGGACAAATGAGCTACTTGCAAGGACTTTTTTCCGGATTGATTATCTCATTGATAGTGACACTTTTTTCACCGCTTACACAATGGATCACATCTGTAATAATAACACCTGAGTATTTTCCAAACGTGATTGAATATTCTGTATCGACAGGTTACCATGCAACACGGGAAGAAGCTGAGGCTTATTTCAGTTTGGAAAACTACATCAAACAGAGTGTTATAGGTGCTGCTGTGATGGGTGTTATCACATCAGCAGTTGTCGCTTTTTTTGTCAAAACAAAGTAAAGCTTCATGGAAAGGACCAAAGATCAAGCGTGATCTACGTCCAGGGTAATTTGCAATTACCTTGATTATAGTTGATAATATCCAAAAAATGGTGCAAAAAAAAAGACCTGAAAACTCAGGTCTTTTTTTATATATGCAAAACATTATTAATGTTGAACCATCACTTTCTGGACAGATTTTGTTTTGTTGGAAGTAATCGTCATGAAATAGACGCCGTTATGAAGGGCTGCAGTTGAAATCTGTACTTCCTTAATAAACGCTGCCTCAACAACTTTTGTACTGATAAGCATATTAAATCTATCTGTTAATTGAACAGTATAAGTTTCATTTGCTGACTCATCAAATTTAACGTTTATAACATCTCTGGCAGGATTAGGATAAACGCTGAAAGCCATCGGAAGAATTGCGACCGTAAAATCACCATTACTTTCATCTTGTATTGAAGGCAATAAGGAGCTTTTAATGCGAATCCTGTATGAATTATCAGGAAGAGTTAAAGGAGTTATGTCCCATACCCATGTTGATCCAACAACATTATCCGCTATAAGAAGTTCTGAAGCAGGTGAAGAATTTACAAGAAATATATCAACAGGCTCAGGCACATCATCAATCCAGGCAATCAGATAACCTTGACCTATATATAGAGTTTCACCACCATTAGGTTGAAGCACTTCGATTGAACCACCGGCAGGGGTGTCAGCTAAAGCGAAAAAATGCGCACTTGATCCAACAACTGTATTGTTATCAGCTGACCAAACATTTATTTTGTATTGGGTTCCTATAGGATAGGATCCATTTACTGGAATATTCCAAACCCAGGTTGAACCGGCAACTCCCGTAGCAATCATGATGTTTGTTCCAGTGGATTGATTATATAATTCAATGTTAAATGGGCCTTGAATTGTTGGATTCCATGCGATCAGGTTAGATGTTCCTCTTACCCAAACAATGTTTGCTAATGATGGCTGTAGTACAGTAATGGTTCCGCCTGTTGGATAGTCAATCAGCTTAAAGAAGTTTAAACTCGAACCAACATAGGAAACATTATCTGATGACCAAACATTAATTTTATAATAATTGCCAACAGGGTAAGTTGATGCAGGAATATTCCAAACCCAAGTTGAGCCTTCAACTCCAGTTGCAATCATTGTGCTAAGACCGGTAAAACTACTATAAAGTTCAATATTAAAAGGACCAGGGATTGTTGGATTCCAGGAAATAAGGTGGGCTGATCCTCTCATCCATTCGATTCCACCTGCTGTTGGTTGAAGAACGGTGATTGATCCACCTGGTGCAGATGATTGAATACTGAAATTAGCACCTGTAACTGAAACACCGTCAGCTAATCTGGTAACTTTAATATTATAATCAGTGCCATTGACTAATCCGGTAGTAGGAACTGTCCAAAGTTTTGTCGTTCCTTCAACAGAAGCTCCAATAGTTTCTTTAAAAGTTGCTCCTTTAAACAATTCAACTTTAACAGGAAAAGCTCCATTGCCGTTCCAGGAAACTAAATAGGTTGAGCCTTTTAGCCATGTAATTAAAGGGCTCACAGAGTTGGGTTGGAGCATCTCCATAGGTGCACCATCAGTGGCAGTGATTGCAAAATAATTCTCACTTACATCTTTGATGTCAGGAGCAACCTTGCTTGTAACCCTTATTTTATATTTGTCACCAAAAGCATAGGCAGTTGTGATTGGCCAGTAGTAGGTAGTGCCTTCTACGTTGTCTGCCAGAAGCAAATCTGGAGTGGTAATCTTTAAATTGTTGAAATAGATACGACGATGATTATCGGCATCAAGATTAGATAATGAATAGAAACGAGCCAACTGTGGGACTCCTGTAATTGTGAAAACTTGATTGAAGGACTCGGAACCATCACGTCCAATACCTGAAACACGTAGTTTATTAGCTTCAAAATACTCAAACTTAAGCTTCATGACATTAACACCATAATTACTGAACATAGGCGCACCATTAATAGTAATGATGTCATTGTTCTCTAGTTTAATGTCAATAAGTTTAGTAGTAGGATCAAATATAGTTTTACTGTTGCGTATCTCCATTCCTTTTTTCCCAGTCAATGTGCCAGTAACCATATCCATTGCCAAATCACAACTAAAAGTGCTTCCAATTGCAAGAGGTTCAAAAGGCCTATCCACAATTATTGAAGAGGCAATATTTTGTGATTGAAGATAAAATGATGGATTATCCATCCCAATTATTCCGATTAATGCGGGATTACCGATGCTACCATCAACAGTTCCGGTAGTTGCAACCATCCAAGGTTCAAAACCATAACCGCCATTTTTTCCTGGCGACCACCCACTTGCATATTCTACATCTAAGGCATTGTCATAAGCTGTTAAATTGTCATTAATCAACTCCACTTTTACCTTACCAGGCATATTGTCCATCCATGAAACAACTTGTGTTGTACCACGCAACCATTTAATATTTGGAAGGTTAGGTTGTTCAATATTTATATATGATCCTGTGGCTGCGGCTACTATGGTAAAATAGTTATCGCTCCAATCAACAATTGATTGATTGACAGTACTAAATATATTAATGCGATATTGATTACCAGGAGTAAAACCTTCCGGAATGTTCCATACCCATGTCGATCCTTCTACTGAGGGAGCAAGAATCGTATATGCGATTGGGGCAACTCCAAAATTTGCAAGCTCAATCAAAACTGGTTTGGTAAGGTTGTCAGTCCAGGAAATGAGATATGACTGACCGGCAACCCATTCGATACCAGGATCATTGGGTTGGAGCACTTTTACAAAAGGGGCTGTTTGTCCGTAAGTGTTTACACTAAATGCAATCAAGATAATTGCAACGAGCGAAACAAAACGATGGTGTAAAAATTGTTTCATGGTGTTGAGTTTTAAATTATTGTTTACTTATTTTTATCTAATTATTTGTAATTGATTGAGTTATCTATTTATTTAATTTGTTATTACAAGTTTCGTTTGTGATTTTGTGTTATTTGAGGTTACTTCCAAAATATAAATTCCATTATTTAAATCATTCAAATGAAGTTCTAAATATTGATTTCCTTTTTCAAGAATTCCCTGGTCTATTTTCTTTACAAGTTGGCCATTCGCTGTATAAACTGCGATATGAATGTGCGACTTTTCTTCCGTTAAAAGATGAATATTTACGAAATCCTTCGCTGGATTAGGGCTAAATGAAAAACTGAATTTCGCAGCATTCATTTCATTTCCACCTACTAATATCGAGGTATAAGTAGCGTTTGAATGGTATCCGTCATATTCCATAATGAAATTGCTGTTGGAATAATACACTAACAATTTGCCGTCTTGATTCTGAATCCAGGCATTGCCATCCCAGTGAGATAAATCGCAGGTCAGCGCATTTCCATTTTCATCGTATGCATTATTAGCAAATGTCACATTCTCCCATGCACCGGAATTCCAGCTTTCCTTTAGCTCTGACTGTATACCACCAAAGTCATTATGGTTGTTCTGTGAACGTATGTTATTTACCCATGCATTATTAACGTAAGTCTCGCCCAGACTCACAGTTCTGAACCCTAAACTATTATATGTATAAGTGAATTTTTCGCTGAATTTCCAGCTTCCTTCCCATTCCTGGCTAAAGTATAAGGTCAAGCGATTGGATGTGTTGTATGCGTAAATTTCATTGTAGGCATTCACCCATTCAGTACCCGACCAATTTTGCATAGTGCCACTTGATAAATTAAGGTTGGTATCGTAGGTATAGATAAGATTCAGACTGTTGCTCCAAACACCACTGTTCCAATTTTGTCGTGTTAATCCAATCAGTTTGTTGCTTGAATTGTAAGTGAGTAAGTCATACATATCATTCGACCAGGCACCGCTTATCCATCTTTCTCTTAAGCTTGCAACTCTGTTGCCAACAACATCATAGGTATTTGTTGTTCTTTCATCGTTTACCCATGTGTTACCAATCCAAAATTGCTTGAGTTCAGTAAGCACATTACGATTGGTTGTATAAGTCCAGGTTGATTTACTTGAATTCACATAATTGCCATTGACCCATTCTTGCCAAAGAGAAGTCAATCTGTTTCCAACTGCATCATAGGTGCATATTTCATATAAATTGTTAACCCAGTTAGCATTGATATATTTTTTAATGTTGGTCGTTAGTCTGTCGCCGGTGGCGGAATAAGTGTAATTATATTGTTTTGCAGGATCAGCAACAGCAACAGAGTATAATTCAACAGATGCTGGAAAATAGAGAATTTCGTTAACGCTTCTGTCTTCAGATTGGAATTGATTGAATTGATCAATTCGTGAGCTGTTCAAACGAAGATTAAAATTATCAGGAATGGAGTGGATTTCATTTTCGTAGGCGAAAACTTCATAATCAGCACTATATAAATAAGTCTGTGAATTAATCTGACTGCTGAAACAGACCATAATTAAACCAACAAGGCTTATTTTGATACGGTGCAGAATGTTAAACATTTTTATGGCGTTATTATTTATAAAATCGTTTTTTCGCATTATCACCTCCACAACAATTATACCCAAAAATTAAAAAGCGCTGTATGGGTTATTATTGCTAAGAAAATTGATTATTAATAACTTGCGTTAATCAATGAAAAATTCCCATATTTAGACTTTTTAATCCCAAATTGATAATCTGTTTTAAAGCAAATATTTTTCCACAATTCATTAATCCATTATTTCATTATCAGGCTTGAAAACCAGGTAAATATTGGATTTTTTAGTGTTTATCGGATTTTGAATAAAATGATTTACTGTCTCAATATGGGAAACCCATTGGTTTTCTGTAAATTGTTTTAAAAATATACACTGTAGTATATTTTTAGATTGAAATTAATATCAAATGTTATTGTAATTGCGCATGCTACTATACTTTCTTGTGCTTGAAAGATAGCTTTATTTCCATTTACCAGCGAATAGCGAGTGCAAATTTAATAATGGATTGATAGCCCAATAGTATAGTTTATTCCAAGTAAAGTATTGATGATCAAAAATAATAAGATTAAACCTCAGCTGGCGCAAAGGGTTTATACATGATTAAAATTGTGACTTCTTCAAAGTTAACTGACAATCAACAGCTAATTAAGAGCATATCTGAATGAAAAGATTTACTTCTAAAATTATGATTTCTTTAGGTCAAGCGCCTTATTTGTGAATCTGGAAATAGCTATTCTAACTTGTTTTTCGGTAATTAAATAGCATTGAGTATTCATGCAGATTTTAGCCAATTATCTGCAAATGAATATTTTTCACCTGCTCAGGTAGCGTTTGAAGGTCTTCATTATAAATTATGAAATCTGCTAAACCCATCTTTTTTTCGTCGCCCCACTGCCGGTCCATGCGTTTTTTGAGCAGATGCCTGTCTGTCTTATCACGTGCAATTACCCGCTCTATGCGAAGTGCTTCAGGAGCATAGACGTAAATAACTTTATCAAAGTCGTGTTCTCTCTTTTTTTCAAACAGAATGGCGGCTTCATAAAGTGTATAAGGTGCTTGTGTATGATTTTCAAGCCATTGCTTGTAGCTCTTTTGCACCAATGGATGGATCAATCGTTCAACAAAAGCCATCGCATCGGTATCTGTAAAAATGAGGGAGGAGAGGAGCGAAGCTGATATGTTGTTATTTGAGTCATAAATTTCGTTACCGAATCGGGACACCATGCGCTCATGGACATTAACTTGATTGTAACAGGACTTTGCTACTGTGTCAGCATAAAAAACAGGGATTTGAAGCTCTGCGAATAGCTTGGTGACAGTAGTTTTACCACTTCCAATGTTTCCGGTAATGGCAACTTTTAAGCTCATTTCAATAATATATATTCTATTTGATCGGGTTCGATCCGGGTAACTTGTATGTTTTCAGGTTGTTGTATCAACGATAAACCTAAAAACTTATTTCGTGTGCTGATACCATTTGTGTCGAGCATAACATAAAACTGATCGGCATTGACAAATTTAAAATCCTTCATGGCTACGGCATAGGTTATGCGTGTGGTTGAAGGAAAAAGCTTCATTTTTGGTTTTGAAGGTTTATCTATTTTTATTTCTACTGTTGATTCGGTAAATCGCTCTATATTGAATTGAGCTACAACTTGTTCGTTTTCAGGATGTATAAGTATTGGATCGAAGCTCAACCCAATTTCTTTTGAAAATGAAGCATTCACTGCTTCCTGTTTGATGAGCAGCGTTGAAATCGCCTCAAGCGTATCAAAGACGGAGGATGGAGCATAAATCATGATGCTGTCAGGGGAGGTGGTAATTTTTCCATACAGCGCATATTGATCCTGAAATTTCAATTCATGCTTTACGTTGATTCCAACCTTTTTACTCAGTAATGGTTCAACAGTGAAATAGACATCACCTTCAGTGAGGTCAAAATCATTTTCGTTGATATCAAGCACTGACCCCAGATACCCACGCAATTCAGATGCGGTAAGATACAATGAATTTTGATTTTGCCGTCTGAAGCTTAATTGATTCACTGGCACATCAATACGGTTTTCCTTGAAAGATGTTGAAAGAAAACGCAGCAGCTTGAAACCATTGGATGTGACTGTGGCTTTGATCTGCTGATTGGCCTGTTTGGTGGGTATCCAGTATTCGATTGGGGGTTCAACGAGGTGCAAACTGATCTCGATGCTTATTGTATAAGTTCCGGCAAGTTTAACGAAGAGCCAAAGAAGGGTTGAAAACACAAGGAAAAAAAAGAAGGCATAAAGTCGTCTTTTTTTTGGGGCAGATGCAATGAGCGGCTGAAGATGTTCCTGATGCGATTGCATGCTGATTCCTTTTTTATCTGTTAAGATCAAAAAAATAACAGACGGCCATTTTTTAATGACCGTCTGCTACCGGTTTATTTTGCAAGACCAACCTGTGCTGAGTCGGAAATGATGGCGCTTTTCTCGATCTGGAGTTTGTTGCCACCTTCAACTTCGAGCATTACTGTGCTGTCATCAACGCTAAGGATTTTTCCGTGAATACCACCAATGGTAATCACTTTATCGCCTTTTTTCAGGGCTTCGCGGAATTTACGCTGGTCTTTTGCTTTTTTCATCTGCGGACGGATGAAAAAGAAATAAAATACCACCATGATAAGAATCAGGGGAAGGAACGACATCAATCCTCCGCCTTCCTGACCTTCAGCAGGGGGTGTCATTAATAAAATGTGTAAATAATTCATATGATATTTGTTTAATAGGATTCAGGAGTTGTAACCTGGGCTTTCAGGCGCAGGACTGTTGTTTGAGGCAAACCATTGCTGATAACGGTAATGGTTTTGTTTTGAATTCCACGCTGTCCATTGGAGTCGAAGGTAACCTCAATTTTACCTTCTTCACCCGGTTTGAGAGGGTCTTTGGTGAACTTGCTGGCAGTACACCCACAGCTTGCACTTACCTGACTAACAATCAGGTCGGCATTACCGCTGTTTTTGAATTTAAATATGTGAACGACTTTTTCGCCCTGTATCAAACGGCCGAAGTCATGCTCGATATTTGTGAAAGTTATCTGAGCAACTTCTTTTCTATCACTCTCGGTGGCCGACTTAGGATTGTTTACCAGTCGGGTAGAACGATCGTCGTTGTTACTTTGACATGCAAAAAAGAAAAAAGGAACCAAAATCAGAAAACGAATCACGTGTCTCATGCGGTTTTTCGCGTATTCAGGGTTTAAAGTATCAGCTTTACGAAACAAATTTTGATCACAAATAATAGTAAATCAAGATGCAAAAATACTAAAAAAGCTGAATCAATAGAATGCTTAATTTCCGCTGCCGAAGATAGTGATAGACCCTTTGTAAACTTCGTTACTTTTAAAACCTTCGCATTGAAGTACATAAAAATACACGCCGTCGCTAAGTCCTTCGCCTCCCCAGTCGTTGTTGTAATTGGATGACTCGTATAATTTTTTGCCCTGACGGTTGAAAATCACAAGGGTTGTTTTTTTGTAATAAGCTGAAAGTGGCCTTATTCCACCATCGCTGTTAACAGATTTCATTGGATTGTCCGTTTCATCTTCCGTTGATCCTTCAGTGATGATAAGTACATCGTTAATGTTGTCACCGTTGGGAGTGATTACATTTGGGATGCTCAATTTAATAGGCAACACTTTGACATCCTTCAAATAAACGGTGTCACATCCATATTGATTGAACACTGTTAGAATCACTGAATAGTCATCAACTTCTGTGTACACATGCACCGGTTTTTCAAGATCGACCCTGGGAGTGTTATCGCCCATTTCCCAATAATGACTCGTAACTTGTACAGTATCAATTGATTTGTTTGTAAACTCAAATGTTACATATGGATTTTGAATAAAAGCAGTGTCAGGAGTGCTTTTTATTTCAATAACAGGATTTGGATAGGCTTTTGTAAATATGGAATCCTTTGTCGTACAGCCATTTTGATCTACAACATTTATAAAATACCACAGGTGGGCTTTCAGGCCAATGGCAAGTGATGGGTTTCCCGGAGCAATCTGAATAGGGCGCACATCCCAATTATAGGTGTAAGGGCCGCTTTGACCGGTAGCAACAGCTTTTACCATGGCTGTATTTCCGTTGTCGCTGTCACCATTTGTACATGTCAGCTGCATTTGTTCAAAAGCAATATTAACCTCAGGGTGGACACTTACTTCAAAAGGGGTGCTCAGACATTCTTCCAGTGTCAGTGTATCCCGCACGCGAAGGGTGACGTTTATCGTTTCAACCGCATCGAAAGTGATAATTGTTGTGGTAAGCGAATTGAAAGACCATTCATACACACAGTTAGGCTGTTGAATCGAGGTCAAAGTCACGCTTGTGCCTTTGCACAATGGAAACAACTGCTGACTTGTGATTGTGCAATCGGGTTGAGCAGTGAGCGAAGGTGCAAGTAAAGTAAGAAAAAAGAGTAAGATAAGACCGCTGAACCTGTTTTTTTGCATTGGATCGTGTTTTTTGTCGTGTGACATGAAATAGCCTCTTATGAAAATGAAACGCAAAAGTAATAAAATCAGCTTGTTGATGTTTAAAAAGCGCCACTGTTCAACATCACGAGCGTACAGTCTTCAACGGTATGAATGCCGTTTTGTTGTGCAAGCTGAGCAAAAGCGTGATTTTCAGTACCAGGATTGAAAATGATACGAGCGGGCTTCAACGCCAGGATTTGATCTTCATAAGCCGCTTGGCGACCTGGATTGAGGTAAAGTGTAACGGTATCAACATGAATGTTCTCAGGAATTTTAGTGTGAATGGGCACAACAAAATCATTGGTTTCACGATTTCCAACTGCGAAAACAGTGTGGTGGTGAGCTAACAATTTGTGAATGGCAATATTAGAAAAGCGTGCCGGATTGGTGGATGCTCCAAGAACGAGAACGGTTTTTTTCATAGGTATTTTAATTCTGTTATTGATCTATTGCTTCCTTTTTTTAATTTGTTTTCAACTACTTATGTTTTATTTCTGTGATAAAAACGGTTAGTTGATGAAAATTAAAAGTGTCATTATTGGCGGTAAACAAAGGCATTGATGTTCATTCCGGCTCCTACTGAGGCAAACATAATCACATCACCACTATCGATTTGGTGATTCTCGATCTCACCCTTCAAAATCATATCATACAGGGTAGGTACCGTTGCAACCGAGCTGTTGCCCAGCGTTCGGATGCTCATAGGCATCATTTCTTCGGTATTGATTTTTATATGATATTGACGGAAAAAGCGCTGAACGATAGCTTCATCCATTTTTTCGTTGGCTTGATGTATGACGATTTTCTTAAGTTGTTCAATTGGTAAACCGCTGCGATCCAAAGCCAGTTTCATTGCCAATGGAACCTGTGTAAGTGAATATTCATAAATTTTCCTGCCCAGCATTTTCATATACCCCACATTAGGGTCATGATCAGGGGAATTGGATTTGCCAAAATACAGATATCCGACTTCTTCATCGGTATGTGATGCGAAAGAAAATGATAACAATCCTCTTTTCTCTTCTTCAGCTATTCCTTCAACAATTACTGCTCCTGCGCCATCGCTGAAAATCATGATATCACGATCGTATTTATCAACTACCCTCGAAAGCGTTTCGCTCCCAATGACCAAACACCTTTTAGCCATTCCTGATTGAATAAATGAATGCGCCTGTATCATTCCTTGAATCCAACCCGGACATCCGAAAATGATGTCGTAAGGGATGCAGGCCGGGTTTTTGATTCCAAGAGCATTCTTGACACGTGAAGCCAGACTGGGAAGAATATCTGTTTGAATGGAGTCAGGTTTTACATTTCCGAAGTTGTGAGCGACGATGATCTGGTCAATAGTTTCAGGGTCGATATTGGCCGACTCAATAGCTTTCTTTGCTGCTATTGCCGCCATGTCTGAGTTATTTGTGTCGTCATCAGCCCAGCGACGTTCATAAATTCCTGTGATATCCCTGAACTTGCGTGCAACTTCTTCGCCAGGGCTGTCAACCAAACTGTGATCTTTCTCAAAAAAAACTTGTTTGGTGAAATCTGCATTGCGAATTACCCTGGTTGGAACAAAACTGCCGGTTCCGGTTATAACAGTATTCAGGTGTTGCGTCATGTCTTAATTGTATTAATAAATTGTTAAATAGTCATTTAGCTAGTTAAATGTATCTGATTTAATTGCATTTCAAGCCGGCAAAGGTAAAAATCTTTATTCAGATGTAGTCAAAGCTTTTTGGAAAGTAGTGTTTTATGTCCGATATTGTTGGTAACGAATTATTTTTTTTTACCGATAACTTTGAAAATCTGACACCTTACTGATCATTGCTCATGTCTTTATCAGGGATAACGAACTTTGAAAATCCTTTTACACCTTAACATTTTTATGATGAATAATTTTTTGAAAAGATCTTTATTTCTTGTTGCTGCGCTCATTTCTCAGGCTGTTGTTTCGGGACAAGTCAATGATACTGCTGTTAATCCTTATTGGATTGACATGATGCAAGATCAGAATGCTAATTTTTATCAGACACAGGCTGCTTTCGAGACATACTGGAGTGGGAGAGAGATAACCAAAGGCAGTGGTTACAAACCTTTCAAGCGTTGGGAATATATGATGGAGCAACGTGTTGATGCTCAAGGTGTAAAGCCTGCTGCAGATCGCGATCTGAATGCGTACAACCGCATTATAGAGCAGGGTTCTGTCTTAAGAAACCCGGCAGGAAACTGGATGCCACTCGGGCCTTTTACAGTCCCGTCAGGTTATAATGGCTACAGAGGTCTGGGACGTGTGAATGCTATTGGATTTGATCCTGTCAATCCTGATATTCTATATATAGGTGCACCTGCAGGTGGGCTTTGGGTTTCATACAATCATGGTGGAACATGGCAGGTACTGACAGATCATTTGCCAACACTTGGTGTTTCTGCAGTTCTTGTTGACAGAACCAATCCTGCAACCATTTATATTGGAACTGGTGACCGCGATGCAGGTGATGCTCCAGGTCTTGGAATTTGGCGCAGTACTGATGGTGGACAGAATTGGGAAGTCTGGAGTATTGGTATAGGTAGCGCCACCGTCGGAAGAATCGTTCAGGATGCCGTTGATCCGCTGGTTTTGCTGGCAGCTGTAAGTAACGGGCTTTATCGCAGCAGCGACGGAGGTGCAACATGGGAAAGGGTAAGGACTGGAAATTTCAAAGAAGTAGTTTTTCACCCAACAAATAATATGATTGTTTATGCAGCTTCTGGAGCAAATTTTTACCGCTCTGAAGATAATGGACTCACCTTTAATGCCATCACTAACGGACTTACTACTGGAGCAAGGGCTGTTATAGGTGTGTCGCCTGCTTCACCTGATGTTGTGTATTGCCTCATTACGAACTCCGAATCCTTTAAAGGTATTTATCGATCAACAGATACGGGTTTATCTTTTGAAATGAGATCAAATTCTCCCAATATTATGTCGTGGGATTGTAATGGAGGTGATGGTGGTCAGGCGTGGTATGATCTGGATATCGCTGTTGATCCTTTGAATGCTGATAATGTTCTGGCAGGTGGTGTGAACAGTTTCCGCTCGCTCGATGGCGGTATCAACTGGACCATTCGTTCTCACTGGTACGGTGGTTGCGGAGTTCAGTCGGTGCATGCTGACTTGCATGTATTGGAATATTCTCCTGTTAACAACAGGCTATATGTGGGAAACGATGGTGGATTTTACTGGACTGCAAATGGTGGTGTCAACTGGACAGAGATATCCAATGGGTTGGTGATCAGTCAGGCATATAAAATTGGACAAAGCAAAACCAAACCTAATTTTGTCATCAACGGTTATCAGGATAATGGAAGTTCGGTGCTTAACAATACCAACTGGTTTGCTGTTGGAGGGGGTGATGGAATGGAATGTACCTACGATCCAAACGATGAGCGTTATAGCTATTCATCAATTTATTATGGCGCTATTGACCGACAGTTTAATAACAACAATCAAGGAGCGATAGCAGGCGAAGGTACGAATGGTATCACCGAAGGAGGTGGTTGGGTAACACCTTATTTGATTGATCATAACGATGGAAACATCATGTTCATTGGATATAAAAATGTGTGGCGTAGCACCAATATCAAAGCGAACAGCACCGGAAGCGTCCAATGGCAGAAAATAAGCTCTATCAACAACTCAAACATGAGTCAGATGGCACAATCAAAGGCAAACACCAATATCCTGTATGTGTCGGCCGGCAATAAACTCTTTATGACCGAGAATGCAAAGGCAACAATAGTTGATTGGAAGGTACGGACTTCAACTTTGCCTACAAACAATACAATAACAGCCATCGAAACACATCCTTCAGATGAAAATGTGCTGTATATTGCTCAGCAATCGCGTATTTTTAAATCGTCGGACAAAGGTGTGACCTGGGAAGAAAAAACTTCAAATCTCTCTGGTATTCAGATAAATAGTATTGCTTTCTATAAAAACAGTCAGGAAGGACTTTACATAGGAACTGATATTGGAGTCTTTTACCGTGAAGCCTCCATGGATGAATGGATGTTGTTCAGCGAAGGCTTACCGGCAAGTGTGAAGGTGACCGAGGTAGAGATATATTATGACCCTATCAACCCAATAAACGATGCTGTCAGAGCCGGTACATACGGAAGAGGTTTATGGACTGCTTCGCCTTTCATCGGAACAGTGACAGCTGGTTTTGTACCTTCTGCCAATACTGTATCTGCAGGTTGTTTTGTTAACTTCACCGACCAAACCATCGGCACACCATTCACCTGGGAATGGACATTTGAAGGTGGTAATCCTTCTACAAGCAGCCTTCAACACCCACAAGGCATCATTTATGAAACAGAAGGTGTTTTTGATGTTACCCTTACTGTGACCAATTCGTTAGGCAGCAGCAGTTTTATTTATGAAGATTGTATCACTGTTGGCCCGGCCTCTACACCTCAAATAGCTTTTGATGCCTCAACAAATGTTGGTTGTGTAGGTTTGGTGGTTCGATTTACCGACCAAACGGAGCATTGCCCTACCTTTTGGGTGTGGGATTTCACACCTTCATCAGTAACATATCTCGAAGGGACTAACAATGCTTCTCAAAACCCTGTGGTTCAGTTCAATGCTAATACGCATTACGATGTCAGGCTCACTGCTTCCAATGCCAACGGGGTTAATACACTACTGAAATCAGGATTGATTGAAATTGGTGGATATTCCTTGCCATTTATCGAGGACTTCGAAGACCTGACTTTAGCAGAAAAGGGATGGACGATATCCAATCCCGATAATGGCAAAACATGGACGACACAACAACTACCTGATGGAAACAAGGCAGTTTGGATGAACTTTTTTAATTATACCTCATTCCAACAACGGGATTATCTCATGAGTCCGCCGCTCGACTTTACAGGTTTTCAACAGCCCGGAATCAGCTTTGAATATGCTTATGCTCAGCGTTTTGCGCAGATCGACTCCCTGATTATCAGTGTTTCTTCTGACTGTGGTCAAACATGGCAACGCGTTTATGCAAACGGACCTGATGGTCAAGGAATTTTTGAAACAGCACCGCCATCAATTTCTTCTTTTGTTCCGCAGTCGGTTGAAGATTGGTGCCTTGCCGGAAGCTATGGTGCTTCTTGTCCTGAGATTAACCTCTCTGCTTTCGCTGGTCTGAGTGGAGTTAAGATTCGCTTTGAAACATATAATCAATATGGAAATAACCTCTACATCGATAATTTTGCTGTAACAACAATAACTGATGTGAATGAAAATGATGCTCTTAGCGAAGGAATGGAACTCTATCCCAATCCTGCCACAGACAAAGTTCAATTACATATTTCCCCCGAACTTATTGGAAAAACGATCGTTATTGCCGATGCTCAGGCCAAAGTTGTGAAAAAGGTTGTTGCCAACGAACAGCATTTTGAGATTTCGTTGCAGGGATTGAGGAAAGGTGTTTATACGATTAGTGTTTTGGATCAGCAAAAAGTGATTCGAAAACTTCTTGTTAAGTAAAAGTTTTCTTGTTTTGTGATCAGCCTCAAATGACTGATATGAAATAAATTAAAATCTTGAAAGCCATTTCGGTGGCTTTCTTTTTTTTTTTGTGCAATAACGGATTTTCTGTTGTTAAGATTATGTTTTAACCGCAAAGATTCGCAAAGGGTTGACACAGTAAATTTGGGATTCAGACTATTATCTTGTATCTTCCTTAACCAAATAGTTACATGAGTTCAATTTCACAGAGTTACATGAGTTCAATTTCACAGAGTTACATGAGTTAAATTTCACAGAGTTACATGAGTTAAATTTCA
>CAYXCZ010000054.1:9794-17383 GCA_964463695.1 uncultured Lentimicrobiaceae bacterium | reverse complement strand
AAAAACCGTCAATAAATGCATAACACCTCCTGGATCTGGGTGGATGCGATGCATTGATCTTGTCGAAATGCAGTTTAATCCCTTAAATGCGTGACTGGGTGATGAGTGCGGCTTAGACGCCTATTTATGAGCGGTATTCATTTTATTATTTTTCAATTGTACTGTCCTTTCACGTGAAATTCGATTAAAGTGGAATTACTATAAATCATGAAAGATGTGACTACTAAACAATCCGACTATGAAAACAATTAAAATTACCGCATATAAAGTTTCTTTGCTTATCAAATTTGTCTTTGATTTTGTGATATATGCTTTCATCACTTTCCAATTATAAATAAGATGTATTAATAAAAATACGATAAATAATGTAGTCGCCACATTATGAACTGCCATCCAAAATTCATGTAATTTTGGATTATATTCAATATCTGTGAAATGCATCAACCAACCCAATGGTAAAAATAAACCCGAAATTAATAATGAAGATGATATAAACGCTCGTTTATTAAATGTTTTTTTATTTGTATCCATTATTTAAGCAAGCTTTATTTTATCTGTCAATTGATTGTAAACTTATGTAAATCAAGTCGAAAATTGCAATCACAATATTTATAACCAAAATGAAAAAATTTGGTTTTCAGAACTCATTAATCCCTCAAATCCAACAAAAATGGTTTGTGTAAACGTTCCGATAAATTTATTTATCGAAACTGTCAAACTTTGTCCTTCTTTTCATGATTTTTGTCTGTACATCATTTAAGCGAACCCCTTTGTTTCATTTCGGGCAACTTACCGGCTCAAAGCTACGTATAAAACCATGATTGTTTCACCTTTAAAACAAAAAAATCATGGAAAAATTCATTCAGGAATCCGTAGAAGCATTACAGATACTTCAAAAAGTGAGAGTGGCTAAGTTGCAACCAATCTGTTTTGTCCAAGGTTATTGGTTAGCAGTCAAATATCTCTCAGCACCTAAAAATCACTTACTTTTCTCCATAAGGCAGGTTAGTCACTACGTTCTGAACAGTGAACAGACTAGAAACCAACCTGCTTCAGTAGTGTAATGGCACTTTTCTTAGGGCTTTTCAGTTATTCGACTTAGTGTTTGTAGGTTGGTTTTATTAATCCTTCACAAATATTATTTCATTCTTTGGTTTATTTTTACCTTTCATTACTCCATCAATGAATTCTTCTATCAATTCTAAGTGTTTATCATACAAAAATAATCGGTCTAGTAGAATTGTTTTATCGGTTTGTATCACATTGCTGTCAAGGAATAGTCGAAGATAAAAAGAGGACACATACGCATTATGTTCAAATTCTTTTTTCGTTGAGACAAATGTAACAGATGGAGCGTTGATGTTTTCAAAGAATGGAAAAGGCTTTTCTTGTCCTGTAGCAGCACAGAATAAGATAGGAAAGGGATAATTTCCATTGTCGGTAATCACTTTTTGAAAAACTTCAGGCCACATCTCTTTAATTTTTTCATGGTCAGTTTTAAACTCAATGGTTGTTTCTAAAGAAATGAAAGCTAGGATTGAAGTGTCCTGGGTAAAGGTGCGTAGTCCCATCTGTGCTCCCCAGCTGTGTCCAATAAAAAAAATTGATTTTGAGTTGGTTAGAGATTTAGCATATTCAAGAATTGTATTAAGACTTTGTTCTTCTTCATCTTTAAATATTTTGTCGAAAGGCTTAAGTCCAAAGATTGTATTCTCATAAGGTAAATGGAAGTTGGCAGCAATAAAAATGAATCCACGTGAAGCAAAATATTCGGCTATAGCATAGTTTTCAAATGAATAACTTTGTGCTCCATGGTGATAAAGTATAATAGGGCATTGAGATGGTTTTAAATCGTTGTGAAAAATACTCATAGTCTTTGTCTCACCAATCATATTGAATATGTCGATATTGGTGAAGTTTCCAAAATCGTTTGCTTCTCCAGAAGCTAAGTTTTCCTCGATGTAATCTCTAATAACTGCTTCCTGATTGTGGTCTTTTAATTTTGTTTGAATGATAAATAACTTATCAGTTTTACTCCCTTCAAAAAAATCCTTAAATTTTAAATAATTGGGATTTTTGAGTTTCTCTGTTATTGGATACCAAATCTGAACAAAATGTGGCTTCATTCCTGCATAATCAAATGCGTCATATTCATATGCTGTATCAAATAGAATCGTGTCCTTAAAGCCAACCTGAAAGTCGCCAAGCTTAATAAAGTCATACAAAGTATTTTGAGCATTAATAGCAAAACTCTGTAAAAAGAGTAAAAAGAAAAATGCGAATATTCTTGTCATACTGTAATTTTTTAAACTGCACGGTAACGTTTTTGGGCTTGGCGAAGGTGGAGATTTTCACTATCCCGCACTTTCGGGATTGATGCGAAGAACCAAACTTTGATTAACCACAAATGTGTCTGCGGAGCACTGAACCGCCACTTTTACCTAACCCGTTTTATCGGGCATTTTTATTCATTGTCAGTTTCAAAGTTGTTAATTGTTTGTCTATACTCCTTGTCCCAAAGTCTGTACGAAAAATAAAAAATTGAGATTATCATTAGTCCATAAATAACATATAATGGTCTGCCAACTATATTTCTAAAAGAATTATAAAATGAGATATTATAGAATTGACATAAATTATGAACAGTTGCTAAGAAACTTACAAAAATAAGAACTCGAACTAAAACATACCCCGAATGAGCAAGAAGAATCTTTTTGTTTTTTGGTGTCTTATAGAAGATTTCAAGAAAACGTCCCTTTTCATTAAAATATAGTTCAGAGACAAAGTCAGTCAGATTAATTGAGGTGGATTTGATTTTTGTAGGACTATACTTAAACGTATAGTAATAAAATGCATAAATAATAAGTCCAACAATAATTACATTAGATATAATTAAACCAGTCCAGCCAACACCAAAAAATTTGTATAAAGGGTTTTGTTCGCCTGTCGGGTTGTCAAAAAACCAAAGGCTTGTTGAATAGAAGTCACAACCTCTTGCAAATAGAAGAAGGAATGTCAGCAGAAAAAATTTAAGTTTCATAATGTTTGTCGTTTGAATATTGTTTTCGTTGTCGTTTTAAAATTCTGACTAGCGATTTCCTAACCAACTGTATTCGTATATTTTACAATTTGCCAATTTGAAGATCATCGGTAGTCAGGGCAAATTTATCGATTTGTTTCTGAATACGCTTAACTAGTCCTGGTTTTCTTTTCTGATTTAAAAACAGATTGCTTGAGGGGTTGCTGTGAGCTGGTCCGGCATGGCCGCTCCTAAACCTAAATTACTCAAAACCGTTCTTTTGAATACTAGACAAACTCTGCAGAAAGCGACTAAAAGAATAAAATCCTTCAACTCTTAAAAGAACTTCTGTTCAAATTTCTGGAAAAAACACCAAAAATCGTTAATAAGTGCATAACATCTTCTTACTTTGGGTGGATGTAGTTCAACATGGACTCATTGTTGGGCGCCGCGCGCCGCTCAGAGTCCTATTTATTATGCCCAGTTTATTTTTTTGTCTTCATATATCTGTCAAATACAGAGTTAAAATCTGTAATGTCAGCCTCTATTGGTTTTGCTTGTCCATTAAATAACAGGATTTTCCAATAGTATTCTGATAGATTTTTGTCAATGATTTCTCCGTTTTTAAGCTTAAACTTAACTGAACCCTTTGCTTCTTTCTGAATAGTTTTGGTTTTTGTCGAGTCTAAATATTGTCTCGCTGTTGCTAAATAGAATAAATTGTCATCAGCAACAGTATAAAAATCATCTCCATCAGCTTTTTTCATGCTATCAATCTTTTGATCTGTCGGCGAGATTATTATTGCGCAAGAAGTCGAAATGAAGTCTTCCGTTTCTGACCTCGTAGAATTTGCCTTCTTTAACTCAATTGTATCTTGGTTTAAACGGGGTCCATTTTCTCTTTTATTGCTAGTCTGTCCACAGGCGTTTATTAGGAATACTGTCAAAATAATAAGAAATTGTCGCATTGTGAGTCTATTTAAATTGGGCATAACAAACGGAACTAAATGCAGTTGGGGATTGCAGGTTGCTTTCCTGCCGAACCCTGATACTGTTTTTGCGGGCTGCGAACGTTGTTGTCCGCACGGAAACCCCAATTGCTATATAGTTTTTGTTATAAGCCGTTTTTCTTGTCATTGTCTTGTTTCCGAGTCTTTCTCACTTGGTTTTTTATACCTGATTTCTTAGCCAAATCTGCTAAATCAGAGTAAGGGTCATTAAATTGCTCAATTATCTCATTTCTAGTCAGACCTCTAACATTTTTCGCGTACGTCGTATGAATACTCCTTGACATTTTTGGTTTTTTTTAATAACACATTGCATCATCAATAATTTCCATGTCTATCAACCAGTCTTTTAGAATCTTAACCGCTCTTTTGTCAAACCCCTCAAGTCCTGCATTGTATTGCTCAAATAATTTTTTACCAATTGTCGCTCCAAAAGTGTGCGGAAGAACAAACCAATCTGTCTCTCCACCCATTGCATTTGTCACAAGTACTTCTTGTCCGTCTTTGCCTTTGTAACTGCCAGTTTTTAAATATCTCAATGCAATACTTTTCAGTAATTCATTGTCGTCGTCGGTCAATATTTTAACCTCAATTACAGAGTCTTTGTATAGAATTTGGTCGTTCATGGTCGTCTTTTAAAATGGCTTATAACGAGTGTATACCCGCACTATTGGGTATATATCTCAATTAAGTTCATGTGCTGTTTCATTGGTCATGATTCAAATTTTGCAATAAATTTAGTACATTTTTAAATATCCAAGCCATCCATCGGACTTTTAATGTTTTCAAATCCTTTTGTAGTAATATGTGTATAGATTTCAGTTGTTTTTGAGCTTGAATGACCCATCATACTTTGAATATATCGTAGGTCAATCCCGTTTTCGAGGCTGTGTGTGGCAAAAGTATGCCGAAGTGTTTTCGGTGTAACTTTCTGTGTCACAAAGGCTTTGTGTGCTATGCTTTTCACAACTTCCTGCACCGAGCGTTCTGAATAAGGGTTTCCTTTCTCTCTATAAAAAATCAAGTCTGTTGGTTTATATTCTTCTATGTATCGATTAAGTACAGGAAGTGTCTTTTCGGATAGTTTAGTGCATCGGTCTTACCGACCTTTTGATTGCTCACCATTTATATTTCGTGGATAACTTCACTTTTTATAAAGTTTTAAAAAAAAATAGCCGTAGACATTTGTCTCTTAACTGTTGAAATTTGTACCTTAGCCCTTTAGCTACAATACACTAATCTCGCAACTAGAGTAATTCCTTCTTAGCTTTTATGTGCCTTTGAACCTTGAGCATTCTTTGATCTTGAAATTGAACTCATACCTGAATCATTTTCCCGGCTTTCTGCAACAGAAATACCTTCAGCTTCAATGCAAAAGATTGTTTTTTGTTGATATTTCCCATTCGCATTGTTACCCAACCTAAAACAAATTGTACTTTTATGCCTTAAATCATACGATCATTATGCATCAAAAACCACTTTACTGGATTTACTTATTGGTGATCACTCAGCTTTTTAATGCAAGTTTATTTGCTCAGATTACCGTTGAAGGGACTCCTTCACGCATTGAGAAAGCTTTCCCGGAAGAATCAATTGTTGTTGGTTGGGATCGTCAAAAATATCAGTCGCTGGATCAAACTGAATCCAAACTTCCTTTGGTTGGCATTACACAACAGGTTGATATTAACACAATTGATCATGGATATTGGGTGCTTGACCAAAAATCCGGTACTAAAATTTGGGTCATGAACATACTGGTTGAAGATGTAAAAGAAACAACACTTTACTTTAAGACTTTTGAACCTGGAAATGATGGTCGCTTGTTTGTGATTGCAGCCGACCAATCAATTATTAAAGGAGCATATACGCAGCTGAGCCGCACCAAAGGATTGCCTTTTAGCATAGGACCTTTGCCCGCTGGCAAACTTACCCTTCAATTTGAAACATCCCTAAACGCCTCCGACTACCAGATACAATTCGATGAGATTGGATTGCTGAAATCGGAAAAGGGAGAAATGGGATATGGCACCTCTGGTAACTGCGAAGTTAATGTAAACTGCTCGGAAGGTGTTGATTGGCAAAGGCAGAAACGTGGCGTCGCACGTATCGTCGTGAAGCAAGGTTCTGCATTGTATTATTGCAGCGGTTCGCTGATCAATAATGCCAAAAAAGATGCAGCTCCTTACTTTATTACAGCCAACCATTGCGGTGAATATGCTTCCACAAACGATTATGCCCAATGGATTTTTGCGTTCAATTACGAAACACCTGAATGCGTAAAACCAATGAGTGAGCCTGCAATGCAAACAATTACAGGTGCTACTCTCATTTCAAAAGCTGTTGATGGAACAGAAAATGGCTCTGACTTTAAACTATTGCGCTTTCTTCAGGATGTGCCACAAACTTACAATCCGTATTATAATGGTTGGTCGAGGCAAAACACCAACTCCTCCTCAGGGGTTGGAATTCATCATCCGGATGGCGATGTCAAGAAAATATCGACTTATACCACTCCGATTGTTTCGAGTGATTATGGAATGAGCGGAACAAACCCTGAAGGCAAGTACTGGCGTATGCGATGGACAGCAACTGAAAATGGACATGGTGTTACCGAAGGTGGTTCCTCCGGCTCACCCTTATTCGATGCAAGTGGTCGTATCATTGGCATGCTAACGGGCGGCAGCTCCAGCTGCAGCGATCTTAACAGCCCTGATTATTATGGCAAATTCAGCTATTCATGGGCGTCAAATGGAACAGAGGCCTTCAATCAGTTGGCTCCATGGCTCGATCCCGATGACACTGGAATTGAGTTCCTGGGCGATCTGGGTTCAGATACACTTTTTGTGAGCTCCGACTTCGAAACAAAACGTACGGAGTTGTCCATCAATCAGTTTATTGAGTTTGAAGACCTATCTTCAGGAAAAATTACAACTTATGAATGGCTTTTTGAAGGTGGGAAACCAGCTAAAAGTACCGATAAAGTCCCAAATCCCATATTGTATGAATACTTTGGTGATTTTGATGTGCAACTTGTTGTTTCAAACGAAACCAATTCCGATACCTTGCTGAGAAAGAACTATATAAGTGTAAAACCTTTTCTATTTCCAAATCCAGCCACCGGAAGTTTCGAGCTGGCTTTTGGTGTTGATGTTTCAGAAGATGTGCAAATTAGCATTGTAGATACTTTTGGAAGAGAAGTGCCATTTTATGCTACCGTTGATAAGTCACGTGTTAGTATTTCATTGCATGAACCCAAACGAGGTTTGTATATCATTCGCATCACCGATCAATTTGTTGAAAAGACCCTAAAGCTGCAGATAGCACGCTGACAAAACGAAGTTGGGTTTATAGAAGTAATTGGAGTATAGATGTATAGAGGTTGAGGGGTTTAAAAGTTTAGGAATTTAGGGCTGGCGCGTTTTTTCACATAATATCCCCCGAAGAGTTATTTATTCTACATGATAAATCCCAAACAAATCAACGCATCAACAAATCAACAAATCAACCCCTAAACTATCTGATATTATGTTTTTAACCGCAGAGAACACGGAGAAGGCGCAAAG
>CAYXCZ010000054.1:0-9694 GCA_964463695.1 uncultured Lentimicrobiaceae bacterium | reverse complement strand
CTAAACGCTAAACTTCTAAATCCTAAACTATCTAAACCGCCTTAAACAAATCAACAAATCAACGCATCAACCCCTAGACTCCTAAACTTCCTCAGAGGCTATTTCAACACGCGAATGGGTATATTTTTCCCACTTTTCAAGAAGCTGCAGCATATCCTGAGGTAAGGTGGAGTCAAAATGCATCATTTTTCCAGTGATTGGATGAACAAACCCCAGCGACTTGGCATGAAGTGCATGGCGGGGCATGATTGCAAAACAGTTCTCGATAAACTGTTTATATTTGGTAAAGGTTGTCCCTTTGATGATTGAATCACCACCATACCAGGCATCGTTAAACAGTGGATGTCCGATATGACGGAAATGCGCCCTGATCTGATGGGTGCGTCCTGTCTCGAGTTTACATTCGACCAGGGTAACATAGCCATATCTACGCAAAACCTTGTAATGTGTCACTGCTTCTTTACCATGCGAGCCATCGGGGAACACTCCCATGACTTTCCTGTCTTTTAAGCTACGTCCAATATGTCCTTCTATTCTGCCCTCATCGGTTGGCGGATCACCCCAGGCAAGAGCCTGATACCTGCGCTCGATGGTATGCTCAAAAAACTGACGTGCTAAGACCGTCTGAGCCAGCTCGTTCTTTGCAACAATCATTAAGCCGGTGGTGTCTTTGTCAATTCTGTGGACAAGGTATCCAAAGTCGTTTTCAACTTCTTTCTTCCCGCTTTTCGCAAAATGATTTGCCAGCGCATTGAGTAATGTCCCTGAATAATTACCGTGACCAGGATGAACCACGAAGCTGTGTTGTTTATTCAAGACCAGCAAATCTGCATCTTCATAAACAATTTCCAGCGGGATATCTTCAGGAGTTATTTCAATTTCGCGGGGCGGGAAACTGAATACAACTGTAACTATGTCATTTGGCTTGACTTTGTAATTGGCTTTCACCATGACATCATTCACAAAAATATTGCCTGCCTTGGCGCTTTGCTGAATCCTGCTCCGTGAAACATTTTCGATTCTGTTTTGGAGGAATTTGTCCACCCTCAGCATGCTTTGTCCTTTGTCGGCTACAATCCGGAAGTGTTCAAACAGCTCGCTGTTTTCTTCGGGAGCGTCAGCATCCGTATGTAGTTTAAAATCTGTCATCGTGTAATAAGAAGTTTTGAAGTCTGTTTTGTGTTGCGTTCACTTTGCACCACAACGATGTACAATCCAGTCTGAATTGTACTGATATCTATACGATTAACAAAAGTAGTTTCCAATATTTTGCGTCCTGTATAGTCAAATATCTGAATTAAAGAAGGGTCAAAATTGCTTGTTGCCTGTTCGAAATTCAACTGATCTTTTGCCGGATTGGGGTAAATCCTGATAGCATTTGCAACAGTCATTTCATTAGGCAATCCAATCGTTTTAGCCGTTCCGGTCACCGCCCGCATCATGAGCGAACCCTCGATTGAGCTGTTGGCCCAACTGCCGTCAATATTATAGAAGAGGTAATCTTTGGCATCATTCACCCTGTCGAATCCGATGCTTAGCACACCACTTTCACGCATCATTCCTACATAGAAATTGCCGTTAATGATAAGTGGTTCATCCAGTTCGTAAGTGGTAAAAGCATATCTTGTTTCCTCATACTGAGGCTTCTGCCTGATTTTACGGTAGATGATAGTGCCGGGAATACCGTTGTTGTCATCCCATACAATCAAATCAAAATACTTGTCAACATTCTCATCTGTTGTGCGGTTAAACATGATTTGGATGCTGTAGAGGGTATCTATCGTCGCCATGTTGAATTGCATCGCAAGATATGCTCCTGTAGACTCTAGGGAATAGCCGGCCTCTGGAGTCCCATCGTCATAGGCAAAATAATTGTAAAATCCCTGACGATACACCAGCGAATCAACAAGGATATTAGCTACAGAAGAATCACTGATATAATGACGAATGAGGAATGAAGCTGTATCTTGTTCGAAGTCAAGAGCAAAAAGAGAGGCTACCGGCGGGCATGAGTGCTTTGCGCCGCAACCTGTTTCAC
The DNA here is from genome assembly GCA_964463695.1 of uncultured Lentimicrobiaceae bacterium. Taxonomy (GTDB): domain Bacteria; phylum Bacteroidota; class Bacteroidia; order Bacteroidales; family F082; genus JALNZU01. The sequence goes on along the minus strand of CAYXCZ010000054.1, from coordinate 7,656 downwards.
AGGTTTGAAAACCATTGGTGCTGAATGGATTAAGGTTGCAATTGCCACCATCCCATTCAAAATATTGGTCGCCGTTCTGCTGTTCTACGGTGTAGCGGTAACGGGTGTTTTTGGTGTCGTCGCTCAGATTCGTTATATTAACATGAATTTCTGGTCGTATAGCATTTGTAGGTGCTGACCTGTATTGCCGGTAGGGCATCGACTCATAACGTTTTAGAAAAGATGGGGCTCTGCCGCTGAAACCAATCTTATTATAGGTGGTGTCGCCGAATGACCGGTTATTGTTCAAATAAATGAAATCAACGTTCCATTGATCGACATTACCGGCGGCTTCAAGACCTGTGGTTGCTATGCTGCCATAGTTGAAAAAACGAAATTGAAAGCCGGGTGAAAAATAATTTTCATTCAGCAGAGGTATCATAACCTGATTGAAATCACTTCCAAACTGTTGACGGAATTCCGTAAGAGAAGTGCCTGCAGCCGACCACACATTTTGCCATTTCACTTCGGGCACAAAAATGGAATCGCAGGGAACAGTGATGTCATCACCCCAGGTATAAATCCGGTCGCTGATTATAAAAAGTCCGGGCTCGCATCCTTCTGGAGAGAAGATAGTGGCTCCTACCTCAATTTGATCAATTCCCAGGTCAAAGAGGTATTGGTCAGCTGGCACGATGATCGAATCCATCGATTCAAACACCAGTTTACCAGTGAGGTAACCAAATTGCAGGATAAGTGAATCATTGGTTTCAGGTTTATCGCCCCGGCCTTGTGGCTGATACCAAAAACTGAAATAAAGCGAGTCGGCAGGTGTCAGCTCCCTTTCATCTGTACCAAATAGCGAATCCAACCTAATGCGATGGGATGTCAGATAGTCAGCAATAAAAGGAACCGATGAGGCTGTTGAATAAACTTCCCCGGTTTCATCGAGCACATCAAATGTAGCTGCCCCGGTATTGGTAGGGTTGAAAGGAAAATCTTTGTTTACAAAAACATCCTGATTCTGCCACTTAGAGGCATTGGGGGTGAGTGTGTTAACGGAAAAATCCTCAAAAAACGGGAGGGTCAGCACAGTAGTGCCTGATTTTTGCTGCGGGTTATTGTTGCTGGCATTTGACCTGAGTAATGGATTGTAATGCAGGCCGGATAGTTTCTCCTGTGCATTTACCATAGCACTCATCCCACCGAGTAGGATTGTTAAAAATATAAGTTGTTTACGCAATGAAATCATATCTCTTCTTCGTAGATTGTGGTGCTGTCAGCAGATTCCAGGTACAAGCTGTCGCGGATAAATTCATTGAAATTGATCCGTTCAGCAGATTTATAGAAAATATTTACATAAGTCCCGGGCCTGACAGCTTCTCCGGGTTTGAAATAGGGTTCAATTTTATAGGCTCGTGAAGCTGTAGAGTCAGCAACATCGAGGTACGTTTCTTTTCCAATATTCAAAGCGTTTGAATGAAGTAAATGCTTGACTTCATTTGGCTTTTTCCCGTAAATCATTGGAAATGGGTTGTTTATCACACTGCCTCCGTCACCAATCAGCAAATCAACAGCCACTCCTCTGTAAACCAATGTTTCAGGTTCAAGTTCTTTACCATGATAGGTTTGAGCAACAATCGCATTCCGTGCAAAATGTTCGGTAAGCCTGATCTCATTCACTTCCAAACCAGCTGATTCCAATGTTACCAATGCTTCGCGAAGGGATAAATTGACAAGATTTGGCATACGGACTTTTTCAGGCTGGCGCGAAACAGTTATCAGATAGATGTTCCGGCCACGCTTAACTTTTGATCCTGGAGGGGGTTCTTGTTGCAATACGGATCCCTGTATTGCTCCTTGCTTAAACAGGCTGTCGGAGACAATAAAACTAAATTGCTCTCCGTACTGATTGATTACAAGCTCATAATCCTTTCCCGAAAAATCAGGTACGATAAATACTTCACCATGACGGGTATAACTTGCCAGCATGGACAATACGATCCACGCAATTGCAACAGTGAGAACTAAAGCTGCAAGCAGGTGTAAGAAGAATTTCTTTTTAAACATCCGACAAAAAAGACTGTTTATTTTTAATTTAGCATCCTGAATCAGGCACTCTGACAAAACTTTGGATTGCTTGATTTATTGCCTGTTGGCGCAAAATTACAGATAATTTGAACGCGATGCTATGGCAATAATTACTGTTTGAACTGTCTTAATCAACAAAATCAAGGTCTATGACAACCAAGAAAAAGAATATTGCTGTTGTATGTGGTGGAGATTCAGGAGAATATGAAATATCCATCAAAAGTGGAAAGGTCGTTTATGCACATCTGAATAAAGAAAAATACAATCCCTGGCTCATCATTGTCAAGGGTACAAATTGGATGGCATCCTTTCCCGATGGAAGTTCTATCAAGGTTGATAAAGACGATTTTTCTGTTTTGATAGCTGATCAAAAATTACGCTTTGATGCTGTTTTTAATATAATTCATGGCACTCCCGGTGAGGATGGAAAAATATTGGGCTATTTTGACATGCTTGGTATTCCTTACACAAGTAGCAGTCATGTGGTTTCAGGTGCTACTTTTAACAAAGATTTCTGTAAGCAATTGGTTCATTCAAAGGGTGTTGCATTGGCCGAATCGGTTCTTGTAAGAAAAGGCAATAAGCTGAACTCAGAACAAATTATTCAACAACTGGGCTTGCCTGTTTTTGTGAAACCAAACAGCAATGGATCGAGTGTTGGAGTGAGTAAGGTGACAAAAGTTGAAGAACTTGAAGCCGCGGTCGACAATGCCTTAAAGGAAGACCATGAAGCGCTCATCGAAAGCTATATTAAAGGCAGGGAGATTGGTTGTGGCGTTTTTGAATATAAAGGCAGGAAGCTTGTTTTCCCTTTAACTGAAATCATTAGCAAGAAAGAATTTTTCGACTATGAGGCAAAGTACACTCCCGGAATGTCGGATGAGGTAACCCCGGCTGAGGTAGATGAAGCTGTTGAAATCGATATAAAGGCCATAGCTTCTGAACTTTACAGTCATCTTGGTTGCAAGGGAATTGTACGTTTTGATTTTATTTTAACCGAAAATGATATTTATTTCCTTGAAGTAAATACAGTGCCCGGGATGAGCGAGGCAAGTATTATTCCTCAACAAGCAAAAGTGATGGGAATTTCACTTGAAACCTTGTTTGATATGGCTATTGAGAATGCTCTGTAACTTTATTAAGCAGAAAATCGGTTAGTTTTTTTGTTGCTAAACCCCTGTGGCTGATGCTGTTCTTTAATTCGGCTGGCATCTGAGCAAAACTTTCCTGATAACCTTCCGGAATAAAAATCGGGTCGTATCCAAAACCACTCGTGCCTTTTGGACTTTTGGAGATTTTTCCGGAAATGATTCCTTCAAAAAAGTAATACTTACCCTCAAGAATCAACGCTATGACGGTTTTAAAACGCGCGTTACGATTTTCAACTCCTTTTAATGCTTCTAAAAGTTTTACGACATTGTCGTTATAGCTGGAATTTTCGCCTGCATACCTGGCTGAATATACTCCCGGTGCACCATCGAGAGCATCAACTTCTAACCCGGTGTCATCAGCAAAACAATTGGTGTTGAATCGCTTATAAATAAACTCTGCTTTCTGGAGGGCGTTGCCTTCGATGCTAGGTGATGTCTCTGGTATTTCTCCCGAAAAACCTATGTCATTAAGGGTGAGTATGCGAAAATGAGCCTTGGTAATGGAAGTGATTTCCTCCAGTTTATGAGCATTGTTGGTAGCGAAGATGAGATCTTTCATTCTTTATAACAGGAATTTATTCATTTGTAACCTGATAGCTTATCGGTTATCAGGCAATTCTTTTTCAGATTTGCCAATCGATGGGTTCACGTCCATTTTTCTCAAGATATTCATTCGTTTTCGAAAAATGCCTGCACCCAAGAAAACCTCTTGAAGCTGACAAAGGGGAGGGATGAGGCGCTTTAAGTACTAAATGCTTTTTGTGATCAATCAGCGATTCTTTTGCAATAGCATAGTTACCCCAAAGCAAAAAAACTACTGAGGATGAATGTGTTGATATTGCACGGATAGCAGCATCAGTGAAAATTTCCCATCCTTTTCCCTGATGTGATCCCGCTTGACTCATGCGTACTGTGAGCGTTGCATTTATAAGCAGGACACCTTCTCGGGCCCATTTCTCAAGATTTCCATGGTTAGGAATTTGAAATGAAAGGTCGGAGTGAAGCTCTTTGAAAATATTTCTGAGGCTCGGAGGAATATCAGTCCCAACGGGTACCGAGAAACACAATCCATGAGCTTGTCCTGGTCCGTGATAAGGATCTTGGCCAAGTATTACTACCTTGACACGATGCAAAGGTGTGGTGTTGAATGCGTTAAAGATAAGATTGCCCGGAGGAAAGATAGTGTATTTTTGTTTTTCCTCCACCAAAAACGATTTCAGGCTAAGAAAATAAGGGGCTTCGAATTCTGATCGAAGGACCTCCAGCCAGCTTTCTTCAATGACTGGTTGAACAGCTTTTGTTGTTAACATACTAAATGAATCTGTTTCTCGTTAAAGCAATAAACAGGTTAGCGCAAAACACCTTTCATTCTTTTGTTGAATTTAATAAATCAGAAGGCTCGCTGTTTCGCGAAAAACCATTTACTTTGTACGCTGTTGTAAAAGATAAAAAGAATGTGTAAAAATATGAAAAAGATCCTTGCCGTTGCTATTGTAATTTTGGTTGGCACAGCCATGTTTACTTCATGTAAATCTACATCAAAATGTGCTGCTTATGGTGAAACACAGAAGTTTCAGAAAGAAGTAAGATATTGATTTATTGGGTTTTATCAGCTATCTGATCAAAAACCTTTTCAACCCTTAACAGAACTATGCGCATCTTACCCATTTTGATGATGACAGTGTCAGGGTTGATTTATTCACTCACAGCTGCTGCTCAAATCGACCCGCAGCTTGATACCCTCGACAATCAGATCATTTTTAGCAATGAGAGATCAGGAGTTATTTTGGCTCATTCTCATGGCTTTGGTTTGGGTTATCGCACTGGAAAGAATGTAAATGCACTCCGCACCCGAATCTACTCTTTTGAAATAGTGAATATGCGCTCAGCAAAGGAGATCAAAACAATCAATCCTTACTGGGATAACTCCAAACGTTATGTTTATGGAAAGCTCAATGATGTGCTTGTGATTCGTGCGGCTTACTCGAACAAATATCTCCTGAACAGGAAACCCTATTGGGGAGGTGTTGAGTTGCGCTGGCTCTACGAAACAGGACTGAGTCTGGCGCTTGAGAAACCCTATTATCTTTTTGTGGTCAACATATTGCAGCTCCCATCGGGGGCGCTTGATTATGAAATTGTTACCAGTAAATTTTCGGCAGCGAATTACTCATGGGATGATATCTACGGAAGGGCCCCTTTTACAAAAGGCTTAAACGAAATCAATCTGGTTCCCGGAATCTATGCTAAACTCGGATTAAATGTAGAGTTTGGAACCGTACGCACCTCCACAAAAGCTGCTGAAATAGGTGTCTCTCTTGACTTTTTTCCTCAGGGAGTTAACATCATGGATGACAGTCGTGACAATCCATTTCTGCTTAATTTCTATATTAGTTATGCCTTCGGCAAACGCTTTAATAAGTACTAAAGGCTTCTCTCTTATTCTGACGGAACAGAATTTAAATCCGATCCCAGCCATGTTAAGGCTGCTGAGAAAGATGAAAAAACACCTAACTCATAATTCTTTACCAATTTTTTTGATTCAAGAATCATTGCAAACACGGTGTTTACCGGCGAATTGAGTATTACCGCATGTTTAACAGAGATAAAGTTTTGAATTGTTTCATTCAACGCTTCAACGAGAAAGTCGATTTCTTTGATTGTAAAAGTGACTTTTACATCAGATGAGTCTTCAAGGATTCGCAAATTTTTTGGCAGATCTTTATTGCTTCTCAGGAATGAAATTCCAAGACGCATATTTTCAAGAGACACTTCTCCTTGTTGCTTGACATATAGTATTGTGCCATAAGCGTCATTAATTGGTTTTATCATTTGGTTGTTATTTAAATGAAGGTAGCTGAATCAATTATCGAACAGTTAATTCTGATTGTCATAGACTTAACTTCAGAGCATAAAGATACAACCTCAAAAGCCAAAATCAATAAAAAATTAGTTTTTTCTCAAATTTCCTATAGCATCAGCCATGAGCATCGCTTCCAAGACATTTTTGGGGTGTATTTCACCGGCCTCGTGATGAATTGATTGATTTGTTTCACATGCTTTTGTTGCGGCAATCATCAGATAATCTCTGTTATTTCTGTCGAGACCAATTTCAGCCAGGGTGGTAGGTAGTCCAACCTGTTCGCAAAAAGAATACACCGTCTCAATCTCATCAGGATCAGAACCGTTAAGGTGAAGACCTGTCAGCACGCCAAAGGCAACTTTTTCACCATGATAAAAAGCGTGTGTCTCAGCAAGAGCTGTCAGCCCGTTGTGAACGGCATGTGCTGTAGCTAAACCGCTGCTTTCGAAACCAATGCCGCTTAATAAAATATTGGCTTCGGTTATTTTTGCAAGAGCAGGTGTCACAAGACCGTTGTCGCATGCTATTTTTGCCAGCAAACCATAATCAAGTAAGGTGTCGTAGCACAGTTTCGCAAGATGCAGGCCTGTCATGGTGCTGATACCTCCACATTCATTCATCGACTGAGTTCTGTCGCACGATCTTGCTTCGAACCAGGTTGAAAGGGCATCGCCCATTCCGGCAACAAAAAGCCGGGTTGGAGAGGTGGCTATCAGTTGCAGATCAACGAGAACGACTGCAGGATTTTGTTTCTGATATTTTACAGTCTCAAATTCACCCTCATTGCTGTAAACAACGGCGCAGCCGCTGCAAGGGGCGTCGGTTGATGCTATGGTTGGTACCACTATGACAGGAATATTGGCGCGATCGGCAACAATTTTAGCTGTGTCGATACATTTCCCGCCACCCATGCCGACCATTACATCACAAGCCGTTGCTCTTACAAAATCGAGCAACCTGCCAAGCTCGTCTTCACAACATTCACCATTGAAAAGCTCATTAATGATGTTGTCCGATTCCATTGGAGTTCCCCGATGGGATTGAAGGATGTTTCTGCCACTTGCTGACACAAGCAGGAGTGCTTTTTTGCCAAAATTTTCAATAAGAGCCGGTAAGTCACTTAAAACTCCTTGTCCCTGAATGTATTGTCCTGGAAATGCTGCCTTGTTTCTCATAGTTTCAACTTATTTTTACCTTGTAAAGGTACAATGAGAAACGCCAAGTTGAGCACTATTTTTTCTTTAATTTTCTTTCATTCTATCCTGTAGGATATCAATAAAAGTATCTCGTTTAGATGCAAAGAATCTGTGGCTGGGTTAAAATTATTAAAAAAAAAAGAAAAGTTCAATACAAAATGTCTTTGCATCGTTAAAGTATTTCCATTCAGAACTTTGCAGCCTTGAGTCTTAGAAAGATGAATATTTTAGTAGGGGGAAATCTGATTAGGAAGGGGTATAAACAAAAAAAAACGCTAATTTTTTAAAAATTAGCGTTTTTGTAAGATCTGTTATCTTACCCTGCGGACCGGACGGGACTCGAACCCGCGACCCCGTGCGTGACAGGCACGTATTC
>CAYXCZ010000053.1:0-21173 GCA_964463695.1 uncultured Lentimicrobiaceae bacterium | reverse complement strand
GCCATGCAAGGGTTACGTCTTGTCCCTGGGTGGTGCCTGTGAGGTTACGTGGGCTGGGGAAGCATGCAGGAGCTTCGACCTCAAGTGTTACAGGTATTGTAACCAAAGGATTGATGAGATCATTTGATGAAATAGCCAAACTTCCTTCATAGGTACCTTGTGCTAAATCAGTTGAATTTAAAGTAACTTCAACTTCCGCGGTTTCACCTGGAGCTACAACCCCTGTCAAAGGATAAGCAGACAACCAAACATCAGAAGTTCCAGTGGTAACCTCAATAGAGTAATTGAGTGGCAAATCGCCGATATTGGATACAGTTACAAAATGTGTTGTAGTTTGGTTTGCCTCCAATGTGTCTGAAAGCACTTCGGGGGCAACGGTAATAATCGGACCAATACTGTTCACAACAAGATCAACCGGAACAAAAGTCAGGGGTTTGTTTTCAGCATTGCTGAGGAAGATGACATTCGCTTCATATTCTCCACCATACAATCCGGATGCGTTAAAATTGGCGTTGATAGTTTCAGAAGCATCAGGTACAACGGTTCCTGAAGCGGGGCTGAGGGTAAGCCAGTTACCTTCTCCTAGTTGCAATGTTGTGCGAATATTCCAATTACCAATAAAGCCATAATTGGACAATCTTTCCCAGTTAATTCCATCGTTGGAAAGGAAATCACCATTAGGGTTTAGCGGCCCTGCATCAATACCTGCAACCCAGACAGCGGGACCATGTGTATACATTACTCCAATCCAGATATCGTTGCCGTCAAGCACAAGAGGAGCAGTCAGTTCAATTGTATTCCACGCGGTTGCTACGGGAGTGAAGCTTTGTTCGTAAAGCAATAATCCTGGACTCGTTGATGTTCCTGGTCCCCAAATTTTTAGCATTGCGGCAGTTGGCATAGAATTAACGTAAACATTAACTTCACTGATGCTTGATCCCTCAAAAGGAATTACCATTTCAGAAGGGAAGCGTGCAGTAGTATAAAATGTGCCTCCCGCAGTGAGACCAACAGCACTGGCATTAGGGCCGTCATAGTTGAGAACGAATGTGCTTCTGGATTTCGTTTCAGTAAGAGGTATAGCGTTAGTCTCAACACTTTGTAATTGAATTTCACCTGAGTTGATGATCACACCTTGTGGCACTTCTTTTAGTTTTGTACGTGCTGATGGCAGATAGTTAATATGTGTTTCATAATTCAGATCTCCTGAACCGGTATTTGACACATTGAGTTCTTGAACTGAAGAAGCTCCGCTGTCAAGTGTTTCTGAAAGACTTTCGGGTGCGATTTCTATTTGAGGAATTTCTGCTCCAAAATCAATGTAGAAAGATACATCCTGATTGTTGGGTGTGCGACCGGCTCCGATCATTTTCATTCCATCCGGAGTCGCACTGTGTACGCCGTAAAAAATCCACTCATCTGCACCAATCATTCCTCTGCTTAGAGCGTATTCGTTGAAGTCGCTCATTGTTCCGTCAGGATAGCGAACAAATGCTCTTCTCATTGTTGGAATAGGTGGGAAGGTTGTATTGGTGTATCCAAAGACGGTACCATCATCCATAACATGGACGGGGCTGATTGACCCTGTGTTAAGTGAGTTCGGGAATAATACGGTACCGTTCTGTGGTGACCATAAGAAACCTTGAGTGTTCCCCAAATTACCTGCAGCATAATTTCCGTCAGGCGAAGCACATGAAGCTTCACCGGATTGTGTCGGAGCAATGAAAATCATTTGTCCGTTGTGCCAGATTACCGGAGAACGTGATAAGGATGGAGTCTGTGCCCATCCATAAATTATACTTCCATCATTGCTGACACCATTTGGTCTGTTGCCCATGGTATGCAGATTACCGATCATATCATATCCACCTGTTTCAGTCCATTTGAAAGCCTTGTAAATTGATCCGCTCAGATATTGCATACCTACAACCATTGTACGGTCAGAGGTCATGCCCCATCCACTACTGTAATCTGCGTAATTCGGAACAGGTAATGCAGGATTTATACCTATGAAATTCCATGTTCCTGTAGAAGGGTTCCATCGTCCTGCTGTCCGAATTGGATTTCCGTTATAAAGGAGGTCAGGGTTTAAGAATGTGCCACCAATTGTACCATCTTCAGCAACAGCGTGAACTGAGATTTCTGATCCTAAAACGGGGGTTAATCCTCCGGTTTTTGACCAAAGATATGCACCTCCGCCACCAAAACCGGATATAGCAACATATTCGCCATTTTCGCTGATATCGACAGGGAAAAGGTATTCATTTGCCATGATTATTACTTCAACATCAGTAGGTTCTAATACAGTCATAGTAATAGCAACTGCTGCTGCAGGGTTTTCAGGGTCATTGCTGTTAACTGTTACGGTTGCAGAATAAACTCCAATAGCTAAACCATTTGAGTTAAACGTTAAAACATGATTTTGTGTTTGCTGATTGACCAACTCTCCTGAAATCGGTTCAATGGATAGCCAACCAGAAGCTCCTTCGCCGTATGTGGTTTCAATAGAATATATCAGATTTTCAAGACCTGTATTTTTTACAGTAATCGTTTTATTAGCAGTATTATCCTGAACGATGGTTTGATTTAAAGCCAGCGGACTTACTTCAATGATAGGACTGGTATAGAAATTTGTTTCAATTGTGACATCATCAACAAACCATCCATGAGCATATGTTCCCTGATATCTAAAAGCTATATAAGCGAAGTTACCAGCATACTGAGTAAGATCTACAGTAGATTCTGACCATGATGCAGTAACAGAAGGGGCTGTCCAAACTTCGACAAAATCACCATCTTGCGGATCACCGCTACCCGTACTAATCAAAACACTATTCTTTTCATAGAAAGAAGGATCGATATTGTATGACCAGAATTGAAGTATAATAGGTGAATTTGGAGGCAAAAGCAAAGCAGGAGTTATTAAGTAGTTGTCTAATGCAACACCTTGAGCACCATAATTATGAAAAGCTGATTTAGTACCATTTGTAGTGTGGTTTTGAACTGTACTGCTTGTCCAGTTAGGCGTTGCACCACCGGCACTGTATGTTGTCCAGCTGTCAGGAGGGAAGGTTTCCGATTCAAAATCGACTTCGTATGGCAATGCAACAAAATTAACTACTTCATTCACTTTCAAATTATTTACAAATACTTCTACTGTCCCACCAGTGACAGTAGATTCAGCGTAAAAGCCAAATGCAATTCTTCCTGAATAGGCAGAAAGATCAAAAATGACGGTTTCACCTACATTTGAAACTGATGTCGTAGCGTCCCACCATTTTAATACATTACTTTCATTCCATGTGATCCCACCATCAGTTGAGATAACGATTCCAAAACGCTGTGATGGCCCAAAAGTGCCTTGATTCTGCGTATTATATGATGTTACTGCCATATCAAACGCCAGTTGATAGGAAGTTGTTCCGTCACCTAAATCAATGGGTGGTGTTGCAAGCCAATGTCTGCGGGCATTGCCTAAAATATAAATTGAGGCACTATTGTTTTCAGGCAACTCCGGATTATTGGCGAATTTTTTATGTATCCAGGCAGCTGTAGTTGTTGGGCTTAGAGCTCCCTGGCCAATATAACCAATATATCTTCTCCAGTCCAATGGAGGCCAAGCACCAATAAAGTCTATAGTGAAATCTGGAATCAAAGTTGCATCATAGCCTGTACCTTCTAAAGTAATTGTATTGACAACTTTTGCGGTGGTATTATCCTCAATGTTAAGAGATGCATTATAAAGCCGGCCTTCAGTCGGGGTAAATCGTAAAGTTAGATTGATGGCCTGTCCAAAACCAAGCGAAATGGGCCATGTATGTCCTTCAGGATAAATGATACTGAATACTTCTGGATCTGCACCACCAAAACTTATGTCACTTTCATTAATTGTGAGATTGCCAAATCCTGAATTGTAAATCTGGAGCAGTTGGCTTACAGATTCATAAGTGAAGGTCGTTGAGCCGAAATTAAAATGGGTCTGATTAACATTGAGAATTGGCTGTGTAGGAACAGCTTCGTAGACGATGTTATCGATATCAAGATTCCTGTTTGATACAAGTGGAAGGTATTTGATTCCGATATAGGCAAATTCTGGAAATGTGAGACCGGAAGCCTGAAAGTCGGAACTGTAAAGTTGGTAAGATCCTGTTATATCAAAAGTGTTTACCGGAACAAATGTGGACGCATCAGTTTTACTCGTTAAATAACCTACCTGGAATTGACCAGTATGTGAAGCTATACCCATTCTTGCAGGCAATAAAACACGCATGCCTGAAAGATTTGTAACAGCTGGAGACACCAGTAACAAGGTTGCATTCAAATCGGCAGCAGAAGTGTAGCGAACACTATTAGGTGCTGAGAATGATCCCGAAGCTCTTACAACTACGTTCGCTGTTGTTGCTGTTGATTGAACGATTTTTGTCCAACCATCAGGTAGCCAGTTTGTTGGAACGGGTGTTACCTGATCAAAATTTTCATTAAATGATGTGTATGGGGCATAACCTGTGCCAGAAACAGGAACTGACGCTACTGGGTTTGTTGGGTTGTTGTAGGTAATTTCCAGATTCGCTGTTGAAGCTCCATTAGCGGCTGGATTAAAGTGAACAGTTACCACTTTCGATTGCCCAAATGCAATTGTTAATGGATATGCATCGCCAGCAGCCAAAGTTAAAGAGAAATCAGCACTATTGGTTCCGGTGAAAGCAAAACCACCATCATTGATAATAGCATCAGCTAATCCTATGTTTAAGAGTGAAATTGTTTTTGATGCTGTGTGCAGCCCGGGGCTTGCCAATCCAACATTCAAATCAGAGGGATTAGAAGTTAGTGTAGGATTTAAAGGAACCGGAGCAGCTGAGAAATTAATAACCATGTTCGTAAACAGTGGGTCAGGCCAAGTGCCGGCAATCATAAAATATGATCCCGGATCTAATGTGAAAGTGGGCACAGTACCTCCTGTCGATCCTCCGACAAAGGCAATTCTGGTTGCCGGTGTAGCTGCATTCGGGCAAGTTGCGACAAATACAAGTCCGGCCCATTGTCCTTGAATGGAAGCATAGATATAGCTCTTTGCTTCAATGGTGAATTGGAAAACAATATCATTACCATTCAGGTAATTTGAAGCAGGAGTGATCATAGTAGATACATAGTCATTTCCATAAGCTTCAGAATTGATTTCGAAATTTACCAGTGGTGCTGTAAACGGGTTCACAACGAGAGGGTTCTCGCAAGTGGAACCTGCAGGCCCCTGGGCAAAAATTTGAAAATTGAATCCTATGGCAAGAATTAGCCCGAGAATCAATGTTGTCAAATGTTTTGAAAAGGTAGTTTTCATTTTCATATTGATAAGGTTAATTAAAAAAGTGTTGATTAGTTAGCATTCTTTGAACTATTCTTTTTTGATTTTTTCTGATTTTCAATAAACTTCAAAACTTTTAAAAGGGCCTCTTTCTCCGTTTTATTTCTTTCGATAATATCTTTGAGAGCTTCCTCCAGATCATTATCAGGTTTATCAGATTTGATTTGAGCTGTCATCATAATTTTTTTGCAATATTACCCCTATGCATGGTGTCATTGCAAATAAAGGATTGGCACAATTTAGCAACATTTGAATTTGTTGTTCATAACAATTTCAATACAAATGTGAATAAATTATTAATTATCAGCTATTTAGATTGAGGACAAGAATTCAACCAATCCAACATCTTCGTTGGTAAGGTTAAGCTTTTTGCGCAGGCGGGTTCGGGCCACATCAATGCTGCGAGGCATTTGACCAGTAATAGCAGCGATTTCTTTGGTAGTCATATTAAGTCTGAGAAAAGCGCCTAAACGCCTTTCATTCAGCGTCAGTTCTGGATTAATCTCATTTAACTTTGAGTAAAAATCGCTATGAACAGACTGAAACCTAAGTTCAAATTCATCCCAGACGTTTTTTTTCTGAGCTTTCTGCAAATCTGTAATAATACTGCGTATTAGTTCTTGATTCTCTTTCTTGAAATTTGGACCGTGCTTAAGTAGCTTTTGCACTATTTCGTTGACCAACTCATTTTTTTGAATCTGGTAAATAACATTTGTAGCCATTTCCTTATTAGCTAGCTCAAGTTCATTCTCAAGCTGTTCATTCTCAAGTAAAAGATTTTTCTCTTTGAGTGCAGTATTTGCTTTTTCCAGATTTAGTCTCCTTATTCGGCTAAGTGCAAGAAAATACAGTAGTCCTGCAATAGCCGCCATCATGATTAAAAACAAACCCAACGTCAGGTACAATTGCTCTTTACGCTTTTGCTCAGCCATTCTGATCTTTTCCTTTTCATGAAATTGTGATGTAAGCTCCAGCTGTGTGAGCTCCTTCATCGTTTCCTCCTTGTTGATTTTTTCGTTGTATTCAAATAGCAACTGATGATACTTCAAGGCAGAATCAGCATTTGATTTATCAATATAAAAATTATAATATTCTTTTAGTACGCCAGAAATCAGTACATTAACTCCAGACTCTAACGACAGTTTCAAGGCTTTTTGAAAAAATACCACTGCTGACTTATCATCTCCGATATCATGGAAATAGGTACCCAGATTTCGATAGGATGAAGCCATGCCGGTTTTATCACCTAATTTTAATCGCATCTCCAATGCTTCATTCAGCACACTATAAGCCTCTTCGAATCTTTTAAGTTCAATATACGAGCTGCCAAGATTATTAAGCAGATTAGCCAGATTTATATCTTTTGGTGCAAGTTTTCGTGCAATAATGATTCCGCTGTTGAAATATTCAACAGCTTTTAAAGTTTCTCCTTTTTCTTTTTGAATAACTCCAAGGTTATTATAAATCGAGGAAATCTCTGGAAAGGGGTTCTCCATATCCAGGCTGTCTCTGTAATTGCTCAGAATTTTCAATGATTCCTGAAACATCTCTTCAGCAAGATCATACTGCTTCAACAGGGTTCTAATTGCCCCGATATTTGTCATTGCATAGGCAATTTCTATTGGATTGCCGGATTCTTTTTTAATTTCAAGGTATCTATAGAAATATTTAGCTGAGATCTCATAAACGCCTAATTCAAAATATACAGTTCCAAGATTGAAAACTGCATATGTCACCAAACGTTTTGAAGTAGTGTTTTCTGCTAAGGACAATGATCTTTCTGCATAATCAAGTGAAAGATTTATATTACTGTAAACATATTCTCTTGACAACCCAACAAGCGTATAAATTCTGATTGAATCGTTATTGGCTGTTTCCAATTTATAATTTAAGGAGTCAAGAGCTTTTGATTGTTGAGCAAAACTCTTCATTACCAAGATTATCAAGGCAAGTGTAATTATTGATGTCAGGAAAAGTTTACCTCTGATATCCAATTTGATCTTTTTTGTCACTGACAAAGTTAGAATATGTAAGCCGAAATTGCAAACTTAAAATAATCTGCTGTGTATTTGAGTGTTATTGAAATAAATAAACCAATTTATCTGGATTTGATAAGTGCAAACGGGCGATTACTCTCATTTTTCGACATCATTAGCAAAAAAAACGATAACGACAGTCTTAATAACTTTTGCAACGTCAAGCGATCCTGGTATTTCCCATGACAAAGTCTCGGACAACGGAATAGCCTGATGAAGGGTTATTTAAAAACAGTTTCTTTTTTTTTCTTCTTTGTCTTAAATAAATCTCTTCATTAATCCCAAAACAAACACACAATCCTGAAAAAACAATAGCTTTGTCACTCAATTATATACTCAATTCATTGACCTGTCATAAGTATGAAAAAGATTCAACTTGATACCAACTTCAGCCTCTCGCGTATTGTTCATGGTCAGATGCGTATGCGCGAATGGAATATGAACCCACAACAGCTGCTGGCAATGATGAAAGAGCTTGTGGAGCTGGAGGTTACCACTTTTGATCATGCTGATATCTATGGAGGGTATTATTGCGAGTCGCTGCTGGGCGAGGTGTTCAAACTCGACAAGGGCCTGCGCGACAAGGTGGAAATCGTTACTAAATGTGGCATCAAAGTTATCTCCGACAGGTTTCCCGATCTGAAAGTGAAGCACTACGATTACAGCAGGGAGCACATCCTGAAATCAGCCGAGCTCTCACTCAAAGGTTTTGGCACCGACCGAATTGACTTGCTCTTGCTGCACAGGCCGGCACCCTATTTCGATCCTGTCGAGGTGGCAGAGGCTTTTACACAGCTTAAACAACAAGGGAAAGTGCTTCATTTTGGCGTATCGAACTTTACCCCCGGACAGTTTGAGATGTTGCAAAGTTTCCTTGATATGAAACTCGTTACCAACCAGATAGAGGTTTCACCTTATTGCCTTGAGCATTTCGAAAACGGCAATATGGACTTTTTTCTTAAGTCAGGTATTCATCCTATGGCCTGGTCGCCTGTGGCCGGAGGACGCCTTATGAGTCCGTGGGACGGCAAAGGTCCGCGTATCATGCCTGTCATAAAGCAAGTAGCTGAAGAGTTGGGCACTTATGATGTTGAAAAAGTGATTTATGCCTGGCTGTTGAAACATCCTACTCAGATTCTTCCTGTTGTGGGCTCAGGCAAAATGCAGCGTATCAAAAATGCAGTTGCAGGCCTCAATCTCCATATGAGCCTCGAACAATGGTATATGATTTATGTGGCTGCTCTTGGAAAAGAGTTGCCATAACAGAGTGTTTCATTCCTTTCTTGTTTGAAAGATTATGAATTTGCTTTTTTTCCTGCTTTGATGTATCATTGTAACACAAAAAACACCCACTCATATGAACATCCCTGCAAGGGCACGACAATTTGCCCAAAGTACGTATCAGGAATATCTTGATAACAACGGCGTTTCGTTTTCTGATTTGGAGGCCTTCATTGCACGGCAAAACGAAATCAACGAAAACCGGCTCTCAGCTGAGCACAAACATGCCATCCTTACCGGAAATGCCAATCGTAAGCTCACCGCTTTTATTCAGGTAACAGCCAGCAAACTGGGAATCGACAGCGGTCTCATCGACGGGTTCTGGGGACCACAGACCGATTACGCATTTAATGGCTTGATTCATCTTCAGCAGCATGGTTATATGCCTCCACTTTGGCGCGATTTTGTTGCTCCGGATGATAATCCAAACAACTGGCCCGGAAGTTCTGAAAATGAGCTCATTGCTTTTTACGGTCAGCCAGGTGATGAGAGTCAGCTTGCCTATGTAGACCTTCCCTATGAATTACGTCTGGCCTGGGACACCTCCACACGGCTCACCCGCCTGCGCTGTCACACTAAAGTTGCTGATTCGGTTTCGCAGGTACTAAGCGGTGTTTTGGCTCATTACGGTCAGGCGGAGATTCGCCGGCTGCGTCTCGATCTTTTTGGCGGATGTTATAACTACCGCCGTATGCGGGGTGGTTCAGCCTGGTCGACACACGCCTGGGGTATCGCTCTCGACTTTGATCCCGACCGTAATCAACTGAGCTGGGGACGCGACAGAGCCTCCTTTGCCAACGCAGAATATGATACATGGTGGCAGCTTTGGGAAAAAGAAGGCTGGATCAGCCTCGGCCGCACACGCAACTACGACTGGATGCATGTGCAGGCAACAAGGTGATTCTTTGCTGCTATTGCTATAATGAGCGCTGAAATAATGTCTTAAAAATATCAATGCACTGACACTTTTTATTGATAATGTATCATTTGATTGACACTTTTCATGATAGTAATTTGCGATTTCAAATGAAACAAAAAGTGAAAACAAATGGCACATTCAGCGCTATCATACTCTTAAAGAAGCGCGAAAGGCTCTTACTGCATAGTATGAAGCTGCACCGTTATGGTACACAAAAACGGTCCCATATCGGAAATCACCAAAGAGAGCCCCTCCCAGTATTCGTACCTCTGCAGGTGTCTTCAGCCAGCTCGATGTTTTTGTATCGAAGTTTCCAAGCTGCTGCAATTCGCGATACTGTAGCTCTGTAAGTAATTCAACACCCATAGTGGCTGCCATTTCCATCGCGCTGCTTACAGGTTTATTTTCCTTCCGCGAATCAAGAGCTTCGCGGTCGTAACACAAACTTTTGCGACCAGACGGACTCTCAACTGAACAATCATAAAAAATAAACTCTCCTGTAATCTGATCATATCCAACTACATCAGGCTCACCGCCTGTATGTTCCATTTCATTGAGCGACCACAGTTTGTCTGCATGAGTTTTTAGCTTCGCCTCAACGTTCTCCCATTCAAGACCATGATGCCGTTTCATGTTTTTCTTAAACCGTAATTTCAATGTTTTGATGAGTTGCTCACCTTGTTCCGGCGAAATCGCCTTCTTAGTTCTATAATTCATAATGCGCTCATTTGTAGTAACTTTTATTGTTCCTTGCAGTTGTCTAGAAATACAAAAGTCGGTATATTTGAATCAAAGATATACAACCAACATGAACGCAGGCATAAAAAAGATTTTGTTTGATGGCTGTATAGCTTACGATAGCTTAATTTCCGACAATAAGAAGTTTCAACCAATCACCAGTTTGACAATTTAAAACCTTTCAATTGGAAGTCAACCGATGTTACAAGTTTGTTTTTGTGTAAAATGGACAGGGTTGATAAAGACAGTTTAACCTTTTAGAAAGTCCATTCAATGAAATCTGTCGGCAATCCATCTCCACATTATAACTTGCTATTATTGAATTAATTATTTGTTTTTACTTTTGAAATTAGACTCCTTAGAAAATGACTGAAAAAGACACCCAAGGTGTAATATTGGGAGTTTTTTTATACCGGAAGTTGATCCTTTTTAAAAACAGCATCTGACTGTGCGTTGGTTACGATAATCACAACCATCTCCTTTTACAAGAGCATTAAGTCAATTTTATAGCATTCATATTGATAAATAGTTATTTATCATTTTTACTATTTCTTTCAAACTCAAAACCCTTGGTTTAATTTTCTAACAACTTAATATACTATTCAATATCAATTAATTGAACTCTTGTTTTATGTTTAAAATTGGATATTAGAATAAAAAATACCAAATTTGCAGCCTTAATCTTGACGATTAAAAACAAAGATTTAATGACCTAAAATTTCAGGAAATGCATTTTAAAAGTATTTTTCTTTTGGTTTTTTTGTTTGTAAGCAGTCATTTTCTTCATGCACAGACATGGGAAAGTTTGAACAGCGGCACCGATTATATCCTTTTTGATCTTAGTTTTCCCCCGGGACAAAATACTGTTGGCTATGCTGCCGGAATGCAATATACCTGGGATGCTGAGGGTATCGTGATTAAGACTGTTGATGGAGGTGACACATGGACAACCGTGTTGAACAGCATAAATCAGGATGGAATTGAAGCTATCTGTTTTACTTCGCCTGACACGGGTTTTATTGCCGGTTGGAATGACTATTTTGCCCGTACTACTGACGGTGGGCAGACCTGGAACGATATGGTTGTTGGTAACGACAACTGGTTTTTTCTTGATCTGGAATTTTATGATTCATTACATGGTGTTGCATTGGCAACTCCCAATAGCGGCGGTGCAATATTTTACATTACTAACGACGGAGGTAACAGTTGGTCGGCTTCATCCACTATTGATCAGATGCTATTTGATGTTTGCTATGCTAACAGCACAACTTTATACGCTGTCGGTTCAAACGAAAAAGTTCTGCGATCGGTTGATGGAGGTTATAACTGGGATGATGTTTATAGCGGAAGTCAGGGCGGCTTTTTGCTTGGTATCGACTTCAAGGGAGACTTTGGTGTAGCCGGAGGTGAAGATGGCAAAATTTTATTCACCACCGATGGTGCAAACAACTGGAGCACCTATACTACCGGATACCATTATTTTGAAGGTGTTCATGTTTTCAACAACGATAGTGCTTATATTGCCGGTACCGATGAGGATGTGTACAAAACTGTAAACGGTGGCAATTCATGGGTTGTTGAAAACAATGGTGCAGGCGATTCGCATATCTATAAGGTCAAATTCACTGGTAACAACACAGGGTTTCTCTGTGGCAGTCAGGGCATGCTCAAACGAAAAGCCGGATCGGCTACGCTCATTGCTGACTTCATAGCCGGCCAAACAATAGTTTGTACTACACAGCCGGTTCAGTTCAGTAATTTATCAACAGGTCAGGTGGATAGCTACGAATGGCATTTTGAAGGTGGCGACCCTGAGTTTTCAACCGAGGCAAACCCTCTCATTTACTTTCACAACCAAGGCGTTTATGATGTTTCTCTGACGATTCATTCAGGTCAGCAACAAAACTCGCTGGTAAAAGAAAACTATATTGAATCGTTGATATGTGAAGGCGTTGAAGAAAATAACGGAAAATATTTTTTGGTTTATCCCAATCCCGCAAGCAAACAAATAACCATTCAAGGTTTACAGGAAGAGATTGCACATATTAAAATACTCGACCCTTTGGGCAACTTGATACTTGAAAGCAACTTTACCGGCAACAGCCTCAATGTTTCTCAATTAAAGAAAGGTATGTATTTCATTAGCATCAGCTCAAAGGACAAAGAACAAACACAAAAATTAGTGATTAAATAAACCTTAGTTTTAATATCTAACACTATCTTTATCAGTAATATATATAAACTCATGAGGTCTCTCCACCGGGTTTCAGATGACATAAAAAGCTTCAGGTGAGAGTTTATAGTCATTTATACTATCGAAATTGATGGGCTGATTAACAAAAACCAGGACAGCTCTCATGCAATTGTTTCGTTGAGTGAAATAGTTCCGAAGAGTTGGCGAGTAGTTTCTTCGTTTCGAAATAGGTACTAGAGGAAACAATATATTTCAGTTAATTTTGGCTTTAACAAGCTACTAAATCAGTTTTCTTAATGCTAAAAATCCTGTTTTCTCTCTTGACAAAGCCTCGCAAAATGCTTATATTTGTAGTTCCTTTCTAAAAAATATTACCCCATACCCTCGGGGTTTTAATTGGTTGGTTGTTTTTAAGGCGCTCTTGGTCGGGCGCCTTTACCTTTTTAAAAGGTTTCCTAATAAGTAAGCTTTTGGTTTTAAGACACAAATACCTTCACAAAAACTTTTCCGGATTTCCCAGAAACACCAGCCACATAAATTCCCTAAGGAAGATCAAACACAATGCGTTATGTTGCCTTTAGTGTCAGCTCTTGTCGCATGACAACTTTACCCTGCATATCAAAAACTTCCAAAAGCTGTCGCCGTCCCACCGACAGAACAACCAACTCATTACCTTCCAGATAGATGTGAAGCAGCCAGAAGGTAATATGTATGGAACAGTGGTTCAGTCGAATGATTATTTTCCTTTTGGGATGGCCTATTTCAACGAAAAAATGATCAAATAGGACCCTAATCTTATCGGGGTATTATTTGAGCCAGCATGTCTCTTTGAAATAATTTTCAACTTCTCAGAAAGTCACGTTGGTCACTTTTCCGCTTATGGTAAAGGTCTTGCGCAGGGTTCCTCCTGAATAGGTTCCGTCAGTATAAAGTCCGTCAACGGCTGTGCCTGTGCAGGTTCCTCCGGTATAGACCGAATAGCTTTGCCCGCTTTGAATGGCAGCTGAGGAGAAAACAATGGAGTAGTAATTACGCATGGGCTGGAAGGTGAGGACATCAGCACCCGAGGCATTCTGAATATGAAACAGTGTGCTCGATGACATCTGCTGATTCGTTGTGATTTTCAAGCTATACTGACCCGAGCCAGTACCTGGTGCCTGCGTCATATTTGAGTTAGTGCCTGAGATTGCCAAAAATCCTCCGTTAACAGTGCAGGTTCCATTGTAGTCCATCCCCACTTCGGGTTGTGAAGGAGGGCCATGTACCACCACTGTTCCACCAGTCATGATAATATTACCGTTGCTGTCAAGTCCATCGCCACCTGTAGTGTTTACCATCAGATAACCCGCACTGATCGTAAGCAGACTACCATCGTTCTGCGTCAAATCGCCTCCAAAAGTGGCATTAATACAGTCATCGCTCGATTTTACATGGGTATTTCCTCCGTTAAACGAAATAAATGGTGCTTCAATTCCTTCAATCGAATTGGTAATATTGAGCGTTCCACCATTAATGAAAATGGCATTTTCGGCTTTGATGCCGTCATCAGCAGAACTTATTGTGATCGTTCCGTTGTTAATAACCGCATCCACATCAGCCTTTACTGCTTTGGCTTCGGCATAATTGGCATTACCCCCCGACCCACTGATAAGGATACGTGTGCCTGTTGTCGTTACCTGAACAGCC
Source organism: uncultured Lentimicrobiaceae bacterium (assembly GCA_964463695.1). Classification (GTDB taxonomy): domain Bacteria; phylum Bacteroidota; class Bacteroidia; order Bacteroidales; family F082; genus JALNZU01. Next base: position 6,960 of record CAYXCZ010000053.1, on the reverse strand, counting down.
GGTGAAGTTTCAGTGCTGCCGATGGTGAGGGTATTGTCAACAGAAATGCCTTTGCCAGCTGACCCGGTGCTGGAAGTCGTGAGGCTGCCATCCAAAATACTGATATTGTTATCGGCAGTTAAACAGGTAGCAACATATGCATCCAACTGGCCTGAAATGTTGGTATAAACTGCGCCATTGCCCGAAGTTGTTACATTGACAATCCCTCCGGTCATAATGATATCAGTGTCGGATGAAATACCCTTACCTGCTTTCCCTGTGCTGGTGATTGTTATGTTAGCTCCGCTGAGATTAATCATTTCATCAGATTTGATGGCACTGCAATACGATGGGTCGAATCCTGATCCGGAAGCCACAAGTACAGCGTCACCCGTAGTGTGGATAGTAATTGTTCCTCCGCTCAACGTCATTGTCTGATCGTTTTTTATTCCTTTTGACTGATGGCCATTCATGGTAATGTTGATGGTGCCGCCTGAGATAAGTAGCGTACTGTCGCATGAAAGGCCCTTTACATCAGCTGTTGGCAACTGCATGGTGATACTTCCGCCGCTGATATCTATAGCTCCGCCATCAGCATCAATTCCATCGCCACCTGACGAAACATGGACATTGCCACCTGTCATCAAAAGGCCGTCATTGGCATGAATACCATCTTTCACAGCACTGTTGATAGTAATGTTACCATCCAAAATTTCTATTTCATCATCGCTGCAAATACTATGTTGATCATTTCCATGACCATTGACAACGAGGCTTCCATTGCCGCTAAAGACTAATTTTGCTTCGCTGAAAAGTGCTGCCTTCTGGTCTTCTTCATTAGGTGCCGGGGCATAAGTTAAACCATCGGTAAGTGTGTTTGTTGTGCCTTCGGTGAGTATGATGGTGGTCTTTTTTTCTGACTGAATATTGATGGCTGGTCCATCGGGATTTGTTATCGTTAAACCGTTTAATATCATATTGTAACGTTTAGCGGTATAGATTTTAAATGTGCCATCGGTGGTGCTTCCGGATAGGCTGAAATTAATATCTTGTACTTCGGTTGTGGCATTTACTGTCACATCTGCGCCTTCAATCACAACATTCACACCTTCGAATGCAAGCGGATTGGTCAGACTAACGGATTCATTTTCATATACAATCTGTATAGTTTGCGACTCGGGCCCAAAGGTTATACTGTCGATTTGATTCAGCGGGTATTGGTATTCCGCACCGCTGATTTTGAAATAGGCAATCAAACCGTCGTTGCTGAAATACAAACTATCAGTTGTAGCCACAGGTGCACCGAGTGTTGTTTTGTTGTTGAAGTGAATATACATTTTCTCCTGAGTGGCCTGCGCAGTAAACAGGGTCAAAATTGCTGCTGTAATTAGGAGTAGCTTTCTCATTTCTTGATGAATTTAGAGGTGAATCCTGCAATGTGTACAATGTAAAGACCCGGACTAAATTCAGACAGATCGAGGCTGAGGTTTGAACTACTCACAACCTGACTAAATACCAGAGCCCCATCGGCGCGGTAGACAGAGAGCGTTTCATTAGTTGAGATTATACCCTGAATATAAATGGTATTGGTTGCAGGATTGGGCGAAAGCGTGAGCTTGTCAGTGCTTTGCTCAGCAACACCAATAGTAATATCGAAATACACTTTTTTAAGCTCTGAGAGTGCGAACCCATTTGTTGAGCCATTGGTAAACTGAAACACAAGGTCGTCCGAAGAAAAATGTACGTTCCGGACATTGCTAATGAGTTCGGTGTGAATGGATCCATCCTGTTTCTGGATCAAAATACTTTGCCCTTTGACCGTATTATTGCCGGCCAAAAACAGCGCAACGGTGAGCAATAAAAGCTGTATGATTTTCATTGTGTATTGATATTAACATGTGCAAACATCGGATTTGAACCAGACTTCAGTTAAGAAATTATTTTTCAGTGGTTTAAATCGGCTGGCAAAAGTATACACAAAATTAACACTGGCAAGTTCAATCGACAAATAACCCGATTTTCAAGATGAATAAACTTTCTGTGCCGATGAAATTTAGAGCATATTTTTAAGGTCTTCCGAAAAACTGCCATATGCTGAAAAACACCTTCATTTCCATTTACCGGCTTAATGACAGGGCAATGATGAAAGTGGTTAACTTCAGAGATATGAATATTGAAAACCGAAACCTGGTAAACGCGCTTTCCTGTTCAATGGTATTCTAATCATCAATCAGAAAATCAAGGTAATTTTCAGGATGAACCACACTACAAGCTGCATCGGCATAATTCTTTGTGAATGTGATTGGGAATTTCACATTCTTGCCTGGATTCAGCTTTATCTCAAATGCATGCAAAGCTCCATCCGACACTTCCAGATAATCAATTTCCTGCTGTTGGGTTGTGCGCCGGAAAACATAATAATTTTGAGTTATAACTCATGAAAAGTATAATATTTTTGAGTTATAACTCATGAAATTACATAAAAGGATGATTTTATAAGTTCTCCATATATGGTTTTAGGTTGTCTTTTTGGTAAGTAACAACATCATTTGCTTCTTTTTTTAATGATCTCAATACTTTCTTTACCGCATTAAACCAGGCATTTAATTGGATATAACTGAAATCTGATCTGAGACAAGCTGAGTTGAACTATCGTTAACAAACGGCATCAACGATCGAAAACTACGTTAAACACCGTAGAAATTACCCTTACTGAATCCGGTAATTTTGCAGCCAATAAACACTGTTCTGATAAATGAAAACAATTTTTACCCGTCTCAAATTCCTTATTCCTGTAATTGCAATCCTTTTAACTGCCAGCTCATGTGAAGTAGTGGATGACATTCTGCCAAAAACAGAAACCGAAAAACGTATCGAGATTTTTACCGAAGGTGGCGAATGGAAAGTGGATACACTTATCGGAAAAACAGATGTTTTGAGTGGTGGAGTCAGTAATGTTACAAGCGACACCACCTGGGTCAACTTTGGCACACTACGTTTTGAGGTTCCAAATCAAACAGTTCCGGGTTATGGTGCCGGATATATGATTCATAACTATGTAAAAAACGGACAAAACCGTGTTGATACAGCAGCATGGGTGCCTTACAATTTTGATTCGGGGAATGACAATTATATCACGCTGTTTTTTGCACTTCCGGGTGATGACTTGATATTGGATGGGTACAAAATGATTCTTGATCCTGAGGTGATTGAGGACAACAAAGTAGTCATTTCCGGCTGGCGACGCGAAACCATCCCCAACGGTTCAGGCGGAAGTTATGGCTCTTACCGCAAGTATTACCTTACGCGCTAAGGCTCAGTCGAGATAAATTCCACTTCCTATAAAGTAATCAATACCAGGCACTTTAATCACATAAGCCAGTTTTGGTTCTTCGTTACCGGTTACGGGATTGTTCCAGTAATATTCAAGGTAGCCACCGTTGCTGTTTCCACTGGCAAGAGCCAATAGCTCGCGAATAACAAATGTTCCGCGCGAATCCTGATAATCATACAGGTTTTGGCCTTGGAGGTTTTTTTGGATGCCATGTGCAACGTTGTGACACCGGAAATCATACATAAAAAAGTAGCCCGACTGATCATCGAAGAAGCGAACATGGTCGATCAATCTGCGGCACAACTCAACACCCGATAAGCTGTCAGCAGGCTGTGAAGCAAGCACACCTCCTATACCGGCAGCCATGCTTCTGGTTGCCGATTCAGCTACTTTGATTCTGGCAGCCTCGTGGGTGTAATAAAGTTTTGGAGGATCGCTATAAAACCCTGAACCAACAAACATCTCAGCCGATGGGATATTTTTTACAAAGCCAAGTTTTCGTTCGACCATTCCCGAAACAGGATTGTTAAAAAAATATTCCACAAAGCCATAACCGTTGAAAACCGCTGTGTTTACCATGTCTTTGACATAGTATTTTCCATTCACATCCTGCACTTCCATGCGATTGGTACCAACTAAAGCTTGTTGAGTAGCATGAGCCACCATCCAGGCACGGTATGTTTCAACAAAGAAATAACCTGATGAATCATCCAGAAAGCGCACAGGACTGATAAAACTCTGGCAAAAACTGCTTTGTGAAACGCTGTCAGTAATCATTTCCTGAAACACTGTTTCGAAGGCTGTGGCTGCGTTGGCAGTGTTTACCTCTACCATCGTTTTGTCGAGCGTGTACTGAGAAACCCAATCATAATTAGGGAACTCTTCATCATTATCCAGTTTACAGGAAGCTAAAAAAAGCAATGAAACATAAGCTGCAACGACAAAAACAAGTCGCAAAAAAGGGAGAACAGCTGAGCTATTAAAATTCATAATTATCATTCAATTAATAGTTTATCAATTAATTTACAATTTCGAGATAAAGTTTTTTTATATAATCGCGCAGCTCAGCCACTTCCGGACTGAATAACTGCAGGTTATCAAAATTGAATTTCTGATGGGTAAGGTTCGTATAAATCAAGTTCCAACTCCCATTGATATCTGGCATTAATCCACAAAAGAAATAGTTGTTTTTCATCAATATAGCATCTGTTTCTGCCGGTTGATCGCTGTTTGCCGGAATACTTACATTGATGGTAAGTAATCCTTCCTGCTGAAGAACCATTGTTTCATGACGTAAGAAACGGTCGAAATTAAGACCGGGATAATTGACACTTATTCTTCCATGTTGTTTCTCAAACGAAAACTCGATTGTAGCTTCGGTGTTTTCTTGCATAAATTTACCCGAATGTTCCGTTATCTCAACTGGAATGACACCTCCTGAAAACACGTTTTTTACTATCCCACTATGAACTCCCGGAACAAATAAATGCATTCTTTGCAATTCACCTTCAACAGGAATTACCCCAAATACAAGGCTTTCACGTTCATTTTGATCACCTTTCATCCCAACAAAAGAAGCGTGTGGATGCACGGATAGCTGAAGCAAACAACACACAAATCCTGAAAGGAAAACCTGACTGTGCTTATGAGAAGTAACAGCCCTGGCATATAAAAGCAACTTTGGATGATTTTGAAGCAATGCCTCCATAGTAGCTGAAAGCAATGATACAAAAATGCCCGTTTTGCGATACTCCGGATCCACCATCGACATTCCAACTTCACCAAGCAACTGGCTTTCAACAAGAACTGCATTGTGCCCGATAACTGTCCCATTCCCGGTCAGAGCAATCAGCGAAAGTACTTTTCCAGAGCTGATAGCCTCTGCCAATTCTTCGGTATCATAAAACAGTGTTTTCACATACGAATAGCGGTAGGTGTTGTAAACAAGATTGATGATTCCGGGAACATCGGCTGCTGTTGCTTTTCTCACACTGAGTTCCGTGCTGCTGGCGGTAATTGTTTGCTTTGAAAATCCAGCAACAGAGATTCCGGGCAAAAGCATGAAATGTTGGAAACGCATGAGCAAAACCAACTCCCATCCATTCTGACCGAGGTTACGAAAAAGCAGTTTTTCGCTCAAGCGTTTAAGCAGATGGAGTGACAGTCCGTCGGCAGTATTATCGGGATCATCAATACTGAAATCGGGGATATGGCGAACGTTTAAAGGCCTTCCGTGATTGGAAAATTGAAATAATAAACCATCCTGATCATCCTGACAACGAAGCCTAAACTGATCTTTAAGTCCGGAAGACGGGATGCCCGCCATAATAAAAGCGAAAGCTTCTTCGCCTGCAAGACGTAAGTGGTTTTTTTCGCGCTCGTCAGCACCATAACAGGCGCCTGCCTCTTCCATAAAAGATGCTACAAGTTGAGCAAAAGCCAGGTTGTAAGGAACAGAAATTTCAAGCATTTTTCAATATTCAATGATTCAAAGATAGAAAGATTCAACCATTATACATCTCAACATCTTTACAACATAAACAAAAAGCAAAAGTGATGATTTTTTTATATCAGACAATATTCCGCAACCGTTTGCGTTTAAACATTGAATCTTTAAAAAGTCAGTGTTATGGAACATGCATCGAAAAAAACTGCCAAAGCTGATCTTGAAAATAAGCGGCTGATATTCGGACAGATAGGTGCCATTCTAGCCCTTGCGATGGTATTTCTGGCTTTCGAATACAAATCGAATGAGCTGATGAATATGGGCGATATACAGCGCAAGATTGATCAGACTATTATCGAAACGATTCCTATCACCATTCAGAAACCAAAAACACTTCCTCCTCCCCAGCCAATTGCTGTAAAAATTGAAGTGATTGACAACTCGAATAAACAGGATAAAAATATATTCATTCAGGCTGAGCCTTCTCCAAATGAACCTATCATACATGAAAACCCTTTGATGCCGGCTGAAGAAGCTATAGACGAGCCTTTAATACTGGTACCTGAAATTGCACCTGAATTTCCAGGAGGTATCAATGCTTTGATGAACTTCATAGCCCGAAACATCCGCTATCCTGAAATGGCTCGTGAACAGATGATTCAAGGAAGGGTATATGTGAGTTTTATTGTTGAAAAAGATGGTTCGGTAAGTACTATTAAGCTCTTAAGAGGAATTGGAGGCGGTTGCGACGAAGAGGCTATCAGAGTTGTAAACGCTATGCCTTCATGGCAACCCGGCCGTCAGAATGGAAGAGCTGTGCGCGTAGCTTATAACCTTCCCATTCGTTTTAGTTTGAAATAATAAAGGGCTGACCCCCGAGCAGACTTCCAGACTCCTCCGAAAAGTTGATTTGTTCTTTGTTGATTTGTTGATGCTGACGCGTTTATAAGTGACTGGCAATGAAAGCTCTTGGCTTGCGTCAGCAACAAATCAACATATCAACGCATCAACAAATCAACTACTTAAAAAAGTTGATTTGTTCTTTGTTGATTTGTTGATGCTGACGCGTTTATAAGTGATTGATAATGAAGGCCATTGGCTTGCGCCAGCCCTAAACCCTTAGAAAAGTCGATTTGTTCTTTGTTGATTTGTTGATGCTGAAGCGTTTATAAGTGACTGGTAATGAAGGCCATTGGCTTGC
>CAYXCZ010000052.1:0-23063 GCA_964463695.1 uncultured Lentimicrobiaceae bacterium | reverse complement strand
GTTATTTTGATTTTTGCACCTCAAAGGTATTGATTATCAATGAGTAAACCAAAAACAATTCCCTCTTTTTTTTTAATTTATGAATAATTCAGGTTAAAATTAGTATTTTTGAATAAGTAACGTGTAGTCAATATAAATCAGCGATGGATAGTCCGTTTGAATCAGAAGTGAGGGGCATCAGTTTTACCGAAGTTTTCGATAGGATTAAGCTATTTCTTATTTTCATGATTGCATTCAGTTTTTTTTCGGCCGAGAACTTATTTAGTCAGCGATTTGAAAATGATATCGCGTTTGATAGTATTTATAACAAAGGACTTAATGAAATTAATTCTGATCAAAACATCTCAAAACAATGTTTGAAAGAACTTGAGTTTTATAAAAAGCAATTTTCCCCGATTCAACAGGCAAAAACCAATTATTTAAGGTTGAGGGTTATTTATACCGACTCCAATGCCGTAAATGCACTCAATAGGAGAATGTTTGAAGCCCCTGACACACTCAGCCCTACCGATGCCCTGATATATTCGGCCCGGAAATTTCTTGAAAAATCGATGCCCGATAAAGCAATCCATTTGCTTATGGAGGCGCTTGATACATTAAAGGCAGGCTCCGAAAAAGCTGACTATTGCAGTATAAATTTATGTGAGGCCTACCGGCAAAAGCAGGAGTATTCCAAAGGAATTGAGATGCTGAACGAGATCGTGAACAGTAAAAGGTATGTTACAGATAATAACAGGGCTTATGCATACAACCGGCTGGCTGCCATATACGACGAATGGGGAGTGAATAAATACAATATTGCCGATTCGGTCGAAAAATATTCAGTGCTGTGCATTTCGCTATCCGAAAATATTAACTCTAAAGCAAACCTGGCCTTGGCTCAAAACGAACTTAGTTATCGCTTTTCTTTGGCAAAAAAATATGATGAAGCCCTTGAATTATCGTTGAAAGCCGTAAAGAATTTCGATGAGGCCGGGATGAAATACTACGCAATGAGTGCACTGATAAACCAAAGCAATATTTACATCGGATTAACGGATTATAAACTGGCTCTACTGGCTGTTGTTGATGCCACAAATCTTTGCGCGATCGAGGAAAACAGGAATCTTTTTATGCGCTTGTACTTACAAATGGCTATCATTTATAATTATACCGGAAATTATAAAGAAGCTTACGAATTTATGGCATTAAGCCGTTTGCTCATGTCTGATTTTTATAAAGACAGAATAAGTATGCAGATCAACGAACAATCGGCTAAATATGATCTGTTTGCCAAGGAGCAAAAAATAAGGGAGGGGGAGCAAAAGAATGAATTTCACAAAAAACAACTGACTTTCCTTATAATCATCATGATTTTCCTGTGTATCGCCTTTGTACTAAGTTTATTCTATTTCAAATTAAAGAGAAAGGAAATTCTTAAACAAAAACTCTTTGAAGCAGTTATTCAAACCGAGGAAAAAGAGCGAAAAAGGATTGCTTCTGATTTGCACGATGGGCTTGGACCATTATTATCTGCTGCAAAACTATATTTTCAGGCATATATTGATGCCAATGATATTGATAATAAAACAGTTATAGAATCAAAGCTTATAAGCATTATTGATAGTGCAATAGACGATACATCAAGAATTTCGCATAATATCAGTCCTCAGATTCTTGAAAAATATGGGTTAAAAATTGCCTTGGAAAATTTCATAAGTGAGATTGATTTCAATAAAAGCATCCAATTTGATTTGTTTTTTGAAAAGATCGATCGCTTTGACCTGAAAGCTGAAATTACCATATACCGAACAATTCTGGAACTCATTCATAATACGATAAAACACGCGAAAGCATCACATATCTCTATTAAGGTTTTTTTATCCAGAGACACGCTCAATGTGCAATACGAGGATAACGGGATTGGTTTTTCGATAGAAGAAAAACTGAACGAAAAACAAGGGATGGGATTAAAAAACATCAAGAATAGGATTCAATCTTTGGAGGGAAATGTTCTATTTAACAGCCGGCAAAACCAGGGAATGAAAACAGTCATTAGCATACCACATAAGGAAATCTCTATGTATGAAACAAATTAAAATTGCCATTATTGATGACCATGACCTTTTTAGAGAAGGTATCAAGTTGGTATTGGGTCAGATCGAAAATTTTGAAGTTGTATTTGATACTTCTAATGGCAATTTATTTCTGGAATTTCTCCATAATTCTTGTCCCGATGTGGTATTAATGGATATCAGTATGCCCCTGATTGATGGTGTTGAAACAACACTAAAGGCGATTGAATTACTGCCAAACCTCAATATTATAGCCCTTACCATGTTTTCGGACACAACAAATTATACAAAAATGATTAATGCTGGGGTCAAAGGTTTTGTGCTAAAAAAATCGACCAAGTTTGAGCTTCAGCAAGCTATTTCCGTTGTGTTTGAAGGGGGGAATTATTTCAGTCAGGAAATAATTAAAAAACTGGCGTTTCGATCATTCAATGGTTTACAGGGAACAGATAATCTCACAAACCGCGAGATCGATATTCTGAATTTGATATGCAAGGGTTTAACCTCACACGAAATTGCTGAAAAACTGTTTATCAGTGCGAAAACAGTTGAAACACACCGAAGTAATATTTTTCTTAAAGCAAATGTTCACAATATAGCCGGATTAATTGTGTGGGCAATTAATAACAACTATTTTTCGATATAGCAATTTCTTTTCTTACCAAATAATTCTACCGGATTTCTCTTAGTTCAATTACGGGTTTTCTCTTAGCCAAACTACAGGTTTACACTTATCTACCGGGGCTCTGTGCATTGTAATTTTGTTAAAACATTACGCAGCAGAGTTGATAATTATTGTAATTAATTAACAAAACGAATTTATCGCGAAAACATGAAACCTGTACTAAATAATATGGTAAAAACCAACTCTCATAACAATGGTGTATTAGGGATGATTTTTCTTGCACAGTCAATTAATCGCGAAATTGGCTTTTACCGGGAGCACTATATAAATGAACATTATAATTTCACTATTTTATTAAGTAATGGTACAATTAGTATGACATTAGAAGATGTACAAGACTACGAAACCCGACCAAGTGGCGTGACTTATGATCGTATTGAAATAGTAGTCAAAACATTTAAAAAAACATAGTACTATTTTGGTTAGAACTGCAGCAATAAACAGTATTTGACCGAAAAAAGCATGAACATAATTTATGAAAATTCAAAAGAAAAACTAATGAATATTGTCATTATCGAGCAGAACAAAATCTTCCGGGAAAGCCTCAGAACTGCGCTTAAACAAATACCCGGTTTTAATATTGTTTTTGATTCAGATAATAATGCTTGTTTCGATATTCTGAGCGATCAGCAAATCCAATTAATTCTGATTGATAATAACATCACAAAAAGCAAGTGTATCGAAATTAAGAAGAAAGCACTTGTATTATGGCCCTCAGTCAAATTTCTAATATTGACAAGTTTTAAAAAAGAGGAGTGCAATATTGACTTGGACAGGGCAACCAATGTAATACTTAAAAATTCCAGTAAAAACGAATTTGAGAATAGAATCAGAGAACTATAAGTAAAAAAACTAATCAAATTAAAAAAAGGAATACAATGAAAACAACTTCAAGCCTTGCTGTAATTGCAGCCTTTCTTTTTTGCAGCCTGCTTATGATTACTTCGTGTAAAAAAGATCCGATAAAGGATGACGGTTTAGGTGCTGATCCAATTGGTCCCGACAGAGCGTTGCCCTATAGTTATCCTGATTGGATGAAGTATATTGATGACAATAAGTATTTGTCAGAAATAACCATCCCTGCCACCCACGATTGTGGTGCCGACCTTCACACATCAGCGCAGGGGCTATTGTCAAAAAAAACAATTGCACAGGATTTCCGTATTGCAAATCAACTATTGTTAGGCGTCAGATGGTTTGATATTCGACTGAATGATGACGACGGCACCATGACACTTTATCACGGCTCCTATTACCTGCATAAAAATTTCAACGATCTGATTCGTCCTACCCTTGATTTTCTAACTGCTCATCCAACCGAATCAGTTGTGTTTATGATTAAGCAGGAGCATTCCAACAGAGGCGATGATGCTTTTGCAAATGGAGTTCTGGGTTATCTTAACTGGTCATATCCTGACAGATTTTGGATGGGCGACCATATACCTCAGCTTAAAGAGGTAAGAGGTAAAGTCGTTATAGTACGGCAATTTTGGGGCACGCACGGATATCCATTGGGCATGCCTTTGATTTGGAACAATAACACAACGGGCAGTTTTGGTGCGACCGATGATCCCAATTTATACGTTTACGTTCAGGACCATTATTCATTAAACAATGTTAACCTCGATACTAAAGTTTCTGAAATTAAGGATTGCTTAGAAAAGGCACATAATGAACCTTATCCTTACAGATGTTATTACTTAAACTTTACCAGTGGTGAACAAGTCATTGCGGGACATGAGCTTCAGGATGTTGCAGCTTATATAAATCCAAGAATAAATGACTTTTTACTTTCGGGAAATATATGGCATAATGTGGGTGTTGTTTTTGTAAATTTTGCCGGTGGCTCCGATGATGGACAGGTTCCCAACGACCTTGTAAAAACCCTGGTAAATATAAATGAATTTGCCGACTCTGTTAAAATTGGAACACAAATTTGGACCAATAAAAATCTTAATGTAACACATTACCGCAATGGTGAAGCTATCGCTCACGTAACAGACCCCACTGCCTGGCAAAACCTTACAACCGGAGCTTACTGCGAATACAACAACGGGGCTAACGATTGTGGCAAGCTCTACAATTGGTATGCAGTAAATGACCCACGGGGACTGGCTCCAACAGGATGGCACGTAGCAACAAACGCGGAATGGACAACTCTTGTAGCACATGTTGGTGGCGCAAGTGTGGCCGCTGGCAAACTTAAAGATGCAGGTACTGCGCATTGGTGGTCACCTAATAGTGGTGCAACCAATCAGTATTTATTTAGTGCTTATGCAGGGGGGGCTCGTTGGGGCAGCGCTTTTGGCAGTTGGGGTGAAACCGCTATGTTTTGGACATCAACAGCTGCAGGCACTGATGCATCAAGCATTTGGATGAATTACAACAGTACCATCATTCAATATCAAAATTATGCGAAAATAAATGGCTTCTCAGTTCGCTGCATAAAAGATTAAAGTCAATAACTTAAATAAAAAAACTTAATTAATAAATCATTCAAAATAAATATTTATGAAAACAAAAATAGCAATAACAATCATGGTTTTAACAGCATCGCTGCTTTCAGGCAGGACTTTTTCTCAAGGCCTTTATGCAAAAATCAATGCGGGTTACGGACTTAATATGAGTTCACAAAATGTAGATTATTTCCACTTTATTAATTATACAATTGATACTGTTTCATCCACACAAGAGCAAGTGAAGACATCATTGGGAAAAGGATTTGTTGTTGAGGGAGCTGTTGGGTATATGTTTAATAAAAACGTTGGAGCAGAAATAAGTTGTTCGTATTTGCTTGGCGCAAAAACAAAAACAAATCAAACATTATACGGTACAGTACGAAACAACAGTTTGTCTGCTAATATGTTGAGAATAAATCCATCTTTAGTAATTGCAGGTAGCTTTGAGAAAATTAATCCTTATGCAAAACTTGGTTTGATCATTGGTTTCGGTAAAATTATCTACGAAGATGATTATACATCAGCCGGTGGAAGTGTTGTGTCTGAAATAATGGAATTAAGCGGAGGAATAGCCCTGGGATTAAATGCCGGTGCAGGAGTAAGCTACAACATAAGTGATAAGCTGTCTTTGTTTGGTGAAGTAAATATGGTTAATTTATCCTATTCCCCTACTAAAGGAATATTGACTGAATCAATAGTAGATGGTACCGATCGCTTGCCAGATATGACAACACATGAAAAGGAAATTGATTATGTTGATAATTATACCACTGAGACAAACGCTCCACCCTCAGATTCAGAAGCAAGAAAAGAATTAAAAGAAACATATCCATTTGGCAGTGTTGGGTTAAATGTTGGAATTAAAATAAATTTTTAAAATCATCTGGTAATGAATCTTCAGGTTTTTGAAACTGTTTTTGCTTTCATTATTGTCATTTTGCTTTGTCTGTTGCTACGCAAACTTTCAATAATCAAGGAAGAAGACGGGAAAGTCTTTTCAAATCTGTTAACCAAGGCTGTTCTTCCTGCTGTTATTTTTCTTCAATTATCAGCCACCCCCATAAAGAGTAATCAGTTTTTATTGGTGTTTGCGGTAGTTGTTGCCGGCGTTTTGTCAATGATTCTGGCATGGGGACTGGGTAGTTTGCTGAAGCTTTCCAGAGCCAAAACAGGAGCCTTGATGCTTACTTCATCGTTTGGATCATCAGCGCTGATTGGTTATCCGTTCATCGCATTTTCATTTCAAAATAATCCGGAAGCAATGGCTGATGCAGTTCTTTTGAGTGAATTGGGCGTTGGATTGCCCATGTTTATTCTCGGTCCGGCCATTGCAACATTTTTTGGCGAAAATGACGGAAAATCAAGTGTCAAAAAGGCACTTTCATGGTCTTATTTTCAGTCTCCGATTTTTGTTTCAGTTGTTTTGGGGATGGTTTTTTCATTTATTCCATTCGACAGAGGGCATAGTTATATAGAACCATTTTTTGAAGCATTAAAAATGATAAACGGCGCATTATCAGTGTTGGCATGTCTGGTGTTATCCCTGCAATTGAAAATCATTTCACTAAAGGGAATTATTCCTCTGTTTGTTATTTCAGCGCTTATACAAATGTGGTTTCAACCAATGATAGCGCATGCACAGGCCATCTTATATGATTTATCATCACTACAGACACAGGTATTGGTACTTGTCTGTTCGTTACCTTCGGCAGTGCTCGGGCCGGTATTTGCCAAACAACACAATTGTGCTCCTGAAACTGCATCAGCCTTGGTTATGGCGCATATTGTATTAAGTATCGTTATGGTACCTGCGGTTTTTTATTTTATGGGTTAAAAATGATACGATGAAAAAATCAATTTACATTTTGGCAATTTTACTCATTGCAAACTCCATGCTGCTTATTGATCGTTGCATGGGTCAAATCAACGCGCCAATAATATCAAATCTTACGTATGACAGCATTACACAAACCAGAGTAAGCCTTTTCTGGTCAACGGATATACCTGCTGATTCAAAAGTTAAATGGATGGCTCCTGATTCAAATTACCAGGCAATCATTTATACGGATTCTTCGTATAATGCTGCACTGCTTACCAATCATATTGTACACATACGCAATCTTCGGCCGGCAACAATTTATAAATATAATGTTATTTCGCAAAATCAGGTTGGATCAAGCCTTGATTCAGGATATTTTGTAACCAAATCATTATCTTCGGGCACCGTTCAGGCCTATTTCAACCATAGCGTGGATATTTCAGTCAATACAGGCGAACATGCCAACGGCAACCAAAACTTCGAACACCTTTTTGTTAAACAGATTGACAGCGCCAAATACAGCATTGATATTACGCTATGGGGATTTTCGTATTATACTTCTATCAGCGATGCATTGATTAAAGCAAAAAACCGTGGTGTGAAAATCAGGTTCATTTATAACCACACTGCCTACACGCCGCTGCTTGATACACTGCTTGCTCACGGCATCCCGGTCCTGAGACGAAGCTATGATACCACCTATTCAATGCATAATAAATTCTGGATTTTTGATTACAGGTTCAACAGCAATCCGAATATTAAATGCCTGTGGACAGGATCCACCAATGTTTCACATCCGCAGTTTCATTCTGATAAAAATAATATAATTCTTATTCAGGATGAGTCGCTTTGTGCTGTTTACACAAGGGAATTTGAAGAAATGTGGGGTTCACATACCGATAGTTATAATACGCAGAGGACAAGATTCGGAGTCCAAAAAACAGATAATACGCCACATATTCTGAATGTGGCAGGTAAAAGAATGGAAGTATATTTTGCTCCTTCTGACAAGGTCTCTGTTTTTCTTAAAAATCTTATTCTCACTAAACCCATACAGAGTTTATTCTTCTGTATGTTGAAATTTGAATTGCCTACTGTTGAAGATGCATTGAAAACGGCTTTTACTAATGGCAGGCAGGTCAAAGGTGTTTTCGATTTAGCCAACTCCACTTTATCAAACAGTGCTTATCCACGAATGAAAGGACAGGCTGTTCCAAACACATGGAATCCTCACGCTGATGTATATTGTGATACCCTTTCAGGATTAATTCACCACAAGTATTTATTGATTGATGCAAACTTGAAGGAAGGAAATAAAATTCTTTCAACAGGTTCCTATAATTGGGAAGTCCCGGCTGATATTGGAAATGACGAAAATTCACTTACCATCTTTGATGCAAGAATCAATAACCTCTATTATCAGGAATTTCATCAGCGATATATTGAATCAGGTGGCGAATCAATCGGGATAAATGGTTTAAGCGATGAAGTGATTCCGAAATCATCGCTTATTGAAAATTATCCAAACCCATTCAATCAAATTACAACTATAGAATTTAAAATAGCAGAAACAAACAGGGTAAGTCTTGAAGTGTATGACATGACGGGATGCAAAGTTGAAACATTCGTAAACCAGATATTGAACCCGGCAACATATCAGCTACAATTTGATGGTACATTCTTAACCAGCGGCTTATATTTCTGTAAAATTACGGTAGGTGGTTATTCCGAAACGGTTAAAATGATGTTGGTGAAATAATACAATATGAATATTGGTCAAGATTAACGAACATTTGAAAGTGGAAAGTTATAGTCATGTTGAGCAGCCTGTCTCGTCATCAAGACGAGAGAGTCGAAACAAGATTTATTGTTACAAATATGAAAGTTTTACTTTATTGTGCCTTCGACTTCGCTCAGGCTGACAAAAAACTAAGTTTTATTAATGATTGACGATACTAGTTTAATACAATTCTCAATAATGGCTGTTAGGTTTGTTCAAAAAGGATGGATGTTAACTAGTACTGCAGCAATATTATAAACCAAAGAAATAAAATCGACTTATGAAAAAGTTTTATTTTTTCCTGATGATTTTTGAAGTCATCACTTTCGCATTTTACACAATGTATAAACACAACATAAGTGAAAATGCCTGGCTAATGAATAACGCAAAACCTTCCGGCGAAGTAAAAAAAATATCTAAACCCGGTTTACTGGCAATGCAGGCCAAATACCAGTATACGAAACTCAGGAACCCTCAGTCTGGGATCATTCCGGTTGGTATTCGTTCGCGTGAGCTTACTTATGTGTCTGAATTACAAAAGCAAACAGAAAATGCGGAACAGTTGTGGACGTGGAGAGGGCCTGCCAATATTGGCGGCCGTATGTTATGCATCGCTATTGACATCGACGATACCAGCCATTTTCTTGCCGGCAGTGCCTCAGGAGGCATGTGGGAATCGAATGACAGCGGGCAAAACTGGCACAAAAACACTTCTCCCGATGCCGAACAAAGTGCCACTTGTCTGGTTCAGGACAAAAGACCAGGAAAGCATCACATCTGGTATTACGGTACGGGTGAACTTCTCAGTACAACCGACCGGAATATCAGTACAAATGCCAGAACCATCGGGATTGGCAATGGTATCTACAAATCCATCGACAATGGCTCAAGTTGGCAAGCCTTGGTTTCTACGCAAGGTGGCTCTCCAGCTGATTTTGAAGAAATTTTTCAGGGAATCTGGCGTATTGTCACAGATCCCGTAGTGACGAATCAGGATATCGTTTATGCTGCCTGTTACGGAGCGATTATGCGCTCCGTCAATGGAGGTGCTTCCTGGGATGTGACGCTGGGCGACCTTGAAAACAAATCCTATGTGACTGATTTGACCATAACATCTGATGGTGTGCTTTATGCAACTTTAAGCAGTTTCTGCCTTTCCATCGAACCTCCTGGTAAAGCAGGTATATGGAGATCCGTCGATGGCATAAACTGGGAAAAGATTACACCATCAGGTTTTCCTACTGATAACCGTGTTACCCGTCTTGTGCTCGCACCTTCGAATGAACAAGTGATGTATGTATTTACAGAGTCTCAATCTCCCGATCTCACTCCTTTCGATGGTTATACCAATTCGATAAATACTTTCTGGAAGATGACCTGGAATACAACAGCCGATTCCGCTGTATGGGAAAACCGAACACCAGGGATTCCCGGAAAAGGTGAAGGTAGTATTAATAAACTTCCTTATGCATTGGTTGTCTACGGAGGATATTGCGTAACGTTGGGTGTTAAGCCTGATAATGAAGATGTTGTATTCCTTGGAGGAATGAATTTATATCGCTCAAACAATGGTTTTGCCGATAGCCTGATGACTGATTTTATTGGTGGATATCCTTATGATATGGACTCACTCCATACGCTTCATCCTGACCAGCACGCAAATACATTTCTGGCAACTGACCCTTCCACCTTATTTGTTGCAAATGACGGTGGAATATACCGTACTGATAACTGTATGGCCGATAGCAGTCAGATGTTTTGGCAAAGACTCAACAACAAACTTACAACGACCCAGTTTTACAGCGTTGCCATTGATCACGGATCTTCGGGAGATGACTGGATAATAGGAGGGCTGCAGGATAACAATTGGTACTATACTGTTACCGACGATCCTTCGGAATTATGGTTCAATGTTGACCTTTGCTACGATGGCTTTGCCACCAGTGTTGCTTCTGACTGGGAATATTGCGCCCTGTCGGCCTACAGCGGGAATATATGGACAACACGTTTTGATGATGAAATGCATACAATCGATATTTTTCCGCAACTTCCCGATACACTACTTAAATATTATGACCCCGTGATGGGCAGTAACACGCTTTTTCCCTTTTACCAGAATTTTGCAATCGATCCAAATAACGACGAGGTATTTTATTTGCCAACTATCAATAGTATCTGGCGAAAGGACAACCTTAAACTCGCTGCGTATGACACAAGCCAGAGGAATGTCGGGTGGAGCCACCTGAATAATGTAAATGTGGGATTTGCTTCCGAAATTAGCTGTATTGCTATCTCAAAAATACCTGCAAACCGTTTGTATTATGGTACCAATCTCGGAAAAATATACAGGCTTGATAATGCAAATACAGGGAATCCTGTCCCTGTCAATATTACTGGAAGTAACTTTCCTGCAAATTCATTCATTGCCTACATAGATATTAATCCTGATAATGCCAACCATCTGATGGTAACTTTTTCAAATTATGGTGTTCAGAGTCTCTTTCATTCGATGGATGGTGGTGCAAGCTGGACAGCTGTCGGAGGAAACCTCGAGGAAAATACAGATGGTTCAGGAAACGGTCCATCAATACGTTGCACAAAATTATTGACTTATCAGGGTAATAAAATCATTTTTGCTGGAACCTCCTGTGGCTTGTTTTCTACTACTGAATTAAACGGTGACTCCACGGTTTGGCTAAAAGAGGGAGCAGCGTCAATTGGAAATGTGATCATCGATATGATTGATGTCCGGCAAACGGATGGTTTTATTGCTATCGGTACACACGGCAATGGTGTTTACAGTGCTTTTTATAATCCTTCTACAGGTTTGAGTGAGCAATCGGATGACCAACAACTTTTTGTTGGAAATATCTTCCCGAATCCGGTACTTGATGAGGCAACCTTGGAAATTGTTGTTGAAAAAACGATAAACCTGCAAACATCAGTTTATTCAAGTACAGGTAAACTGGTTAAAAAGGTAATGGAAAGAACGCTTTATCCCGGAAAACAACATTTAATCTATCAATTTGCTGAACTTATGCCAGGAGCTTATTTCCTGACTTTAGAAGTGGGTAAAAAAGTGGTTACAAGAAAATTTAATAAGATATAATTGCGTTGTTTTCATGAAATGTCATAATTGGAAATTGCCTTATTGCTCCAACTATGAAAACAAATATCGTTTCAGACCTGATAATTCAAATTTGCGCTGGGAGCTGGTGTAAAAGCCCCTGCTCGCGCGCTTGTAGCGCGTGTGTCATACTCAATCCCTCCCCCTCTGGCGATGATTCCAATCAATGCCTTACACTTTACTTGAGGGTCATTAAATATCAAATTTGTATTCCATTCCCACACTGCATCAAAAATCCATCGCCCTTGCAAGGCTTAACGCACAGGCTGAACAGATTGCTGCGGGCTTCTCTATCTTTTTGCTGCACCTTCCCAACCCACGCCTCCCGGGTTGTTTTTTCTGTCACACTTTTTGCACCCACCGCACCATTGGCAATTCCACAAGCTTCGTACCTCAGCCCGTTCATTGCCAATCCCAACCCTAAGCAAAAAGCCTCTCCCCGCATTCATTTTAACTAAATAATCCGGCCACTGAGCGGAGTCGAAGTGTGCCAGAAAAAAACAACACCATCGCTATGTAACATAATGTGCTCTTATCTGATCGCCTATTTCAGCGGAATTTTTGATTGTGTTCGGCGTCACATAAGCATCATTATGTTAAATAGCTCACACAGCCCGCCCTTTCCGTTTTTGGTTCGTTTTATCCTCTGTAAAACAATCATTCACGCCTTTTCAGGCTCACGGTTTTGTCATGGTTTTTGTCCCTGCCCACGGTCAGCGGCAGTCATCCTAAGTGGTAACCGTCCGAACAAATACCACCGCAACGCATAGCATCAAACAGCAGTATCACACTTCACAGGTTCTTAGCCCTACTTCCATTGCATTTCGCTATCACTTTCATTTCGCCGTGTCCAGTCTCCATTGCATTTCGCCCGGACACAGCTCATTCAGCTATCGCTACATTCCATTCCAAAGGGCTCTTCACCAGTGAAATAATCCGTTCTTATTCAAATAAAAAGGCTGTTTTCTGCAATGCTGCCAAACCCTATTTTGTTCGGACGGTTCCCACGTCCTCCGCTTCCTGCCACTTTCCCTTTACCATCAGAACAAAAACACACGCCAAAACCTGCGTTTACACCTATCTCCCGAAAACGAACTTCAACATATCCCACCCACCAAAATTGTTACACCCCGCTTATCAATTTATCCACGCCCACTATTCACTATTCACTAATCACTTTTCACTTCCACAAAACCCCACCGCCCATTATAGGAGCGCCAGGCCAGCAAGCATTGGCAGCATTTACGAATGGTGAAATAAGGTTTATAGCAAGCGATTTTTATCATTTGATATCAGAACTTCCTTCAGGATATTTTATGAACAATGTTATGACAATAACCCGTTACCGCACGGTATATAATTATATTGCCTTTTCAAAAGATGTAAGTGATGCGGAAGTGAGTAATGTTCAGAATGCGATCGAGAATTTGATAAAAGATCAAAGTGTGGTTGAAATTGTGAATAACTACATACCTTTAATGCCCTCCGATTATATGCCTGGAACCATACAGCTTTTTACTGAGGTTAGTCCACCTTTTAACTATGGCACTGGAGCTGGTACTGAACGCAAAGTTGAAGGTTCTTCTGTTGATATTGTGAATGAAATACAAACAAGAACCGGACATGTCAATAAAATTAACCTGAGTATTTGGACTGATGCTTACGCTGTGGTACAGTACCTTCCAAACAGCGCGGTATTTACAACAGCCCGCACACCAGAACGCGAAAATATGTTTCAATGGGTTGGACCAATCTCTTCGAGCAGAACTTATTTTTATACGCTCGCAAACTCAGGATTGACTATTGAAACCCTTGAGCAAGCGAAAAACCTTCAGTCAATTTCTACACCTAATGGCTGGTTCACCCATGAGTTTTTAATAAACAACAACTTCAATAACATCGTTGCAACTTCGCGCACATCCATGGAAGCTTTTAATCAACTGATTAATGGTGAGGTTCAGGCTTTTCTTATGACAGATTTAGATGTGAAATGGCTTGCCGATATTAGTGGTGTGCCGATGAGCGATCTGACCCAACATATGGAAGCAATGAACATTAAGGATTACATCGCTTTCTCGCTCAACACACCTGCAAGCACTGTTCAGCAATGGCAGAATCATCTTAACAATATGAAAGCTGACGGCACATTCGAAACCATCTGGAATAAATGGTTCGAAGGAGTCCCATTGCCCTGATTTTTTTACGCAGACGACTCAATTTCCTTCGAATCTGTGGGCGTGTTTATTAGGTTTGAGGGTGTTAACATAATAACGCATTAACAGATTGGCTGAAAATCAATTATAAGCGCAAAAAAGGTATCATTAGTTTATCAATCAACATCAAATCTGGTGCTATGAATTTGCAAAAAAGCCTTCTTAAAACCTGTTTTTCGTTTTTACGATAATTATAACTGTCAAAAGGATATTTTTTCGTAATCTTGTCAGAAGAAAAAAATGCGGTCTAAAGGATTTGGAGCTTTTTCGCAAATAAACATTTTTTCTCTCTTTATTGATGGAACAAAACGATTCCGGTATTTTGACCCTTTTTGCATTTGATGAAGAGAAGGCATTCAATCAAATGTTTGACTGCTATTACTCAGCGCTTTGTGTAATGGCAGGGGTTTATACAGGCAATGAAGCAATCGCAGAAGATATAGTTCAGCAGGTTTTCATTGGATTTTGGGAGAAAAAATGTCATCATCGCGTCGATAACTCACTTCAGGGTTACCTCCAAAGTTCAGTCAGGAATGCCTGCATCAACTTTTTAAGAAAAGAAAAAATAATAAAGAAAAGTCAGGCAAACCTCCTTATTTCGACTGAAGCTGACGAAGTTTTCAACTTTTTACTTGCAAAGGAGGAACAATTGATCCTGGAAAAGGCCATAAATGAATTGCCCGTACAATGCAAAAAAGCCTTTCAACTGGTTTATTTTGAAGAACTTAAATATAAAGATGCTGCAAAAAATATGGATCTTTCAGTCAATACAATTAAAACGCATCTCAAAAATGCTATGCGCCTTCTAAAAACCAATTCCAAACTAAAATTTTACTATCAGGTAAAATAATTTTCATTGGCAGTTCACCCATTTTCTACCATAATCTGTCTTAAGAGCATTATGGAAAGAAAATACAATGCTATTCCTGATTTTGTGATTGAATTGCTGGCAACCAAGGCAGGTGGTTTGCTGTCAACAGCTCAGGAAGATCGTCTAAGTCAATGGCTTTCTGCCAATCCTGAACATGCTTTGGCAGCAATGGAACTACTCAATCTTTTTCAGAAGCAACACTATGTCAACCTGCAAAAAAAAGTTGATAAGAAACAAGGTTGGAATACGATTCAGCAAAAAATTCATGCAAAAAGTTCGCTTCGTCTCAATTTGTGGAATTATTCGAAAATTGCAGCTTTGATCGTGGTGTTGATTGGATTTGTATGGTATTTAAAATTTTACATTTTAGAACCTGCTAAAAATGAGGTCATTGCTGAATCTGTAAATCCGGAGACTAACAACAACAAAGTAGTTTTGATACTTTCGGATGGAAATATGTTTACACTTGATAATCCGGGAGATACCTTGCTGAATGAGTCCAACGGGGTAAATATCAGAAACAAACCTGGACAAATGCTTTCCTATGATCAGCAACAGGAATCATCCGATGAAAAAAACTTCAATAAACTATTGGTGCCAGCAGGAACAAGGTATCAGCTTCAGTTGTCGGACGGAACCAAAGTATGGATAAACGCTCTTTCCAGTCTTGAATTTCCTGTTGTTTTCAGCAAATCGGAAAGAAAAGTAACGCTTACCGGAGAAGCTTTTTTTGAGGTAGAGAAGGACGCCGAAAAACCCTTTATCGTTGTTGCCAATGGAAACGAAATAAAGGTTTTGGGAACCTCTTTTAATGTTTCTGCTTACGAATCTGATCAAAGGATAGAAACAACATTGGTTGAGGGATCAGTAGAGGTAAATTGTCCGGGCAAAGAAAGTATCAGACTTTTGCCTTCACAGCTTTTGCGCATTAACACCCTTACAAATTCCACTGAAATTGAAACAGTAAATACGCGCTTTTACACTTCGTGGAAAGATGAAATCCTGTATTTCGATAATCTATCCTTGCAGGAATTGGCAATCCGACTCGAACGCTGGTACGATGTCGAAATAGTATTTAAGAACGAGAACACTCAAAGAAAGCATTTTAGCGGTGCAATGGAAAATAGCCGCGACATTGAATTTATTTTAAATCTGATTTCACAGACCACCTATATAAAATTTGAAATTAACGGAAAGAAGATTTTTGTTGAATAAAAAAAGCCGGAAAATGCTGCAACATTTTCCGGCCGGAAGTAAACATTTGTCCTCATTTTTTTGGGAAAGAAGAACACATATTGTTTAACCTCAAATACAAAAGTATGAATAAAATGCAAAAATGGCCCATAACGGGCAAATGGCAGGAGATTAAGTTTTATCTTAAATTTATGAAGATCTTTATTTTTCTCACCTTATTCTGTGTGCTAAAGGCCGCAGGGATGGTTTATCCCCAAAATCAGCTGATTAGTCTCAAGCTGCAAAACGCAACAATAACGCAGGCTTTGAAAGATATTTCTGCTCAAAGCGACCTTTTGTTTCTTTTCAGCAACGATGAAGTTGGTGTTGATCATAGGATCAGTCTGGAGTTTGAGAACTATACTATCGATCAGGCAATGATTAAAGTGCTTGCAAATACAAACCTTGATTATAAAATCATTGAAAACTATATTGTTCTTTCGCCTTCTCAAACAAAAAAGAGCATTAAAGGCCAGCTTATAAAACAGCCTGAACCAAGGATTATTAAAGGGGTGGTAACAAGTTCATCAGATCGACAGGCGCTGCCCGGTGTTAACGTTTATGTGCGAGGTACTACAATCGGTACAGCAACAGATATTGATGGCAAGTATGAATTAATCGTTCCGGATGATGCTCAGATTCTTGTTTTTTCACTCGTTGGGATGAAAGTGGAAGAGATTATAATCGGGAAACGAACCGAAATCAATGTTTCTCTTTCTGAACAACAGATAAGTCTGGACGAATTGGTGGTTGTAGGCTACGGAACACAAATCAAGCGGAATCTCACAGGCAGCATCGGAAAAATCGATGTCGGCGAACTTAACAGTTTTACAGCTCCTTCATTTGAAACAGTTTTGCAAGGTCAGACTGCCGGCGTTCAGGTGCAACAAGGTAGTGGAAAGCTGGGCGAATCAATTATGATGCGCATCCGGGGGGCATCTTCAGTTTCGGCCAGCAACCAACCTCTCTATGTTGTAGACGGAGTTCCGATAACGACGGAAAATCAGGGCGACCTGAACAATCAGCCAACGAATCCACTTAACGACATAAATTTCAACGACATTGAATCAATTCAGGTGTTGAAAGATGCTTCTGCCGCTGCAATCTATGGTTCAAGGGCATCGAATGGTGTTGTGCTGATCACAACAAAAAAGGGAAAAGCAGGCAAAACAAACTATATGCTCAATTATAACATTGGCATCAACCAGCCGAGCAGGCTTCGTCAATGGCTCAACAGAGAAGAATATCTTGAACTTATAGACGAATCACTTGGTAATTCTGTAGATAACAATGGACTTATCTGGGGTTGGAAAACACCGGACGAAATGAAAGATGTATACATTCCAGGCTGGAGAACCGGTACTGACACTGACTGGCAAAATGAAGCCTTTCAACAGGGTATTTTGCAGAAAGTGAATTTTTCCGCCAGCGGTGGGACGGATAAAACACGCTTTTACACCGGTATAACCTATGATGATCAGGATGGAATTCTTATTGGCAACAATATCAGAAAAGTCAGCGGAAGACTCAATCTCGATCATGAGGCTTCAGATTTTGTTTCTTTTGGCCTCAATATGAACCTCATACAAACCACACTCAATAGAATTGTGGAAGACAATGCCTTTGCCAATCCAATTCAGATGGTGGCAATTCCATCGGTGCAACCCGTGATTGATCCCGAAACAGGGCGATACAATACCAATACCGTATACTACAACAGTCTTATTGATTACAGGGATGCACAAAATAATACACAAGTGCTGCGGTCTTTTGCAAATGTTTACGGTCAGTTAAATCTGGCCAAAGGGCTATCTTTCAGATCGGAATTTGGAACAGACTTTTTATTACAGCATGAAAAAAATTACTTTGGCCGCGAAACAAACTGGGGAAAACCGGGAGGTCTGAGTATCAACCGTGAAGTAAATGTTTACAATTACAATACAAACAATTATTTCTCTCTGGATAAAAAATGGAAAACCTCCCATGTACTCAATGCTGTTGCCGGAATGTCTTTTCAGAATTCCACTTCTACCGGCACTTCAATGGAAGGACGAGGCTTTATTTCTGACGATTTCAAGAATTTGTCGAGTGCTGCTGAAATCACGAGTTATGCCGGATGGGGATATGGAAACAGTTATCTAAGTTACTTTGCCAGAGCCAACTACATCTATAACGAGAAATATTTGGTGTCGCTGAGTGGGAGAATTGACGGGGCTTCCCGATTTGGAAACGATAACCGCTATGGATTCTTTCCTGCCGCTTCCATCGGTTGGATTTTATCTGAAGAATCATTTCTGAAAGAATCCAAAACAATCAGTTTTTTAAAAGCCAGGTTCAGTTTAGGTAAAACAGGTAATTCAGAAATTGGCAACTATGCTGCATTGGGTTTGTTTAATGGTGTCAATTACGTTGGAATAACCGGATTATCTCCATCACAATTGCAAAACCCCGGCCTGAGCTGGGAAGAAACAACGCAGTCAGATTTAGGAATTGATTTTGGCTTGTTCAAAGACCGCATAAGTGGCCAGATTGATTTTTATTACAAAGAGACTACAGATATGTTGCTATATCGTTCATTACCTGCAACAAGCGGATATACTGA
The DNA here is from genome assembly GCA_964463695.1 of uncultured Lentimicrobiaceae bacterium. Classification (GTDB taxonomy): domain Bacteria; phylum Bacteroidota; class Bacteroidia; order Bacteroidales; family F082; genus JALNZU01. Next base: position 4,220 of record CAYXCZ010000052.1, on the reverse strand, counting down.
AGTTATAATGAATGTGGGTAGTCTCGAAAACAAAGGCATAGAATTTTCGCTAAAATCTCATAATACAATAAAAACGCTTAAATGGACCACTGAATTTAATATCGCTTTCAATAAAAACAAAGTTTTGAATATCGATGGTCCTGCGATTTCATATGGTGTAAATTATGTGATTGAGGGTGAAGAAATCGGAGTTTTCCAAATGGTTGAATATGCTGGTGTACATCCAATGACAGGTGATGCGCTTTTTTACCGAAATGACGGAAGCGGATTGACAACGAAAAACTATAATGAAGCAAAACCAATTGTCGTTGGTTCCCCCAATCCTGACTTTGTTGGTGGACTATCAAATAATTTCATTTATAAACAGTTCGACCTGAATGTTTTGATGAGTTTCGTATATGGAAATATGATTTATATGAGTGGTGACCGTTATCTTTCGTCCAATGGCGAATCCTGGGACAACCAATCGCATGACCAACTAAACCGCTGGCAAAAACCAGGTGATATTACCGACGTGCCTCAAGCAAGATTTGATAGCAGAAACGGTTCGCAGCATTCCACACGCTACTTAAAAGACGGTTCATATCTGAGGTTAAGAAATGTCACTCTTGGATATAATATCCCAAAACTAATGGCACAGAGAATGCAACTTAACAATATACGCATGTATATTTCAGGTCATAACCTTTTAACCTTCACCGGTTATCCGGGCTTTGATCCGGAAGTGAACAGCATGAGCGCAGGGGCCAGCACGCAGGCATACAACGTGGCAATGGGTGTGGATTTCTTTACTGCACCTCAGATGCGTACATTTATTTGCGGGATAGAAGTGAAATTTTAACGATTCATTTCAATCAAAAATCATTTAAAAACTATCATTATGAAATATCTCAAATTTTCAAGCCTCATAATTCTCTCCGTTTGGTCGCTCTTATTCTTTAATTCCTGCGATAAAAAACTTGATATCGCGCCTCAGCAGTCAATGGATGCCGACATCGCACTCTCAACTCCTGAAAACATAAAAGCCACGCTCGTCGGTGCATATGTGGGTGTACGTTCACGCTGGACAATGGGAAGTCAGTTCAATGAATATTCCGAATTATTGGCTTCAATCGGCGATTTGCAGCATGTTGGTTCAAACAGAGAACCTTTGGAGATTATAAACAAATCAATAACTGTTAACAATTCGTATGTTGCAAGCTCATGGATTGATTCTTATCATCTGATCAACACAGTAAATAATGTGCTGGGAGTGCTTTCTGTTGTAAACGAACAAGACCGTAATACAGTTGAAGGTGAATCTTTGTTTCTTCGTGGATGGACTTATTTTGAGCTGACAAAACTCTGGGGATTACCCTATATTGGCGGTCAGGAAAATAAACAGGCCGGCGTACCATTGGTCATAAAACCTACTTTAGGTGCCAGTGAGGCACTGCCGGTTGCAAGAAATACCGTGGATGAATGCTATACCCAAATAATTGAAGACCTCACTTCTGCTAAAAATCTTTTGCCTGAGAATAACGGTTTTTGGGCTGACACATATGCTGCAAGTGCTATGTTGGCAAGAGTTTACCTTCAGCAGGGAAAATTTGCTGAAGCAGCTGTCGAAGCAAATCGTGTGATAGAATCCGGTAAATACCAATTGATGTCGGCACCAAAAAAGGCTTTCAACAATACTTCTAATTCTGTTGAAGATGTTTTTGCGCTCCAAAACAACCTGACGAGCAATTCCATTTGGCTGACTGAACGCTATGCCAGTTTGAATGGAATGGGAAGAGGGGATTATCAGATGGGAACATCGTTTTTCGACATTTTTGAATCCACCGACCTTCGTGGACAGATTCAAGAGAATACACAGGCTTCATTTACGTGGGAAAACATTGACAGCATGTATTACATTGGCGTTGGATCGATTAGAAACGGTGGAATCAATACAGCCAAATACTCCAATTATTATGCAGCTATTCCTGTTATCCGCCTCGCAGAAATGTATCTCATCAGGGCAGAGGCAAATAGCAGATTAATTGCTTCCGGAAGTGCAACTACAGGTCCCAATACACCTCTGCAAGACATCAATCTTCTCAGATCAAGGGCGCAGGTCTCTCCAATTTCAGGTGCATTGACAATGGAACAGATTATGGATGAACGTTATCGCGAACTTTGCTGGGAGGGTCATCGCCTCCACGACCTCAAACGCTGGCAGATGAATGTCGGTGGACTTCAGTTTAACGCAGGTAATCTTATTCTGCCTGTACCCCAGCAGGAAATGGAAATTAATCCATTACTGGAACAGAATTCTTTCTATCAATAAACAATTACACTATTTATCATGATCAAACATATTTTCATTTTCATAATTATCTCGCTTTTTGTTGCAAACGCTGCATTTTCATGCACCATTGCCATTATCTCAGGCAAGCATACCATTGATGGAAAGCCTTTGCTTTGGAAACACAGAGACAGTGATGCTTTCAACAACAAAATTGTTCACCTTAAAAATGACAGGTTTTATGCTGTCGCGCTTATAGATTCAGATGATACTGAACCCGAAAACATCTGGATTGGCTTCAATAATGCTGGTTTTGCAATCATGAATTCAGCTTCCTATAACCTTAAAGGTGATGATACTACACAGTTTTCTGACCAGGAAGGTGTTTTTATGAAAAAAGCATTGATGGCCTGTGGCACGATAGATGAATTTGAACTTTTTATTCAGAACTATCCTCGCCCGATGGGTGTTGAAGCAAATTTTGGCGTAATTGATGCTTTAGGTGGTGCAGCATATTTTGAAACAGATAATTATAAATATACCAAGCTTGATGTAAACGACCCGCGAATTGCTCCGCATGGCTATCTGATTCACACAAATTTCAGTTTCACAGGCGAGACTGATAAAGGTGCAGGATACATTCGTTTTAATACAGCCGAAAGATTATTCCAGCAGGCAGCATCAGAAAAGAATCTCAGTATAGATTTCATTATCAATGATATGATGACATCACTGGAAAATTCCCTTACTGGCGAAAGTTTGGAAGATGCTATAAATAAAAGCAGTATTCAATCTGATTTTATGTATTATCAGGATTGCATTAACCGTTACAGCAGTGTGTCGTCAGTTGTGATTCAAGGAGTGAAACCTAATGAATCTCCTGATTACACAGTTATGTGGTCAAGGGTAGGATTTCCTCTTTCTTCTGTTGTGATTCCTGTATTCCTTGATGCAAATGGCGCACTGCCTAAAGTAGTTTCAGCGCCCGCAAACGAAAATTCAGCTGTTTGTGACAAAGCTTTGTTACTGAAGAAAAAGATGGTACCTATCAGAAGAGGTTCAGGAAAATATTATATCAACCTGACACAAGTAGCAAATTCCGAGAAAAACGGCATTCGCCAATTGCTTGAGCCTGTAGATAAAGCCATTCTAAACAAAACTATGGAAGTCATCCAACAATGGCAATCTAAGCCAGATGAGCCGAAAAATCTATCTCTGTTCAATGATTGGATTGATAAAAAAGTTTCAGCATCTTATAAGGAATTATTTGGTATTTAGCATTTTGTGATACTTAAAACTAAAATGATGAAAAAATTAATATTGATTTTATTTCTAGGCATCCTTATTGTTTATTCAGGATGTAAAAAAGAAGAAGAAGCTCCTGTGGCATGTTTTGCAGTTAGTTCATCCGTTGCAATTGAAAAAGAAATCATTGAATTTTCAAACTGCTCAAAAAATGCAATAGCGTATTACTGGGAGTTTGGCGACGGACAAGTGTCATCTGAAGCAGTTGTTGAACGTGCTTATGCTGTTCCGGGATCATATGAGGTTAAACTTACTGTCTGGCAGGGAGAATCAACTTCTGTAACCACTCAAACTGTTGTCATTAACGAAGATCCTCGTCCTGTTGCATGTTTTACACCAAGTAATAGAACAATCAAAGTTGGAGAAGAAATAGCATTCGCTAATTGTTCGCAAAAAGTTGACATTTATGCATGGGATTTTGGTGATGGGGCTATTTCCAATCTCGAAAATCCTACACATATTTTCAGTGATGCCGGAGTTTTTTCTGTAAAGCTAATAGTTACCAATACACAGGGAAGCGCTGAAGAATCTGTTTTAATTACTGTTGAAACTGCCGGAATACTATTTTCAGATAGTTTTGAAAACTATCCTGATTTCTCAATTACCGATTTTGGAGAATGGTCATTAATCGACAATGATGGCGCTC
>CAYXCZ010000051.1:0-23461 GCA_964463695.1 uncultured Lentimicrobiaceae bacterium | reverse complement strand
GAGAAGCGAACTAAAGCTTTCCTGCTTTTACCCTGCCCATTTTTAAAAACTTCAGCATCCATGTAGGTAGTGGTTTCTCGATATTGCCTTTTCGCAGGTTGAGACTAATACCCAACTTTTTGATTAGCGGTATTTTATGCGTCTCAACAAATTCGATCAGGTTACCATCCGGATCCTCGATATAAGAGAAATGACCTGCGGCTTCGCCCATATCAAAGGAGTTTACAGCATTGTGTTTTACCGATGAATCAACAGTAAATGGAAAACCTTTCGCTGCACAACTGTTTTTAAGTCCTTCCATATTGCCCACATCGAAGCAAAGGTGAATGAAACCGGGGTCGCCCCAAAAACGGCCTTCATATATTTTGTTTGGTTTACGATCGAGGGCCTGCACCAACTCGATATACGAATTGCCAAACAACTTACTGAACTTCCCTTTGCGTGCCTTGGAATGTGTCAGCAACACCCTTCTAAAGTTCTGATCACCTGATGGTAATACTTTTAGATCGTCGAAAATCCCCGTTGTATCGGCAAGAATTTTATCGTGACCAAGGATATCACGATAAACAGGCAATGCCTTTTCGATGTCGCTAACGCCAATGATTGCACCTGCTGCTCCACCACTTGTGCGGTGTTCATCCACAAAGATGCTTTCGTCATGAACCACCTGAAAGAAGTTGCCGAAAGGGTCTTTTACAAAAAATGTCAGCTGATTGTCAATAGATTCTACCAATTGTCCTACGATGTTTACTTCAGGTTTTTTGGCAAAAAGTTCGTAAGTTTTTTTCACATCACGACTTTTGATCTTTGCAGCAAAAATACCAATATCGCCAAATTGTATCTCAAAATCAATCTGTTGTGGTTTGCGCTGTGAATATTGCCAGATCTCAAAACCTCCACCTCCCTGCATATTGATGGCGATTGCGGCATGACGTTTCTGAGGTTGATTACCTGTGTAAGGAAGCATAAGTTCGGCAACAGTATCATCCTCCAAAACGCGCACATCCATCTGAAAGGCATCAATGTAATAATTCCAGCTTTCTTTCAGATTTTCAACGCCGATGCCAATCTGTTGCACTCCGCTTATGATGTAGTTATCCATAAATATTATGTATGCTTTATTTTTCGAATGATTTTGCGTAATAATCCCGGAAAAAAGCGCTTGATATAAACCATCAAGAGCTCTTTTCCACCCACCAACACTTCAGGTTTTCGATGGTAAATAGCCAAAACAATTTTTTTTGCTGCTTTCTCAGTACTTATGCCACCGGCCTGTCCATCATCCATTTGACCGTACTGCTCACCATTTTGTGACAAAGCATTGATAGAGATATTTGTCTTTACCCTGCCCGGACAAACGAACACAACGCGGATGTTTTTTGCGTAATATTCAGCATGCAACGACTCAAAGAAGCCATATTGAGCATGTTTTGATGCGCTATAAGCTGATCGTAAAGGAAAGCCAAACTTGCCGGTGATACTTGTAGTTACAGCAATTGTACCGCCTCCGTTAGCAATCATTGAAGGCAGGGCCAGCTTGGAGATGTGTGCTGCTGAGAAAAAGTTTATGTCCATTATTTTTTTATCGACTGACAATAAAGAATCACCAGCCAATGCCCTTTGACTTACACCGGCATTATTAAAAAGAATATCGATTGGCCCAAAACAGGCAAGAGCTTTTTCAACTAACAGGTTTATGTGCTCCAAATCGGAAAGATCATAAGGCAATACAACGCGTTTAGTACCAAAAACTGCGCACTTTGAACTAACCAGATTTAGCGCTTCGACAGACCGTCCGGTAAGAATAAGCGATGCGCCCTCTTTGGCAAAGTCAAGTGCGCATGCTTCGCCAATACCGGATGAAGCACCAGTGATCCAAACGACCTTATCAACAAATCGTTGATTATGCATTCCTATGTTCTGTTTTCAGATTAAATTATCAGCTTTAAAAATAGATTAAATGTCAGATCAAAAGGTCGTTGACAAAATATTAAGATTCATAATCAACTGAGACCACAATCAGGAAACCACACTTTTCTCCAATAGAATAACAGCAAAAATAATTTTTTTTATTGAAAGCTGTTTCTGTTTTTCAGTTTGCGGAATTTGGATGTTTAAACTCGACAAAATCTTTCAGGAAGAAAAAACATTCAGCACAAATATTTACATAATTGCAAGAAAAAAAGTAAAAACAGCAAATCCGATCAACATGTAAATAACAGCATATTTAAGAATTTGACCGGCTTTCAGACCTGTGATAGCAAGCAGCGGCAGTGCCCAAAAAGGTTGAAGCATATTTGTGAGTTGATCGCCATAAGCCAGCGCCATCACAGCTTTTGGAGGGGGAACGCCAAGTGCTAGTGCTGAATCGATGATCATTGGACCTTGCACCGCCCATTGACCGCCACCACTTGGCACGAAAAGGTTGACAAGCGAAGCACTAAAGAATGCATAAACCGAAAAAGTTTCAGGCGTTGAGATATTAATGAACCACTGTGTCATTACGTTGAGCAGCCCTGAATGATTCATCAGTCCCATGATACCTGCATAAATTGGAAATTGAAGCATAATGCCCACTGTACTTGAAGCGGCTGTTTGCGCAGCTTCAGACAACTGTTTTACGCTTGGAAGGAAAATCAGCACAAGAGCTAAAAGTATGATATTGATCTCGTTAAGCCCGAAGTTGGAGGCTTTATCACTCATAATTATGCGAAGGATATAACCAGCAAGTAGCAAAAACCCAAAGAAACTCAAAAGTGTCACTCGTGAGTAAGATTGCTGTGAATCCTTTTCTTGGCTCAGTTCATTTTGATCGAGATTCAAAGCAGGGATGCTGTTTATCGAATTGCGGGCCAGAAACCAGGTAGCAAGAGGCAGAATAAGTAGCAGCGAGAGGGCTGTCAAAAGGTTCATGGGTGAGAAGATGGTTTCGCTTAAGCCAATGACACCGGTTTTTTCAATCAGAAAATGCGCAGAAGAGGCCACTGACAAGGGAGCTGAACCCGAAAGCCCTCCATGCCAGACCATCATGCTCGTGTATGCCGCAGCACCCAGTAAAGGGTAATTGATGGGATTTCCATTCTTAACAGCCTGAATAGCAATCTTTCTCACAAATACAGCTCCAAAAACAAGTGCCAAACCCCAATTGAGCAGACCCAATATGACAGCAGTAACACTTACTGTTATCGCCGCCGCTAAAGGATTTTTTGCCAGTGAAGTCAAGGCTGTCGATAACCTTCCGAACACTGTTGAGAGGGCAAGCATGTACCCAAGTAAAAGGATCAGAACCATTTGCATGGTAAAACTTAAAAGGTCCCAAATACCCTGATTCCACCAAATAATCACATCAGTAACACCTTCCAGGCCTGGACCGGAATTTGAACCCAGACTGAAAGCAAGTACCATAGTTAACAAGGTTAATAATAATGCAAGAATCAGTGGATCAGGTATTTTGATGCTATTTTGCTTCAGCGATTTCATTGTCTTGAAGTTGTTTGTTTGTAAAAGAATGATTTAAACCATGCCTTCATTTTAAAGGATCATCAAAAAGATTGACATCAAATTTAAAGAATAAATGCAATTGAAAACATTCAACGAAAAAATTGACAGGATTTGAAGAAGCATGAATTAACTCTTACAAGTTTTATATTCTGGTTAAAGTTCGAGAATATCGAAGAATTGAAATCATATTTCAACTTTGATAAATAAAAAGAGCAAAAAAGCAGACTTTTGAGTTTATTGTCTGTAATTTAGCTAATCGGAGCAATGTGAATTAGCTTTCCAAACTTCAAATTATTATGAAGAAAATATTCCTTCTCGTGTGCTGTTCAGCCGTGACATTGGGGATTTTTATTGTGTTGACCAACAGTTGCTCTAAGACTGAAGAGCCTGTAAACAAAGCACCTGTTTGTATTATTACAAATCCGGTCAGTGGAAATGAAATCAAAAAAAACTCACCTGTTACAATTTCTGTAAACGCGTCTGATGCCGACGGAGTCATCAAAGAAGTTGCTTTTTTTATTGATGGGATTATTATTGGGACTTCTGTGAATTTGCCCTATCAATATGATTGGGATAATAAATGGGAAAACTTGGGCAGCTACAACATTAAAGCAACCGCTTATGATAATGGCGGCGGCTCAACTTCCGACGAAATTACCATCATCTTAACGGAAGCTGAAGATAACCCTGAGGCCCCGGTTGCTTCATATACATCAAACCTTACTTCGATAAGCCCGGGTTCTTCGGTTCAGTTTACTGATCTTTCGATAAATAAACCTGTTAACTGGACATGGGATTTTGGTGATGGCAATACCTCGACAGCTAAACACCCTTCACATCAATTCCCGGCGGCGGGCACATTCAACATTTCGTTAATAGTGGGGAATATTTATGGGGCTGATACCCTAATAAAAAATGCCTTTATCGATGTTTTGGAAGGAGGGGTTGAAACCGGTACTATCGCCGATTATGATGGAAATTCGTACAACACGGTAAAAATTGGCAACCAGTGGTGGATGGCGGATAACCTTAAAACCACGCACTTTGCTGATGGAACAGAAATTCCTGTTGTCGAAAGCGACGCAGACTGGATTAACCTGGATTATACTGATAAGGCATACTGTTATTATGAAAATTCCACTTCTAATGCAATTCCTTACGGCGCTTTGTACACCTGGGCTGCAGCTATGAATGGCGCTGAAAGCAGTTATGTTAACCCGAGCGGGATTAAAGGAATTTGTCCTGATGGTTGGCACTTGCCCAGTGACGCTGAATGGATTGAACTGGAAATGTATCTGGGAATGAGTTTTGAACAAGCGGATGGTTTTAACTGGCGTGGCACGGATGAAGGCAGTGAAATGAAAAATAATTACGGATGGAAAAACAACGGAAACGGAACCAACAGCAGTGGGTTTTCGGCATTGCCTGCAGGCAACAGGTTCCATGGAACCTTTGATGATTTGGGTGAAACAACGCGCTACTGGAGTACTACAGAATATATCAACATCACTCACCTTGCTTTTAATCGTACGCTCGACTATATGCATTCGGGAGTGGGCTGGTTTCAGGCAAATCATTATTATGGATATCCCAAAGATTTCGGGCTGTCGGTAAGATGCGTTAAGGACTAAATATTTTCAATTTTTATTCAACCTGTCGAAAACTGGTGTTAAGGCAGGCATATACCCAGGGAGAAGAATCTGAACTAATTGCGCGGTGAAACTTAAAAGGTCCCAAAGCCTTGATTTCACCAACAAGCCCCCTTTCTATTTTCCTAAAGCATTGTCATTCTGTACGTAACGAAGTAAAGTGAAGAATCTCTTATGTCTTTTCAAGATTTCTCCAGACAGCAGTGAAATAAAATAATCATAAAACCCAACTTTTGAGTTTTTTGTTGGTAATTTAGCTAATTGGAACAATTTAAATTCAACAGCACTAATTTCAAATTATTATGAAAAACACTACTTCAAATTTGTTTAGTTTGAACACCCTGTTTGGGCTGGCTGTTGGTATTCTCATCGGATTTCTTATAAATCTGAATTTTCCACAATCTGAGCATCTTGTCGGATCGATTGGCAGACTTGATTCTAAGAGGAATGTCTCGATTACGGATAACGACATTAAATTGCGTAATGAATTGATCACAGATACATTACGATTGACTCAATACAAGGATTACATTACTTTTATTTATTACAAATCCCTCCGAAACAGTGTTGACATAAATAAATTGAGTGAGCTATTAAGTGATGAAAAAGCATATAACCAAGCTTTTCCTCAAACCATTTCTTCGCTTTTGCAATTTAAAGATTACCTGAATTTTGCACGTGCCGATTTGCTGTCAGCTTTTCAGGCACTTGAAAATCAGAACGCGGATGAAAAATTACCAATCATCGAATATCTTAACAATGTTCAAAATGCAGCAGGTCGTATTCAGAATTATGAATCAATTCTTGTTAACAATTTGATTGATATGGAAGCCTTTTTTGAACAACAAAACGGTGAGGTGAGTCAGAATTTTCGAAATGCCTATGATATGTTGGCTGTCAATGTGCTTCAGAGCGCATTAATAGCACAAGACAAACCAATGCTGAGTTTTCTTGAAGAGAAGAAACTGCATCAGAATCAGCAAGATATGCTGAAACTGCTTAATGATGAGCAAATAGGAGTGGAGATCAGAACAATGATTGCTGAAGATAATGCTGTGATTCTTAACCCAGATGAAAAAGTAGCCAATGAAATCACCCGGACCATTGAATACTTGATCCAAAAATTGAATAATAGCATTATTGAAAACAGTCCGGTATCTTCGGATAAAAATGAATATAACAAAGCAGGAAATTTTTCTGCAGATGCAAGCCTGAAAGACATTATCAAAAGTATTGAAGAGCTCGGAATTTTTAGTGTTTTCGGGGAACTTAATGCGATAAACAACGAGGCATTAGGTATAGCTTGCCAGCCTCTTTGTTTCGATTCTGTCATTGCATTATAGATAGGTAATTGATTCTTACGATAAGGTAACGAGAGATTCAAAATAATTAAAGCTAGAGCAAAAAAAACAGATTTATTGACTTCAAGCACTAAGTTGATGAAACCGAAATCTATAAGGATTTGTCTTAGGCTATAGTGCTGGCAAAACAACGAATTCTTTTGAAGGTATTTAATTGAAAACTAGCATAATTATTATCCAAAAAACGAAATGATAAATATGGTTTTCTGTAAAAAGATTTGTGCTAATTATTTCAAAAATTAAACCTGCAAATGAAAGATATATCAAAAAAAAAGCCTCAAATTTGTTTGAGTTTTTCATGACCTGCTTCAGGTATATTTCAGTTAATAACAAACGTTAAAAACACAAACCATGCAACTGAATGAATCAATTAAAATGACTTTTCCCAACAAGCTGAATTATTCGTTTATCGTTCAGTCGTTTGTGAGGGAAATTGCAAAAATGATCGGCTTTACCCGCGAGGCTCTGGAGCAAATAGATATTGCAATTGAAGAATCTGTCTCAAATGTAATGGTGCACGCAAGCGACGAAGAAAACCCTACCTTCGACATTATTTGTGAGAAAATTGCTGGAGGGATAAAAATCACCATAAAAGAGATGGGCATTCCTTTTGACCCGGAACATATCAGGAAATTTGAGTTGTCAAAAGCTCTTGATGACATGCCGACGAGCGGATTGGGAATTTATCTCATACAAAAGATGATGGATGACCTTTCGTTTCGTAATCTCGGACCTCAGGGGAAAGAGACAGTCATGATAAAATACCTTCCTGATGCCGGCCTGCACATGAGTGAGTCCGAAATTACCATTGAGGATAAAACGCCTGGAATTATTACTGAAAAAATAGCGTATGATGTAAGAGGGCTTGAGGAAGATGAAGCCATCGAAGTTTCGCGTTGTGCCTATAAAACACACGGTTATACTTTTTTTGATGATCATATTTATTATCCTGAAAGGCTGGTAAATATGAATCAGACTTTGGAAATGATCTCTGCTGTTGCTGTTACAAAAGATAATATATTCATGGGACATGCAGCCTTGCTGTATCAATACCATGAGGATGTCATTGCTGAATTGACCTTCGTTTTTGTGAATGTTGAATACCGCGGACAAGGAGCATTAAATCGCCTGGTTGACTACCTGTTCAACGTTCCAAAGAAGCGTGAACTGAGGGGAATCTATGCTTATGCCGTCACAAACCACATCTTTACCCAAAAATCAATGATCAAATACCAGATCAACGATTGCGGCATCTTGCTGGCTACAAGTCCGGGCTCCTGGAAATTTAAAGGAATCTCGGGTGAAGGAACACAGCGAATAAGCGTTGCGCTTGGCTTTAAATATATGATGCCGGTTGTTTCGTACAATTTGTTTGTGCCTGAACATCATAAGGAAATGGTTTCGAAGTTATATCAGAACCTTGGGGCATCGCATTCATTTATAACATCCTCGCAGGAAGAGCTGATCTTTAGCAACTCAACTTCAGTTATAAATTCAGGGGCAAATGAATTGGAAAGCTGTGCTGAAATATTTATTGAAACATACGGAAGCGATGTAAAACAACAGATTCGAAAGATACTCAAGAACTTTTGTGTTCAACATATCGCATCAATAAACCTGTTTTTGAAACTTAAAGATCCTTTGACTTATACGTTAACCGCCGATTTTGAAAAAATGGGATTTTTCTTTGCCGGAATACTCCCCGAATCAAGTATCGGAGATGCACTTGTCTTGCAATACCTGAATAACGTAAGTCTTGATTACGATAAAATACTTTTAGTTAGTGATGTAGCTAAAGAGTTATTGATCTATATCAAAGCCCTTGACCCGAATATCATCGACTAAATTCGTCGTAAAACATGATTGTTGTCCATTCACCGCATCACATACTGCATAATCCTCCAAAGGAATTTATTTCAAACCATATTGAAGCCTATGGGGAATCGCCCGAAAGGGCTGAAATTATCCTGGAGGCACTAATGGATCACCCTGATGTGGAACTAAAAAGGGCCGAACAGTTCGATCTGATCCATTTTTATAAAATCCATAGTTCTGATTATCTTGCCTACCTGCAAACTGCCTACGAAGAGTGGGTTGCAGCAGGATTATGGTCAGAAGGCATCATGCCTGAGTTTTTCGCGCTTGGCAAAATGCGAAACCGGCCTCCTTCGAGAAGTCCTGAGGGAAAGGCAGGGTATTATATGACCGACAGTTGTACAATGATCGTAAAAGGCACCTGGGAGGCAGTGAAGTTTTCAGGATTCACTGCTCTCACCGGAGCAAAGCACCTCCTGAATGGAAGGTCAAGCGCCTTTTCGATTTGTCGACCGCCTGGACATCACGCAGGTTTCGATTATGCCGGAGGTTATTGTTTTGTTAATAATGCAGCCCTTGCAGCGAAATTCCTGCAAGACCAGGGCAGGGAGGAGGCTGACGGAATAGTAAAGGTAGGTGTTCTGGATATTGATTTTCATCATGGCAATGGCACACAGGATATTGTACAACACCTCGAAAACATCCTGCTTGTTTCAATCCATGGAGATCCTGATTATTCCTATCCGTATCTCACCGGATTTGAATCGGAAAATACACAAAAGAATATCAATTTTCCTCTTCCATCGGGCATAAATGATGATGAATATTTCAACGTCTTCCAAAAGGCTGTGAGTTCATTAGAGGTTTTTGGGTGTGATTACCTCGTGATCTCTTTGGGTGTTGACACCTTTGAGCATGATCAGCTTGGTAACTTTAAGCTAACATCAGCAATCTATGGCAAGCTCGCTCAATACCTTATCGATGAGCTACCAATTCCAAAACTGATCATTATGGAGGGAGGGTATAATATTGATTTTTTGGCGGGTAATGTCATGGAATTTCTGACTCCTTTTCTCGAAGTAAAAACTCTTTGAACTTTTGTATTTAGGTTACCTTGGTGGCACTTATTTGGGGACGAGGCCAATCTCAAAACGAAAGTAAATACAAGAAATCGATGCAAAAAACATGTCAGCCTTTGTTTTTTAAACGACAACCATACGGCAAGAGAGAAATGTCATAAAAATGCCGTAGAAAAACCGTTATCAAAAACTGATATAACTAATATCTTTACCGAATATCTAAATTTTATGATGATGAACTTAATTGGTAAAAAGATCAGTGAGTCGCGAAAAATGAAAGGACTTACTCAGGAAGATTTAGCTGAAATGTCTAAAATGAACTTAAGAACAATTCAGCGGATTGAAAATTCGGATAATATTCCACGCGGAAAAACCTTAAAACAAATATGTGAAGTGCTTGCAATTGATTTCGAGGATCTAAGATATGTCGAAAATGAAGCCAGAAAGAAAAACATTATCAATCTCATAATCAATGCAATATTTCTCATTCCTTTAAATATATTTTTGATGACAATAATCGGCTTTTTGACTCTGGATTCAGAAGCAAATATTAATAGTAGGGTGGGGGCATTACTTTTAAGTTTCTTTATTCCCTTCTTTATTGCGTTTAAAACACCAGGCATGAATGGGATTGAACGAATGTTGAAATTCGGAATGGGATTCATAGCCTACATTGTTATTGCTCTTGTCAGCATCAGATATCAAGCAGCAATTATGACCGGGTTGATACCATGTTTACTAATCGCACTTGCCGTTTTGTATTATGGGAAAGAGTTGATTAAGTCCATAGAATAAAGAGTTGACGGAGACAAAGACCCGCTCTAAAGGGATTATTGTGAAGATAGCCTAACCGTTACCTTTGAACTCCGTTCAAAGTAGTTTTAAACCTTTTGTTCGGCATCGTTTTGCAGCTATGCAGCACAATCGATTAGTCTCCGGACCGGATGCTAATCAATTAATTATAAGTTTTTCATGAGTAATAATCTGCTAAAGATAGTGATTTAGAGTTGGTCAAGAACCGAAATAAAACTCATTGTATTTGCAAGCTAAGCTGAAATTGGTGGGATGTTTTCAATGGCATTGAGAGGAAAACAATACGTTATAATAAGTTTCAGACTAGACCAAAAAAAGTTATTGATTTACTGCCGGCTTGAAGACAGGAATTGAATCTTACGATTATGGTTTTAAACTATCACAAATCAGAGATTTACATCCCTGATATCACCTTGAACGTATTTAAGATTAAGAATCCAGTTATATGGATAAATATTTGATTTGGCATGTCGGGAACGCTATAAAAGCACTTAAATTTGGAGTGCTAAACTCTATTCTATGAAGCGTTCAATGCGGCCTGAAGTTCCAAAAAATTGATTCAAAACACATTGCATGTTTTTAAACAAAAAAGCAAAATGTAAATAAATGCCAGCTTGGGACGCTTAAAAGGAGTTGGATTCAGTCTTCAAAAACAGTACCTTTAAGACAGGAAAATCAAGTTCAAATTATTGGAAAACATGAAAAAATCAACTTCTGTAAAAGAAAATCCGGTTTCAAAACCAACGGAACTGTTAGTTTCAAACACAGTTGGTTTTCCAATTGTTGGCATTGGTGCATCGGCAGGCGGTTTGGAGGCGTTGGAACAGTTTTTTGAGAATGTGCCTGAAAACAGCGGATTGGCTTATGTGGTTATTCAACATCTCGACCCCAACCACATTGGTATTATGCCTGAACTCTTACAGCGCGCAACCCAGTTGAAAGTGTTGCAGGCGACCGACAACCTGCAAGTGAAGCCAAATCATGTGTATGTGATACCTCCCAACAAAAGCATGAGTGTTTTAAACGGTCACTTGTTTTTATTTGAACCCATCGAATTGCGTGGTTTAAGACTACCCATAGATTATTTTTTCCGTTCGCTTGCTGCCGACCAGCACGAAAAAAGCATCGGCATTATTCTTTCGGGCATGGGTAGTGACGGCAGTTTGGGATTGAAAGCCATTAAAGAAAAAAACGGCATTGTAGCGGTGCAGGACCCTACAACTGCTAAATTCGACGGCATGCCTAATAGCGCGGTAAATGCGGTGGTTGTTGATATTCTCGCTCCGGCAAATGAACTACCTGAAAAACTGATTGCTTTTCTTAAACTTAGTCCTGCCATAGTGCAGAAAACCGAAATAGATGATAAAAGCAAAGGCAATTTAGAGAAAATTGTGATTTTATTGCGGGCACAAACAGGGCACGACTTTTCACTATATAAAAAGAACACCTTATTCAGACGCATTGAACGACGGATGAATGTGCACCAGATCGGGAAGATTTCAAATTACGTGAGGTTTTTACAGGAAAATCCCAAAGAATTGGAAATACTTTTTAAAGAGTTGCTGATTGGTGTAACCAATTTTTTCCGTGATGCTGTTGTGTGGGAAAAACTAAAAGAAAAGGTGCTGCCGGCTTTGTTTAATGAAGCGCCCAACGGACATGTTTTTCGTGCCTGGATTACAGGCTGTTCTACAGGTGAAGAAGCATATTCTCTGGCAATTGTTTTTAAAGAAGCTTATAAAAAAGATAGTTCAAAAAGGTTATATTTCACAGCCACAACCCTCTTTTAAACTGCAAGCAAATCATATTATTAAACAATAATTGCGAATAATCAAATACATTTATTATTTCAAACCACAAATTTTTGATCAATGAACATGTCCAAAAGTGAAATCTTGCCAAATCTGCTTATCGTTGATGATGCAGAAGAGAATTTGTTGGTACTTTCGTCAATAATTAGGAGAATCAGAGTTAATGTGATAAAAGCAGTTTCGGGTTACGATGCAATCGAAAAAACACATGAAATCGAACTGGCAATGGCGATCATTGATGTTCGTATGCCTGGAATGAGTGGTTTTGAATTGGCTATCAAATTAAATGAGAATAGAATCGGTGATAAAATACCCATTATCTTTCTGACAGCAAGCCATTTTAATGAAATGGACATCTCCATGGGTTACGAATCAGGTGCAGTGGATTATATAATTAAGCCAATAAACAGTCAGATACTACAAAGTAAAATCAATGTTTTTCTTGACCTTTTCAATCAGAAACAAACTATAATCAGAGAAGGCATATTATTTAAAAAAACAGCAGATGAGTTAAGAAGAACAAATGAAACACTAAGAAAGAGTGAAGAAAAATACCGGAGTTACATAGAAAATGCACCTGATGGTGTATTAGCGATAGACGAAAATGGAAGGTATCTTGAAGTAAACGAAGCGGCTTGCAAAATGTCAGGATACTCTGAAAAAGAATTTCTGAAAATGTCAGTCTCTGATTTAATCCATGAAGATTCTCTTGAAATTGGACTAATCCATCTCAGAAAAATTACTGAAACCGGCATTCTAAAAGCTGATTTGTCATTTAAACATAAGAATGGAACAAAACGATGGTTGACCATCGAAGCAGTTAAATTAAGTGATATACGGTATCTTTGTTTCACAAAAGACATCACACATCGGGTTGAACTTGATGAATCTCTTATTAAAAGCAATTTGGAACTCGAGAAGCAAAACGAAGAACTTCTAATTGCAAAAGAAAAGGCAGAGCTGGCACAGGAAAAATATACCGAACTCTATGATTTTGCGCCTTCGGGTTACATGTCACTTTCAAAAGACGGCGAAATTTTGGAACTTAATTTCGCTGCCGCCAACATGTTGGGCAAAGAAAGATCGTTGCTGATAAACAGCCGGTTTGGGCCTTTTATCAAAGAAGATTCACGTAGTGTTTTCGCGAATTTTCTGGAAGAAATATTTAAGGGTAAAAACAATGTAATTTGCGATGTTCCCCTCCGCTGTAAAGATAACAACTGCCTGTATGTGCATCTTACGGGCATCATTTCAGAGAACAGGGAACAATGCCATGTAACCGCTTGGGATATTACCGAACAAAAACGACTGGAAGATAGTATAAAATCCAGTGAAACCAATTTTCGGACATTTTTTGAGTCAATGAATGATATGATCTTTGTCGGAACACCGGAAGGAAAGATTATTTATGCAAATAATGCTGTTTCTGAAAAACTTAATTATCAGGCTGAGGAATTACTCGATATGTATCTTCTGGATATGCATCCCGAAGAATTACGGAATGAAGCTGAACATATAATCGAAGATATGTTTAATGGTAAACGTGACTTCTGCCCTTTGCCAGTGGCAAAAAAAGATGGTTCGTTAATACCGGCCGAAACGCGTGTCTGGTTTGGTAAATGGAATGGAAAAGCCTGCATCTTTGGTTATTCAAAAGATTTAAGAGCCGAACAGGAAGCTTTACAGAAATTTAATAAAATATTTGACAGTAATCCGGCACTTATGGCTATCAGCTCGATGCCTGACGGTATTTTTACTGATGTTAATGAAACATTCATTTCCAAAATTGGATATTCCAAAGAGGAAATAATTGGCAAAACCGCTCATGAACTTGAAATGTTTATTCAACCAGAAAAACAAAAAATAGCCCAAAAAGAATTAAGTAAACATGGTTTTATTCACGATCTGGAGCTGCAGATAAGAACCAAATCAGGAAGAATTCTTGATGGTCTTTTCTCTGGCGAGATAATTGAAAGTCAGGGAAAACTACTTTTCCTGACTGTTATGGTTGATATTACAAGCCGAAAACTTGCTGAGAATCTGATTAAAGACAGTGAATCAAACTTGGCCACAGCCCAGCGTATAGCACATATAGGAAGTTGGGAATGGAATATTAACACAAATACTGTCAAATGGTCGAAGGAAATGTATAATGTTTTTGATATCGACCCATTGGCTTTTGATGGCAGTCCTGAAACGATCATTCATATTCTCCATCCTGATGATGTAGGCATCTTCACTGAAAACATGAAAAGAAACATCACTTCAGGCGACTCACCAGCGCTGGAATACAGGGTAATTCATAAAGACGGATCAATACATCATATTTTTGCTGAAGGCCGCATGGAATTTGATGATGAAGGAAAACCTATCAGAAGTATTGGAACAGTGCAGGATATTACTGAACAAAAGCAGGCTAAAGAAGCACTGGTTCAAGCAAATAGTTTTTTGGATCTGATTTTTGAGAATATTCCAAATATGATTTTTTTAAAGGAGGCTGAAAAATTAAATTTTGTCAGATTCAACAAGGCTGGTGAAGAACTACTTGGTTTAACAAGAGAAGAAATGATAGGCAAAAATGACTATGATTTCTTTCCGGAAAAACAAGCGGATTTTTTTATCAATAAAGACAGGGAGGTTTTGCATAACAGAACAATGCTCGATATTTACGAAGAAAGCATACAGACCAAAAAAAAGGGAATCAGGATTCTACATACCAAGAAAGTTGCGATAATGAATTCATCTGGTAAACCCGAATATTTATTGGGAATGTCAGAGGATATTACCGAACGAAAAACTACTGAACAAGCATTGAAAATAAGTGAAAAAAAATACAAAACAATGCTAAATGCCTCCCCGGATGGTATTTTATTGATCAATTTGAAAGGAACAATAACCGAAGCTTCAGATATTGGTTTTGAATTGTTTGGAGCTGAATCGAAAGATGAACTTATTGGCAAGAAAATTTTCATGTTCGTGCCAATTGAAGAGATGAAAACAATCAGGGAAATTATCGATAAAACCATGAATGAAGGACTCATCCAAAACGTCGGACTTTCACTCAAGAAGAAAAACCAAACCTATTTCGCGGCCGAAACAAGTGCTACGTTGATCCATGGACCCGATGGAATTCCAATCTCATTCATGATTACTGTCCGTGATATTTCACAAAGAAAAAATATGGAAGCAAAGCAGTTTCATGCTGACCGGATGGCAAATTTGGGCGAAATGGCCTCAGGAATTGCTCATGAAATAAACCAACCATTGAATATTATTTCACTAGCGATGGATAATGTACTCTACGAGATCGCCAGGGATGATCAGATTAGAAAAGATTACTTATTGAAAAAATCAGATAAAATATTTGACAATATCGTCAGGATTCGTAATATTATTGATCACGTAAGGGCCTTTTCCAGAAGCAATGACGACTTTGTTTTAGCTGCTTTCGATATCAATACAAGCATAACCAATGCTGTTTCATTGATGTCAGAACAATTAAACCATCTGGCAATTAAAATCTATATGAAACTGGAAGAAAATCTGCCTTCTATTATTGGTAATACTTTCAAATTTGAACAGGTTATTCTCAATCTGTTGTCGAATGCGAAAGATGCGCTGCTTGAAAAGAAAAACGACCATACTTCAAACGATGATATGTTCGTCAACATAATTTCCTATCAGGAAAATCAATGTCTGATTGTTGAAATGGCCGATAACGGAACCGGAATCAGTGATGTGGATATTGAAAATATTTTACTTCCCTTTTACACCACAAAGGAGGCAGGAAAGGGAACCGGCCTTGGATTATCAATTTCATATCAGATTATAAAAGGAATGAATGGAACAATAGAAATTTTCAGGAATTCCTATGGTGGAGTTACGATCAAGATCATTTTAACGCTTCATAACAAGAAACAGTCATGACAAAATTTGAAAAATTTGAAATTCTGATTCTCGACGATGAAGAACAATTTACTGAAGAGTTATTCGAGTTCTTCCAAAATTCAGGTTTCACTGCCTTTGAAGCGAATACTGAGAAGGAAGCAAGAAAAGTTTTGGCTTCTCATGATATCGACTTACTAATTCTTGATGTCAGATTACCAGGCGTAAATGGTTTGGATATCCTGAAAGAAGTAAAAATACAATATCCATCCATGGAGGTTATTGTTGTTTCAGCACATGGTGATATGGATACAGTTATCAAAGCGTTGCGACTTGGGGCCTTCGATTATCTCAGAAAACCATTCCGACATATTGATATTCAAATCGCTATCGAACGCACTAAAAAATTCCTCCAGCTACAACGGAGGTTGAAACAGATGGAAGAAAGAAACTCATTGATTTCGAAAACGCTTGAAGAAAAAATTGACAGGCAGTTTATTGGCGTCAGTCCACAGATTCTTGAGGTTTTCAATTTTGCAGTAACCGCGGCAAATTATCCCGATGCCAATGTACTTATTACCGGTGAAAGTGGAACGGGTAAAGAAAATATTGCCAGAATCATTCATTATTCGAGCAAACGGAAGGACCATGTGTTTTGTGCGGTAAACAGCAGCGCCATTACAGATTCATTGCTGGAAAGCGAGTTTTTCGGACATAAAAAGGGATCATTTACCGGAGCTATAAATGATAAAATGGGCTTCTTTGAAGTCTGTAACCAGGGGACACTATTTCTGGATGAAATTGCTGATATGCCTTTTAATCTGCAGGCAAAAATTCTTCGTGCATCTGAAGAAAAAGTAATTACCCGTGTTGGTGATACAAAACAGATAAACACTGACTTTCGGATTATTTCGGCTACCAATTTTGATATTGATGAAAGAGTTAAAGAGAGAAAATTCAGACTTGATCTGCTTCACCGTCTGAATACATTACATATCCATATTCCTCCACTTCGTGAAAGACCAGAAGATATTAAGCCACTTCTGTTGCACTTTGTTGATTTTTATGCTACAAAATTTAACAGACCAGGCTTACAAATAGATGAAGAAGTCATAGAGGTGCTCAGGAAATATGATTTTCCCGGAAATGTAAGAGAATTAAGAAATATGACCGAAAGAGCCATCATACTTTGCAAAAGTAATACCCTTGGTATCTGCGATTATCCAATAAAGTATCAAAAAACCGAACAGCTGGTTTTAAATGATGATCTGGTTAAGCTTAAGGTCGGTGAGATAAAAATGATACGCAAAGCACTTCAGACTTGCAATTATAATCAGCAGGCAACAGCAGATGTGCTGGGAATAACCCGTGATGCACTCATCAGAAAAATGAAAAAGTACGAAATTTCAGTTAGCCGAAGCGAAAAAAATTAGTGCGATTTCGCACATCTGTGCGATAATTTCACAATCCACTCTACCCCTTTTCACTCCTGGCTTTGTGAAAGATTTTTTCTGAAAAAAAATTACATTTTTTTTACATCTATCAATGAGGTATTTAACATGGCTTTGTAGGCTATGTTCAAATACCTTTTATATTATGGCACGCCTATTGGCTATGGAAATGCACAAGAGGTAAACCGTCCCTCATTAAAGCACGGTTTTTATTAATTAATTATAGGAGATTAAAAAATGTCAGTTGAAAAAACTATCGGATCATCCAGCCTCGTTGAGGTTATCGACCGCATCCTCGACAAAGGTGTCGTAGTTGATGCATGGGTAAGAGTTTCTCTTGTTGGTATCGAATTGCTTGCCATTGAAGCAAGAATCGTTGTCGCATCAGTTGAAACATACCTGAAGTATGCCGAAGCAATCGGATTGACTGCAAAAGCCGCATAAAGCTGGTTACG
This sequence comes from uncultured Lentimicrobiaceae bacterium, assembly GCA_964463695.1. Taxonomy (GTDB): domain Bacteria; phylum Bacteroidota; class Bacteroidia; order Bacteroidales; family F082; genus JALNZU01. The sequence continues at coordinate 5,641 of CAYXCZ010000051.1, read as the reverse complement.
CAGATCTAAAACCATTAAGGAGGTAAGCCGTCCCTCTATTTTAAAGCACGGTATATTATTAATTTTTAAATTTTATAATCATGTCAGTAGAAAAAACTATCGGATCATCCAGCCTCGTTGAGGTTATTGACCGCATCCTCGACAAAGGTGTCGTAGTTGATGCATGGGTAAGAGTTTCTCTTGTTGGTATCGAATTGCTTGCCATTGAAGCAAGAATCGTTGTCGCATCAGTTGAAACATACCTGAAGTATGCCGAAGCTATCGGATTGACTGCAAAAGCTGCATAAAGCAGTTAGCAGTTAAGCAGTTATTCTTGCTAAACATCCTTTCGGATTTAGTTCCAAAAAGCATGAGTTACCAAGAATTATTCTTTGATCTCTAACCAAAAACAAAGCAATGAATACCCAGCCTGAATTAAACATAGACGGATTTTTTGACAACATTATCAGTTCCTATGAAACTAGGATTCAAAAAATACAAACTGCCTTTCAATCCTCCGAAAATATAACCGAATCGTCGCATACGCTTTTCGATAATGTACATCAATCGCTTACTGAACTCAAAAAGGAAAGAGATATCCTAAACATAAAGCTATGCGCAGCACTTGCTAAAAATGGTTCTCTACGAAAAAAAGATTATAATACAATGATGTCGGGAATATTGGATATTCTCGATGAAAAGGAAAAAGAAGCACAAGATCAATTCCTAAACTTCATTGAGGTTCAGAAAGAAACAACCTTAACGCTCAAAAACAGCTTGTTAGGCATTAGAGATGTTGGCTCTATGGATGCTAGTGAAAAAATACTTTTAATCAAAGAACAACTCACAAATATTGCATTATTACAAGAATCAAAGAAAAAATCAGTCATGAAAACATTGATTGAGTTTCAGCAGATGCATAATAAAACCATGGAATGCCTTGAAGAAATCCTCGAAAAAGGCAGCTATGTAATGATCCAGGACATAAAAAAAATAAAAGATCAAATAATTAATAATATAACCCAAGTTAAGCAACCGCTCGACAGGGCCAATTAAGCCAATGTTACAAAATATTTATTAAACAAAAGGAGATTTTTATAATGGGACTATCATCAGAAATGAAAAATTTGAGTGAAGAAATACTTAATTCATTCAAATTAAGACTGAAAGAAAATGAAGATCTTGTGAACGATGTACAAAAAACACTTGACGGTTTTCACAAGGATCATATGGAGATGGCAGCTGTTTTAAATGCCCGTGCAGCCGACCTCAGAAAAGGTCTTGCAACAGGCGAAAAAGAACGTCTGGCAACTTTTGATAATTTAATGGACGGCATACACAATACAATCACCTCACTGAAAGGTGAAGTCGCAGCCATTCAAACCTCTACTGTAAGCATGGTAAATGAATTTGCGGCTGACAGATCACTAATGGCTGACGAACTCAACAAATTCTTTGCTGAAGGCAAAGCCGACAGAATGCAAAATGAATCCACAAGGATGAAAGAATTTGATGCCTTGATGAAAAATATTAACGATGAAATCAAAGGTATCAACGAAGAGGTTTTCAATATCATCAAAGATACCAATGATATGCTTACCAGGTTTGACATGGAACATCATGAAATGTCAGCAGAACTCAGGGCCGAATTGGGTAAAAATCTTACCGATAGGGTAAATTATACCAGATCGATGCTCAAAGGTTTCCAAAAAAGACTGGCTGAAATAAGCAAAGAAAACCAGCAAATGGCCCAGAATTTACGAAAAGGCCTCAAACAGGGTGAAGACTCAAGATTGAAAGATTACAATTCCATTATGAAAGGTATTCATGCAGCAATCAAAGAAATTCGCGGAGAAGTAATGAATATTCAGAAATCAACTTCCGGCATGATCGATCATCTTTCGAAAGACAGAGACCTGGCAGCCGCTGATTGGAAAAAGATGCAGGATACCATTGCTCAATTGAGAAAAACAGGAATCACGAAACCGGCGAAGAAAGCTGAAAAAAAAAATGAAATTTTAAATGTGCCCACGCCCGAAATAATTGTTGATGAACAAATATTGGCAATTAGTCCGGAATTGGCTGCTGAACCTGAAGAAAAAGTGATTTCAATGTCTTTTGAAGAAAAGGTTCTTGCCTTTATAAACAAGCATCCGGGTGGAGTGAAAATCTCGGAGATGGAAGGTCCACTTGGCGAAACAAGAATGAAACTTGGATACACTGCCAAAGGGTTATTAAATGCAGGGAAAGTCCAAAAACTGGATAACAATTATTTCCCAATCAACTAATAGGAAAATTATGCGGAGCCGAAACGATTGTTAATGGTCGTTTCGGTTTCGTTTTTTAACGAAACGAAATTAAAACCATGATACTTACAATAGAATGTGCTTTTTGCGGTGGAACAGGCAAGGATCCATTTGAATTACTTTCCCCCATTTCTAATTGCCTGGTATGCTATGGCACAGGTTTGACTGAAGTTGAAGAGCCAATCCGTAAATGTATTTTTTGCGCCGGAAGTGGTCAAAACCCTTTGGGAGCAAGGGTTCCATGTATTGTTTGTGGAGGCAAGGGAAAATATCACTGCGATAGCATTACAAGATGTAAACAATGTAATGGCAATGGCAAGTCTGGCGATGGTCTGCCTTGTTCCAGATGCGGAGGTAAGGGTCTTTCATCTTGTAAAGATTAATTGCATCAATGACAAATACTGAAGAAAATATCAGAAAAAGTCTTATAAAAAGGCAAAAAGCGATAGACAATTTTATGGCACATAAACAAGCCTTTACTGCAACAAGAAACCAAATAATCAAGGACATAGACGAGGCACGTACCATCTGGAAGAACACAATGGACCAATTGCCCGAAAAGGAATTTAAACAATGATTAATCAAACCCGCTACAATGAGTAATACAAACAACAACAACGAAATGAACACTGTACTTGAGTTGAAGCCGATGTCGAATTTTGTCGAAACAGACTATATCAAAGACATTACAGGCAGAGGCTTAACTTATATTAAAGCAGGTTTTCCGGTACATTTCAGAGGTCCTTCAGGAACAGGAAAAACCACTGTGGCCATGCATCTCGCCAGTAAAATCGGACGACCGGTTGTAATTATTCATGGCGATGCCGAGTACAAAACTTCTGACCTCATCGGCAGCGAACAAGGTTATAAATACAAAAAACTTGATGATAAGTTTATCCATTCAGTGCACAAGTATGAAGAAGATATGACAAAACAATGGGTAAACAATCGTTTGACCATCGCTGTAAAGAATGGATTTACGCTTATTTATGATGAGTTTACCCGTTCGAGACCTGAAGCAAACAATATTCTGCTTCCAATTCTACAGGAAAGAATGTTGAGCACATCAGCCGCAAAAGAAGAAGATTACTACATGAAGGTTCATCCCGAATTCAGGGCAATTTTCACATCCAATCCTGAAGAATATGCAGGCGTTAACCGCACACAGGACGCACTGCGTGACCGGATGGTAACCATGGATCTCGACCATTTTGATTATGAAACCGAGTTGAGAATCACTATGGCAAAGTCCAATTTATCGTTGGAAGACACTGCGAAAATCGTTAAAATAGTAAGGGGATTACGCGAATCGGGCAAAACAGAATTCGACCCAACAATTCGTGGATCGATCATGATTGCAAAAACGATGGCTACATTGAATACTACCCCAACTGAATCGAAGGATGTATTCATAAAAATATGTCAGGATATTCTAACTTCCGAAACCAGCCGGGTTGGCTCAAAAACCAATCAGGAAAAAGTAAGGTTTATTGTTAATGAATTGATCGATAAACATTGCTGATACTTTATATACAACTTAAATGAAAATATTATGCCTATATCAAGCGCTATCAAAGGACTTCAGAGCATCAAAAGCATGCAGAATGTAGTCAAATCAGGTATTCCCAACAAAGAAGACTCTGATTTCATCAAGTTATATATGTTCGAAAAAGAAAGAACCCGCTTAAAAAGTGAAGAAATAAGAATCACTCAACGACTTGAAATCATTCAGGATAGACTAAAAGAAATTCAGGAGTATTATGACCTTAAAGCTGGTCAAATACAAACACCTCAATCAAATGAGTCATCTGAAATAAAACCTGAAGGAATTAAATCAGGTTTCAAAACAATGTCAATCGACTACTAATAAACCAAATCATGTCAGAACCTACACATTCAATAAATGCCACCGGCCTTGCTGATATACTCGAGAGAGTTCTTGATAAGGGAATCGTTATAGCTGGTGATATAAAAATTCAAATTGCAGACATTGATCTTCTAACCATCAAAATAAGGCTGCTTGTCGCATCCGTTGACAAAGCGATGGAAATGGGAATAAACTGGTGGCAGGAAGACACTTACCTATCTACTAAAGCCAGAGAAAAGGAACTTCAGCAACAACAGGGGGCGCTTGAAGCACGTCTTGAAAAACTTGAAACAATGAGTAAGATGTCATAAATATTACATCAATAAATTTTCTCCAAAATGGAAAACGATAAAAATAAAGAAAAAAAAGATGAGTCAGCTTTTGAACTTTTCGGATTGGGCGGACTGTTTAAAGGAATAGAGAAACTAGTTGACCTTGCCGGGAAACTCGAAGAAAAGGGTGGAATGAGCAAGGAAGGAGAGTTCAACCTTGATCATATAAAAAAAGGAATGAAAGGCGTTTATGGTTTCACAATTGATACCGCTGGCGGTGGATCACCAAAAGTGGAAACTTTCGGCAATATTAAAAAAACACCTGAAGGTCCTAAAGTGGATGAAGAACGTGAACCAATAATAGATATTTTTAATGAAAAGAAAGAAATTGTCGTCATCGCCGAAATGCCGGGCATAGAAGAAACTGACATTGTAATCGACCTGAAGGAAGATATCCTTGAGATTTCGGCGGCCAGCAAAAGCAGAACATACCGAAAAGAATTGCTGCTGCCCGTAAAAGTCATTAAAGCAAATTTGCGTCACAAATTTACAAATGGCATCCTTGAGATCAGGATAAAAAAATAAAGTAATGGCACTCAAAGGCTTAGAAAACAGCAACCTTAAACTCATCATCTTCGGCGGGAAAGGTGGCGTTGGAAAAACCAGTTGTGCCGTTGCGACAGCACTGGCATTGTCCGAAAATTTCAAAACGCTGCTCATTTCAACCGACCCGGCACATTCAGTTTCTGATTGTTTGGGTCAGCAAATCGGATATAAAGTGGTGAAGGTTGACGGAACAGATAACCTTTCGGCCATTGAGGTGGTTGCCGATGAGGCTCTTTCAGTGTTCAAAACGTTACATAGGAGCGAACTGAAAAAACTACTCAGTACTTCCACAAATCTGGATAACGAAGATATTGATGAAATGCTGAGTTTATCGATACCAGGAATTGACGAAATCATGAGTTTCAAAACAATCATTGATTTTATTGAAGAAGGACAATTTGATAAATACATTGTCGATACTGCCCCAACAGGTCATGCATTACGTCTGATTTCTTCTCCAAAGATGCTCGATGCCTGGATTAAAGTTGCCGCTAAAATGAGGTGGAAATACAGGTATCTGATCACCAGTTTTGCTGGCAGCTATAAACAAGATGATGTTGACGCATTTTTACTGAGCCTGAAAAAAACAGTAAAGAGAATCGAAAATCTCT
>CAYXCZ010000050.1:0-23486 GCA_964463695.1 uncultured Lentimicrobiaceae bacterium | reverse complement strand
TTCACGACATTACCGAACGAAAATTAGCGGAAGATGCTCTAAACAAAAGCGAGGCCGAAAATCGTGCCATTATCCGCGCAGTTCCCGACTTGATGTTCCGCATCAGCAGGGATGGTACCTATCTGGATTGCCTGTCAAACAACCAAACCACGCTTTTTGTTCCACGGGAACAATTTATAGGAAAAACCATTAATCAGGTGTTGCCTCCCGACCTGGCTCTTCAAAGCATGGATGCGATTGAAAAAGCATCTCAAAATGAGGATGTGGCTGGCTTTGAATATTCACTGGCAATTAATGGTAAAGACAGTTATTTCGAAAACAGAATCATAGCTATTGCTGATGACGAAGTACTTTCAATCATACGCGATATCAGCGAACGAAAAGAAATGGAAGCCGCCCTTAAAATGCAAAGTGCTGCCTTCGAATCTTTTTCCCTCGCCATTATTATTACCGATATCAAAGGTCGTATTCAATGGGCAAATTCAGCCTTCACCCAACTTACGGGGTATTCTGTTGACGAAGCTATCGGGAAAATTACGGGTGAATTGGTAAAATCCGGGCAACAGGATAAGGATTTTTACAAGATATTCTGGAATACTTTACTCAACAAAGAAGTGTGGGCAGGTGAAATGATAAACCGTCGGAAAGACGGCAGTCTTTATTATGAAGAACAAACCATTACCCCGGTTTTGGATTCACAAGGCAATATTTCCAGTTTCATAGCCATTAAAATAGACATTACCGAACGGAAAAAGCTTTTCCATCAACTTGCTGATCAAAGGCGTAGGTTGGCAGATATTATTAAAGGAACCAATGCCGGAACCTGGGAATGGAATTTACAAACAGGCGAAACCAAATTTAACGAACAATGGGCCAAAATAATTGGATATACTCTGGAAGAAATCACACCGGTTAGCATCGAAACCTGGATGAAATTTGCACATCCCGACGATTTAAAAACATCCGGTGAATTATTAGAAAAACACTTTAAAGGCAATCTCGATTACTATTCTTTCGAATCACGGATGAAACATAAGAATGGTGAGTGGATTTGGGTTCTCGACAAGGGAAGCGTGCACGAATGGGATGCAAATGGCAAACCGCTTTTGATGTCAGGGATACATCTGGATATTACCGAACAAAAAAGAATAGAAACTGCCTTGAAGGAGGCTAAAGATGAAGCTGTAAAAGTCAACCAGGCAAAAAGTGAGTTTCTGTCACGCATGAGCCACGAATTACGAACACCAATGAATTCTATACTTGGTTTTGCACAATTGCTTGAAATGGGAATCTTAAACGATAAGCAAAGAGGTGGCGTAAAACATATTATGCAGAGCGGGAAGCACCTGCTCGAACTGATTAATGAAGTTTTAGACATTTCCAGAATCGAGTCAGGACGATTATCTATATCTCTTGAGCCCGTGCAAATAAACAATCTTTTATCTGAAATGGTGGATATAATCCAGCCTTTGGCCAGCGAAAGGGATATTAAAATTTTTATTCCTGAAAATGACAACATACAAGCTTATGTCAAAGCCGACAGGCAGCGGGTCAAGCAAGTAATGATAAACTTGGTGAATAATGCAATAAAATACAATCGTGAAGGTGGTTCAGTTACCATAAAATCTTGTCGGCTTAATAGTAATAATGAATCCCCAAGACGAATAAAAATTATAGTAACAGACACAGGATATGGAATAACTGAGAGTGACATTCCTAAATTATTTATACCATTTGAGCGTATTGGTGCCGAAAAAACAATGACTGAAGGCACAGGACTGGGTCTTGCAGTAGTCAAGAAATTAATGGATGCAATGGGAGGTGAAATTGGAGTAGACAGTATTGAAGATCAAGGATCAAGCTTCTGGATCGTATTACCTGAGGCAATGAGCCCTAAAGATCATGCAGTTCAAAATGGAGAGTTAAACCATGATGATGGTTCAACTTTATCCGGTACTGGAACTATATTGTACATTGAAGACAACACCTCTAACATCGAACTTGTAGAACAGATTTTGGTGAGCCAACGGTCATCAATAAAACTTTATAGTGAGCAATTAGGTAAAAATAGTGTTGCAAAGGCAATTGAATATCAACCGGATCTCATTCTTCTTGATCTTAATCTACCTGATATTCATGGTAGTGAGGTACTTGAAATGCTTCAGCAGGATGATCGAACAAATAACATCCCTGTAATTATCATCAGCGCTGAAGCAATGCCACATCAGTTGCTGAAATTACTCAAAGCCGGAGCAAAAAACTATTTAACAAAACCATTGGACGTACAGCTTTTCATTCGGATTATTGATCAATTTCTTAAATAGTTATGAAGAGAGATAATGACATAGAAAACAATTCATCAGAGGTTAAAAAAAATGATGATAGTAAAAATCGCCATCTGCTTCAAAATGCACTTGAAACCATAAAGCAAAACAATTCACGTCTTGAACTAGCTATTGAAGCTGTTAATATGGCTTGGTGGGATATGGACATCCTTACTGGTAATGTCATTTTTCATCCACGCAAAGCTCAGATTCTTGATTTTTTACCTGAGGAGTTCAAACATTATACCGATTTTATGAAATTGGTACACCCTGAGGATCAAGAGCGTAGTATGCAAGCTATGCGGGATCACTTTTCCGGTAAAGCCCTGACATATGATACCGAATATCGCATACAAACCAAGAAGGGTGATTATAAATGGTTTTATGATATTGGTACAATCACAAACAGAGATGAAAAGGGTAAACCTGTTAAAATCATTGGATTTGTTATTGATGTGACCAAACAAAAGCAAGCTGAACAACAGCTACATGAATTAAATCTTAACCTGGAGCAAAAAATCGCTGACCGCATCAAAGATATCAATGAGGTTAACCAGCAATTACTTCAGGAAATTGACGAACGAAAGAAAGCTGAAGAAGATGCCAAATCAGCAACACTCAAAGCAGAAAAAGCCATGAAGGCCAAAAGTGAATTCCTTTCCAGAATGAGTCACGAACTTCGAACTCCTTTAAATGCCATCATGGGTTTTGCTCAGCTTCTTGATCTGGGTGAACTTAATAACGTTCAGCGTAAAGGAGTTGACCATATAATTAAAGGTGGCAAACAACTTCTTGACCTGATTAATGAGGTTTTGGATATCAATCAGATTGAATCAGGAAGACTATCCTTCTCACTCGAAGCCGTGCAGATCAGCAATATTTTTGCAGAAATTCTTGATGTAAATTTCGCCTTTGCTAAGCAAAAAAATGTAACTATAAATATTATTTATGAAACTGAGGCTAATTGCTCAATTACTGCTGATTACCAACGCATAAAACAAGTAATAAACAACCTGGTTGACAATGCCATAAGAGCTTGCTATCAAGATGGAATTGTAAAGATACTAGTTCAAAGCCTTACAGATGAGGAACCACTTAAGGTAAGAATTAATATTATTGATAATGGACGAGGTATCGACACGGAAGATTTACCTAATTTGTTTAACCCATTTTCAAAGGTTGAAAGTGTTCAAAATGAAAGTGAGGGTATTGGATTAGGGCTTACTTTAGTAAAAAAACTGGTCAACTTTATGGGAGGTAAAATAGGAGTTTCTTCTGAGCTAGGCAAAGGAAGTACGTTTTGGGTCGAATTTCCTCAGGTAGTTACTTCAACAAAAAACTCAATTGAAAGAGCAACTCTCACAGATGGAATAAAACCGAATATCAAAGCAGTTAACAACATTTTGTATTTAGAGGATAACGCTTCAAATATTGAGCTAATGCAACATATCTTTTTAGATCATTTACCTAATTTAAAACTCATCACTGATACAAAAGGTTTAAATACAGTTTCTCTCGCAACAACGTTTCAACCTGTGCTCATTCTTTTGGACCTCGATCTTCCTGATATTCACGGCTCTGAGGTTGTTGATCAGTTAAAAAATGATAATGATTTAAAAAACATTCCGATTATTATAATCAGTGCTGATTCAATGGTGGAAAGGTGGCAAAATATGCTTTATAATAAGATTCAGGCCTTTCTTACAAAACCCTTGGATATAAATCTATTTTTACAAACTATACAACCATTTTTGTCTAATTCTAATAATAATTAATTATGATTGATGCAGAATTAAAAAAAGCCAACATACTTATTGTTGATGATCAGCCGGCCAATGTTGCTATTTTAGAAGGTTTTTTGCAAATGCAAGGTTATGAAAATCTTGCAACAACAACCGACCCCAGAAATGTTATGCAATTATATGCAACTTTTGAACCTGACCTTATCTTGCTCGATCTTATGATGCCTTACCTTTCAGGCTACGAAGTAATGAACTTACTTAAACCTTTGGTTCCGGAGGGCACTTTTTTGCCTATACTGGTTTTAACCGCTGATGCAACAAATGAGGCCAAACAGAAAGCTTTATCAGGTGGTGCAAGCGATTTCCTGACTAAACCTTTTGATCTGATTGAAGTAGGCCTCCGAATTAAAAACCTGCTTTATACCAATTATTTGCAACAGCAAATGCTAAATCAGAATCAAATTCTTGACCAAAAAGTTAAAGAAAGAACGGAAGAACTTGAGAAAACAAATCATGAATTAGTGATTGCACTGGAGCGTGCAGAAGCTTCTGATAAGCTAAAAACATCATTCATTCAAAATGTTTCTCATGAGATACGGACGCCATTAAACGGTATCATTGGCTTTGGCGGATTATTGGCTGATCCTGATTATTCAGCAGAAGATCGTAAAGATTTTATGTCGATGCTGCAGGCATCAAGTGAAAGGCTCATAAATACTGTGACTGATTACATGGATATTTCACTTATCGTCTCAAATTTGATCAAACCAAATATCCATAACTTTGATGGTATGTTGTTAATGGATGAATTATATGATAAATATCAGGTAAAATGTATCGAAAAAGAGGTAAAATTGACAATTCAGTATCCATCAGAAATAGACACCTTGCCAATTAATAATGATAAAGAATTATTTTTAAAAGTTTTCTACCACTTATTGGACAATTCTTTGAAGTTTATACGTAAGGGAGAGATTAAAATGGGGTTTTCATTGACACCCGGTTTTGTCGAATTTTTTGTAATTGATTCAGGTATTGGCATTGATCCTGCTGCTCATTCACTTGTTTTTGAAGTCTTTACTCAAGAAAACTCATCTACAAACAGGGGCCACGAAGGAAGCGGATTAGGCTTGTCAATATGTAAAGGTTTTGTTAAAGTGATGGGAGGAACAATTCGTCTTCAAAGCGAAAAAGGTGTTGGCACAGAGGTATATTTCAGTTTACCAATTGATTATGATGCACAACATATTAAACACATCAGTGATGACGCTGATAAAAAAACAGAAGCATCAAAACCAATTGTGTTGATAGCTGAAGACGATCCTAGCAATCGGGTATTTTTTGAACTAATCTTAAAAAAATATTGCTCAAAACTATTTTTGGCTGAAAATGGAAAGGAGGCTGTTGAAATATGTAAATCCCATCCTGAAATATCACTTGTTCTAATGGATCTTAAAATGCCAATTATGAACGGTCAAACTGCCACAAAGTTGATTCGGTCATTCAATTCAGAGGTGCCAATTATCGCGATCACAGCCTATACAATGGACAACGAGTCAATATCAATTGAAGGTGACGGTTTTAATGGCTACCTCTCAAAACCTTGCGGCAAATCTGATTTCCTCCGAAAACTAAAAAATTATGGCATCATGGATGAAACAAGTTAATCAAACGCTCAAATATTCACTCGTATTAAAGTCATTAAAGACTAAATTTGATTTGATAATGATCTGTTACTTGCTGTTACAAACTACTTTCTCGCTTGTATGCTTCTAATTTTATTGCCCTTTCATGTAAAAAACTAACTCTCCACCTTGGATTACTTCGCTGTGTATGAGTTTGTTATTTGTAATCTCAATGCCATTAAGAACTACTTTGTCCACATAAACGTTTTTAATTCCTTGATCTATGACGTTTATCTTCAATGATTTACCGTTTGATAAATCAACAGTAGCATTTTTCACGAGAGGACTTCCAATTTCATACTGATCCGAACCGGGTAGAAGCGGGTAAAATCCCAACGCACTAAACACATACCACGCACTCATCTGACCCGCATCATCATTTCCACATAATCCATCTTCCTTGTCACTGTACATCGTATCAAGAATCATCCGTACCCTTTCCTGCGTTTTATATGCTTTATTGGTGTGATTATAAAGATAAGGAATATGGTGGCCGGGCTCGTTGCCATGAACATAATTTCCTATAATCCCATCCCTGGTAATATCTTCATTTTTAGCTATATACTTATCTTCAATAGGAGTATTAAATATCATATCAAGATGGTCAGAAAATTGATCCTTCCCTCCCATCATTTCGATCATGTGTTCCAACTGATGAGGAACATATAATCCATAGTTTAAGGCATTACCCTCGATAAAACCCTGTCCGTGTGTGTCAAAAGGATCAAAAGGACTTTTCCAGCTGCCATCTGCCAGCTTGGGTCGCATATAGCCTGATACTGAATCAAACACTTTTTCATAGGATGCAGAGCGTTTCATATAGATTTGATATATTTCCTCTTTTCCAACCTTCTTTGCAATTTGAGCAATACACCAATCATTATAAGCATATTCCAAGGTTTTTGAAACAGCGTTTGGACTCCTGTCTTCAGGCACATATCCCATTGATATATAATCACCTAACCCATCAAAATAGGGCACATTGGAAGTATTGACACAAGCCTCAAGAATTCTGTTGATATCAGCATCAGTAGTTTTTTTTATCACTGCGTCTGCCAAAACTGAAACGGCATGGTAGCCAATCATGCACCAGTTTTCATTGGCATAATGACTCCATACAGGCAACATTTTATGCACGCTTTGATCGTGATGTGCAAGCATAGAGTGAACCATATCGTTGTTGCGCTTAGGCTGGATCAAGTTAAAAAGAGGGTGTAAGGCCCGATAAGTGTCCCAGAGCGAAAAAATGGTATGATTTGTAAAAGCTTCGGAACGATGGATATTTTGATCCAATCCCCTGTATTCATTATTCACATCTTCGAATATCACCGGACTTAACATCGTATGGTAAAGCGCAGTATAGAAAGTTGTCATTTGTTCGGGAAGGAGTGTCTCTACCTGAATCTTGGAGAGTTCTGCATTCCATTTTTGGCGTGACTCAGATTTTACCTTTTCAAAGTCCCAATGTGGAATCTCGTAGTGAAGATTTTGAAGTGCATTGGATGTGCTCACAGCTGAAAGTGCCATTTTTAACTTTATCTGTTCATTTTCTTTTGTCTTGAAAGAGAAATAGCTTCTGATTTCTCTTCCGGCCATCTCAGGGAAATTTTCCTGTTCATTGAATTTACGATAGAAACCTTTATAAACAACTTTTTCATTTCGTTTTTGCCCATATGCAATAAATGGTTTTGAAAACTGCATCGCGAAATATACAGTTTTGGTTCGGGCCCAGCCTGTTGTCTGACGATAGCCTGTCACAACAGTATCATTCTCAACGCGTAAAAAGGTCCATACATTCTTTCCATCATAATTGTAAATATTCGACATCAAATCGAGAATGATGTGCGCACTGTCTGTTTCAGGAAACGTATATTGATGAAATCCAACACGTTCTGAAGCGGTTAACTCAGCTGCAATATACTGTTCCTTAAGCGAAACTTTATAATATCCGGGCTCTGCTATTTCGTCTTTATGATCAAACGAAGCATAAAATCCTTTCTCTGAACTCAAACTTCCATTGTTACCATCATAAAGATTCCCCACAACAGGCATTACCAACAAATCGCCCAAATCGGAATGGCCTGTTCCACTGAAATGGGTATGACTGAAACCATATATCAACGAATCATCATACTGATATCCACTACAATAGCGATATACTTCGGCATTGTAACTTCCATCTTCAAGGTACATGTCAACTTTATTGGTTTCCGGACTTAGTTGTATCATCCCAAATGGAACTGCCGCTCCGGGGAAGGTATGACCCATGTTTTTTGTCCCAATCAATGGGTTAACAAATCGGGCATAATCAGTTGTTTGGCCATTAGAAATAGGAATATTACTTTCCTTTTTATTGTTGGTATCATTTGTACATGAGTGAAGCAGGAACATAATTCCCAAAAAATAAATGATCTTTACCTTATGCATCTCGTAATACTTAATTAAATTCCAATTTGTTTTGCAAAACAAAGATACTTGGAGATTTCAAGCATTCTTCATTAAACACTAAATTATACAATTTCTTTTTTTATTTCGATAATCAGAAATTATCAATAATGCTATACATCACTTTGTAGGAATCATTAACTTCGCCGGTACTTTTTGATTACTATTCATGTTGCACGTTGATCTCTTCCATATGCAACATAACCATTTCATTATGAGACAATTATTTTACAAATTGATTTATCAGGAGCATATAAATTATGTTCTTCGCAACCTCAACCATTTGTTTCTTGGTCTTCTGCCATGTAAAATAAAACTTCCTCCTTCGGGAATGATTAAGATGTATGATAGCGGAGGCAAGTCAATTGCAGTGCATACAAACCAAACCAATTACCTTACACATCTTCTTTTTTGGGAAGGTGGAGCAATGAAATTCGAATACACCCCCATATTTGCTCAGCTTGTAAAAAAAGTGAATACTTTTTATGATATTGGTGCAAATATTGGATATTATTCGCTTTTAGCAGCATCCGAAAACAAGGAAGCTGTCATCGTTGGTTTTGAGCCAGCCAGTGGACCCTTATACTATTTTAGAAAAAATGTAGAGGCTAATAACTTCAGTCAAATACGAATCGAATCAATCGCATTAGCTGAAAAAGAAGGTGAACTCACCTTTTTCGAGATTAAGAACAAAAAATACCACTATTTGGAACATAATCTTGCTGGTGAAAGCAATGCTGGCAGTAAAACTGTCGGAAAAAACTTTGTTCCTGTTAAGGTAAAGGCTTCTACCTTAGATCAATATGCGAAAGAGCATAACGATACAATAGATCTCATAAAAATGGATACCGAAGGAACAGAACACCTGATTCTGCAAAAAAGTCAGCATGTTCTTGATACGATGAAACCAATCATCATTTGTGAAACTTTATTTAACACAATTGAAAATGAACTGGAAAGCGTTATGAAGTCACATGGATATCTGTTCTTTAACCATGTTCCTGAAGGTTTAAAACAAGTTGAAGGTATTACCCGCACCACTGATGATGGTGTTAGGAATTGCTTTTTTGTTCATCCTTCAAAGGTTCATCTGATTCAGGAGTTTATCGTTTGACCAAATTTTAATTATTTGTATAATAGTTAGTTAATGTATTACCTAAATTTATTTCAATGAAAAAATTTATCGCATTTAACATCCTTTATTTTGCTGTGCTGATACAGCTTTTAGCACAGGTCGACCTGAATCAACCACTTCCTGTTGACAAAGATGTTAAAATCGGGAAGCTTGAAAACGGGATGACCTATTACATCCGTCACAACACAATGCCAGCCAACAGGTTGGAGATGAGATTAGTGGTAAATGCCGGTTCAATTCTAGAAGATGATGATCAACAAGGACTTGCGCATTTTACTGAGCATATGGCTTTCAACGGAACGGCCAATTTCTCAAAAAGTGCGCTTATCGATTTTCTGGAAAGAGCTGGTGTGAGGTTTGGTGCTGACCTGAATGCCTACACCAGTTTTGATGAGACAGTTTACATGCTACAACTGCCCACAGATAGGCAGGGACTCATCGATTCTGCTTTTATGGTTATGGAAGACTGGGCACATCAGGTTGCTTTGGAAGGTGAAGAAATTGACAAAGAACGTGGAGTAATACGTGAAGAATGGCGTCTTGGCCTTGGTGCTGATGACAGAATGCGTAAAGCATATTTTCCGGTTATTTTCAATGGATCCAAATATGCAAACCGCTTACCTATCGGGCAAGTTGGTGTGATTGATACGGCATCGTATGAAACACTACGCAGATTTTACAAAGAATGGTACCGCCCGAATCTACAGGCCATTGTTGTAACCGGCGACCTCGACATTGCCGTTATGGAAGCAAAAATCCAGCAGCATTTTGCATCGCTTACTAATCCTGATGGTGCTCGTGAACGCATTAAGTTCAGCATTCCTGAAAACAAAGAGCCTTTGGTGGCCATTACCACCGACCCCGAAGCAACCAACACCTCTGTAATGATCTTTTACAAACATCCCAAAAAGGAAATTACTACGCTTGATGATTACAAAACAAAGCTGATGCAAAACATCTATTCAAGTATGATTATCAGCCGTTTTAACGAAATTAATCAAAAAGCTGAGTCCCCATTCGTGTCGGCCTACAGTTATTATGGTGGTTTTATCGGCAGAGCTTCAGATGCTTACGCGTCGAATGCAGGTGTAAAAGAAAATCAGATTCCTGCTGCCATCAAAGTAATGGTAATTGAAAATGAAAGAGTTAAACAACATGGATTTACTTCATCAGAGTTTGAAAGACAGAAAAAGCAGATTATTTCAGGCCTGGAAAAACGTCAGAAAGAAAAAGATAAAACTCCTTCAGCTAATTTTGTGAGAGATTACACCAATCATTTTCTCAATAAGAGTCCTATTCCAGGAATCGATAATGAGCTTCAATTGACCAAAGATTTATTGCCTTTGATAAAATTGGAAGAAATAAATCAGCTTGCCGGACAATGGATAACAAAAGATAATATGGTTGTTGTAGTTACAGCTCCTAAAAAAGAAGGTATCGTTATTCCAGGTAAAGAGGAGGTTCTTCGTCTTATTGAGGCTGCAAAACAAACAAAAGTTGATCCTTATGTGGATAGTTTTACCGAAGCACCATTGTTAAGTAAGAAATTAAAACAGGGAGTTATTGCACAAAGATCATCAGATGAAACACTTGGTATTGAAACCATTACACTTAAAAATGGCGTAAAAGTTGTTATAAAGTCGACCGATTTTAAGAATGATGAGATACTCTTTACAGCCTACGGTCCGGGAGGAGCATCAACAGTGGATGATGATAAAGTCTATGCCGTAAACAATGCCGCCCGCTTGGTTGGGAAAAGTGGTTTAGGTAATTTCAGCAGCACTGACCTGGAGAAAAAACTCACAGGACTCAATGTGAGTGTGCAACCATACATTGATGAGCTTCGGCAAGGATTACGAGGCAATGCCAGTCCAAAGGATTTTGAAACACTTTTGCAGCTTATCTATCTTCATTTTGAACCTGCAAGACGCGATCAGCAAGCGTTTGAAGCATTCAAATCGCAGCTTATCAATCAGTTTAAGTTCATGAAATCGAACCCACAGGCAGTATTTAGCGATACTGTTGCAAAGGTTGCCTCATGTGGTAGTCCACGTACAATTGTATTGCCAAATGAAGGGCATCTCGCTCAGCTTCAGGCAGATGTGATGTATGATATTTATGATCAGCTTTTTGCTGATGCGAGTAATTTCACCTTCATTTTTACAGGTAATATCACTAATAAAGATCATCTGGATCTGATTACAACCTATCTTGGAAACCTTCCTGTTAAAAAATCATTGGAATGGGTTGATAGAAAAGGCTGTTTCCCCGAAGGAAAGACAGAAGCAAAAGTTTTCGCCGGAACAGAATACAAGAGTATGGTTGCGATGCTGTTTAAAGAAAATTTTGAGTACAATTCATCAACTATTCTTGGTATGAATCTCCTTTCGAAAGCATACAACATCAAGCTACGCGAAAATATGCGTGAAGAAATTGGTGGTGTTTACGGCGTTGGAGCAAGAATCTCTACCGCACGTTTTCCAGAACCAAAATGCTCGGTATATGTAAGTTGGGGTACAAATCCTGAACTAGTTGACACGCTTTCAACAATTGTTTTTGATCAGATGAAACAGCTCATTGCTGCTGGCCCATCCGCAGAAGACTTGCAGAAAGTGAAAGAGACCTCTGTCAGAGAAAGAGAAACAGATGACCGTCAGAACAGATTTTGGCTAAGTTATATCGAAAATTCACTGCAAAACGATCTGCCTATGCTCAGCTTCGAAGCGTATAAAAAACAGATAGAAGCAGCAACAGCCAACGACTTGAGAGATCTGGCCGCTAAATTTCTTCGTCCAGAGCATTATGCACGTGTGGTATTGTATCCTGAAAAGAAAGAATAGTAGATTTAGATCTATAAAATCTTTACAAAAAAAGAGGCTCTACCCTATTCTTGGGAAAGCCTCTTTTTTAATTAATAACATAAATACTGAGGGAAAGAAATGTAAAATATGCATTAAAAACAAAATCATTTGTTTGAGCTTACAGACTAGATATCAACAGTTTAAATTTTACACAAATATACAAAACATGCCCTGCTAAGTGCAACGTTTAAAAGGAAAGATGCATCTATTATTTTTAACTTATGCCAAAAAATCAAACCCATAAAACCATGAAAAAAGTTAAATTGATTATTGCGCTAGTTCTTTCATTACTCTTTTTTACAAATTGTAAAAAAGAAGCTGATAAGACAGAAAAAGAACCTGTCAAATTGGAGATTAGCAATAAAACAGCTGCTTTAATTAGTCAAAACAATGCTTTTGGTTTGAACCTGTTTAAAGTGGTAGCAAGTCAGGAAACACAAAATCTGATGCTTTCACCTATGAGTGCCAGTGTGGCACTTACTATGTTATTAAACGGCTGTGAAAGTGAGACTTATAACCAAATCAACCTAATGTTGGGCTATCCGGCTGACATGAATACAACTGAGATCAATGAGTCGTATCAAAGTTTGGTGAAACAGCTACTTGATGCAGACGAGACTGTAGAGTTGGCACTTGCAAACTCAGTTTTCTACAAAGAAGGATTTCAGGTAAAACCTCCTTTTCTAAACGCCATGCAAAGTGGATTCAGCGCCAACATTGAAGCACTCGATTTTACATTGCCTCAGAGCATCGAAACAATCAACAAATGGGCTGGCGATAATACCAACGGCAAGATTACAAAAGTACTGGATGAAATTGACAGTGATGCTGTTATGTTCCTTATGAATGCACTTTATTTCAAAGGTGAATGGACCAAAAAATTTGAAGTCTCCAACACTTCTCAGAGTCCATTTACCCTTAGTAATGGCACTGTAGTCCAGGTGCCTACAATGAATGAACCTGAAATGAAGGCTATCTACCAAAGCACTTCAAGTTTTGAAGCTGTTGAAATACCTTATGGAAGAAAGAACTTTTCGATGGTGATAATTTTACCTTCAGGACAACTGCAAGATTTCTATCAGGAATTCACTTCTCAAGACTGGCAACAATTAACAACTACCCTTGATGCCTCAACCTGGTCTGATATTACGATTCACATGCCAAAGTTCAAGTTTGATTACGAGAAATTTCTCAACGACCAGCTTAAGGCACTTGGAATGACTGATGCATTTATTCCCGGCATTGCTGATCTTGGCAACATTTCTGATAACGATTTGTATGTTGACTTTGTTAAGCAAAACACCTTTGTTGAAGTGAATGAAGAAGGTACAGAAGCAGCTGCAGTAACTACTATTGGCATCGATGAAACCAGCATGGGACCTTCATTTACTGCAGATCGGCCATTTATCTTTGCGATAAGGGAACGCACAAGCAACACACTTATGTTCATTGGAGCTGTGTCAAATCCATTGGAATAGGTCAGATAATTACAATAATTGTTTGATTGTGAAGAGTAGTTTCCCATTTTGGAAGCATTCTCATGTTTATGCGTTAAAGATTGGCAGGGTTATTCCATCGCCTGCTCAGCAGTGTTTATAGATGCCAAGCGCTTTTGAATATTGTTAAAATTCTTTTATATTATTTTTATCAATCCATTGATTACTTGAGTTATACAAATGGTGTAAATGGAGCAAACTATTTCTGTGCAATATATCAAAGCATCGTTTTAAAATCACTGTTGTCCGGTAAAAATCTATTTCCTCCCTACGTGGCTTTAAAGATAAACTGTATCATGCTGATTACCAATTTTTTGTCACTGAAGGGACAAGCCCCTTTAGGGGCGAAATATTAGTAGATCAAAAGCAACCCCTGCATCTTTAAAGTCCCGTAGGGACGAAATAAATCAATCATTATAGAATAGTTTATGTGATTTTACCGGACAGTATTGTTTTAAAATAAGAGTCTTATTTTTCACTCTTTCAAGTTCCAAAGAATTCTAAAATGCATTTCTCTTCTTTTATGAAGTTTAAAACTATTTCATCATCGTGATTTAAAACACTTTGGAAGTAATAATACTTAACATTAATCAAAATCAAGACGAATTATTTATCTGATTTGTTTCAAACTTATTAATATCTGGTTTAATTGACCAAGTTGTATAAGACATGCGTTTAGCTGACAATTTATCAAATAAATAATCCTGAAAGTGTAAATATGTAGATTGCAATCCAGTAAGTCGATAGGATAAGAATTTCGGCTACTTTGAAGGAACGCTTAAATTTGTTGAAGGCAATTATTGAATCAGATACAGAAAATAAAATCGTTGCAACAGCAATCCCGAAGTAAACAAATGATTGATCATGTAGGATTAGATTAATTCCTTGCCAATTCATTACGATGATGGCGCTGATATAAAGTGCCACAGGGACTTTGTTTTTTCTTAAATCCTTTAGCAAGTAAAGAAAATATAGTATCCCAATCAGCATCAGAATAGCCAGGGCAATTACATTTATGCTAAAACCAAACAAGCTGATGAATCCAATTGTAAAACCGATATGCGCCAAGAAAAAACATGAGAGTCCTTATAAAAAATACTTCTTATTGATTAAAAATATATCGCCAATTAAAGAAGCTAGCAATGAGTAAATTATTGTTATAGAATAGGTTGAGGCAGAATTGTGGTGGATAATTAGCGCCATAATAATAATCAGAATAGTTGTAAGTGGCTTAAAAACAGCAAACATAAGAATGTTATGTTGTTGTCGGAAAAGGATGGCAATTATGGCTGAAATGAAGACTGTCAGGCTTAATATTCCTATAATCATACTATTTTCCCGTTGCTAAATGGAATTGATTTTTAGTGTTTTTCGATAATGTGAACTTATCATAATGCCTATAACAATGAGAACGATCCAGTTTATTGTAATTGTAGCAACTTCAAAAAGATAACTTCTATGAATGCCAAGCTTTAAGGTATAGAAAACAAACGCCGAAGCCGTTAAAAAGAGCTGTACTATAAGAATAGTGCGAATAAGCCTCTCAAGTCTCGATTTTTTAGAAAAAGAAAACGCAAGGAAAAACAAAGCGATCGACATGCTTATATAACCTAACTCTTCCATTGCAATAAAGAGTCCATGGTCGTTGTATTGTGTAATCAGGGCAATTCCATCCGTTTCTCCCTTCATTACACTTACCGGAACAACTGAAAATTGAGTGAAATAGGCTATCAGCAAAACAGTAGAAGAAATCAGTGTAAATGCAATGCTTAGAAAAGTAAAAAGTTTTCTTTCGGGTTTAGCAATGAAATGATTCGACACGATGAAAATAACAAAGGCAAATAATTGAAATATAGCTAAATACATCCAATAATAGTCTCTGGGGTAATATAAAAGTAAGTCAGGAAACGGATAATTCATACAATTTTCCGGACAATAAGGACCCGCTGGAGGTATGGCTGTCATTGCAAATCCAAAGGTTACAATTGTAAGAAAGGATAAAATTAAAGAAGAATAATATCCGAATCTCAAATAGTGTTTTTGTGATTCATTGGTTTCCATATGTTTATGCTTTTACAGTTTCTTTGACTTTATTTGCTTCGGCAAACTCATTTTGTTGAGGAAATAATTTGGCAATGGTTAACCCATGATTTAAGTCTTATTTCTCTCAAAAACGATAGGTAACTCTTTGCCCAATTCGATGCAATATTCAATATCTTTTATGGTAAAGCGTGCTTTCGTCAAACCTCTTTCACTGTTTGTTTTTATCAATCTGTCAAACAATTCCTTTGAATCCAGAGATAAAAATTCTTCAAGGGAGCCAATACCTGAATCCAGAATAATTTGGGCAAAAACAGGACCTACTCCCGTAATTCTAATCAAATCAGAAAGTTGAACCAATTCGGTCAGGGCTTCAATTTGAATATTATAGTTAACTGCCAGTTGTTCTCTAGCTGAAAGTTGTGCTGCTTTGATAAATAATTGTTTTGAATCCCTGATACCTATCGAATCAAGTTTCTTGATTGTGTCTGTCTCAACTATTGGCAAATCAATCAATCTTACTGGTACTGAAACATAGCTATTGGCTTCCCGTCTCAGTATTATCAAATAATCTGTATCTAAGCCTGTTTTGCTAGCAAATTGTTCAATCTTTGTTTTTGATTTTAAAATATCCAATAGGTCAAAAAGTGACTCTATCCCTTCCGATTTCAACAAATCAAAACGTTCATTTAGTTGTTCTTTAAGCACTTTTCTACCTGGAAGAATATCCTTTGTCTTTAGCGAATCCCTGAGTCTATCAAGGGAAAATTTTGTTGTATTAACAGAATATGAATCTTTCATAGGTTTATAAACAATTGAATTTCAATGAAAAATACTGATTCATGACTCTATTTATAAAAGTGTTTCAATGTTAATAGTATTTCTTCTATTCCATCAGATTCTGTAATCTTTACAATAATCAAAGTTAAAACAGTTTGGTTCATGAATTGAAATTTTGTGCTTTTTTCTAAGTATATAATCTATTTCTTCCTGATAAGATCGACACTTTTTCGCTTTTAAGTATCTATTGAAAAAAACCTATTTTTGCAAAAACTTAACAAAGATGCAAATCATCTCTCGGTTTATCCTTTGGCTAATGGGCTGGAGAATAATAGGCAATATTCCTCCTGATATTAAAAAATGTGTCATTCTTGCTGCACCCCATACCAGCAATATGGATTTCTTTATTGGCCGTCTCGCCTATTGGTCGCTAGCTGTACCGGTAAAATTTCTAATAAAAAAAGAAGCTTTCCAAAACCCTTTGGGGTTTCTTGTTAAAAATATGGGTGGCATCCCTGTCGACCGCAAAAAAAGCACAAATTTGGTTGATCAGGTTGCTGACCTTTTTAAAGATTATGAGGTTCTCAATGTGATCATCACTCCTGAAGGGACGCGAAAACTGGTAACAAATTGGAAAAAAGGATTTTATTATATCGCTTTAAGAGCCAATGTGCCTATCGTTATGGGTTTTGTTGATTATAAAAGCAAAGTTGGTGGGTTTGGCCCTGTTATTTATCCTTCAGGTGATTTCGATGCCGACTTTAAACAGATCGAAGACTTCTATCGAACAAAATCAGCCCGTTTCCCAAAAATGTTCAGCCTGAGCCCCGAGAACAATTTGTAAAGCGAATCTTTTTAATGGGCGTATGTACCGAAAAGTTTGTTTACTCGTTCATGAAAGCGATGCATACCTTCAGGTTTCGTATACATAAAAACGCAGCGGCCGGTAATAATAGTGGCATCTGACTCTTTTATGATATTGGGTGTTTCAGGTCCATCAGAAAACTGTTGAATCCAGATGTGTTTGATCCCTTTCAACAATGCTTCCCTCAACAACTCATCAGTTGCTGTCTTTGGAACAATCAAACACAAAGCCTGCACATCATCAGGAAGTTCCGAGATAGTTGAAACAACTTGCAATCCATTGATTTCGTTTATTTCGCGGTGAACTGGAACAACTTCGTACCCTAGTTTGAGCAACTGTTCCATTACCTGATTACCAAATTTTTCTTTTGTTCGGCTGACACCTACAATAGCAATCTTTGTAGATTTCAAAAACGATTCAATCTGTGTGTAATTCCCTTTCATAACAATGATATTTACATGCAAATGTAGAAAAATGAAAAAGAAATATGCTTAATCAACAAAAATTTAACATATACAAACAATTGAATATAAAGTAATTGTAAATTTTATACTATCTCTGCTACAACAAAGGTGCTTCCTCCTACAAAAACCAAATCATCAGGTCGTGCAGCGTTCAATGCACTGAAATAAGCACTTCGCACCGACTCATAAACCCTTCCTCTGAGTCCAATTTCAAAGGCCTGACTTGCAAGTTCTTCAGCATCTAATCCCCGCGGTATATCAGCTTTGCAGAAATAGTAGATTGCATGGCGGGGAAGTAACTGCAGTATGGCGTCTATCGACTTGTCGTTCACCATTCCCAAAACAAAATGAAGCTGATTAAACTGCATTAATCTGATTTGATAAATAACTTCTCTGATGCCATCCACATTGTGGCCAGTATCTGCAATAGCTAAAGGGTTGCGGCTCACCACCTGCCAACGGCCAGACAAACCTGTATTTCTAACCACTGCCTCAAGACCATAGCGAATATCTTTTTCATCAAGTTGAAAATGAACTTTAAGCATGTCAGCCGCACATATCGCTGTAACTAGATTCTTTTGCTGATACGCACCTAGCAAAGGAAGTTCCAGCTCCTCAAAATAAAGCTGACTGTTCTTCCATACATCAAAACTTTGTATTTGTTTATCCGAAGTTTGCAACTTATTGGCATCAAATACGCGATCAGCAAAAACAATAGAAGCGTTCATTTCGAGTGCTTTACTTTCAAATACAGCGGTAGTCTCTACTTGTGTCTGTCCAATAACTACGGGCACTCCATGTTTTATAATACCAGCTTTTTCAGCTGCAATTGCTTCTAGCGTTGTGCCAAGGTATTGGGTATGATCCAAACCAATATTGGTAATGACACTCAACAGTGGTTGAATTACATTTGTCGAATCAAGGCGTCCGCCCATACCTGTTTCAATAATGGCCACATCAACTTTTTCATCAGCAAAATACTGAAAAGCCATACCAACTGTCATTTCAAAAAAAGAGAGATCCATTTCATCAAATTTCGAAACATGACGATTGATAAAATCCATCACCGACTCCTGTGAAATCATTTGTCCGTTGACACGAATACGTTCCCTGAAATCACGCAGATGCGGCGAGGTGTACAAGCCTGTTTTGTAACCACATTCTGCCAATATAGATGCCAGCATATGAGAAACTGACCCTTTTCCGTTCGTCCCGGCAATGTGAACCGTTTTAAATTGTTTTTCAGGATGATTGAGATGATCCAGAAGCAAAATGGTATTGTTCAGGTCGGCTTTATAAGCAGCCCCTCCTATCCGCTGATACATAGGAAGTTTGTCAAACATCCACTTCAACGTATCTTCATAGTTTGCAAATGTTGTGCTCATAAGCTTCAGTGTGATTAAACTTAATTTCCGATGATAAAAGTGTAGGTTATTGTACCTTTTTGAAGGTTTGCTGCGGTTTCATCTGTTGTAAAACGGGAATTTAAAGCTGCTTTAACTGCTAAACTTCTCAGGTTCGCATCGAGAATATTTGTACCTCGTAAGTTCACTTCGGCACGCGTCACCAAACCTTTGCGATCCACCCAGATATCAACCACAACATCACCCTGCTCTCTGAAAGTTGCTTTAGGTTCAGCTAGTTTAACTGCTCCTCTGCCTCCCAAACTAAAAGAAGGTCCGTTTCCTTGTCCTCCCTGACCTTCGTATCTTTTAACATCTTTCAATCCATTTGGGTTTCCCTGATCACCAGGCTGACCAGTAATACCTTCTGATCCAGAGCTTGGATTGGCATCACCAGAACCTTTAAACAATGCGCGTTTGTTCACAACAGGCTGAGGCTCTGGCTGTGGTTCTTGTTTTACAATCTGTTCTGTTTCTTTCGGTTTAGCCTCTGGTTTGGGAGCAGGTTCTCTTCGCGGCTTTGGCTTCACTATTTTTTCAGGTGGTAACGCAGGGGCATCTTCTGTTTGCTGGGTTGTAATTTCTTCTTTTACATCTTCTGCAACCACAGGGCTTGGTGCACTGGCAGGGGGCTGTTGTCCACCAGCAAGTTCGGGTTGTATCAAGCCCATTCCCTGATCCATATACCCCAAATCCACTTCTACCCCTTCTTCAGCAGGTAAGGGAAGCGGTGTGCGAAGCGCCATAAAAAATAAAGCGACCAGAAGCAAGGCGTGAAATATCACGGTCGCTACCACTCCTTTTCGTTTATTTTGATCGTTGTTCTGCATTTATTTTTTGGGAGATGTTGCCAGAATAACCTTATGCTTTGCCTTTGATGTCTCGTTCAGTTGATTTATTGCATCTATCACATTCACAACATATTGCACAGGTACTGTCTTGTCTGATCGTAAAACAACAGTTCCTTCTGTTTCCGTTTTTAAAGCTGCTTGAAGCGATGCTGCCAAATTACTCTCTTCAACTTGTTGCTCCTCAACAAAATACGAAAACGTCTCGTTGATATAAACAGTGACTGTCTGCTTGGCCATAGTTTTACTGCTGCTCGAAGGTAAAAGCAACTTGATTGCGTTTGGCGCAATAAGTGTCGATGTAAGCATAAAAAATATCAACAGCAGAAACACGAGATCCGACATGGAAGCCATGCTAAAACTGACACTGAGCTTGTTTCGGGTTCGAATTGCCATATTATTTGTTTAATGCCTTTTAGCGGGCTGGTTCATGCAATACATCCATAAATTCTGTTGCCTTAGCTTCAAGCAAATAAACTACATTTTCGATTCGGGAAACAATCACATTGTAAAATATAAATGCAATAATTCCAACAACAAGGCCACCAACTGTTGTGATCATGGCAAGATAGATACCTGATGACAACATTTGAATATCAATATTATTTCCGGCCATCGACATGTCATAAAAAGCCTGAACCATACCAAGCACTGTACCAAGGAATCCAAGCATTGGAGCAGCTCCGGCCATTGTTGCCAACCAGGCAATGCCTTTCTCCAACTTACTCACTTCAAGCTTACCCACATTTTCGATAGCAGCATTGATATCATTGAGTGGTTTACCAATGCGTGCCAAACCTTTTTCAATCATACGCGCATTTGGGGTGTCGGTGTTGCGGCACAATGCTATTGCGGCATCCAGTCTGCCGGCATGAATATACTCCCGGATGTTGTTCATGAAATTTTTATCACTTACAGAAGCTTTTGAAATAGTAAGATAGCGTTCTACGAAAATATAAACGGTAATGACAGAAAAAACTGCCAGAACTGCCATGATCCAGCCTCCTTTGAAAGCCAGGTCAAGTATTGAGAGACTTACTTCAGTTTTTTGAACAGCGGCGGCACTAAGGTCATTGGTAACCGTTTGAAGTTGTAAAAGAATGGGTTTAAACATGGTATAACTATTATCTGTTTTATAGCCTATTAACTGTGTTTTATTGATTTTAGTATGATGTCTTTTCTAATGAAGGGTGATAAATATCACCAGTGGAGCTATCTGAACTAGCTCCGGTAACGCTACACAGGCAATTTGTCTCACCAAGATAACGTAACAAGCCCAAAAAAGCGAAAACAATTGCTTCTTTCATTCGAATAATTTCTTCAGTTGGGACAACAATTTGGTGGATTATAACCTCTGTTATACGATTTACGAGGGCAGCATTGAACGCTCCACCTCCTGTTATTAACATCTTTCCTTTTGGTAATTCATTGATTACAATTCCAATCTGCATCGCTATATGCATAATACAGGTTGCCAGCTTATCTTCAATTGTCAGCTCACATTGATCGATTATTGGTATAAATTCAGTTTCTACCCATTCCCTTCCAAGTGATTTGGGATATGATTGATGGTAATAATCAAGTGAATTCAGTTGTTCCAGAAGTTGCTGATTTACAATTCCTTCAGAAGCCATTTTTCCTTCATGATCGTATTTCATTCCTTTTTTATTGGCGAGATAATTCAGCACCATGTTTGCTGGACTAATATCAAACGCAATTCTTTCACCATGCACCTCAAATGAGATGTTCGAAATACCTCCGATATTCAAACAAAAGTCGTATTCTAAGAAAAGCAATCGATCTCCAATCGGGACTAAAGGGGCTCCTTGTCCTCCTTTTTTTACATCAGCAAGACGGAAATTATTAATAGTTTTAACACCTGCTATATTCGCAATTTGTTGACCATCACCAATTTGCAAAGTAATACCCTTTTGTGGCTTGTGAAAAATGGTATGCCCGTGAGAGGATATCAACAGCGGATTTAATCGATTTCTTTTGATAAAAGAAACCGTTTTCTCTGCAAGCATTTCCCCAAATTCATAGTCGAGAGCTATAATTTCGTCTTTGTTCTGATAATATGCCTGGCTAAGTCGGCTAACCCAATCTTCACCATATGGAAGTTCTTCCGATGCAAGCACTTGAAAATCCCATTTTCCATCATTAAATGTAAACGAACAACAAACTAGATCAAGTCCATCAAGTGAGGTTCCCGACATGAGTCCGATTACAATGTAAGTTCTTGTTGAATCGGTCATAAAAGTGGAAGCACTTTCTCAAGTTTTATTCCTCGGCTACCTTTTATCAGAATATCCGAATTGCGAATAGGCTTCTTCTTCAAAAAAGCATATAAAGCATCCACATCATTGAAATGTAGCCAGTCGTCACCCGCATAAACACGTTCAAACAAAGGTCCAACCAGATAAACCTGGTTAAAGTCGAGATCTGTTAACAGCTTCAGAATTTCAGCATGTTCTTGATCACTTGAAGCTCCTAACTCCAACATATCTCCAATAATTACAGCTGCTTTCTGCCCCCGCATACGATCAAAAGTGGCGATAGCTGCAGCCATACTCACAGGATTGGCATTATATGCATCCATAATCACCTTATTGGTTTTTGTTTCAATAAGTTGAGACCTGTTATTTGAAGGTATGTAAGTTGAAATAGCCTCAACAATTTGCTCTGCTTTAACTCCAAAATGACATCCTATGGAAATTGCTGCCAGAATATTCTCAGTATTATAAGCACCAATCATTCGGGTTGCAATAACAGCCTGCTGTTCTTGAAATTCATATGCAACATGAAGGAAAGGTTGGTCGGACACGAGTTCGCCATATAAATTATTGTAAAGTGCCTCCCCATATGTAAACCTTTTGATATTAGTTGAAAGACCTTCAAGCAATTTATTATCAGCATTTACGAACAAAAGCTTACCATGATCATCAATCCAGGAGTAAAGCTCTGATTTGGCATTGATGACACCAGTAAAGCTTCCAAAACCTTCGAGGTGAGCCTTTCCAATGTTAGTAATAAGTCCGTATTCAGGTCGGGCAATTCTACATAGTTGCATGATCTCTCCCATATGGTTGGCCCCCATTTCGATAACAGCAATCTCTGTTTCGGGCTTTAACCTTAATAATGTCAGAGGCACTCCGATATGATTATTCAAATTTCCTTCGGTAGCAATAGTATTAAATGAAGATGATAAAACTCTTAAAACCAATTCTTTAGTAGTAGTTTTACCATTAGAACCAGTGATTGCAATAATTTTTGCAGACATTTTTGCCCGGTGTAAAGCAGCCAATTGCTGCAAGGTTTTCAATACGTCTTCCACAACAAAAATGCGTTGATTAGAGGCAAGAGAAGGGTCATCAGCAATTGCCCAGTCAGCTCCATTT
>CAYXCZ010000049.1:17913-23746 GCA_964463695.1 uncultured Lentimicrobiaceae bacterium | reverse complement strand
TCTTCCATTTTAAACTGCACTGCCTCAATATTTTCCTTTATATGTTGTTCGCTGCTCATCTTGGGTATGGCCATCATTTGGGGTTTACTTACCAGCCAGTTAAGAGCAATTTGAAAAGGCGTTTTAGTGTATTTTTCAGCAAGAGCAACCAGTAAGGGGTGATTAGCTTGTGCAACATCCCCTTTCATTACCGGACGCCAAGCAGTGATGCTGATACTGTTTTTAAGACACCAGGGAATGATTTCACTTTCGATATGGTCGTTGTAACTGGCCTTGTTACGGGTAAATAAATTGTACTCAACCTGATTAGTAATGATGGGAGCATCTGTATAATACACTATCTCATGCATGAGTTCAACAGGAAAATTGCTTAGCCCAAAATATCGTATCACTTTATCATCCAATAACTTATTAATGGCGCTGATGGTCTGACTTATAGGTACTGCAGGATTTGGCCAGTGTAAAAGAAGCAGATCAATTTGGTCGATACCCAGGCGGTTACGACTGGCTTTTGCTGACCTGATTACTTCCCCAAACTGAAGATTGTTGCCCGATACTTTGGTGGTAATGAAGTAGCTGCTTCGGTCAAAATTCTTGATGGCCTCAGCAACCAAATGCTCCGTATGTCCACTGGCATAAATTGCAGCGGTGTCGATGTGCTTCACACCCAACCCGATAGCCGTCTCAATAGCATGTATCCATTTGGAATCTTCAGTTGTATCAGGACTTTGTCTTCCTCCCATTTCCCAGGTACCCAGACCCAGCACCGGCATCGAAAGTTCATTGTTAATAAGGATTTCAGGTATCGTGTTCATCGGTTTATCAATTTATTAATTGCTTCAATTTCAGTTTGTCCAAGCGTTTTTGCACCACCAGCCAGTTGGCTTAGCAGCATGATTTTTGCGCAGTTTTCGAGTACTTCCACCCGGTCGAATGCTTCCAGAAGCGTTTTACCAACTGCCAGTATGCCGTGGTTTTTTAAAAGAATGACGTCGGCACTCAAAGTTGCACTAGCAACAGATTTTGCCAGTTCTTCGGTTCCCATAAGTTCGTATTCAGCAAATGCAGGCTCTCCTAAAATGGCCCATGATTCTCCGGTTATCCGCGTATCAATGTGTGCATGTGCTACAGCAAAA
Organism: uncultured Lentimicrobiaceae bacterium; assembly: GCA_964463695.1. Lineage (GTDB taxonomy): Bacteria > Bacteroidota > Bacteroidia > Bacteroidales > F082 > JALNZU01. The sequence continues at coordinate 22,610 of CAYXCZ010000049.1, read as the reverse complement.
GCTGTTGTTGTTGGGGGGTGTGCATGAACGATTGCTTTTACGTCGGTACGTGCTGCATATATAGCAAGGTGCATAGCCGTTTCCATGCTGAGCTTTGCCTTCGGCTCAATTGCCTCTCCTTCATTGTTGAGCACACAAATTTCATTACCCTTCATGCGGCCCTTGTCAGTTTGAGATGGTGTAATAAAAATCATTCCATTGCCTCGCGCACTGATGTTACCTCCCGAAGTTGTGGTGAGTCCACGCTCATACAGTCGTCGCATATAATAAGCGACTTCATCTTTTAAGTTGTTGATAATGAATGATTCTTCGTCCATTTCAGGTATTTTTATACAACTTTTTCATCATTGGCCGGATGATTTTACCTTGTGCTTTCAGTATGCCTTTTTCGGTGATGATACCTGTGATAAGTTTTGAAGGAGTAATATCGAAGGCAGGATTAAAGGCTGTTGACCCTTCTGAAGCCACCCTGATTCTCCTTAGATTACCTTCTGCATCAGGTCCCTCCTGAAAAAGAACTTCATCTTCGCTGCGATGTTCTATTTCAATATCCTTTCCGGTATCGCACTGCTGATCGATGGTTGAAGTAGGTGCTGCAATATAAAAAGGAATTTTATAATAAGCTGCCAGAATGGCTCTGTCAAGCGTACCTATTTTGTTGGCTGTGTCACCGTTACAGGCAATACGGTCAGCCCCTGTGATAATCAAATCTACTTTTCCCTCTGCCATCAGCGTGGCTGCTGCCGTATCCGGAATAATCTGATGATCAATCTGTTCGTTTTGTAGTTCCCATGCTGTAAGTCGTGCACCCTGTCCGCGCGGACGTGTTTCATCAACATACACAAACACTTTTTTATCTTGATCGCGAGCAGTGTAAATAGGAGAGAGGGCAGTACCATAATCCACAAACGCCAGCCAACCGGCATTGCAATGGGTGAGTACACGGGTGTGTGCTCCAAAGAGTTGACTCCCAAAAAGTCCGATGTTACGGCTGTCTTCAATGTCTTTTTGAGCTACCATCCTGGCTTCTGCAACTGCATTTTCAACAGAAACAAGGCCGGCAGCAAACACTTTTTCAACAGCATAAAACAAGTTTCTGGCGGTCGGACGTGTCGCTTCTATTAATCTTTTTGCATTTACAATGTTTTCGGGATTGGCATCATCTGTCTGAAGAAAAGCCTGTGCCATTGCAAAACCTGCCGCAGCACCAATCGCTCCAGCACCTCTGACAATCATCGTACGGATGGCATCACAGGTTTGCTGATAGGTAGTGCAGGTGTGGATTTCAAAACTCCATGGCAACTTATTCTGATGAATCATCAGCACATGTTGACCTTCCATCCAAACCGTTTGGTAATATTTACCGTTGACATTCATTACTTTAGATTGAAAATCGTTCTATCTTGTTTCTGTTAAAAGCCCCAACGCAACAGATACCATCGTGCCTATGCCGGTAGCCAGGCTGCTTTCGTCAATATCAAAAGTGGGGGTGTGAAGACCTGAAATAATACCTTCAGCAGTGTTAGCCGTTCCTAATCGGAAAAAACATGCCGGAACTTCGTGGGTGTACCAGGCAAAATCTTCGGCTGTCATACGCTGATCAATATGAATAACATGCTCATGTCCAAGATATTGAGTTGCCGATTCAAATGCCTTTTCGGTAGTAATGGGGTCATTAAGTAAAACAGGATATCCTTTTTCAATGAAAACTTCTGCCTTTGCTCCTGCTGCCTCAGCGGTATGTCGTGCTATTTCTTCGATTTTTACTGCAGCTTTTTTACGCCACACTTCATCGAATGTGCGAAAAGTTCCATGAATCTTCACTTCTGACGGGATAATATTATGCGCTCCGTTGGCAATAATTTTTCCAAATGATAAAACAGTAGGAACAAGGGGAGGTGCCATTCGGCTGGCAACCTGCTGAAGGTTAACAATGATCTGACTGGCAACCAAAACGGTATCGTTGATAAGATCAGGCATGGCAGCATGCCCTCCTTTGCCTTTTACAGTTATGTTTACCTCATCGCCCGATGCCATAAAAGGGCCGGAACGAAATCCAACTTTACCTGCCTCCATCGTTGGTAACACATGAAGTCCTGCAATGGCTTTAACCTCAGGATGATGCAAAACACCGGCTTCTATCATGGCTTTTGCACCACCAGGTAGTTTTTCTTCCGCCGGTTGAAACAGCAGTTTTATACTGCCTTCAAATTCATGCTTTAACTCCTGAAGAATCCGTGCTGCAATTAACAGAATAGTTGAATGAGCATCATGTCCACAGGCATGCATTACGCCTTCATTCACTGAACAATAACTCTTTTCCGATTGCTCAAAAATTGGTAACGCATCCATGTCGGCACGTAAGGCAACACAGGTTTTCCCTGGATTTTTGCCTTCGATCAGTGCTACAATTCCATAGCCGGAAACATGAGTTTGATGCGATATGCCATAAGCTGAAAGTTTTGAAGAGATGTATGCCGATGTTTCCTTCTCGTGAAAACTCAACTCGGGATGCCGATGAAGGTGACGTCTAATTTCGACAGCTTCATCATAATAGCTGTTAATATGTTCCCTTATGACCTGATGGATTGACTTCATGCGCAAATTGAATTCTTTTGGCAAAGATAATTTAATTTTGGCGTTGGCTTTAGCAACTGTAATGGCTGATCTGTCAGATGGATTGTTTCTGAAATTTCAACATCATTTTACTTAAACGAGTGATTTCGATATCTTTGTGAAACTTTTTAAAGAAGGAAAAAATGACTGCAACAAATAGAAATAAACGCGCTTTCAATAGTAAATTTCTCACAACTGCTTTAATAGCTATTTGCTTTTTTGTTGCATTTAGTGCCATTCCTGCAGGACTTACCTTTGTAATAAAGCCTGATGGTAGCCTAATGCAAATGGATGCCGGGATTTATAAAATCCCGCTTTTTAAGGATTTTCTGTTGCCTGGTTTTGTGCTGACGTTTGTAATTGGGGGTGGACAGCTGTTGTCTGCACTTTTATTGATGAGAAAAAGTCAAAAACGTCTGTGGGCTGCCTTGATTTCGGGTGTTATTTTGATAATCTGGATTGTTGTTCAAGTGCTGTTGATTGGCTTTAACAGCTGGTTACAACCTTTCATTTTTGCCCTTGGATTAACAGAAATCCTGATCACTTTAACACTTCTTAAACAACAAAATCTAACGAAATAGAAGTTCTACTTTCTTATATCGAATTGGTTATCAATTAGAAGAGCTTTCTCAAAACTTCCGGCTATACGTTCCCACGGAACGATTTTGAAGTTCTGCATGGTATCGACTGAACCTGTTTTGTTGTATCCATCCTGAGCGATAAAAAATCCATTTGGGTAGATATCGCTAAATCCAAAATTGCTGACATCAATTCCATCAGTTTCCTGTACACCATCGATTTCAGCTCCGTCGCCAATGCTGAAACAACCGATAAATTTGTTTTTCCAGTTTCGTTCGTAAACAGCATAGGTATTTAACCCTTGAACAGAAGCAATAAGATACCCTTGTCCGTTTGCTCCATAATAAATTGTAAGTCCTTCAATATCATGTGCTAAATAGGGTTCAGTGGTGTCAGCGACTAATTTTCTGTCGAGGGGGAGATGAGGTTCGGCGAAATATTTCCATATTCCAAAAGTCTCTTCGCCAATATACAAATATCCTAATTCGTCATCTGCAACACAGCCTTCTGTTTGTTTTCCAACAACAAAGTTTCTGACTTTCACAGCATCAATGGTGTTGTCCTCTGTAGCAAATAGCTCCCATTGCTCAACAGCTCCATCTTTGCTATTCATAAATGCATAAAATTTTCCGGAAGCAGCGCTTTTATATAAGCAAAAACCATACACTTCATCCAATCCCGAAATAATGGTTCGTGCTGCTACATCTCTCAAAAAACCTGAATCAGGATCAATGGCAAAAATGGAAATTGCATTAAAGGAACGGTTACTAGCTGCAACAATGTCGACTTTACCATTGCCAAGGTCGAAGCCATAACGTGTATCAACATTATTGACACGACCAATGGGCATAAACTGCTTCTCTTTGCCCTGAAGGTCATAAACTACAAGTCCTGCTTTTTTGTTTGTCCCGATAATCAGACTCTTTGAAGCATCTGTAGGGTGTATCCAAATGGCAGGATCGTCGGCAGAATCTCCGGATGTATCCATGATGTCGGTTTCGACTGTCGCTTGAACTTCTTTACAAGGATAATCTGATTTGGATTTACCCCATTGGCTGATTTGTGTGCAGGAAGTAAAAAAAAGTACAGTCAGCAAGAAAATAGAAATCGTATTTTTTAACATGAGCAATTGTTTTAAAATTTGATTTTGTAAAGAAGCAATATTATAAGTAGTTAAATAGTAAGATATTATGTGCTTTATAATGCATTGAAAAAGTCATTACCAAATAACCTGATACCAAATTTACAGTCTTTGTTGAAGCATTCCAAAGTTACAAAAATAAGCCACAAATTGCTCTTTTTAGTAATTCCAACATTAAGTTATTATTAATGTATTTGGAAATCAAGTTAGTAAACCAACAAAAAAAGGGCTAAATTTTCTTTTTATATGCTGAGGAATGTTTTTGTTGATTCTGAATCAATTACCACTTTGTGCAAATCTGTTGTCCATCGGGTTATTCTGTGATATAGGCTATTGCACAGAGTGCCACCAAGAAGACACT
>CAYXCZ010000049.1:0-17813 GCA_964463695.1 uncultured Lentimicrobiaceae bacterium | reverse complement strand
TGATATAGGCTATTGCACAGAGTGCCACCAAGAAGACACTAAGTTTCTCAAAGAATAAGATTGTTTTTATCTGAATCCAATAACACTTTGTGCACCTCTGTGATTCTTAGTGTAACTTTGTGATATAGCTATCGCACAGAGTGCCACCAAGAAGACACTAAGTTTCTCAAAGAATAAGAGTGTTTTTATCTGAATCCAATAACACTTTGTGCACCTCTGTGATTCTTAGTGTAACTTTGTGATATAGCTATCGCACAGAGTGCCACCAAGAAGACACTAAGTTTTTCAAAGAAAAAGATGATTATTATCTGAATCCAATAACACTTTGCGCACCTCTGTGATTCTTAGTGTAACTTTGTGAAATAGCTATCGCACAGAGTGCCACCAAGAAGACACTAAGTTTTTCAAAGAAAAAGATGATTATTATCTGAATCTAATAACACTTTGCGCACCTCTGTGATTCTTAGTGTAACTTTGTGATATAGCTATCGCACAGATTGCCACCAACAAGATATTAAGTTTCACAAAGAAAAAGATGATTATTATGAGCGAAGATGAACTATCAAAAATGATTATTGGATTTGCTATTCAGGTACATAAACAATTAGGGCCAGGTTTATTAGAATCTGCATATAAGGAATGTCTTTATTATGAAATTAGGCAGGCCGGCTTAAATGTTCAAAAAGAAAAACCAATGCCAATTGTTTATAAAGATGTTATGCTTGATCATGGTTATAGGATCGACTTGTTAATCGAAGAAAAAGTGGTAGTAGAAATTAAAACTGTTGAGGCATTTAGCGATGTTCATATTGCTCAAGTTCTTACTTATCTAAGATTAGGCAATTATAAACTTGGATTGCTTTTTAATTTCCATACTACAGTGCTTAAAAACGGTATAAAAAGAATTATAAATTGAAGTCAGCACATCAAAATAAGATTTAGCCAAAAAAAGGCTAAGTTGATCAAGCTCACAGGAATTGCTTATTTTTGCAGCATGGAAACAAAACGTCAGCAAAAAATATCAGCCTTGCTTTATCGTGAGCTGAGTCAAATCATACAAAATGAGCTTAAAGCTGTGACAGCCGGAACGCTTGTAACAGTAACCAAGGTCGTCATATCTCCTGATTTGTCGATTGCAAAAGTTTATCTGAGTATCTTTAGTAAAACTAAGAAACAGCCTGTATTGGATCAGTTCAGGATTCGCACGCGCGAAATCAGAGGAATACTTGGAAACAATGTCCGACATCAGCTTAGGATTATCCCTGAACTACAATTTTTTGTGGATGACTCGCTGGATTATATCGAAAAAATTGATCAACTGCTGAAAGGCGATTAATACAGATCAGTCATGCAATACGACCCAATCAAGCGCAGCCTTGGAAAAGTATTTAACAGATCGGCGGCTTTGCGGAAATTATTTTATAACTTATTGGATATATTGTTGCTACGAAGCTGGCATGTAAAAAAACAACTGCGTGGCTGGGCTTCACTTCAAAAGGGAGAAGTAAACGTTCTTGACGCTGGCTCCGGCTTCGGACAATATGTTTACTTCCTTTCAAAGAAACATCCCGGCTGGAATATCCTTGGACTGGATGTAAAAGAAGAACAGATTGATGACTGTAACCAGTTTTTTTCTAAAATTGGAGCATCAAAAGTGAAGTTTGAAACAGCTGATCTCACAGCTCTTACCTTTTCAAATCGGTTCGACCTGGTGCTCTGCGTCGATGTTATGGAGCATATTGAAGAGGATCGCAAAGTGCTGAATAATTATCTCAATGCGTTGAAAAAAGGAGGGATGTTACTCATCTCAACTCCTTCTGATCAGGGCGGATCTGATGTTCATGATGATCATCACGCTGACGGAGCGGTAGGTTTCATCGACGAGCACGTACGCGATGGATATGCTGTGGCTGATCTTGATGAAAAACTCAAATCGGCAGGTTTCACAAAAACAGATATTAGGTATCAATATGGGTGGCCCGGAAAAATATCCTGGAAACTCTCGATGAAATATCCGATTCAATTATTGAATGTATCCAAACTCTTCTTCGTTCTATTACCATTTTATTATGTGTTATTTTTCCCTTTTTGCCTCGTGCTGAACTGGTTAGATGTACGATTAACTCATAAAACAGGAACAGGACTTATTGCAAGAGCATGGAAATAATGCGTCAGTTAGTCATTAAAAACAAAGTATTGTTTTGAATCTTCCGTTTTATATTGCCAAGAGGTATTTGCTGGCAAAAAAAAGCCATAATCTCATCAATATCATCTCTGCTATCTCAGTGGCTGGTGTTGGAGTAGGAGCTTTTGCCCTTATCGTTGTGCTTTCTGTTTTCAATGGTTTCGAAAAAGTGATAGGCACAATGATCGACACTACTACTCCTGATTTACTCATTGAACCTACTTCCGGAAAATGGATTGATATGGATTCCTTTGCTTTGCAAGAATTATCAAGCATGAAAGGTGTCCGGGGCATTGTTGAGGTTATCGAAGAGGATGCTTTATTTCGTTACCGGGAAAAACAGCATATCGGCCGTATCAAAGCTGTTGGAAATAACTTTCAGGATTTGAAGGTGTTAGACAGCCTCATTGTAGAAGGTGAATCCATGCTTTCAACAGAAGGAGTGAATCAGGCTGTTGCAGGAATCGGGGTTGCCTGGTATCTCGGTTTTCAGGCTGGAGCAAATTTCGATCTGTTACAGGTGTATGTTCCCCGTAGAGGGAATCCCGGCTCTTTTAGCATCGATCAGGGATTTAATGTTGAGTCAATACGTGTGGGAGGGATTTTTTCTTCCCAGCAGGATTTTGATGGTCAGATTGTGTATGTGCCTCTGGCCTTTGCCCGGCAGTTGCTTGAGTTGGAAAATAAATCTACTGCTGTTGAGGTTTATCTGCATCAAGGGGCTGATGCTAAAAAAATCAAACAGAAAATCGTTTCGGTAACAGCAAATAATTTCACGGTTAAAAATCGTTATGAGCAGCAGGAAACGCTGTTCAATATCATGAAAAGTGAAAAATGGGCCATTTTTATCATCCTGACGTTTATACTTTTTATGGCAACTTTTAATGTAATAGGCTCGCTTACAATGCTTATCGTTGATAAGAAGAAAGACACTCAAATTTTACGGCAACTCGGTGCTTCCCCTCCGGTTATACGCCGTTTATTCCTTTTTGAGGGGTTGCTTATCTCAACAGCAGGCGGTATTATTGGATTGGGTCTGGGAATTATCCTTGTCTGGATTCAGGAAGTTTTCGGAGTTATTGGCCTCGGAGACGGTTCAGGAGCTTTTGTTATTGATGCTTATCCGGTTGATTTACAGCTGATGGATATTTTTGTTGTACTGTTCACTGTGCTGGTCATCGGCAGTTTAGCCTCATTTATGACAGTAAAATGGTTGGTAAAAAAACTCGTTTAATACCTTTATAAAAGTTCAGTTTTTTTTGACGATTCAATCAGATTGGTGAGGCTGACAAAATCAGAAACACTCAATTGCTCAGCTCTTTTGTTGAAAAAGTCGTTCTCAATAATTGATGGTGTCACATACTCCCGCAATGCATTTCTTAAGGTCTTACGACGTTGGTTAAAACCTTTTTTCACAATTTGCTGAAACAATTTCTCATTACAATCCAAATGATGAGTTTCATTTCGCTTTAAGCGAATAACAGCCGATTTCACTTTTGGTGGAGGATTGAACACCTTCTCGCCTACAGTGAATTGATATTCAATGGAGTACCATGCCTGAAGCAAAACACTCAGAATTCCATAGGTTTTGTTTCCCGGGCCCGAAGCAAGGCGTTCAGCTACCTCTTTCTGAATCATGCATACGACTTCATTTACTTCATGTTTATAGTTTAAGACCTGAAAGAATATCTGACTGCTGATATTATAGGGGAAATTGCCAATGATGGTAATCGGTGCCTGAAAAACGGATAAGTCACTTTTGAGGAAATCTTCCAATGAAATTTTTGAGGCAAGCTCCAGGAAATTGGCATGAAGATAGTCAACCGATTCTTCGTCTATCTCAATTATATGGAGCTTTTCGAGCTGATCCTCAATCAGAAATTTGGTTAAAACTCCTGTACCTGCACCAATTTCAATTACAGTAGCATTGGATGAGGAGATCAAACCAACTATTTTTCGGGCAATATTTTGATCGATGAGAAAATGCTGTCCAAGATGTTTTTTAGGTCGTACCATACAATTGCCACTTTAAAGGGTGTCGCCGCGCAAAAGTCGGTATTTTTGACGAGCCTGAGCAGCAAATATGCTGGCAGGATACTGGTTGAATGTGATTTCGTATAGTTTACGCGCGTTCTCCGCGTTATTGAGTCTGGTTTCGTTGAGCTGAGCGCTGCGATAAAGGGCATCATCAGCCAGATAATGATCGGCATAATTCAGGTAAATCTCCGAAAAGAGGCTGTCAGCTTCCTGAAATTTCTCTTTCAAAATTAAAAGTTCTGCCTTTTTTAACAGAATATGTGGCTTTAAGATCAGACTTCTGGAATTTACTGATAATGAATCAAGTATAAAATCAGCTTCCTGCTCTCTTTTCTGCCATGTGCGTAAGTCTGCTGTAGCAAAGGCTTTAAGACTGATTCCTGTGGTATCGTCAGCAAGGTTATCACTGATGAGTAATGAAAGCTGAAGAGCATCGTTGGCAATAAGTTTGGAAGTGGCTGCTTTTAAAATGTCCAATTGTGCCTGTGCCCATGCAAACTCCCCGATAAAATACCTTAAGCGTGCATTTCGAAAGCGTGCCTCATGCCCTAAAGGCTCTTCTTTCATGGCCTTATCAACCTGACTGTAAAGAAGGGTAGCTTCCCAAACATCATCTTCAAATAGTAGTAAATCAGCTTGATGCATCTTTATTTGTGCTAATTCAGCTGCGTTCAAGGGAAGTAATTTGGTTTTTTCGAGTACCTCGTTAGCAGCAGCAGATTCGTCGAAATAATAGGTTAGCAGCGTTGACTTTATAAAGGCCAGGGGATAGGTCTGATGGTTAAATCCGGCCTCTTCAAAAACTTTATCAATATCAGCATTAATGGTTCTAAGGGTAGTGAGCTGTGGTGCCGGATTCTGAATTTCAAGCTGATACCTTGATTGAATGCTGCCTTTCAGACTTTCAAAATAAAAAGCCCCTCCTTTATTTTTTTTCAATAGGTATTCATACCCGCTTAAAGCTGTCGCATGCTGCCCGTTGTTAAAACTTATTTCGCAAAGTTCAATGATTTTTTGATCTTGCTCTCCAAAACGACGATCAAGGGCACGTGCATGAATAAGCGCCAGTTCAAAATCCATCTGCTGTAATGCAAACCAAATAAGCAAATCACCATAAATAATTTTATCTGGTTCAATTTGAGCCTTTTCGAGTATTTTTTCCCGAATAAGTTCCGACATGCTATTGTCAAAATCCATCATCATCATCGATTGAATCCTGTTCTTAACGATGTCGGTCTGCTCCGGATTGGTCTCCAAAAGTGAAAGATAGGCATCCATTGTGGAAGCATAATTTCCCGACATCTGATAAAGATACGACAGCTCCAGATTAAAGCTGTAACCGATATCGGGAAGCTTACTGCCTCTGGTATAAGCCTCAAGTGCATATTCATCAAGGCTTCTCTGCCTGAATGCGTTCGCAGTAAGATGTATGATGTTTCGGTCTGCAGGCATTTCGTTGATGATTGCCTCAAATAGCTTTCTTGCCTCTTTGGATTCTCCTTTCAGCAATAGAACATACCCCAGATCCACATTATTTTGAACATTTCCCTGGCTTCTCAGTGCCTTTTTAGCAATTTTTTCTGCTTCATTGTATTGCTTGAGCTGTATCAGACATTCAAAATAGTAGTTGTAATAATGCTGAGCTTTGTATTTTTCATAAAGGCGCTCATAAAGAACTTTTGCGTTTTCCCAGTCACCATTTCTGAAAAATTCAGCAGCGAGCTGATCTTCAATCTGTCGGGGATCTTGTGGAGGAACACTTACAGGGTTGATTTGCTGTGCAATAATAAATTTAACAGGCATTGCAAATGCCAGCATGACAATAAAAACCGAAACGTAAACTATTCTTCCGATTTTATTCATTGTCGTGTGCTTTATCAAGTGTTTCGATCAAAAGTGCCTGTGCATGATATCGTGAATAGAAATAGTCAACCTGATCACGTAGTGCCTTTGATTGCACCTGCAAAACAGCAATTTGCGACATTACAGTTTCTTTTGTAAGTTCATTTTTTTGAACCTGCGCAAGCAGCTTCTCCATCGATATTTTAGTTTGATTCACCTGCCCCTTTAAGCTTTTTTGCATGGATGGAAGTGCTTCAAGATATTTTTTGGCTGACAGCAAAGAAGAGGTGGCAGCTTCATTATCTTTCCAGGATAATGAGGAAAGGTGCATTTCAACCCGTTCTGAAAGTTGTGTAATTTGCAGTGAATCAAATGTTAACAATTGATTCTCATAGCTTTTCAGCTCAACTGTCAATGAATCAATTGTGGCAACTGCTTCCGGCAGCTTCGTGTGGGTTTGCCCACAGGAAGCCGTAAAGAATGCCGCCAGCACGATCAAATAAATCAGATATTTATTCAATCTTTGTGAAACCGGTATAGCTGTGTAATACTTTTGGAATGAGGATCCCATCTTCTGTCTGATTGTTTTCGAGTAATGCTGCAACAATTCGTGGCAGGGCTAGAGCGCTTCCGTTCAGGGTATGTGCAAGTTGAATCTGACCTGTTTTTTCCTTGATTCTGAGCTTCATACGATTTGCTTGAAAACTCTCGAAATTGGATACACTACTTACTTCGAGCCACATCTCTTGTGCTGCAGAAAAAACTTCAAAGTCGTAGGTGAGGGCAGAGGCAAAACTCATGTCACCACCACAAAGTTTTAGCACACGGTATGGAAGCTCGAGTTTATCGAGTAAACTAGCAACATGGGCACGCATCAGTTCCAGTGTCTCATACGAATTAGATGGATGCGAGAGTTGTACGATCTCTACTTTGTCAAACTGATGCAATCGATTTAAACCGCGCACATGTTTTCCCCATGAACCTGCCTCACGACGGAAGCAGTTTGAATAAGCGACATTTTTTACCGGGAGTTCATGCTCCTGTATGATAACATCGCGGTAGATATTTGTCACAGGCACCTCAGCAGTTGGGATAAGATACAGATTATCTAATCCGACAGTATACATTTGTGCCTCTTTATCAGGCAGTTGGCCCGTTCCATAGGCTGATGCTTCGTTAACTAATAATGGAGGTTGGATTTCCAGATACCCTGCTGCAATAGCTTCATCAAGAAAAAAGTTAATCAGCGCACGCTGTAACCTGGCACCTTTTCCTTTATAAAATGGAAAACCTGCTCCGGTGACTTTGTTGCCAAGATCAAAATCCACAAGATCGAAACGGCTGATCAAATCCCAGTGTGGCACTGCAGAGGCAGGGAGCTTAGGCATGCTTCCTGATGTTGCAACGATTTCATTGTCTGCCGCTGTCCGGCCTCTTGGAACAGAAGGATGGGGAGCATTGGGGATCTCAACAAGCTTTGATTGAATGAGTTCTTTGAGTTCTGTCAGTCGGTCTCCAAGGATTCTGGTCTTCTCTTTTAACTCTGTGTTTCTGACTTTCAGCACGTTGGCCTCTTCTGTCTTGCCTGATTTATAGAGAATTCCTACTTCTTTGGCAATGGTATTCATTTCGGCAAGTGTCTCGTCATTTTCCTGCTGAAATTGACGACGTTCTTCATCAAAGCGTAAAATCTCATCAACAAGTGTGGTGTTGCTGAAGTTTTTAATGCTTAACCTTTGCAAGGCTTCTTCTTTCTGATCGCGCAGATAAGGGACAGTTAACATAGAGTTATTTTTTTGCAAAAGTAGTGTTTTAACAGCAACGGTGTATCTTATGATCCCACAAAATAGCGCTGTTTTGATAACAGCCCTTTGAAGAAAGTTAGTGTTTTACGCGTTTGTGCCGGTTGTAATTTTAAAGAATCTAAAACTCTTGTAAAAATTTCCACGGATTAATGCTCATCCAACTTGAGCATAAACCATTGTATTAAAGGTAAATCCTGGCTATTGTGAAAGTGCAGCCTGCCAAATGTAACAATAATGTATTCAATCAGATTAATTATGCGTAAACCCCCTGAGCCTTCTTTAAACAAAGAATTCTTCTAAAGAAGAAAATCTACACTATTGGAAATCACTACTGTCCGGTAAAATCACATAAACTATTGTGTAATGCATGATATATTTCGTCCCTACGGGACTTTGAAGATGCAGGGGTTGCTTTTGATCTATTAATATTTCGCCCCTAAAGGGGCTTGTCTTGTTAGGGACAAAATATTGGTAGTAAGCATGATACAGATTATCTATAAAGTCCAGTTGGGAGGAAATAGAATTTTACCGGACAACAGTGATTGGAAATAACTGTTTATTGACGAAATGACCTCAGAGAGGTCACATGTCTATAAAAAATGATAATGATAAAGAGTTTCGACCCCAGCGGGGTCGCATGTCCATATCTTGTGTAAACCCTCTGCGCTTTCTGCGCCTTCTTTGTGCCTGATGTTGCCACTAATCTTTTTTAGATTCTTTCAGTAAGCGCGAATCATTGGGAATTTTAAATGCGAAAAGCAAAAAAAAACCTGCTCGATAAATCGGCAGGCTTGATATATTTTTGATTGGCATAAGAGCCAACGAAGAAGCGTGTTTTATGCTTCTGAAGGAATGATTGAGACGTATGACCTGTTGTCAACTTTCTTACGAAACTCAACTTTACCGTCAACAAGCGCAAAAATGGTATGATCTTTACCTATTCCAACATTGTTGCCCGGGTGGTGTTTTGTCCCACGCTGACGAATGATAATATTGCCTGATTTGGCAAATTGTCCGCCATAAATTTTAACTCCCAGTCGTTTACTTTCTGATTCACGACCGTTATTCGAACTACCCGCTCCTTTTTTATGTGCCATTGTTTATCGGTTTTTCGGTTATTACTCGCTGATGTTTTCAATCAAAACCTTACTCAGGTATTGACGGTGTCCGTTTGACTTTTGAAAACCTTTTCTCCTTTTCTTCTTGAAAACGGTTACTTTGTCGCCCTTGAGGTGTGCAACTATTTTTGCGTCAACTTTAGCGCCGTTAACAAGGGGAGCTCCCACTGTTATCTGGCCTTCGTTGTCAATCAACATTACTTTTTCAAAAGAAATGCTGCTACCTTCTTCTCCTTCAAGACGGTGAACAAAAACTTGTTGTCCTTTGCGAACCTTGAACTGCTGTCCTGCGATGTCAACTATTGCGTACATAATATTTTACAAATCTTGTGATTAGACCCAAAATCGGACGGCAAAAATACAAAAAAAATTGATTTACAAAACTTTCTTTCCAAAAAAATATCAACCACTTACAAAGCCTTCCCCGGCTTGACTTGTAACCTCCTTTTAGAGTTGACCAAAACCACCCCTCCGATGATCATCAGGGTCCAGACGGCATGCCATATCGAAAAATATTCTCCGTCGGTGAATCCCCATGCCATCGCGATGAGCGGGATAAGATAGGTTACCGATGAAGCAAAAATGGGACTGCTTATCTTGATCAGGTAGTTAAAAGCTATCATAGCAGCTGCTGTGCCAACGACAGCGAGGATGGAAATAAAAAACAATCCTTTCAAAGCTCCGGGGTCTGTTTTTAGTTGACTCACCACATCTGTTGCACCAAAAAGTATGAAACTTGCAATGATTCCGGCAATAAAAAAAGTAAGTGAGGTGATATTTAACGAACTGATATGCTTTAACTTGGCTTTGATGAGGTTAACATTAATGGCATAAAAAACAGTAGCCAGTACGATAAGTGAGGAGTATTTTAGATTGAAGCTGAAGTTATTGCCGCCACTTACGTAAATAAGCCCTATTGCACCTATCAATCCAACAAAAACTCCAAGAACATTTCTTTTTCCTGCTGCCAATCCAAACAAAAAGTATCCAATGATCAATGTGAATAGGGGAGTAAGTGAATTCAATAAACCTGCCGTCGCACTATCAATGCCCGTTTGAGCAATGGCAAAAAGAAACGCAGGTATCAAACTACCTACGATACCTGAGATGCCAAGCCAGAGGAGGTCTTTTTTCTGAATTTTTTTTAAGGCAAGCAGGGCAAAGGGGAGTAAACTTAAAAAGGTAATGACAACACGTAAAGCTCCTACTTCAACAGCTGAAAAATGTTCAAGCCCTCTTTTAATCAAAATAAATGAACTTCCCCATGTCAGCACTAATGCAACAATAATAGCCCAGGAGATAATTTTTTGATTCATAGTTTAAAAGTGGCTGCAAATGTACATATAAAGATACTTCCATAACAATGATTATGTTATGGAAGTATCTTATGTGGTTTCGTGCCTTCAATCCATTTCCCGAAGGTCGGTTGCCTGAGTGCTGTTATCTGTTTACAATAAACCGCAAGGGTCGCTTAGCTGTCTTCAGGTAGTAGAATCCGTTTTGTAAGTCGCTTGTTGATAACACATTATCACCCGGAATAAGATCTATGCTTCGAAGTAGTTTTCCGTTGATGTCAAAGATATCTCCATGTATCAGGGTTGAAGCATTATTCTTAATGATGGCATAATCAGTGATCGGATTAGGGTATAGTTGCAATGAAATTGCTGTGTTTTCAGTAATAGAAACGCCCAAATCTCCAACGTTCATCCTCACCATAAGATTTCCCACCCCGGCATCACTTACCGGATTGAGTATGGTGCCATTTAAAACCCAATATTTACCATTGTCAGCTCCATCATAACTTATAAGGGGCTGAGCTGCACCCTCTTTCCGAAGAACAAGGGCGTAATATCCGGCACTGAGACTTACTTCATCCGAAAGGGGGTAGGTTACCAGTTGCATCGAGGAGGAGGGATTAACTTCAATTGGATTGATGTGCGTCACAAGGGTGGCAACTTGTGTAGTTGGATGGATTGAATATAAATCTGCCGAAAAGCTAGTAACGGTTGTAATTAGATTCCAGCCAATTGTGAAGGACGTAAAGTCATCATTTGTAAGGAGTTTGAATTTGTTGCCTGCAAAAATACCGTCAGCTAATGCAAAGCCGCCTGCTGTTTCGTCAAAATCGGTTGCAAAAATTGAATCAGTGATACCTATCCGTAACATGGCCATATTAGGTGGCCCTGATAAATCAATTCCCGGTGCAACAAAATGATGCATAAAAAAGTACGATCCTGCCGTCACGGGCATGAAAGAAGGACTCGCAACAAAGTCGTACTGTCCGCCAACAGGGAAGAACGGAACGATGATACTATTAGCAACATCACCTTCGCCATCATAGATATTTAAGGATACATCGTTGATTGCCAGCGCTCCGGTGTTTTGTCCGCGGGCTCCAAAAACAAATGGCTCAAAGTGAATCAAAGGGGTCTGACTATAAGCAGGTTGCAGCAAATTACTGATAGTCATCTGATAAGCAATTATTGTTGATACAGTAACTTCATCAATCATCCATTGCTCCGACCAATTATTGCCATCATCGTAGGAGAATTTGAAGCGAATTTCATTTCCTAAAGGCCCGACATCACTCAAAACGATTTCTTCTGTTTCAAAATCATTGATTGTTCCGGTTACTTGAGTGAAAACTACAAGCGACACCCATTCCTGTCCGTCAATAGAATAAAAAACGGTTCCGGTGTTGTTCGCCCCTGCCTGATTGAAGAAGTGATCAAAGGTCAGAGCAACAGCCGAAGTTAAGCCGGTGGTATTAAAAGGCGGACTAATCAGCGAAGCTTTTACATTCACACCCTGACCGGCTGCATCGCTATCAATAATAGCTCGCCCCTGATCAAAAAACCAACTGTAGCCCGTTGATGTTTCATCAAAATTTAACCAGTGAATAGGTTGTGTTGTGCTGGTAAAGAATTCAGAATAAGGAAGATCCTGAATGGCAATAGGTATCGCCTCAACAGGGTAGGTGGTGATGGCATTCACAGTAACCTCGCCCCAAATCTGATTGAAACCTTCGGCATAAAGGTAATAAGGATGTGTCCCTGCCAGAATAAATAGGGTTGCTGTCCCGGTTGCATCGGTTGTAATAACTTCTCCTGCAATTTCAATCTGTGCATTTTCAACCGGACCCTGAGGGCCGGTTACAACAAAGCTGAGATCGAAAGCAGGTAAAGCAACCATTTCAACAGGAATGCTGATGCTTTGATCGGCGATGGCAAAATTACCACTGAAAGGTGCATGAAACGGATGCGTAATAGTATAGGTGTATGATCCCGGTGCTAGATTGAAAATTGCGATACCGTTTTCGTTGGTACTTATTTGTTGTGAACCTACTGAAACTGTTGCACCTGCTAATGGCTGACCACTTGACGTGACCTGGAATGTCGCTGTTAACAAATCACTAACCACAAAAACCTGCTCTGCTGCAAAGGCCGATCCGTCAAATGCGCCATCAATGCTTTGTACACTCCAGTAGTAGGTGCCATAATCCAGACCACTTATATTGAAGGACTCTGTCATACCTGCATTGCCGTTTCTAGGCAAAAATCGTTTTCCATTCGTGCTGTTTGCGATAGAGGTAACAATATCCGAAGCCCCCGGGCTGCTACCGATCCGAACATTATAGGTAAGCGAATTAACATTGGTTTGAGCATCCGAACCAGCTGTCCAGCTCAAAACAGCGCTTCCGCCTGCAACATTCGACACCAGATTGGAAGGTGGGCTGGGTTGCGTGTTGGCATTGGTGGTATTATTGGTGTAAATCTTTGTTATGTAGTCGCTTACGTTCCGGTATCCAGTCACAAGAACATCAAGTTTCCCATCATTATTATAGTCACCCCATTGTGCTGTTGACCGGCGCAATCCATCGAAGTTAAAGGTAGTAAACTTCACAAACGTGTCATTTCCCTGATTTGTATATATTTCAGTTACCCGTGTTGCTCCTGTTGAAACATTGGAACCGGTGAGCAACACATCCGAAAGACCGTCGTTGTTCATATCTCCCCAGGCAACGCTTCCTTGAATGACACCTGTCATTGGCGTAGGAATAAACTGAAAATCGGTCCCATTGATATTTTTATACAATGAGGTGTGCAAAACTTCACTATTATTACCACCAGCGAGAAGAATATCGGCAAAGCCATCACCGGAGTAGTCGTATATGCTTAAGGAAGAGTACCTTGCAGATTCAAGAGCTGCAGGTAATTGTGTAAAAACAGCACCTCCCTGATTGATGTAAATTGCTGATCTGTAATCAAAGGAATCAAAACGACCCGAAATAACAATATCTACACGTCCGTCATTGTTAAGATCACCTGTTGCAACTGCGCCATTGGTAAGATTTACCATTCCTGTAGATGTTTCTGTGAATGTTTCATTTTTGTTGTTCAGATAAACCTTCGTCTGTCCATCTGATGCGGCGTCTCCTCCAACAACAATTAAATCCTGAAATCCGTCATTGTTAAGATCAGCCCATGCAAATGCCGGTGTAATTAATCCAATAAAGCCACCCTGTATATCTGTAAAACTACCGTTGCCATTATTGCGGTAAACACGCGTGGAGTAAACCGAACTTCCTGCATTTCCACCAACAACAAGATCAGGAAATCCGTCATTATTCATGTCACCCCACGCAGCTGATGCAGCTCCTAAAGGCTGAATCGTTGTAGCGACTTCTGTAAATGTATTGTTCCCGTTATTATGATAAAGATAAGCCGACGGAGCCGAAGTGCTTCCGCCTGTCGATTTCCAGCCGTTTACAAAGAAATCCAGAAAGCCATCTTTGTCGTAATCTGCCCACACAGCCGCACCGTAATAGGTGGGTGCAAAGGTTTGAGGTACCTCCGTAAAAGCTTGGGCATTTGATTTGTTACCAATCATGGAGAGAATCACCATTAGGCTTGTTATGATCAAAGTGTAAATCTTTTTCATAATAAAAATCTTTTTAGATGGTCAAAAATACGTAATTTAAAGTATTCATCCGATACGATTAGTGCAACTTGCATTGTTTTTTGCAAATTGCTGATTTTTAAATCCATCGCCCGTCTCTTTAAAATAACTAAAGCATTTTTTTTGCCGAAAAATGGTTTGTTGATACCTTTAAATGAACAATAGTCAAATATTTAAGATAAAAAATCTTTCAGTTTTGTTTTTTTGTCAGTAGAAATTTTATATTTGTACTTTACAATTTGTTGTAACAGTGCCACTGTCAGGGCAAATTAAAGTAATTATTTTTAACCAAAACAGTTTCATTATGAGAGAAAAAACTACCTTCTCCAATGGACTTTTTGCCTTTTTTACGACCTTAATCATCGTTATGGGCATGAGTCTGAGTGCGTTCGCACAACCCCCCGGGTCAACGTGCGAAAATCCGCTTGTTGTAGATCCTATTGCCACTCCTCTTGTTAATTATGCAATTAACTCCGAGGCTTATGGAAACGACTACACAAGTGCAATGATTGTACCATCCTCAAGTTATTTGAATGGGTATGACATTGTTTTCCAATTCACATTGGCGCAAAAAAGCTTTATTAATGCTTCTATTGCCGGTCAATGGACAGGATTGATTTTTGTTGCAACATGTCCGAATGCAACAACTCCTGCGCCCAGACTTGCATTTGCCGGAGGATCTACCGGTGCAACTGTTCCACAGTTTGCCCTGGATGCTGGTTCCTATTTCATGATTGCAGGAACCTATCCTGCTCCTGACTTTACCGACATGGTGATTAATTTCTCCGCAGTAGCTGTTCCTTTGGAACCAGCGATTGTAGTAACTCCTAATCCACTTACCGTTGGTTATGCTGTTCCTGCTTTTGACACAAAATCTGCCAGCCTTTCTATCAGAAATGATGGTGTAGCTGATCTCTTAATTGCTAATGGCGGTTTTGCTTTCTCTGGAGCCAATGCAGCAAATTTCTCAGTTCAACTGAGTGGAGGCGATACCTATCCGCTTACAATTCCTTTCGGAGTTACCAAAGTGGTTAATGTTGTCTTTAATCCAACTGCTGTTGGTGCTGCTGCTGCTGATCTTACCATCACCTATAATAATACCACAACTCCAACAGTAGTGGTTCCTGTTAGCGGTACCGGTTACCTTTCAATGAATGCTTTCTCACAAAATTTTGATGGTGTTGATCCTATTCCTACGGGATGGTTACCAAATGCATGGTCAAAAATTGTACAATCAACTGCAACTGCTGCCGTGGTGGATGTCCGTAACATTGGCACACCAATTTCACCTCCTAACCACGCACGATTATTCAACTCAACAGACTTAGGTGCAACAGTTATGTTGGTTTCACCTGCTGCTGTGAACTTTGCAAACTCATGGGTGCGCTTTGCAGCCAAAATGTCTTCTGCTACGCATACCGCCAACGTTCTTGTTGGATATATGACCAACAATAACGATCCAACAACCTTTGTTTCTGTTGGAACTATCGGTGTTACAGGTACTTATACTCAATACAATGTATCTTTCCTGGGTTCAGGGATTACTTTCCCTGCAACTGCATATGTGGCTTTCAAATTTGCTCCAACTGTAGCAAGCCGCACCTTATATATAGATGACATTTTCTACGAAGCTGTTCCTGTACTTCCTGTCTTTACAGCTAATAAAACTGAGGTCAATTTTGGTACCACTGTCTTTATCAATGAAACTGCTTCCAACACGCTTCAGATTTCTAATACAGGTGCTGGTGTTATGACAATCAACCAGGGTGATATCACTCTCACCGGTGCTGATGCTGCTTCATTCACTATTGTATATCCAGGTACACAAACCTGGCCAATAGCCCTATCTACAGGTCAGACTTACACTTTCAATTTACGATTCAGTCCTCTCCAGGCAAGAGCTTATGTTGCTTCCTTGAATATTCAGGATAATATTGGCACAAAAGCACTGAATGCAATTCCTTTACTTGGAAGTGGATATGATGCCACTATCCAACCCGGATTTATGTTCGACTTTGTAGGTACTTTCCCTCCTTTGGATTGGAGAAAGTTTAAAGGACTCTTTGGAACAGAACCGATTTTACCTACTGCTGACGCAATATGGGTTCATGATCAATTCGGTAATAATCCTGATTTAATCGATCCAAATAGTGCTAAAATTAATCTTTACGGTACTACAAGACGTCACTGGCTGATGTCTCCACCAATTAATCTTGGTGATGGTTCTCAAGGTTATCAGTTAGAATTTGATCTAGCGCTTACTTTCTGGAATGCTACTACTCCGGTTACCCTTGCCCCTGAACAAAAAGTTGCTGTCGTTATTTCAACTGATGGTGGATTGACATGGTCAATGGACAATGTGTTGAAATGGTGGAATGAAACTACCCCAATCTCAAACACAGGAGATCATATTATTCTTGATTTATCTGCATATACAGGTCGTGTAATGCTTGGTTTCTATGGTGAGATGACCGTGTCCACAGCTGGGACTGTTGATTATGACGTTTTCTTTAGAAATGTCACGGTAACTGACGCTGTCAACATCGTTTATCCTGAGCCACGCAATCTTACAGCCGTTGATGCTGGCATGGCAGCGCAGTTGAACTGGGCAGCCCCAATTCTCAACAATAAAAAACCAGCCGGATTTGGTGAGGACAATAGCGCTGCTTACCGTTCCAACCTAAATCAACCACAGGCTGATTTGATCACCGAAGGTCGTGACGAAGGTGTCGTAATTCCAAAAGGAAGCAAGAGCCTTGAAACAAGGAGCACCTTATACAACAACGGTCCTTTCATCAATGCTCCCGGTGGCGGTCCCAATGGTGCAGATGGCAGCGTGCTTCAAAACACCGATCTTGGCATGCTTACCCTTGGTGCCGGCATTCAGTTTACAGCCGGTAACCGTATGGCCGATGACTTTGTTGTTGATGAAACATGGACAGTGGAAAGCTTCACTTTCTACACCTACCAAACCGGTAGCACCACCACCAGCACCCTGACAGGAGGTTACCTGCAGATCTGGAATGGCGATCCTGCAGCCGGCGGACAAATTATATATGGTGATATGACAAGCAATATGATGGCTTCCACAGCCTGGACTAACGCATACAGATACAGCCAAACAGCCGTTGGAACAACAAGGCCTGTGATGAGTGTCACCTGCGCTACCCCCGGACTCGTGCTTGAACCAGGTACCTATTGGGTTGACTATACCCTTGCAGGTAGCTTAGCCAGCGGTCCTTGGGCACCACCTATTACCATCAACGGACAAACCATGACTGGAAACGCTAAACAATTCCTTGGCAGCTCCAGCACCTGGGTTGATTTTCTTGACACAGGTACCGGAACACCCGCACAAGGTCTGCCATTCCTTATCGAAGGAACCACAGGCGGCGGTGGCGGTGGCCCTGTTAATGGTGAATTACTTGGCTATAAAGTCTATCGTAATGGAACATTGGTTGGTAACACTACCGCCGATGTGTTAACTTATCTCGACAGCCCACTCGATGCAGGTACATATACTTATGGTGTAACTGCTCTATACGGACAACCTTATCCCGGTGAATCAGTAGCTGTTGAAACCAGCGTGACCATCTTCAGCAATGTAGGTTCATTCCCATTTGCAGAAACTTTCGAAGGTGACTTCCCCGGTTCATGGGATGTATATAATTTGGATGGCTTAAGCCCTGTTTGGGTTAGCTCAGTTGCTCAAAACCATACCACCGGAGGAGCCAAATCGGCCTTCCATAACTATGGCCCCGCCACTCAAACAGAAAACGGATGGCTTGTAACCCCAATGATACCACTCCCAGCTGGTAGCGGCATCGAGATGAAATTCTGGGATTACAATACCTTCCCAACCTATTA
>CAYXCZ010000048.1:0-24139 GCA_964463695.1 uncultured Lentimicrobiaceae bacterium | reverse complement strand
TTAATAGCTATCACGGTTCACTTAATCAAGGCTGTGGTTTCGTTACCGTATTAAATGACTGCAAGATACCTTCAAGATAGCTTTTAAAACACCTTGGTTACCCTTGCCTTGTAACTTCGTACCATTTTCTTGAATACACTTGATATCGCCTTTGATCAGAGTTACTTTTGTTTCAGTGGGATGAAATGGTTTTCATTTTGCCATATTATACGTAACTTTGTGCTACTACTAATACCTTTTGTTATGAAAAAGCAATTTTTACTCATAATTCTAATACTACTGACTGTCAATGTTTTCACTCAGAATAAACAGTTGAGAGCTTATCTATCCTATGCTACTTTTGATATGCCTGGACAGCAAGCTTATATCGAAACATATTTGGCAGCTGAAGCAGGAAGTGTTGTTTTTAAAGCAGTTGAAGAAGGTAAATATCAGGCAGCAATTGAAGTGACGATGGTTTTCATGCAAAATGACAGCGTAAGAAATTTTGCAAAGTATGAACTGAAAAGTCCTATTATCGAAGATACTAATATGGTCAATTTTGGTATTCTTGACCAACAACGCTTTAGCCTTCCCGATGGAGAATATTTGCTCAATCTTGAGATTTCTGATAAAAACAACCCTAAAGTTTTACCTTTTATCACAACTGAACAAATTGATTTATTTTATAACGAAAACGATATACAACTATCAGCTATTCAACTGGTTGAGAAGTTTGAAAAGTCTGTGACAGAATCGATTATTACAAAAAACGGTTTCGATCTTATTCCTCTTGTATATGCTTATTATCCTGAATCTACCAAACAATTGAATTTTTACACAGAAGTATATAACTCAAATATAAAGTTTGGTAATGAAGGTAAGTTTCTTGTGAGCTATTATATTGAGTCGTTTGAAGGGATGAATAAGTTGAAAGATTTTTTATTCAGGAAGCGCGTTGATGCCAGAGATGTTAATGCACTGCTACATTCAATTGATATAACTCAGCTTCCTTCAGGGAATTACAATCTTGTTGTGGAGGTAAGAGATCAAAAAAATGAGGTGGTTACTCTTAACAAAGTTTTTTTTCAGCGTAACAATCCCGGTGTTCAATTTAATATCGTTGACATCGCTTCAGTAAATATCACA
The DNA here is from genome assembly GCA_964463695.1 of uncultured Lentimicrobiaceae bacterium. Lineage (GTDB taxonomy): Bacteria > Bacteroidota > Bacteroidia > Bacteroidales > F082 > JALNZU01. The sequence goes on along the minus strand of CAYXCZ010000048.1, from coordinate 23,011 downwards.
AATACATTTGCCGACAAAATCACAAATTCTGATACGCTGCGCGAGATGCTCCAATGTATTGCTCCCATTGCCTCCGAATCGGATCGTGACTATGCTTATAACCTTTCAAAGACAAGTGATTTGCATACCATGAGGCAGTTTCTTTTTAATTTCTGGCAAAACAGAAATTTTGAAAATCCTGAAGCAGCCTGGTTAAAATATAATCAGGAGGTGCAAAAAGTGAACGCCTCATACAAAACTCAAACAAAGAAAGGCTATGCAAGCGACAGAGGTCGTGTATATCTTAAATATGGCGCACCAAACCATATTGTGGAGGTTTACAGCGAACCAGCAGCGTATCCATATGAAATTTGGCATTATTATACCCTTGGAAGTCAAAGAAATAAACGATTTGTCTTTGTTACAAAGGACATGGTGACAAATGATTTTGCGCTAATTCATTCCGATGCTATCGGTGAGCTATCAAACTATCGCTGGCAGCTTGAGATTTACAAACGCACCTGGGATCCTAATAATATTGATGATACCGGTCCGGAAGATGCATTTGGAAATAAAGCATATGATTTTTATAAAAATCCACGCTGATCAGATATTTCAAAAGCATAGAAAAAAAAAGAAATTACCTTTGCGCTCTTGTCCATAAAATGATGAACAGAGCGACCTATTATCTTATTTATTCTTTCCTTTGGATTGTTGCCCTCCTCCCCTACAGGTTGCTGTATGTTTTATCTGATATACTGTATCTTATTATTTATCATATACTTGGATACAGGAAAAAGGTGGTAAGACAAAACCTGAAAAACAGTTTCCCCTCATACGACAGTGTCGAATTGAATAAAATTGAAAAAAGTTTTTATAAAAACCTGTCTGATATCGTAGTGGAAACTATCAAACTTCTGCATGTAAAGCCTGCTGAAGTTCGAAAAAGGTTCCATTTTACCAATCCAGAAGTTATTAATGAATTAGCCGGACAGAACAAGTCAGTATTTCTTGCGTTCGGGCATTCGAGTAACTGGGAAATGATGGTTCATGCCCTTTCGTTTGAATTTGATCTGCCTGTTATCGCACTTTACAAAAAGATATCCAGCCCAGTATTTGATTCATTAATGAAACACATACGGATGCAATGGGGAAAAGTTGGATTGTTCGAATCTCAGACAGCATACCGACAGTTAGTTGGAATTAAAGATAGACCTCACCTTATCTATATCCTTGGCGATCAGACACCTCCGGGACTTGAGGCTGATTATTGGACAGAATTTTTACATCAGGAAACACCTTTTTTCAATGGTCTCGAAAAAATGGCTAAAAGCTTGGGGCATGCGGTTGTCTATTTTGAATCAACACGTATAGGAAGAGGAAAGTACGCGTTAACTGCAATTGCCATTTGCAATAATGGAAAGGAAACTGCTCAGGATGAAATAATTGAAAAATATGTACGTTTGCTGGAGAATACGATTCGTCGGCAACCGGATAACTGGCTTTGGTCGCACCGACGTTGGAAACATCAACGAAAACAACCTGCATGAAACATCGCATCGCTGTTGTCATCCTTAATTATAATGGAAAACGGTTTTTAGAACGTTTTCTGCCTGCCGTCATTAGTCGTAGCAGCCATATGGCTGATATTATTGTAGCCGATAACGCCTCAACAGATGATTCTGTTTTATTCATGGAACAGCATTATCCATCCATCCGGATGATACGAAATGGTTCGAACGGAGGTTTTGCAGCAGGATATAACGAAGCGCTTCAACAAGTTGACAATGAGTATTATGTGCTTCTTAACTCAGACATTGAAGTAGGTGAAAACTGGCTGGAACCCTTACTTTCCATGATGGATAGTGACCCCTTGATTGCTGCATGCCAGCCAAAACTACTCTCATTTGCAGATAAGGCCTATTTTGAATATGCAGGTGCTGCAGGTGGTTTTATTGATAAGTTTGGCTATCCTTTTTGCCGTGGCCGGCTTTTCCAGCATGTTGAAAAAGACGATGGGCAATATGATAGCCCGTTAGAGGTTTTTTGGGCCAGCGGAGCCTGTATGTTTGTGAGATCGGAACTTTATCACAAAATGGGAGGATTGGATTCCGACTTTTTTGCACATATGGAAGAGATTGACTTTTGTTGGCGACTGAAACACGTGGGATATAAAATCATGTATTGTCCTCATTCAGAGGTGTATCACATCGGCGGTGGTACGTTACCAAAGAATTCACCACGAAAGACTTATCTGAACTTCAGAAACAATCTTTCGATGTTGTACAAAAATCTTCCCTCTTCTTTTTTCACTTATGTGATGTTTACCCGCTTGTTTCTCGATGGAATTGCAAGTATGAAGTTTTTGATTGAAGGTGGCTGGGGCGATTTCTTTGCTGTGTTGCGTGCACATGCGCATTTCTACAGGAAACTTCCAGCGTTGCGTGCAAAAAGAAAGAAACTAAACCCACAGGCTGTTTCGCGTGTCTATCGCAAAAATATTGTAATTGAATACTTTATAAAGCGTAAAATAACTTTTGACACCTTTGAGGAAGGCAATTTCAGTTAACTATTTCTGCTGAAAAAATTCGATTGCCAGGCGGTAACTCTCCATTCCAAACCCACTTATGATACCTTTGCAAGCTTCAGCAGTGAATGAATTCCTGCGGTAAGGTTCACGTGCATGGATATTTGAAATATGTACCTCAACAACAGGTATGGCAATACTTTTGATTGCATCTGCCAATGCGATGGATGTATGAGCAAAAGCTCCGGGATTCATCACAACAGCATCGAAATGATGATTAGCAAAATGCAATTTGTCGATTAACTCACCTTCATGATTGCTCTGAAAAAAATCGAGATCAACTGCATTGAATTGTAATTTCAGGAGATTAAAATAATCTTCAAATGACTGGTTACCATATATTTCAACCTGACGTTTTCCTAACAGGTTTAGATTTGGTCCGTTTATAATCAGGATTTTCATAGCAATGGGTTTGTGCAAAAATAATCGAATTATCAACTTCATTACCATGAATAGAGATTAATCAAAACCAAAATTTGACAATAACTTACTGACTTTAACACTTCTTTTAAATTTTTCAGCTACAAAACCGCTATATTTGCCTCCTTTTCCCTTAATTACTATGAAAGAGAATATCCGTATTAAGAACAAACGCGTCAGTTTTGAGTACTTCATTGTGGAGTCACTCGTGGCCGGTATTGTGCTTTCGGGAACGGAAATAAAGAGTATCAGGCAGGGAAAAGCAAGTTTATCAGAGTCGTACTGTTCCTTTCATGGATCGGAGTTGTTTGTTCAGGAAATGCACATTGCGGAATACACCCATGGCACCTACAACAACCATGAGCCGAAACGCGAACGTAAGTTACTGCTCAATTTCAGAGAGTTAAAGAAACTTGCCACTAAAGTTAAAGAAAAAGGATTTACGATCATTCCACTTGTTCTCTTCATAGATGACAATGGCCGGGCCAAACTTGAAATTGGTCTGGCACGAGGTAAGCATTATTATGATAAACGTGAAGATTTAAAAAAGAAAGACTCCAAACGTGAAATAGACCGCATGACTAAATTTTAAAACTATGAAAAAATCACTCCTTATTTTATGTATTCTATTGTTATCTGTGGCCGGTTATAGTCAAACAACCAAAATCAAATGGCTGACATTCGAAGAAGCCGTTGCCAAGTCACAGAAAAAACCAAAAAAACTTTTTATGGACATGTACACCGATTGGTGTGGCTGGTGCGTGAAGATGGACGAATCTACCTTTAGCAATCCTGAGATTGCAGCGTATATCAACGAAAACTTTTATCCAGTGAAGTTTGATGCTGAACGTCAGGATACGGTTGTTTTCGAAGGTAAAACCTATGTGAATGCCAATCCAGGAAAGAAAAGGAGCTCTCATCAATTAGCACAGTCGCTCATGCAAGGAAAAATGTCATACCCTTCCTATGTTTTTATGGGCGAAGACCTCAAAGTTTTGACGGTAGTGCCTGGCTTCTACCCTGCCGATCAGTTTGAGCCAATAATACATTTTTTTGGAAAAGATGCCTTTAAAACCACCACCTGGGAAGCTTTCAGTGCGGATTTTAAAGGTAAAGTGAAGATGTAATTTCAAAATATTCCTAATTTTTTCATGAATTTATTGTGCTGAATTCGGAATATATTCCGAATTTGGGAATATTCCAAGTAAGTACTTTTACTTAAGATATTATAATGCAGTAAGTTATTAAATAAGACGTGCTCTGGCATGTTTAATGCTTTATACTCATAAGTTACTATTGATAAAGAAACCCTTGATGCCAAAAGCAAACAACATGAAAAAATCAATCCTAAGCATTTTTGCTGTTCTAACACTTGTTGGATTCAACGCGTGTAATAAAAACGATCAGCCCGAACCCGATCCTGTAACCGGTATTGAGAAACTTTCAGTGCCTGATGGTTTTACGTTTGAAACAACAACTACAAAAACTATCACAGTTACTTTTTCTGATATCATAAGTTTTGGCACAAATAAAAGCCGGGTAAATGTTTATACCGATCTTCCTACTTTAGGAGGTAAATTAATTGCTTCATCTACAGTGTCTTCGACTAACGAGACTGAATTGGAACTTCAAATTCCATCCAATCTTCAGCAACTATTTGTTGAAACTGTTGCCGGTTCAAAATTGATTCCATTATCAGCATCCTCTTTTAAGAATGGTGGAATTGTTATTGATTTTGGTCTTGAAATAGGTACTATTCCTCCACCTGTTGTTGATGGTATGAAAGCCGCTTCAAATCCGGTAGCTGATAATGGTATCCAATACAAATCTGCTGGAAGCATCGTGAATCTGATAACCAATGGTGACTTTTCACAGAATCTTTTTGGAGTTATTGCCGACTGGCCATCACCAATGACTGCAGATCAAAAATGGCATATCACTTCCACTTTAGGAACAAACCATGCCAAACAGCATACGCAAGCCGGTGAAAAAATGATGCGTATTACACCAAGTCCGGCGCGTTATGGTGGTGTTGCACAACTAGTTCCGGCAAACCCCGGAGCCCTAATCACTTTTACATCTGATATGCGTTCAACCGGAAATAGCAGTAATGTTGCATGGCTCTTTTTAATACCAAGAGATGCAAGCGGTAACTCAATCACTTTTTTCAGTCTTCAAACCAACAATCCATCAAATACCTGGACTACGAAGACAATTGCAGCAACTATGCCTGCCGGAACTGTCAGTGTTCAGGTTTTGCTTTGGTCGCACATTTTTGGTGGCACCATTGATTATGATAACGTTATTGTAACAGGTCCGGTTTCTGACAGTGATGGAGATGGAGTTGACAACGAACTTGATGATTATCCTGATGATTCTGAGCGTGCTTTCAATGTTTATTATCCCAACGAAGATGACTATGGTACTTTAGCTTTTGAAGATTTGTGGCCAGGAAAAGGTGATTATGATTTCAATGATCTTGTTGTAGATTACCGCTTTAAGCAAGTGTTGAACAGCAATAACGCACTCGTTGAGTTTTTCCTTGATTATAAGGTAAGAGCCATCGGTGCAAGTCTTGAAAATGGTTTTGGTTTTGAGATTCCTGGTGTTGATCCTTCCAATGTTAAAAGCATTACAGGTCAACAACTTACTGAATCCTATATCAGTTTGAACGGAAATGGAACTGAGAGCGGACAAGAAAATGCAGTGGTCATTCTTTTTGACAACGCTTTTTCTATGATGGAAACTCCTTCAGGAAGTTTTGGTGTTAACACCATGCTTGAAGCACCTTATGTTACACCTGTTTTACGTCAGTTGGCAGTTCAGTTCGAGACGCCTGTTTCAACACATTTAACTGGCTTTGCACCATACAATCCTTTCCTTATCGTTGATAAAACACGTGGCAGAGAAGTACACCTTCCAGGCAAAACACCTACATCACTTCATGATCCAGCCTATTTCGGACAGTGGTTTGATAATACCATCCCTGCTATTGGAAAGTATTATCAGTCAGCATCAAACCTTCCTTGGGCAATCAACTTACCAACGCAGTTTGATTATCCTGTCGAAAAAACAGATATCACAGCTGCCTATCTGAAATTTGGTTCCTGGGCAGAAAGTGGTGGTGAAAATGATCCTGATTGGTACTCCAATGAAGGATCAGGATACCGTAATGAGGATTTGATTTATAAGCATGAAGATCAATAAAAAGCATTAAAAAGTTATAAAAACCGGTTTTGCCGGTTTTTTTATGATTTTATCTTTTATGCAATCGCTTGCAAGTAGCTATTAACAAAAACTTTGCTACTAAAATTTGTGTGGTAAAATCAAAATGTCTAGCTTTGTAGACGGCTTTGTACTGCTTGCTTCATCTACCATTGAAATCCACTTTGCTAAACATTTTGTTATGTTGTTATTCCTTTGTGCTATACCCAAACGAAAACTTTATCACTCTCTTTTTGTGATTTTTTTATTTGGCTTTTTACTCTCGTTTTATCAACCTACACAAGCACAAATATATGCTCCCGAAGGGCTCAACATGCCAGGCGCATGGAATGGATGGACAAATCCCCCATCAAATAATCTTGCTCTTGCCAACCCATCACAAGTAACCAACGGTAGAGTTACGAAAATCACCACAGGAACCGTAAGATGGCAGACCTCATTCAGCGTTGCCAACAGCGGTGCAGATTTAAGTGGCGGTACCTACTCATGGCTTTTTACAAGCGGACCTGCCAGCACCCCTTTTGCGAATAAATGGGCTAATGTGAATGTTGTTATGAACAGCCTTCAGACTTATGTCAAAGAAGGATCAAGCAATAACAGTATTACACTCATTAACGGAAAATGGTACACTATGAACTGGCAGGATCAGGGATATGTTAACACAAGTGCCATTTTTATGGAGACTTCTGCCGAACCTGTAACCATCACCCAAGTTACGCAAACACCTGTAGATGTGACATATACCGATGCAGTTCAGGTCAATATCCAGTTTTCAGGAACACCTTCTGCAGAAGAAAAATGTTATGTCAGATATTCCAATGATGGTTGGGCAACATCAGCAATAGCGGCTGTAAACATTACTACTAATACCGGAACAGCCACAATACCTGTACAGTTAGCAGGTGTAACCGTTTCATATTATATTTTAACCACCACAATCACCAATCCTGCTTCTAATTTTGATATGCTGACGTTGAAGTACAACAACAACGGTGGAACAAATTATGATTACGAAGTTATTGGTGATTTATGCGGAGAACATGTTGTCAGCACTACTCCTGTCTTTCCTCAAGTAGGCACAGCAGTTACATTGACCTTTAACGCAGTTGCAGGAAATGCGGCTTTACAAAACTATGCCGGTGATGTTTATGTTCACACAGGTGTTATCACCAACCTGAGTGCCAATGATGCCGATTGGAAATACACCAAAACTGCATGGGGAATCAATAATCCGGAAACAAAACTAACACGAACTGCTACAAATACCTACACACTTGATATTGATGATATCAGGGCGTATTATGGAGTTCCTTTGTCAGAAGATATTGAGAAACTTGTGATGGTATTCCGAAGCGATGGCACTACACCTCTTGCTTCCTCCTATCTAGTGCACAAAACAGCTGATGAAACAGATATAAAAATTAACCTCTTCAGCAACAGCCTTCAGGTGAAGCTCTTAAACCCAAGTGGAAACTTTAACCTGGTTGATGGCGAATTGAATATTGCTGCATGTGCTGCTGCCATGAATCATACCAATCTGGCTTTGTATGTCAACAATACATTGATTGATCAATCAGCTGCTTCAACTTTATCGAAACTGATTGATGTTTCGGGATACCCTGCTGGACAACATGTTATAAGAGCTGTTGCTACGGGAGCCAAAGCCACCGTTGAAGTTTCTGCCGCCTTCTATATCAGACCTGCTGCAACCATTGCTCCTCTGCCATCAGGCGTTGTTGCGGGTATTAATTATGTTAATGATCAAACAGTAACATTGGTTCTTAACGACCCTCCCGGCTTAAAACAACATGCCTTTGTGATTGGCGATTTCAACAACTGGTCACTCACCGACGCAGGATACATGAACGAAACAGCTGACGGAAAATATTTCTGGAAAACTATCACTGGATTAACTCCCGGAACTGAATACGCTTATCAGTATTACATTGACGGTGAATTGAAACTTGCTGATCCTTATTGCGATAAGGTACTTGACCCATGGAACGATCAGTACATCTCCTCAACAATTTATCCAAATCTGAAACCCTATCCTTCGGGAAATACTACCGGTATCGTAAGCGTTTTACAGACAAATCAGCAGACATATAACTGGGAAGTAACCAGTTTTTCTAAGCCAGACCCACGCGATTTGGTCATTTACGAAATGCACATCCGCGATTTTGTCAACACTGATGATATCAAAGACGTTACTTTAAAACTGGATTATCTTCAGCGGTTGGGGGTGAATGCGATAGAGCTGATGCCTATTAACGAATTTGAAGGCAACGATTCGTGGGGCTATAACCCTTCGTTTTACTTCGCTCCCGACAAGGCATACGGGACAAAGAACGACTACAAACGTTTTATTGACGAATGCCATAAACGAGGGATGGCAGTGATTGTTGATATGGTATTAAATCACAGTTTTAGCCAATCGCCATTGGTACAAATGTATTTTGATGCAGACGCAGGCGCTTACGGTCAGGTGACTGAAAGCAATCCCTGGTACAACGTCAGCAGCCCAAACCCTGCTTGGTCCTGGGGTTTTGATTTCGACCACGAAAGTATTGACACGAAAAACTTTATCGACAGAGTCACACGTTATTGGCTCACAGAATTCAAAGCTGATGGTTTCCGGTTTGATTTCACTAAAGGTTTTACTAACACCCCGGGTGAAGGATGGAATTATGACCTTGCCCGTATTAACATACTAAAACGTATGACGGATCAAATCTGGGCTGCCAAGCCAGGTGCCTATGTCATCCTGGAGCACCTGGCCGACAACAGTGAAGAAACAGCGCTTGCCAATTATGGAATGATGCTTTGGGGTAATATGGAACACGAATACAGTGAAGCTTCAATGGGATTCACTTCTAACTTCACATGGGGTATCCACAGTGCCAGAGGTTTTGCTTACCACAACCTTATCAGCTATATGGAAAGCCACGACGAAGAACGACAGATGTATAGCAGCATTACTCACGGAAACAGCACAAACCCTTCGTATGACGTAAAAAATGAAAACATTGCTTTAGCTCGATCTGGGATGTCAGCAGCTTTTTACCTCCTTACTCCTGGCCCGAAAATGATCTGGCAATTTGGTGAACTGGGTTATGACAAAGGTATCAATCATTGTCCCAACGGAACTTACAATACCGAATGCCGGACCTCGCGCAAACCCATACCCTGGGATGCACCTCTTAACTATGATGAAGATCCTGAACGTTTGGCTTTGTTTGATAGGTATGCTGAGCTTAACAGACTTAAAACACAGTTTGTTGTTTTTCGCACTGGCAATATTGGTTACGACCTGGATGAATCCCTCAAGCGTTTGCACCTGAATGAAAATATTGACGGATCAGGCAGAAAAGTAACAATGATAGGCAATTTTGGTGTCACCGCACAAAGTATAACCCCATATTTCCAGCAGACTGGAACATGGTATGAACATTTCACAGGTGAAGTAAGAAATGTTGTAAGCACAACAGATCAAATTTCCCTTCAGCCCGGTGAATACCGTTTATACAGCGATTCACCCTTTTATTCCAATTATTATTCGAAAGCCAGCGGTGATATTCATAACCCTTCAACATGGGGAAGCAACTCCGACGGCAGCGGCAACAGTCCTGCAAATTTCAGCACTGCACATACCAATTATTACCTGCGTAACAGAAGCAGTTTTACACTTAGCAGCAACTGGCAGCTGAGTGGAAGCGATAGCCGACTTGTGGTAGGCAACGGACAAAGCGCTGTTCAACTGACGATTGCAGCAGCAACCCTCACTGCGGATGAGCTTATCATAAACCCCTTAGCCTCAGTAAAAATTCAGGCAGGAGGTGCAGTTACTATTAATGATAATATTGACAATAAAGTTGGCGTTTCAGGACTGGTTATCGAAAGCGATGCCACTGGATCAGGATCGTTGCTGCATTCAACCAGTGGATTAGAAGCTACAATCGAACGTCATTTGAATGGTGGAGGTTATCATTTTGTTTCGGTGCCACTTGCTGCACAGAGCAATCCGACATCAGCACTTTTCATGAATTCTTACCTCTATCATTTCGATGCCTTCATACAAGATTGGGAAGGTATGGGAAGCAGCACCACCACCGCGCTTCCTGTGGATGAAGGATATATGGCATGGTATACCGGCAGCGAAACAACTTATGACTTTGCAGGCAGGTTAAACTGTAGTCTGTTTGAAGCTGCCACACCATCAGCATCTACAGCCTTCAAGTACAACCTCGTTCCCAACCCCTACCCTTCAGCTATCGACTGGCTTTCTGCTGGTTGGACCAAAACCCATCTGAACAACGCCATCTATGTCTGGAACAGGGATGCCGCTGACATCAGCAATCCAAACGGCCAGTATGCCAGCTTTGTAAATGGTGTAAGCACCAACGGCGGTTCTCAATACATTGCGCCGGGGCAATCGTTCTTTGTTGAAACCAGCGGTGGTGGAAGTCCGGCACTAAGCATGAACGATGCGGTTCGGTTGCATAGCACCCAGGCTTTTCTGAAAAGCAGCAATGATGAGGCATTACGAATGAAAGTAATATCTACTTCTGGTTCTGACGAAACAGTTGTTTACTTAACCGAAGGTGCAAGTATTGGTTTCGATGCTGCCTTTGATGCCAGCAAATTGGCAGGATCAGCTTCGCTACCACAGCTGAGCAGTTATGCAAGCCCTGAGAGAAAACTCAGCATCAATGCTTTACCAATCACTGAGGCCAGTCTTGAAATACCACTTTCATTTACTCATGGAACATCAGGAATGGTGGAATTTGGGTTCAGTGGCATGGAGCTTTTTAGCAACGAATGGATGCTGCTTTTGGAAGATAAACAAATTGACAGTGTGATTAACCTGCGTGAGCACAGCACCTATGGTTTTCATCATTTGGAAGGATCCGCAGATGGACGTTTCAGCCTTCGTTTTTATAACCTCACAGGCATCGGAGAATCACCCGAAGCAGCAGGCAAAGCCTATTTCTCCAACGGACAATTGATATTGGAAGTTCCTGCAGAACTTGTTGGACAGCAAACTGTGGTTACTATTTTTGATGTGATGGGGAGGAAGGTTTTTGAGGAGGAATTACAAATGCAGCTTTTCAATAGACTGGATGGCGATTGGGAAAAGGGGATATATATTACTACTATAAAAAGCTCAATAAGGTTAAGAAAACTGATTACTATCATATAGATACAAAACTTAAAAGTCGTTATCTTAAATTATAATTATTTTGATTTTAAAACCTATTATAATAACAAAAACCAAATGGTTATGAAAAGTACAATTTTAATGATTTTAACAATTTTCTTTATTTGTCTGGATGAACATGCATTTACGCAATCAACCGTTAGTTATGTTATGCAAGACGCCAACTTCACTACGCAATTTAATGATGGTGGGGACTTTTTTAATAATGGAGGAACAGAACTTGCAATGTGGGCGAATACTGGTAATAAAAATACTGTAGCTTGGAGAACATTTAAAACTGCTGGTGATGGAAGTGGTTCAGATAGAGCTTTACAAGTTGGAGACGTCATTATAATTACTGTCTCAGCAACAAGGGCTTTTGGTCAAATAGGATTTTCGTTAAATTCAGACGGGACTCAAGGCACAAGTTATAATAATCGAACTAATGGTTCTCGATTGTATTTTAATACTGACAATTATGCTGCTTGGTATGTGAATAGAAATGGTGGAAATACCTCATTAAGCTATGTTCCGCAACAAAATACTTATAAAGATTATATTTTCACAATTAAAATAACATCAAATAGTACTGCCGACGTATATCTAAAAGTGGATGGAGTGGATTACCGTGCCTACAATCTAACTATGAATGGGACCGGAAATATTAATGCTTTTTCGATTTATGGTTCAGACTTATGGGATGGCGATTCCAATGACAATGCATACTGGAAACAAACTTGTTCTGTAACAAATTCAAAAAGCGTTGAGCTTGGTTATTTTCTTTCTACTGGAAACTATTCTCCAGGAATAATTTCGGATGGACTAGAAGCCAATAGCACATCATCATCTTCAATCAATGCTGTTTTTATAGGGGGAAATAGTGGCTCTACAGTAACTTTAGACCAAACAAATTTATATTCTGGTGCTACAACTATAAATCCAAATGCAACTGCAATCATTTCTAATTCGAATGCATTTGGAGTTGTAGATGGTGGTGTAATTGTTTCAAATGGAGGCCGTATTCAACTTTCAGGCAGTATTTCAATTGGAAATGAATCACTAACATTAAACGGGGTTGGTATTGAACATAGTGGTGCATTGATGAATATAAATGGAATTAATGTTTGGGGTGGTGCAATAACAATCAATGCAGATGCTAGAATAAACTCTAATACAGGCACACAATTAACATTAACTAGTGGGGTTTCATCGGCTAGTACAACATCATATTTTGGTGGAGAAGGGACTATTTCTATTTCTGGCGCTTTTACAGGAACTAAAATAACTGAAAATGGCGCTATTTTTAAAGATGGAATTGGCACTCTCCAATTAATTGCAAATAATGAAGGTCTTACAGGTAATGTTATTGTTAATAATGGAATTCTTCAAATTGGTAATGGAGGGACTACCGGTTCAGTTGTAGGGAATATTACTAATAATGCTTCACTTATTATTAACAGATCAAATGCTTTTACTTATAGTGGTGTAATATCGGGAACCGGATCTTTAACTAAATCAGGTGACGGAAATTTAATTTTAACTGAAGTCAACACATATAGTGGTGCAACATCGATTTCTTCTGGGAGCATAGAACTAACTGGCAGTTTACCTAACAGCGATCTAAGTGTTGCAAACGGTGCAACTTTGTTAATAAATGGAACAGATGTAACCCTAAAATCGTTAACAGTCGCTGCAGGAGGAACTGTTGAGATTCAGCCAGGTAAGGCACTAACAATTACCAATGCTTTAGCCAACAGTGGAACCTTGAGAATTAACTCGGATGCCAGCGGTACTGGTTCGCTTATCCATAATTCCAATGCAATAACAGCAACTGTTGAACGCTATATCCCTGGGGTTTCTTACGCCTGGCATTTAGTTGGTTCACCTGTGGATGCACAAGGCATTTCAGGTGACTGGATTACTGGAAATTACGACTTCTATGCTTACGATGAAGCAACAGCGACGTGGCTCAATCAAAAAGTAGGTGTAAACAACTTAACTTTATTTACCCCTGGAAAAGGCTACCTTGTAGCTTATGCAACCACTGCACAAACCAAATTATTCAGTGGTACCATGAATAATGGTGATGTCACCATCGCAGTCACAAATGCAGGAACAGGTAGTTATACAGGCGCCAATCTGCTGTCGAACCCTTATACATCGGGTCTTGACTGGAATACAGCTACACGTACCCTTTTTGCCGACAATTTCGCATATGTCTATAACCAAACTGCCAATGGTGGTGCGGGTGCCTTTACTACAATTGACGGAGGCGAAAACGACGCATGGGTTGCTCCGCATCAGGGTTTCTTTGTAGTAGCACAAACTGCAGGTAACTTCACCTTCAAAAACGATATGCGCGGACATGGTGGTACCTACACCAAAAATGTGGCTGCAGATGAGGAAGGGCTTACCCTCCGTCTTTCAGGCGTAACTTACTTTGACATCACAAGTATCAGACTGAAAGATGGAACTTCGGCTTTGAGAGACCGTGATGATGCATTGAAGTTCTTCAGTTATACTGCTGATGCACCTCAGTTATACTCTTTAAGTGAGGACGGAACAAAGTTGTCGCTGAACTCACATGCACAAATCAGTCAGGAATCAGCTATCAGCCTCGGAACAACAACCCCTGTTGAAGGCACTTACAGCCTTTCCATTGATGCTTTGAGTGGTCAGTTTTCTGACAAAACATTGTACCTGGAAGATAAATTACTCAATATCAACCACAACCTGACGACCAATGGTGCTTACAGTTTCATTGGAACTCCAACTGACGACCCCAACCGCTTCCTGCTTCATTTTGGTGCTGTTGGAGTGAATGAAAAACCGGAGATATCACAGCTTAAAGCCTGGGTAGTTGCTGATCAATTGTATTTTAATCTCAATGGGCAAGCTTTGCTTGAAGTAGTTGACCTGCAAGGTCGTGTTTTGGAGCAGACAAAGGTAAGCGGCAGTGGTTTGAGTAATCATGCATTGAATCTCCCAGCCGGTGCCTATTTGGTGAGGTTGCTGGAAAACGAGCGTGTACAAACAGCTAAAGTGATCGTAAAATAATGATGAACACAATAAATAAGATACAAACCATGAAAAAGAAATTCATTCAATTTAGCATTACTCTAAGCTTACTGTTGTTTGCATCAACTGCCTTTTCCCAAGTCCCTCCCCCACCCCCATCAGGTCACGGTTCAGGTGGAAATCAGCCTGCTGGTGGCGGTGCTGCAATTGGAGGTGGCATAGGAATTCTGATGGCTCTGGGCGCAGCTTACGGCGGAAAAAAGATTTATAAAGCCTGGAAGGATAAAGATCAGATAGAAGAATAAATACAATCGTCTCAGGGAAAGCGGCTTGGTTAACACCTTGCCGCTTTTTCTTTGTTAGGGATATGATTCAAATTTAACTTGTATGTCTGATTTTCAATAAATCTATCTAAAAAAATCAATTAGAAAAAAAATCAATTCGCTTTTAAAACAATTGCTAAGATTATTAGCAACCTATTATAAGGAATAGCTACGTACAGAAAGGCTTGCAAGCCACTGAAATTTTCTCAACATGAAAACAAATGTAAATTTCTATTGTTTAGAAGTGAAAAGATAAATTATGGATACACCAATAATGTTTTGGATTTTATTTAACGCCTTTGTGCTGCTAATGCTGGCGCTCGATCTGGGTGTTTTTCATCGTAAAAGTCATGAGGTATCTGTCAAAGAGGCGCTGACATGGACTGTTATCTGGATTTTTTTGGCAATGATATTTAACACTGTCTTGTACTTTTGGAGAGGTCAGCAGCAGGCGTTGGAGTTTTTTACTGGTTATCTGGTTGAGAAAGCTCTAAGTGTTGACAATATTTTTGTTTTTATAATGATTTTTACCTATTTTCAGGTACCAACCAAATATCAGCACAAAATACTTTTTTGGGGTATTATTGGAGCTTTGATCATGCGTGTGATTTTTATTTTTGCCGGGGTTGCTCTACTCGAGAAGTTTCATTTCACAATTTATTTATTCGGTGCATTATTGATTTTTACCGGTTATAAAATGTTCAATCATAGTAACACCAAGATTGATCCTGACAAGAATCCGGTTTTACGGTTTTTTAAAAAGTTTATGCCTGTTACTCCAACGTTGCATGAAGATAAATTCTTCACAAAAATTGACGGCAAACGTTACGCGACACCTTTATTTTTGGTTTTAATACTTATTGAAACAACCGACTTGATTTTTGCTGTTGACAGCATACCCGCTATTCTTGCAATAACACAAGATCAATTTATTGTGTACACTTCCAACGTTTTTGCGATATTAGGACTGCGCTCATTGTATTTTGCACTGGCGGGTGTTGTGCACCGTTTCTGGCTTTTAAGCTATGGTTTAGCAATAGTTTTAATATTTGTCGGTATAAAAATGTTGTTGATTGATTTTTATAAAATTCCGATCGAATTATCGCTTTTATTTATAGCAAGTGTTATAGCCGGAAGCGTATTTTTCTCCCTGAAGTTTAAGAAAAAGGAATCAGCAGAATGACCCTTTTGGAAAGTAATCTCTGGAATTCACTTTTCGACCCCCACCAGATTATAGTCTATGGGGGTCTTTTCTTAATCTTAGCCATTGTATATGTCGAGACAGGATTTTTTCTCGGTTTTGTCCTGCCTGGCGGTGATTACCTGCTGTTTGCTACCGGGATGTTTTGTGGTACTCAATATTTAGATATACCCCTGGCACAACTCCTAATCTTGTTGGTAATTGCTTCATTTTTAGGTGATCTAACCGGGTATTATAAAGGTAAGTATTTAGGCGCTAAGTTGTTTGGAAATACTAATTCCCGATTTTTCAAGATTGAGTATCTCGACCGGGGTAAAAGTTTTTATACCCGTTTTGGAATGTGGGCCTTCATTTTGGGGCGTTTCATGCCAATTATTCGTACCCTGGTTCCAATGATTGCAGGAGCAACAAAATTTCAGTTCAAGAAGTTTTTGTTGTTCAATCTGTTGGGGGCGCTTACGTGGGTACTTACCTTGGTACCGCTGGGATACTATCTTGGAAAATTATATCCTGAGTTAATTAAGTACTCGTTTATCATCGTTTTGGTGTTTGTTATGATTTCATCTTTGCCGATGCTGAAAATTATGTTTTCAAAAAATGATAAGTCTTAAACTTCTTTTCAGCGATACATATCACGTGTTAAATATGTAAACACTTTCTCAAAAGTAAACGGATAAAAAAGTGGTCAATTAAACCGAACTTGTAAAAAAGAATTAATTTTGCCGCCCTGACTTTTACCCTAAAAACATTTTAGCATTCATTATTTTATTAAATGTATTGATTAATAACGTTTTACGTTATTGAAAAAGATAAAATTGAATTGATATTCTTTATCGTTCGATGTAAAAACAGAGAAAAGAATCCTACAAGCAGTTGAAAATGAAAAGTAAAAAACAAATAGTAGTAGTGGGAGGCGGTTTTGCAGGTCTCTCATTTGTAAAGGATATTGATACTGATCTTTTTGATGTAAAGTTGATCGATAAGTTAAATCATCACCAGTTTCAACCTTTGTTTTATCAGGTTGCAACTTCGCAAATTGAGCCTTCAAGTATTTCATTTCCATTGAGATATATATTCAGAAATAAAAAAGAGATCAGAATCAGATTGGCGAATGTTACGAATGTTGATGTAAAGAATAATACCATAAACACCACGATTGGTGATTACAGGTATGATTATTTAGTGCTTGCAATGGGTTGTATCACGAATTTTTTTGGAAATGAAGAAATCAGCAAGCATGCGTTAACATTAAAATCTACCTATGATGCTATTAATATCAGAAATCACATACTTCAAATTTTTGAAGATATTATCAATTCAGAAAGCGTTGATAAGCAAGAGTTATTGAATATAGTGATTGTAGGTGCAGGTCCAACAGGTGTGGAACTAGCCGGATCGTTTGCTGAGATTAAAAAAGAGATTCTGCCAAAAGATTTTCATCGGATTGACTTTTCAAAACTCAATATTTTACTTATCGAAGGAAGTAAGAATACGCTGAACAATATGAGCAAAAAAAGCCACATTGATTCAAGAAAGTATTTAGAAAAACTTGGCGTAGATATTATGACAGAAACCACTGTAAAAAATTATGATGGTGAAGTTTTGATTACCGATTCAGGGCAAATAATTAAAACCAAAACTGTAATTTGGGCTGCAGGTGTTATTGCAAACACCATCCCGGGTATCTCAAAAGAATCTATTCGAAGAGGTAACAGGCTAAAGGTGGACCGATTCAACCGACTTGAGGGAGTTGATAATGTGTTTGTACTTGGTGATATGGCTTATATGGAGACGCCCTTATATCCGGCAGGTCATCCGCAACTTGCAAATGTTGCCATCAACCAGGGTAAGAAATTAGCCCTCAATCTTAAAAGGATCGAATTAGGGAAACCGACCAGTGAATACGAATACAAAGATTTGGGAACCATGGCAACTGTTGGAAAGAACAAGTCGGTTGTTGATTTACCCTTTATGCATATCAAAGGTTTTTTTGCCTGGATAATTTGGATGTTTTTACACTTAATGTTGATACTAAACGTAAGAAATAAACTCATTGTTTTTATCAATTGGTCATGGGCCTACTTTACAAAAAACACCGCATTAAGAATTATCTTAAAGGATAACAAATGAGATTGGCGGCACAAAACTCCACCAATATGAGGCAAAACCCTCATCAATTTAGCTTGCCAAATAGGATAATAACTTTCTCATAACCATTGTAATTCAAGTAATTTATCTTTTTTAAAGATAGTCACTTTGAAAAGAAAATGATTTGTCATAGGTCGAATAATGGAAATAAATTTGACAAACAGCAAATTATTCTAAGAAGCGTTTTTCTGTAGCACTTTCCCTTGATCAAGCTTTCAATGATCAGGTGCAATCCTTCAAGCTTTCAGGAAATCACAGCCTTTAATGAAAAACTAAAAATCTCATAGTTTGGAGGTCAATAGGCTTCCTGGCCCATATTCGCATTTATAAGATATTTTCCTTTGGTTTCCTGCCCTATTGTTGTTTAAAAACAGAACCGGCTTTGTGGGTTACTATTTGACTTACTCATTCAAAATGTATTACAACCGCAAAAAGTATAATTTTTAAGATTTTTTCATGCTGCCATTAGAAGGCGCTGGTCCGTATTTGTGCCAATTTTAGAGAGAATCAATCAGGTTGTTTTTGATAATGTGTGAATGATACAAGTCTTTCCATAAGTTATACAACACATTCCCGTCCTCTATAACCCACCTTTGTAATAATCAAAAATAATTGAATCACAACGATTTACTATGAGATACAAAAATGCTCTGAGTTCATTTAAGTTCTTCTATATCAACTTACTATATTTATTGAAAACATACAAGAATTAAAATATGAATCAAAAATTAGTAGTTGACAGCATTTATTGGTAACGTCATTCTAAAATTATTCAAATAAATTTCATCATTATGAAAACTAATATACATACACTTTTATTGACTGTTTTTCTGCTCTCGATATCGGCCTCATTGAACAGCCAGGTACCTGACTTAAAGACAAGCGCCGACTTTATCCTCTTTTCGTCGTCAGGGGGGCTTACAAATACAGGAGTTTCACAAATACTCGGAGGTGCCATTGGGACTGACTTTGGTGCATTGACTGGTTTTACAAATGTTATTTGTGTGAAACATATTGAAGATGCAGCAACCGAACAATGTAAGTTAGATTTGCAAGCTGTTTATAACTACATTTCTGCTCTTACTCCAACAGCAACATTAATAGCTGCAAACCTAAGCGGCAGCACAATTACCCCAGGTATTTATCTAATTAATTCTGCTCTTGATCTTACAATCAACCTTACCTTAAATGCCCAAGGTAACCCCAACGCTCTATTTATATTTAAAATAGTCGGAGCATTTACTACCGCCGCTTCAATTAATATTATTTTAATCAATGGGGCATCAGCAAACAATGTTTACTGGCATGGAACAGCAGCCATTGGTGCAGGTGCAGGAGCTTCATTAAAAGGAACGTTTATGACAAATGCCGGCGCAGTAGCTTTTGGGGCAGGCGTTTCACTCGAAGGAAGGGCCTTAACAGTTTTGGGTGAAGTTAGTATAAGTGGTAGCATTTTAACAAGTTGCATTCTGCCTCAAGCTACAACAGTAACTCTTACCCAACCCACTTGTTCGGTTGCGACAGGAACAATTGCTGTAACAGCCCCTCTGGGCGCAGGATTGACATACAGCATTAATGGTACAGACTTTACAAATACAACTGGTTTATTTACAAAAGTACCAGCAGGTAATTATACGGTAACATCTAAAAACACAGAAGGTTGTTTGTCAATGACAAACGTTACAATAGTTGGGTTCGGGCATGCTCCTGTATTGGGTACTGTCAGCGATTTCATACTTTTCACCTCTGCCGGAGCAGTTGGCAATACAGGGATTTCTGTTATTTCAGGAGGGGCAATTGGTACGAATTTTGGAGCTATAACAGGTTTTGAAAGCATTGATTGTGAAAAACATACACAAGATGCACAAACCATTCAGTGCGCAATTGATTTACAAAAAGCATTTAATGAGATAAAAGATATCACACCCACAGCGATCATTACAGCAGCAAGCCTTTCTGGAGGCACATTTACCCCCGGAGTCTATCAAATTAATACTGCAGCAGCTGTAACAATAAATCTGACCCTTGATGCGCAAAACAATCCCAATGCGTTATTCATTTTTAAAGTTACTGGGGCATTTTCATTGGCAGCTGCAGTAAACACCCTCTTAATCAACGGTGCATCTGTAAACAACATTTTCTGGAATGTGGATGGTGCTGTTAGCGCAGGGGCAGGGGCAAACCTAAAGGGGACTTTTCTTGCTTTGGCAGGCGAAATTTCTTTAGGAGATGGGGCGTCTCTTCAAGGCAGAGCACTTACAATTGCTGGTGCTGTCAATATTTACAATAACAATATCTCTGTCTGTATTAAGCCTACATTGCCAATAGTCACACTCACCCAGCCAAATTGTTCACAGAATACAGGATCAATTCACGTAACGTCACCAACTGCCACAGGAATGACATATCGAATTGATTATTGCGACTTTTCAAATACAACAGGCATTTTTAACCTGTTGGATGCAGGTACATATCTAGTAAAAGCAAAAGATTCGGAAGGATGCATTTCAGAAAGCAAAACAGCAATAATTGTAGAAGGTTCACCTCCAATTACCTGGACTGGCTCATCATCCACCGATTGGAATACTATTGGAAACTGGGATTTGGAAGAAATACCAGGTGCATACTGCGACGCCATAATACCCATAAATGCCGTTGTAAATGTCAGCTCCTACTTAACTGCTGAATCTAAAAATCTGCTCATCGAAACAGGAGCTGTCCTTAGGATAGAGCCAGGAAAAACCTTAACAGTAAATGGAACTTTGACCAACAATGCAGGCGTTACAGGCCTGGTTATGAAAAGCGACATTAGCGGAACAGCATCTTTGAAGCATTATACCGCCAATGTTTCTGCTTCTTTTGAACGATTCATGAACGATACAGATTGGACTAATTGGGCCGATGGATGGCATTTCATCAGCAGTCCTGTTGCTGTTCAAGCTATCTCACCCAATTTTACTGTTGATCCTGTCACAGATTATGACATTTATGCATGGCATGAACCTTCAAATCTTTGGGCTAACTATAAAAACAGCACCGAACCTCCAATATGGATTACTGCAAATACCATCAATAACGGACTTGTCAATAATTCATCCAATTTTCTGGCAGGAAAAGGATATATGGTAGCCTATAATTCTCCAGCTGTTAAAGTAAATTCGGGCATACTCAATGTTGCAGATATCACTATTCAGGATTTGACACTCACAGGGACATCCAATGTCAACAGAAGCTGGCATTTACTCGGCAATCCTTTTTCATGTGCCTTGACCTGGGATGCAAGTTCAGTTTGGAACTTTACCAACATCGCCGGTGTTGCCAAAATTTGGAATGAAACACTGCAGACTTATTCCGATTTAACTTCAACGCCTGCTACATCCATTCCTGCAACAAACGGGTTTATGGTACAGGTGAGTTCAGGAACAGGTAGCTTAACCTTACCTGCCACAAAAAGAGACCATAGCACGCAGGCCTTTTACAAAAACACAACTGCTATACCACGTATAGTGCTAATGGCAGCACCTTTCGACAGATCGACCGGACAACAAGCAACAATCTGTTTTATTCCGGAAGCAACAGAAAGTTTTGATCTGGCTTTTGACAGTGATTTTCTACCGGGCTTTGCTCCGATGTTTTACTCTTTGGCTGCTGAGAACAAACTTTCGACGAATGCTTTACCTGAAATTAGCTCCGGATTAACAATTCCATTTGGTTTTGTTAAAACAGAAGGCGATGCGTATGTGATTGAAATGATTGAAAACAATGAAGGGTATCAGGTTTTCTTGTCCGACATTAAGACAAATATGATGCATGAATTGAGCGCAGAACCTGTTTACTTTTTCACATCGGATATGAACGACGATCCAAACCGTTTTGCATTGTTGTTCAACCCCGTAGGTGTTGGTGAAAAACCTGAAACATCAAAGCTGAATGCCTGGATTTATGGTAATCAATTGTATGCTCAAATTGAATCCGGCAACACCTTGCTTGAAATTTTCGACCTCCAAGGCCGTCTGTTACAAAGCATCAGTGTCAGTTCGAAAGGACTATTCACGCAAAAAGTAAACCTTCTATCAGGCACATATGTGATCAGGACTATTTCTGAATCAAACGTTCAATCTGCTAAAATTCCTGTGCTTTAACCTAAAAAAATGAAATCATGAAAAAGTTATTTTATCAACTTATATTGACCCTTAGCTTAATATTTAGTGCATCAATTATATGCGCACAAGTCCCGCCTCCTCCCCCATCAGAGCATGGTTCAGGAGGTAATCTACCATCAGGCGGTGGTGCGCCACTTGCAGGAGGACTGGGCATACTTCTGGCTTTAGGCGCAGCATATGGCGGAAGGAAGATTTACAAAGCCTGGAAAGATCAAGAACAGATTGAGGAATAATCATCATTCAGTTTATAAAAGTTGCGGGTTTAATACACTGCCGCTTTATTCGTACTGATAATGGGTAGAATAAATACGAATTGGTTGACTTGTTGTTTATGACCAAAATTATACACTTACAATAAAATTTGAATCACACTCGCATGAATGAATCTAATGAAAAGAATGCCTTTGATACATCAAGAGAGCATCTTGCCAATGAAAGAACATTTTTATCCTGGATAAGGACCAGCATAGCTTTGATGGGCTTCGGATTTGTAATTGTCAAATTTACGTTGTTTCTCAAGGAAATTTCCCTTTTGGTTGATGCGAATGGTATGCCGTCAAAAGGATTTTCAGCAATGATTGGTGTAATTATGGTAGCCTTGGGTGTGATACTCTCCATTCTGGCATTTCTTCAATACAAGAAACATGAGCGTCAGCTGAATAACAATGCGTTTCATTCTGCTTCATTGCTTTCGTTATTTATGATGTTAATTATGTTAGTTGGTGGGATTATTTTGATAGTGTATTTACT
>CAYXCZ010000047.1:0-25141 GCA_964463695.1 uncultured Lentimicrobiaceae bacterium | reverse complement strand
ATAACCGATCTCGAAGGCCGCATCCTCATGGTTTCACCGGCTACACTTCATATTTTGAGGTGTAAAGATGAAAACGAATTGATTGGACATTTTGTGGATGAATTTATTTTTCAGGATGATCGCGAACGCGCCAAAAACAATATAACCCTCATGTTTCAGGGAATCATGACAGGGCTGGGCACATATCGTGGATTGCGCGCCGATGGAAGTATTTTTGAAATGGAAGCCAACGCTGAGTTTATCCGTGACGCCAGTGGCCAGCCTAACAAGATTTTATTTATTGTCCGAGACATCACCGATCGCAAAAAAATAGAAATAGCCTTGCTGGCCAGCGAGGAAAAACATCGTGTCCTTTTCGAAAGTTCTCCTGATGCCTATCTTACTATCCAGAATGGCATATATAACGACTGCAACAAGGCTGCCGAAAATTTGTTGTTTGGCACAAGAAAGCAAATTATAGGGCAGTCGCCTGATGCGCTTTCACCTGAATTCCAACCTAATGGCGAATTATCAAAAAATGCAGCAGCAAACCGAATGGCTCAGGCTATCGAAAGCGGCTTTATTTCGTTCGAATGGGTTCATCGCCGGTTCGACGGGTCCGATTTTTTGGCCGAAATCTCAACTGGGGTCATTCAAATTGACGGACAGGCAGCTTTGTTTACCGTAATGCGGGATATTACAAAACGAAAGAAAATAGAAGAAGCACTACGCGAGAGCGAAGAAAAATTCAGGACAATAGCTGATACTTCACCACTCGCAATTTATATGTCGACGGGAATCGAGCAAAAAGCCGAATACGTTAACCAAACATTTATTAAAAAGTTTGGCTATACAATGGAGGAGGTTCCGACTGTGAAAGAATGGTGGCCACTTGCATACCCCGATAAGGAATACCGCCATCAGGTTGCTGCTGAATGGCAGAAAAGGATCAGCATTGCTGTCGAAAACCATTCTGAAATAGAGCCAATGGATACTGTTGTTACCTGCAAGGATGGCTCAATTAAGAACATCCAGTGGGGCTATAAAGCAATTGGAAAACAAAACTGGGCCTTCGGACTCGATTTAACGGAACGAATACATGCAGAAACTGAAAATCAAAAAATCCAAAAATTACTTGAAGATTCCCAGAGAATAGGGAAAATCGGCGGTTGGGAATACAACATTGATAATATGGAACTTAAATGGACCAAAGAGATGTATAATATCCATGAGGTCGATTTAACGTTTAACCCTTCGGTTGATAAGCGTGTCCAGTTTTATACTGCCGAATCTTTATCTGCGGTTAATACAGCCATGCAACGTGCTATCGAGCAAGGCGAATCTTATGAAGTTGATTCTGAAATTATTACAGCAAAAGGCAACCGACGATCGGTTAAAGCAATTGGTAAGGCAGATTTAGAGAACAGGAGAGTTTTTGGTCTTTTTCAGGATATAACCGAACGTAAAAGAGCGGAAGATGAACTTCTCAAAACTAATTTGTACCTCGAAAACCTGATAAATTATGCCAATGCGCCCATCATCGTTTGGGATCCGCAATTCCGAATTACAAGATTTAATCATGCTTTCGAATTTCTTACCGGACGAACCGAAGCCGAAATTTTAGGCAAATCGCTGGATATTCTTTTCCCGCCCGAACTTTCTGAAAATTCGATGGCATTAATCCACAAAACCTTGACGGGTGAACGCTGGAAAACTGTCGAAATCAAAATCCAGCACCTCGATAAATCAGTACGAACCCTTTTGTGGAATTCAGCAACACTATTTATGCCTGATGGTGTAACCCCGATTGCTACGATTGCACAGGGACAAGACATTACTGAACGAAAGTTAACTGAAGAAGCGCTTGCTCAAAGCAGATCCGAATTAAAAGCTATTTACGAATTCTCTCCGGTGATGATGTGCCTTGTTGACTCAGACCGAAGAATAATTTTTGCTAATCATGCATTTACCGCATTAACAGGTACAGAGGAAGAGCAATTAAAAGGAGGCCATGCTTGCGGGGTGTTTGGATGTATTAATGCAATGGATGATGTCCGCGGTTGTGGTTTTGGTCACAATTGCAGTAATTGTAGTTTAAGACTTGCAATGGACGACACCCTTAAATACGGAACGGCACACATAAATGTTGATTACCAAACTACACTGACACGAAACGGGGAAACCCAAAAGGTGTCGTTACTTGGCTCTACTGTGCTTATCGAAAACAATAATCAGCGAAACCTGCTTTTATGTCTTAACAATATTACCGAACGCAAACAAATGGAGGAAAAGCTGCTAGAGTCGTCAACTCGCCTGGTGCTTGCTACACGTGCCGGCGGCGTTGGTATCTGGGACTACGATATTGTAAATAATGTTTTGGAGTGGGACGACCAGATGTTTTCACTTTATGGTATTGCCAAAAGCCAGTTTGGGGGCGCTTACGAAGCATGGCTGTCCGGTGTTCACCCCGACTCAAAAGCACAAGGTGATACCGAATTTCAATTGGCTTTAAGCGGAGAAAAAGAATTCAATACCGAGTTTAAGGTTCTTTGGCCCGATGGTTCTGTTCACGATATCAGGGCACTGGCAATTGTGGTGCGTAGCAATACAGGAAATCCTTTGCGCATGATTGGAACAAATTGGGATATCACCCAACAAAAGAAAACTGAAGCAGAAATTAAACAGAGAAACGAAGAACTCCGCGAACTAAACGCCACTAAAGACAAATTCTTCTCCATCATCGCTCACGATTTAAAAAGTCCGTTTAATTCAATTGTCGGATTGAGCGAAATTCTTGTCGAACAAATCAACGAAAAGGAATATGACGGAATAGAGAAATATGCCAGCATTATCTTGCAGTCATCCCTGCGTGCAATGAACCTGTTGATGAACCTCATGGAGTGGTCACGGTCTCAAACCGGAAGGATGGAGTTCAGTCCACATCTGTTTGATTTAAAGGAATTCATTAACGACATCGCATCAATGTTCGATGACATTGCTTTGCATAAGGGAATAGTAATCAAAAGAGAATTACCTGCTAATGTTATTTTATTTGCCGATAAGGATATGATAAACACTGTGCTGAGAAACCTGATTTCTAATGCTATCAAATTTACCAATCAGGGAGGTGAGATCATCGTTTCGGTAAATGAAGAAAAAGACAAACTGATGGTTTCGGTAAAAGATAACGGCATAGGAATACCTAAAGACGTAATTGGCAAACTGTTCCGGATTGATGAAAACTACTCAACCCGCGGCACTGCCAATGAAGCAGGTACCGGATTGGGATTGATGTTGTGTAAAGAATTCATCGAAAAGCATGATGGGGAAATTTGGGTTGAAAGCGAAGTTGAGAAAGGTTCAACATTTTATTTCACTCTGCCTCATAATATACTGTAGTGAACCTCCTGCGGAAACTATCGTCCGGAAGTAAGAGCTAAAAATACTGATTGCAAAAGATGAGGAAGTATCGGAAATATTGATTAATAATTGAATCAAAAATGTTTGGTAAAGAAATTTTGAAAGCAAGAACAAGGCTTGAGACCACCGAAGTTTGTCATAATAATCCTGATATAACCTGTTTTGATGGATATATGTATGCCTGGAATAGGTGGATACGAAGCCATGCATCAAATATGGGAATTTAACAGAGATGTTGTAATTATTGCTTTGACAGTTTATGGTCTATTAGGCAAAAGAGAAAAGACAATTAAAGCGGGCTGCAAGTACTATATTTCAAAACCTATTAAAAAAGTCAGAGTTATTACAAGTGCTGCATAAAAATCTGAACTAAATGGATAATAGAAAAAAATCACCATCAAGGGATTCAAAACTGCGTCAAAAGGCAGAAGAGCAGCTGAATCAGCAGAAATTGGAAACAAAAAGCAGGGACTCTGAAGCCGACCTTCTGAAACTAATTCACGAATTGGAGGTTCATCAGATTGAACTTGAACTGCAAAACGAAGAGTTGATTTTGGCTACTATTAAAGCAAAAGAGGCTACGGAAAAATATGAAGAGCTTTACGATTTTGCCCCTTTGGGATATTTTACTTTGTCACAACATGGAATAATACTGGAAATGAACCTGAAAGGTGCACAAATGCTTGGCAAAGATAGAGTCCTCCTGATAAACAACCAATTTGGTTTTTTCGTAAAAGAAGATTCACGGAGTATTTTCGCAACATTTCTGGAAGAAATATTTCAGGGCAAAAGTCAAGTTTATTGCGATCTACCCCTTTTATCCATTAATAACAACAGAATATATTTGCGCCTTACAGGCACCCTATCCTTGAACAATGAACAATGTCTTGTAACCGCTACAGATATTACAGAGATTAAGCATTTTGAAGAAAAAAACCGTATAGTCCTTGAAAGATTCAAGACGCTGGTGGATGTTTCGCTTACAGGGATTTGGACAACTGATCAGTTTGGCAATAATACATATGCGAGCCACCGTTGGAGCCAAATTACCGGCATCTCTGCCGACAATGCGAAAGGAGATGGATGGTCTTTCGGGTTGCATCCTGATGATCGTGAAAATGTATTTCTGGACTGGAAACAAGCTGCACTCCATAACAAACCCTATAGTTCTTATTTCAGGTTTATCAAGCCTGATGGCAATGAGGTTTGGGTACTTTGTCAGGCAAATGCTGTTAGAAACAATGATGGCAAAATTGTCGAATGGATTGGTACTATTACTGACATTACCGAACTCAGATTATTGGAAAATGCCTTCCGGGAGAACGAGGAAAGGCTGCGGCTTGCACTCAAGGCAACCAACGATGTAGTTTGGGATTGGGATATAGTGAACGACAAACAACAATGGAATGAAGCGGGAACGATGGTTTTTGGCTGGACAGAGATTGTTGAAAACCCGGTGAATGCAATCTGGTGGATGGAACGTGTTCACCCTGACGACCGGCAAAGGGTAGATAAAGGATTCTATGCAGTTGTATATAATAGTACAGGAAACATATGGCAGGATGAGTACCGTTTCAGGAAAGCCGATGGCACTTATGCTGAGGTACTCGATCGTGGTTATATCCTGCGAAACGATATGGGGAATGCTTTCCGAATGATAGGAGCAATGTTAGACATTACCGAACGCAGGAAAGTCGAAGGTGAATTACAAATGAACCGGGATCTTCTGAATGCCAGTCAGCGACTGAGTAAAAGCGGTGGCTGGACGTATAACACTGAATCAGAAGCAATGCACTGGACAGAAGAAACATATCGGATCCATGATATCACGCCCGGAGAAATTGAGTTTGGCTCAGCAGCGCATATCAAACTGAGCTCAGGATGCTATCGTCCAGAGGATCGTCAGATAATCCTGTCAGCTTTCCAACGTTGCCTGAAGGAAGGGCAACCCTATGAATTTGAATTTCCTTTTACCTCCGTCAAAGGGTGTCAGAAATGGATCAGAACATCAGCACTACCTGTGTTTGAGAAAGGTAAGATCATTAGTGTTATTGGCAACATCGTTGACATAACTGAAAGTAAGCAGGCCGAAGAAGCTTTGCGAAAGAGCAATGATCGATTAGCCACTGCTATAGAAGCTATGCTGGATTCATTTCTGGTATTTGCTGCTGAACGCAATGAGCATGGGGAAATTATTGACTTTATTTTTGTGGAGATGAACACCAATGCTGAGAAAATGCTGCAATTGTCAAGCAAGCAACTGATTGGCAAACGACTGTGTGAAGAATTGCCGATAAACCGAACCAATGGCTTTTTTGAAAAATACATGAAAGTAGTTGAATCGGGCATTCCACTTGAAGAAGAATTTTACCTTCCCACTACTCACGTTCCCGCTGCCTGGTACTTTCATCAGGTAGTCAGGTGCAACGATGGCATCGCAATCTCACATCGAGACATAACAGAGCGTAAGCAAATTGAAAAAGATTTGAAAGAAAATGAACTTTTCGCTCATACTATTGCAAACACAACCCCGGCCTTGCTTTATCTTTATGATTTTGAACAGAAAAAGAATATTTGGTCAAATGAGCTTCATAAACACTTTTTTGAGAAAATTAACAAAGGTGCTTCAGGGTTAGATTTTAAAGATATAGTACAACTTATTCATCCTGATGATCTTGGTTCAGTAATTCTTTTCGATAACGAATTGCAGGATACTGATGCAGTTTCCCGTTTTAATACAGAATTAAGGATAAAGTGGAATGACAACTGGAAATGGTTGAGGCATTTTGTTACAGTGTTCAAAGCTAATGAGGATGGAAAACCTCTTCAAATACTTGGGGCATTATTTGATATTGATGACCAGAAAAAAACAGAGTATAATTTGTTGGTAGCAAAAGAAAAAGCAGAAGAAAGTGAGGATAAGTTTCGCCAGATCACCGAAAGCATCGGGGAGGTTTTCTGGCTGAATAACGCTGATAATTCAGAAGTGATTTATGTAAGCCCTTCCTATGAAAAAGTGTGGGGTCATACCTGCCAAAGTCTTTATGATAAACCCAACTCTTTTATTGATGCTGTTTTTGAAGAAGATAAACCGGCCGTTATTGCCGAATATGAAAAATATAGAAATGGAAAAGGATTTGAGCTTGAGTATCGTATCATAAAACCTGATTCAAGCATTCGTTGGATTAAGGCACATTCCTTCCCTGTAAAAAATGATGCTGGCAATGTTATCCGACATACAGGTATTGCAGAGGATGTCACGCAACGAAAGTTGGCAGAAATTGAGATAGAGAATTCGAAAGAATTACTTTCTGATCTTAATAAACGTCTGGAATCTACTCGTGAGAACGAACGCGCTGTTATTTCCAGAGACATTCACGACCAGCTTGGGCAGTCATTAACTGCGCTGAAGATTGACCTGGTATCTCTACAGGCCAAAATGAAAACTGAATCGCAGGAAGCTGATACAATGGGAGGTATGATTAAGATGGTCAATTCCATAAGCAGGGATGTGCAAAGGATTTCTTCGGAATTACGTCCTCTAATGCTTGATGACCTTGGACTGGCTTCCACTTTGGAATGGTATTGTGAAGAATTTGCCGGCAGGACAGGACTGAAAGTGGAACTGGATATTGAAACTACACTATCAGATTGCATAAACAGAGATTTGGCTTTATACAGGGTGGCTCAGGAATCACTAACCAATATCATCCGTCATGCCAATGCCGGAATAGTTCAGGTTAGTCTTTGTGAAATAAACAACAACATTGTTTTGAGTATCCATGATAATGGGATTGGAATCCCTCCGGAAAAATTAGAATCACATAAATCTCTGGGCTTATTAGGAATGTCAGAAAGGGTAAAACAATATAATGGTAAACTGGAAATTCAGTCATCAGGCGATGTTGGAACAATAATCAAAGCTAGTATACCAATAAAGTAATTTAACTATGAAAATTTTGCTTGCTGATGATCATCAGGTAGTTCGTGAGGGACTTAAAGTAATCTTGAAAAAACTTGGTCATACTATTCTTGTTGAAGAAGCAGGAGATGGTATTGAAGCTCTTGATAAAATTGTTTCGGGAAATTTTGATTTTATAATCCTCGATATATCAATGCCCGGCTTAAGCGGATTGGATGTTTTAAAGGCACTTGAATCAAATAGTATTCGGAAAAAAGTTTTAATTATGAGTGTTCATCCTCAGAAACAGTATGCAATTCGTGCACTGAAGTTAGGTGCTGGAGGCTATATTTCAAAAGACAGCTCTTCAGAAGAACTCGAGTTTGCAATAAAAAAAATATATTCGGGGAAAAAATATGTTTCATCAGATGTTATAGGTATTCTGGTTTCTGACCTGAGCAACACGAATGATGCAGCCTTGCATGAAAGCTTATCAGAAAGGGAATTCCAGGTGATGTGCTTTCTTGCAAAAGGTATTTCGCTGAAAGAGATCGGAGAGAAACTGTTCATTAGCGAAAGAACAGTCAGTACATACCGCACCCGTCTGCTTGAAAAGATGGAAATGAAAAGCAATTCAGAGCTTGCGCTGTATGCCTATAAGAATGGGTTGATTGAATAAACCAATAGCTGTGATGAATAAACGACAAAGCTCATTGCTTTCCACGTAGGGATTCCCCTACAATAAAATCCGTTTACCACTACACCATTCTGGTAAACATACTACATACTTCTCTTTTTTCATTGACTACCTTTCGCCTTTCTGGCAAAGGACATTTCCTTTTGCCAAAATCATCAAATAATTCACAAAATGAAAATTGTTGTTGCCGATGATTCGTCGCTGTTAAGAGACAGAATCTGCACATTTATAAAAAGTTTGAATGAAAGTCTCGTGATTTATGAAGCAGAAAACGGACGCATGGCCATGGATTTGATTTGTGCAAATCATCCTGATCTGGTTATTCTTGATATCAGGATGCCGGAAATGAGTGGAATTGATGTTTTAAAGAAAATCAAGGAGCTGGAGATACATACAAAAGTCTGCATACTAACAAATTATCCATTTCCACAGTACAAAAAAAAATGCTTTGAGCTAGGAGCTGACTACTTTTTCGATAAGAATATGGAATTTAAAAAACTATCAGGCATTCTGGCAGAATAAATAGTGAACATTAAAAAAATTATAATACGACATGGTTGACAACTACTTAAAGAAAGAACTTTACGAGCGGATAAAAAATGACGAAAGCATCTTTGAGTTCATTCAGGAGGGCTCCCTGGATGGAATGTGGTACTGGGATCTGGAAAATCCCGATAATGAATGGATGAATGCACGTTTCTGGGAAGTCCTGGGTTATAACCCCAATGAAATGCCTCACAGCTCAAGTGCCTGGCAAAACATTATTAATCCCGATGACCTGAAAACAGCAACAGATAACTTTTTCAAACATTGTGAGGATCCCAAATACCCCTACGATCAGATTGTTCGATATACCCACAAAGATAGTTCAACGGTTTGGATACGATGTCGCGGCATGGCCATTCGTGATGCAAATGGCAAACCGGTCAGAATGTTGGGGGCACACCAGGAGGTAACAGCATTTAAAAGAGCTGAAGAGTCTGTGCTGCAACAGTCGGGCATTATAAATTCTTTATTGGACGGCATTCCCGATATTATTTTCTTTAAAGACAAAAATGGTGTTTATCTTGGTTGCAATCCTCATTTTGCTGAATTAGTAGGCAAAAAGCGTGAAGATATCGTGGGCAAGACTGATTATGACTTTTTTGATAAAGAAACCGCCGACTTTTTCAGGTACCACGATAACGAAATGCTTAAGATGCTCGACACCCGGCAAAACAACGAATGGATTACTTATCCTGATGGAAGAAGAGTATATGCCGACACTATAAAAACACCCTATTATAATCAGAACGGAGATCTTATCGGTATTCTAGGCATAACACGCGATATTACTGATCGCTATCAGATTGAGCAGGAAATTCGCATTTTTAAAATCATTTCCGACAATGCCGTTGAAGGTAAGGCTATTGCTGACCTTGAAGGGAATATTGTTTATGTAAATAAGTTCTGGGCTGAAATTCATGGTTTTACTCAGGAAGAACTGGCAGGTAAACATCTCTCTGTGTTTCATACTCCACAACAATTGAAAGAAGTGGAGGGAGCGCTTGCAGCCTTATTCAAACATGGCTATTTCGAGCCTCAGGATATTGGACATGTTCATCGTAATGGAACTGAGTTTCCAATGCTCATGAGTGGTACTGCAATTAATGACAGTTCAGGAAATCCGCAGTATATATCTGCGACAGCAATAGATATTACCGAACGAAAAGCAGCAGAACAAGAACTAATTAATGCTAAGACAGAACTTGAAAAGCGCAAGCTGCAGTTAGAGAATTCCAATAAAGAACTTGAAGCGTTCAGTTACTCTGTTTCTCATGATCTGAGGGCA
This sequence comes from uncultured Lentimicrobiaceae bacterium, assembly GCA_964463695.1. Classification (GTDB taxonomy): domain Bacteria; phylum Bacteroidota; class Bacteroidia; order Bacteroidales; family F082; genus JALNZU01. Next base: position 15,313 of record CAYXCZ010000047.1, on the reverse strand, counting down.
CCACTGCGCCATATTAATGGGTATGTTGATATGCTCAACAAGCGCTTTCGCGATGAACTGCCCGAAAAAGCCCGGCAGTATCTGGATATCATTAGCACGGCATCCCAAAAAATGGGAACTTTAATTGATGACCTTCTCCATTATTCAAGAACCGGTCGGCAGGAAGTAAGAAAGACCGTTGTGGATATGAATCTGCCGGTTATGGAGGTAATAGAAGAATTAAAGTCGGATGCTAAGGAAAGAAAAATCAATTGGGAAATATCCAAATTGCCAAAAGTTTATGCAGATTGCACGTTGATCAAACAGGTTTGGTCCAACCTGCTGGGCAATGCATTTAAATACACATCTAAGCGTCAAACTGCCGAGATTACAGTGGTTTATAAGGAAGATGATAAAGATTTTGTATTTTGTGTAAGCGACAACGGCGATGGCTTCGATATGAAGTATGTGCACAAACTGTTTGGTGTTTTTCAGCGACTCCATTCCGAGGCCGAATTTGAAGGAACTGGAATAGGTCTGGCCAATGTGCAGCGAATTGTTCATAAGCATAATGGACGGGTATGGGCCGAGTCAAAACAAGGAGAAGGAGCAAAATTTTATTTCACATTACCAAAAAACATGGAGGTTAATTTATGAATAACCTAAAATCAATACTGCTGGTTGAAGACAATCCGCTGGACTTAGAACTTACAATAGATGCTTTGGCTGAGTACAACATAGTCAACGGCATTGTTGCTGTTGGTGATGGTGTTCAAGCGATGGAGTATCTGCAATATGAAGGCAACTATAAGGACAGGGAAAAAGGTAACCCTGCTGTAATATTGCTAGACATTAAAATGCCCCGTATGGATGGCATTGAGGTGCTTGAAGCCATCCGAAATGATGACAAGTTAAAAACCATACCAGTTGTTATGCTCACCTCCTCTCGTGAAGAACCCGACCTGAAAAAATGCTACGAATTGGGTGTCAACGCCTATGTAGTAAAACCTGTTGATTTTAAAGAGTTTCTGGAGGCGGTAAAGCATACTACTGTTTTCTGGGTATTAATAAATGAACTACCATCAATAACATAAGCAGCCATGGGTGATTCAAAGCTTAAATTGCTAATCCTGGAAGACGTTCTGCCTGATATGGAATTGACGGTGTGGCATTTAACCGAAGCCGGTTATCAGCTTGATGTTACACATGTCGATAATGAACTTGCTTATAGTGGGGCTCTTCGGAAGGATACATTTGATATTATCATTTCCGATTTTAATTTGCCCGGCTTCGATGCCTTTGGCGCACTGGAGATTTGCCAGAAAACCTGCCCTGAAGTGCCATTTATCTGTGTCTCGGGAACCATTGGCGAAGAAACTGCCGTGGAACTAATAAAAAAAGGAGCAATTGATTATGTGCTCAAAGACCGGCCTGCCAGACTACCTTTTACAGTAAAGCGCGCCTTGAATGATGCAAAAGAAAAGGCAGCCCACCGTAAAGCGGAAGAAGAGCTTAGAGATAGTGAAATACAACTGAAAGCTGTATTCGAGCACTCCAATGATGGCATATTACTCATTGATAATGAAGGCGTAATAGTTAAAACAAACCACCAAACAGAACTTATAACCGGCCTTGATAAGGACAAACTTAATGGCAGCTATTTCTGGGAAATTCAATATCAGTTGCTGCTCGCGGATTATAGGCAATCGGTTAGCATTGATATGATAAAGGAAATGACATATAAAAGGCTTCTTTCCCTTTCCGATGACGAATTTATTAAACAGGAAAGCCCAATTCTGAATGCAAACAATGAAATAAAGTATGTTGAAGATTATGTTTGTCCAATTCATATTCACAATAAACGATATTACTTGGTTTCGCAACGCGACATAACCGAACGCAAAGAAGCTGAAGAAAGCCAACACATTGCCTTTATCAAGTATAAAACCTTGTTCGAAAGTTTTCCTTTGGGGGTTACCATTTCCGACAGAAAAGGGAATATAACAGAATCGAATTTGGTTGCTGAGCAATTACTAGGCATTTCTGATGAAGAACTGTTGAAACGCAGAATTGGAGATGACGAATGGAAATTAATCCGAACCGATGGTTCGCTAATGCCAAACGAAGATTATGCCAGCGTAAGAGCTTTGACCGAAAACAGGAAAATTGAAAACGTTGAAATGGGTATCGTAAAACCCAGTTCAGAAGTTGTCTGGATCAATGTAACAGCTGCCCCCATACCACTGGATGATTATGGCGTTATTATTACTTATAACGATATTACGCAAAAGAAAAAAGCCGAAGAACTCCTTAAACAAAGTGAACAGCATCTGCTAGCCAAAAATGTAGAATACGAATCATTAAACGAAGAACTGGCCGAGGTAAACAGTAAATTATTGTTGGCAAAAGAAAAAGCCGAAGCCAACAATGCCATCAACTTATCGAGATTGCACCTTATTCAGTATTCCTACAACCATAGCATTGATGAATTATTGGAAGAAACCGTAAATATTTCTGAAAATCATACAAAAAGCAGTATCGGGTTTATTCACTTTGTAGCTTCCGACCAGCAAAACCTTATTTTGCAAAACTGGAGTACACAAACCAAGTCCAATTTTTGCAACGCCAAAGGCCAGGGCGAACATTATTCCATTGACAAAGCCGGGGTATGGGTAGATTGCGTACGCCAGCGAAAGCCGGTAATACACAACGATTACAATGCTTTACCACATAAAAAAGGATTGCCCGAAGGCCATGCCCATATTGAACGTGAGATGGTAGTGCCGGTTTTTACAGGTAATGTTATTAAAGCTATTTTGGGAGTAGGTAATAAACAAACCGATTACACTAAAGATGACCTGGAAGAGTTATCGCTTATTGCCAACCTTACTTGGGAAATTGTTGAACGCAAAATTGCGCATAACGAACTGAAAATAGCAAAAGAGAGAGCAGAAGAAAGCGACAAGCTGAAAACAGCTTTTATACAGAATATCTCTCATGAAATAAGAACCCCTCTAAACGGAATTCTGGGTTTCGCCGAGCTAATAACTGAATCTGATCTTTCTGAGGAGGAACGCTCAGGTTACCTTGAACATATAAATCAATCGAGCAATCGGCTGATGAATACAGTTAGTGATTATATGGACATGGCCAGATTAGTTTCTAACTCAATCGAAGTGAATAATAAAGTATTTGCATTAGAACCTTTTTTTGTTAACGTGACAGAAAAAATAAAACAAGTATGTTCAAACAAAAAAGTAAAATTTGAAACGGAAGTACCTATCGAAACTGTAGATCTTTCAGTTTATACCGATCCCGCATTAATTCAAATTATACTTAATAAACTGCTTGATAATGCTACTAAATTTACAAAAGAGGGAAGTGTCGCTTGTGGTTATAGTATCAAACACGGACATATTGAGTTCTTTGTTAAAGATACCGGAATTGGGATCGACAACAATAAGCTGGACTTAATTTTTGAAATGTTCAGACAGGCAGATAATTCTACAACAAGAGGACATGATGGGAGCGGACTGGGTTTAACCATCGCAAAGGGTTTTGTTGCAATACTTGGTGGTCAAATGAATGCTGTCTCCGAAAAAGGAAAAGGATCAGTTTTTTCATTCACCATACCCTTTAATAATGCTGAAAAGTACGTATCCCCCAATCAAATAATTGCCACAAAAAAAGAAATCCATAAAAATCATATCATTTTGATTGCTGAAGATGAGGAGTCGAATTATGAATATTTGGCAGTTACCCTAAATATATTGGGATATAAACATATACGTGCCGCAAATGGAAAGGAAGCAGTTGATCTTTGCAGACAAAATCCTGAAATTTCTTTGATACTAATGGATATAAAAATGCCAGTAATGCATGGTGATGTAGCAACGAAACAGATTCGGACATTCAGGCCTGAACTGCCAATCATTGCCACAACTGCTTTTGCCCAAACAGGAGACGAACAACGCTTTAGGGAAGAAGGCTGCAACGACTATATTTCAAAACCCATCAAAAAGTCTGAATTATTACGGTTACTGCAAAAAAATCTGAACTAAATGGATAATAGAAAAACTTCACCATCAAGGGATTCAAAACTGCGGCATCAGGCTGAGGAGCAGCTGATTCAGCGGAAATCGAAAACAAATGCAATTGTTTCTGAAGCCGACATGTTGAAATTAATTCACGAATTGGAGGTTCACCAGATTGAACTGGAACTGCAAAACGAAGAGTTGATTTTGGCTAATCAATGGGCAAAAGAAGCAACAGAAAAGTATATAGAGCTTTATGATTTTGCCCCTTCGGGATATTTTACTTTGTCTCGTCTGGGAGAAATCTTAGAAACGAACCTGAAAGGTGCACAAATGCTTGGCAAAGAACGTCAGAGCCTTATAAACAATAGATTTGCTTTATTTATTAACAACGATAACAGAGCTGTTTTTGATGATCTACTTTCACAGATATTTATGGGTAAAAACCCTGCAAGCTGCGAAGTTATCTTGACTCAAAAGAGTGATAGCCCTGTTTATGCCCTTTTAGGCGGCACTCTTTCCGACGACGGTAAAAGTTGCATTATAAATGCATTGGATATTACTGCACGTAAACAGGTAGAAAATGCATTGGGAAGGGAGAAGTCAAACCTCTTTGCGATTTTTGAATCCTCACCTGTCGCTATGTTTATCCTTGACGAAACAACCAAAATTGTACAACTAAATGCAGCCGCAGTGCTTATGGCTGGAGGCAACAACTCTGATGCCTTGAATCAGAGACCAGGCAACTTTTTGCGATGTATTCACAGTTCAAAAGATCCCCTTGGTTGCGGTTACTCTGATGATTGTAAGGTGTGCAAGGTGCGCAATGGTATTGAGTCGTTGATCGCAAACGGTGGATCAATCCGTGGTGCTGAAATAGAATTGGAACTGAATACTAATGGAATAGAGCAAAAGATTTGGATGAGAATTGGTGCTGAGCCCATTCAGCTTAACGACCGCTTACATTTGTGCGTTGCAATGGATGACATATCAGAGCTTAAATACTCCGCATTATTAATAAAAGAGAAAAGTAATAAAATAGCCTCCCAATACGAAGAACTTAAGCAAATTAATCTTGAACTTATTACAGCAAATGATATTGCTGAAACAAACAGGGTTAATATCACAGCCATTATTGAAGGGACTAACGATAGCATATGGGCATTTGACCGAAATTATGATATACTATATATAAACAAAACATTCCAAAATGAGTTTTATCAAGTATTTGGTGTTTGGCTGGAATATGGAGTTAATTTGTTAGAGGCTCATCCTGATTTTTTACAACCAATTTGGAAGCCCAGATATGACAGAGTACTATCAAATGAGCAATTCAAAATTGAGGATGCTATTGAAATGGGTAATGAAATTATTTATGTTGAAGTTTCGTTTAACCCTATAATTAGAAATGGCCAAGTTGTTGGTGGATCATGTATTGGAAGCAATATAACTACCAGAAAACTTGCTGAAAAAGAACTGATTGAAGCTAAAGGCAGAGTTGAAGAAAGCGAAGAGCGTTATGCACTTGTAATAGATGCATCAGAGCAAGGCATCTGGGACTGGAATATTGAAACGAATGAAGTGTTTTTTTCAGCGCAATGGAAAAGGCAGATAGGTTATGATGACCATGAAATCAAAAATGATTTTGGCTCATGGGTCGAACATCTGCACCCTGATGATAAGGAAGCAAGTCTGAATGCTGTTCAGGCGTACCTTAATAATCCTACTGAACATTTTTTTCATGAATTCAGATTTCGACATAAGGATGGAAATTACCGCTGGATTTATAATAAAGCTGCTTCAATACTAAACAATGAAGGAAAGGTAGTCAGAGTTTTTGGTGCACATTCAGATATAACAGATTGGAAAGAGGCAGAGATTCTAATCAAAAAACAGAATGAAGAGCTTAAAAAGCTCAACGCTTTTAAAGACAAATTCTTCTCCATCATCGCTCACGATTTAAAAAGTCCGTTTAATTCAATTGTCGGATTGAGCGAAATACTCGTTGAACAAATCAACGAAAAGGACTATGGAGGTATAGAGAAATTCGGAGGGATTATCCTCCAGTCATCGCTTCGTGCAATGAACTTGCTGAATAACCTCATGGAGTGGTCGCAATCGCAAATCGGAAGGATGGAATTCAACCAAAAGCGTTTCGATTTAGTGGAATTTATTCATAATAACACACTGCTGTTTGATGATATTGCAGGACAAAAAGGAATAACAATTAAAAGAGAAATTCCCTCCAAAGCAATTGTTTTTGCTGATCCAGCCATGATACATACAGTGCTTAGAAACCTGCTTTCGAATGCTATCAAATTTACTAAACCGGGAGGTGAGATCATCGTTTCGGTAAATGAAGAAAAAGACAAACTTATGGTTTCGGTAAAAGATAATGGCATAGGAATCCCGAAAGAAGTAATTGGCAAACTGTTCCGGATTGATGAAAACTACTCAACCCGCGGCACAGCCAATGAAACAGGTACCGGATTGGGATTGATGCTGTGTAAAGAATTCATCGAAAAGCATGATGGAGAAATTTGGGTTGAAAGCGAAGTGGAAAAAGGTTCAACATTTTATTTCACTCTGCCTCAAAATATACTGTAGTGAACCTTTTTTGGAAACCATTGTCAGGCAGTTTGACCTTTCAGAAAAAAGGAGAATTTCAGAAACACTATTGTCAGGTAAAAATCTATTTCCTCCCTGCCTGACTTTATGGATAATCTGTATCATGCAGATTACCAATATTTTGTTCCTAACAGGACAAGCCCCTTTAGGGGCGAAATATTAGTAGTTCAAAAGCAACCCCTGCATCTTCAAAGTCCCGTAGGGACGAAATATATCAAGCATTACACAATAGTTTATGTGATTTTACCGGACAGTAGTGTTTCAGAAACTAAAATTTCTGGTTATTGAAAAAGTGAGGTTCCCAAAAATTTGAATTGATAGTTATCAAAATGTTTGGCAGGGAGATTTTAAAAAGCAAGTGCAGGGGTTGAAGCTGTGAAATAATTTAATCTTGCCATGACAATCCTGACATTGGACTGACTATAGAAGATTTTCATAAATTCGACATAAGTGGATACTTTATTGCAGGTATTTTTTTATCAATTCATCCAGTTTGGAGTATTGTAAAGGTTTTGAGAGGTATTCATCGAAGCCGGTTGTTAGAATAGTGGTTTTCTCTTCGCTGAAGGCGTAGGCTGTTTGGGCGATGATAGGCAGATTGGGTCTGATTTGTTTAATAAGTCGTGCAGCATCGATGCCATTCATCACAGGCATGCGGATGTCCATCAGAATCAGGTCAATATCCGAGTTTGCTTTAACAAGTTCCACTGCCTGTTCTCCGTTTTCAGCATGAATAATGGTTACGCTCGCTTTCGACAGAATCTTGCTGAGGTACTGAAAACTTGTCCAGTCGTCTTCGGCAATCAAAATCTTACGATTCGACTTTTTACCTTGAACAGGGGAAGTAATTGCCTCTGTTTTTTCTTGTTCCTTGATCGTGGTTATGGGTAACGTAAAGAAAAAAGTAGTGCCTATTCCAATTTCTGATTCAACCCAAATTTTTCCTCCGAGTAGTTCAACCAATCCCTTGGAAATGGCTAGTCCAAGGCCAGCACCCTCATAATTTTTTGTCATCGACTGCTCTGCCTGGATGAACCTGATAAACACCTTATCATGCAATTCAGCGGGTATTCCAATACCCGTATCTTTAACATAGAATTGGATAGAATTATCCTTTGTCTCAAAACCAAAATCAATACTTCCTGATTTTGTAAACTTTACAGCATTGTTAATCAAGTTAGTAAGAATCTGATGCAACTTGGCTTCGTCAGAGTAAATCATGTTGGTTTTATCAGGTTGATTGGTGTAATTCAACCGGAGTTTTTTTGTTTTTGCCACAGGGGTAAAAAAAGTAAGCAGATCATAAAATATTTCGTCGATTACAATCGCTTTCTGTTCAATCACAATCTGACCTGTTTCTATTTTCGAGATATCAAGAACGTTATTGACGATTTCGATCAGCCGGTTTCCACTTTGGCTTATGATAGCCGAGTATTCTTTTATTTCCTCACGACTCACATCCTCATAGTTCAGCAAGGCTGAAAAACCAATAATCCCATTGAGTGGTGTCCGTATTTCATGCGACATATTTTGCAGAAAGGCAGTTTTAAGCTTATCGCTTTCTTCAGCTTTTTCTTTAGAGATGATGAGTTCAGACGCCCGTTTTTCCTTTTCTTCATTTTGAAAAAGAAGTTCTTTGTTGGCAATATTTAATTCTGCGGCCCGTTTTTCCTTTTCTTCATTCTGAAAATGTAGTTCTTTGTTGGCTACGATTAGTTCTGCTGCACGTTTTTCCTTTTCTTCATTTTGAAAAAGAAGTTCTTTGTTGGCAATGATGAGTTCTGCAGCGCGTTTTTCCTTTTCTTCATTCTGAAAATGAAGTTCTTTGTTGGCAATGATGAGTTCTGCAGCGCGTTTTTCCTTTTCCTTATTTTGAAAATGAAGTTCTTTGTTGGCTATGTTGAGTTCTGCAGCGCGTTTTTCCTTTTCTTCATTCTGAAAATGAAGTTCTTTGTTGGCGATGATCAATTCAGCAGCACGTTTCTCTTTCAATTTATTTTGAACTACCAATTCTTTGTTTGCAATGATTAACTCTTCTGCTCTTTTGCTTTTTTCAACTTGTTGAAAATCAAGTTCTTTATCTGCAATAATCAATTCAGCAGCCCGATTGTTTTTTTCATTGTTTTGAAAAAGAAGTTCTTTATCAGCAATGATAAGTTCATCGGCTCGTTTTCCTTTTTCTTCTTTTTGAAACGCAAGCTCGATTTCAGCAATAATTAACTCATCAGCTCGTTTTTCTTTTTCAACATTCTGATATGCAAGTTCTTGATTCGCTGTATCTAACTCATCAGCCCGTTTTTCTTTTTCAACATTCTGGTAAGCAAGTTCTTTGTTTGCGATGATCAATTCATTGGCTCTTTTTTCTTTTTCTTCGTTCTGAAACGCAAGTTCCTTATTTGCCAGCATCAATTCATCAGCACGTTTTTCTTTCATTTCGTTTTGAAAAACAAGTTCTTTGTTAGCAATGATCAATTCATTGGCTCTTTTTTCTTTTTCTTCGTTTTGAAATAGGAGCTCTTTATTAGCTATGATTAGTTCGGCTGCACGTTTTTCTTTTTCACTGTTTTGAAATGCCAGTTCCTTATTGGCAATTACAAGCTCATCTGCCCTTTTTTTCTTTTCCTCGTTCTGAAAAGCCAGTTCTGTATTTGCAATAAGTAACTCCGCTGCACGCTTTATTTTTTCTTTGTTTTGAAATAGAAGTTCATTGTTTATTTGTAAGTATTTTACATTTTGAGACACTAACAGTTCTGTTTTTTCTTTGAGTTTCTTTTCAGCCAGTCGACGGTTTATTTCCTGTTGTCGCTCGTGGTTGGCTCGGTTTATGGCAGGAATTAAACGTTCAAGTTTATTTTTAAAAACATAATCAGTTGCACCATTTACCATGGCATCTATGGCTGTGTCTTCTCCTATGGCCCCGGAAACAAAAATAAAGGGGATACTTGCATACTTTTCGCGCGCTGCTTTCAATGCCTCATTGCCATTAAAATCAGGAAGACTGTAATCAGACAGAATCAAATCGATGGATTCCTTTTGCAAAGCAGAAAGGTAATCTTTTTCGTTGTCAACTACAAAGTAAGCCGATACATTCTCACCGCTTTCAACAATGTCACGTATAATCTCAGCATCTTTGTAAGAATCTTCAAGATGAAGTATTTTGATCTTCTTTTCCATTGTTACAGTCTCTGACTTCCCGGTTTCTAAATTAACTTCATATTAACTGGGGGTGGTTCGTTAATGATAGCCCAATACTGTCCGAGCACTTTAAGTGCATCAATAAACTGCATAATATCAACAGGTTTAACCACATAAGAATTAGCACCCAGCTTGTAGCTTTCCACCAGATCCTTTTCTTCACGTGAAGAAGTAACCATGATTACGGGTATGAATTTGAATTTTGGGTCGGAGCGTATATGCCTCAACACTTCGATGCCGTCCATTTTTGGCATTTTAATGTCAAGCAAAATAACGGCGGGGGAGCCTTTTTCGTTGATGAATTTACCCCTTTTATACAAATAATCCAGGGCTTCAACACCATCTTCTGCAACTATTACCTCATTTGCCAGGTTCTTTTCAGATAGTGCTGCAATTGTTAATTCTACATCTTTAGCGCTATCATCCACAATTAGGATGCGTCTTAATTCTAAGCTCATTTTTTCGAAGTTTAATTGTTATTTATTTGGTAAACTAAAGGTGAAAGTGGCACCTTTTCCTTCTTCGCTTTTGGCTTTGCAGATCCCTCCATGCCTTACAATAATGCGGTTTACATTGGCCAATCCGATTCCGATTCCTTCAAAATCCCGCACTTTGTGAAGCCGTTGGAATACCCCAAAAAGTTTATCGGCATATTTCATATCGAAACCGACACCATTGTCGCTGATGTGAAAAAGTGTATAGCCATTTTCAATTTCTCCTTTGATTTCAATGATTGCTTTTTCTTCATTTCGTGTATATTTAAGAGCATTCGATATCAAGTTTTGCCAAACCTGATTAAGAAGGTTTTCATCACCATAAGAGGCTGGTAGATCCGGAATGTTGAATACAATATTTCTACCGCTCATTTCGCTGCCAAATATTCTAAGTGCCTGTTTGATCATATCATTCGTGCTGCATTCTGAGCGCTGGATATCTGTTCTGCTTAATCTTGAAAATGTAAGTAAAGCATCTATCAGGCTTCCCATTTCATGCGCAGAATCCGAGATGGTATTGAGGTATCTTAAACCGGTTTCATTGAGTTGCGAGGCATTGTTTTTCATAAGTAAATCAATATAACCGGAAATATGCCGTAAAGGAGCCCTCAAATCATGTGAAACCGAATAGCTAAATGTTTCAAGTTCTTTGTTTGCAGCCATTTGAATTTCCGTTTCATGTGATTGAAAATTTATTTCTTTATTAGCGATAATAAGTTCAGCTGATTGTTTTTTCTTTTCTTCTTCTTTCATCATATTTCTGCCAGAAGCAATCACCAGCATAATGGTAAATGCCAACAGTAAAACAAAAAAAACTATTGTGAATTTGTTGTAATTATCTGATATAGATTTATTTGTCAATATGCCTTGTTGAAGTAATTGGTTTTCTTCTTTTTGAATGTCTTGAATAGTATTTCGCATCCCGTCGGAATATACTTTGCCATATTTATTTGAAATCAAGGCAATGGCCTCAGTCAATCCTTGTTTTGAACGTAATTCGACAGTGGCCAACGAATATTCAAGACGTTTGTTTACATAATAACCAAGTGTGTCGACCCTTTGCAGTTGCAACGGATTATCCTTTACGAGGTTTCTGAGTGTTGCTATTTGTTCAAAAATCACTTTCTCAGCCGAAAACAAGGGTTCGAGGTAATCACTGTCATTTGTTATTATAAAACCACGCGAAGCTGATTCGATGTCTTTTCCGTTGGAAAGTATTTCTCCCGATTGAAAGAGGATCTGCTCAGTCAATTGAACCCACTTTTCTGACTCAAGTAGCTTCAGCTTGCTTTTATAGGCAGTGTAACCCAGAATCCCATTTCCAACCAGGATGATTGTTGAGAAGATGATTAGTTTTTGAAGAATGCTGAGTTTCATTTGAGAAAATATAAAGTGAATATTACATTTACAGACTTTAATTTAGGCCACAAATTCACACTCCACATGCGTCTGAATGTGCTCACAAAACGATATATTATTGCGTCTATTTAACTCTCCGGACTTGGTTCCGAATGTGGTAAATTAGAATTGGTAACTCCACGGTTTCTGTCTTCAATGCTGTTGCTGCCAGTGGACACATTTTCGAATAAATCAAATGGCGACGACATATTTCTGGCTGTGAAGTCGTCAAGGCGCACGGCTTCTTTCGAAATAATTTCACCTGTTACATGCTCAGCACTTTGGTTGACACCGAGATTTTCTTCGTCTCCTGTATGTGCTGTAAGCTGGTTTTGAATAAAGGGTTTTGTTTTCATTATCAATGTTTTAGTTTGGCAAAGTTGATCATTGGAGAGTTGGATTGTGTTACATATGTTGCGCTAAAACATACATAATTCACACTTTTCATGTTTCACACACGCGTTACACGATCACTATATAGGTTCATCATTGAGATAGTGTGAATAATGTAATTACTTTTCAGTTTTGTGTAACGATTATTGGCGTGCAAGCAATGAATTTTGTGCCTTGATAATTTGTCCTGATATGTACAGTCGAAGAAGGAATAAGTTTCTTAAACTTTTCCCGGTTTGGCAGATGCTGGAAGGTTGAAGTTTTCAACATTAGAATATAAATTTTCTATGCCAAAATCCTGTCGGATGGATCTAAGCGTTAATTAAACATTTAACACAAATTAAAATGAAAGTAGTTAAAATGAGTTTGGTTGTGGGCATTAGTGCCGCAATGTTATTTACAAGTTGTGCATCCTTAAACAAAACCCAAAAAGGAGCAGTAGTTGGAACTGCCACAGGTGGTGCAATGGGCGCTGTGGTTGGCAATGTAGCCGGCAATACAGCCTTAGGTGCAATAATAGGTGCTGCTGTTGGCGGAACGACAGGAGCCATAATTGGTCACAAAATGGATAAACAGGCGAAAGAAATTGAAGCAGCAATTCCTGATGCAAAAGTTGAACGTGTAGGCGAAGGTATTGTAGTAGAGTTTAATAGCAATATTTTGTTTGGTTTCGACAAGTCAGGCTTGACCTATGAAGCTAAATCAAATCTGAATAAACTCGTATCGGTACTTAACAGCTATCCGGATACCGATATCGAATTGCAGGGACATACTGATAGCAAAGGTTCTGAGAATTATAACAGAAACTTATCTGTTGAACGTGCAAGCGCTGTTTCTTCATACCTTTCAAGTGAAGGAATCAGAAGTAACAGGGTTTCTATCAGGGGTTTCGGCGAAGAACTTCCAAAATATGACAATGATACAGAAAATGGCCGCGCTCAAAATCGACGGGTTGAATTCCTTATCACTGCCAATGATAAAATGAAATCTGAAGCTGCCAAAGACGCATCGAATTAATTCAAAATCTCAAAAATAAAATTACATAGAATGAAAACAAAACTGATTTCTTTAATTGCTATCCTGATGTTAACTGTTGCTGTGGCCAATGCCCAGGGACCAACCAGATCAGGAGTATCCTTTGCTGTTTTAGGCGGCATCAACCTTCAAAACCTGACAGGAACCGACTTTACAGGCGACAAGTTCGAAAATGATATGCTCATCGGATACCATGTTGGTGTAAATGCGCAGATTCCTATCATTCCCGAATTCTTCTTTCAGCCCGGGTTATTGTTTAGCACCAAGGGAGCAAACAGCACATTTGGTTCGTTAACAAGCTCTTATAAGCTATCATACGTCGAGTTACCACTGAATTTCATGTACAAAGGATCACTAGGTGAGGGCTTTGTTATGATTGGTTTCGGCCCTTATTTAGGATATGGTATTGGCGGAAAAGTTGTGACAAAAGGTGGTGATGTCACTCTTGACACACCCATTGAATTTTCAAATACTGTTGAAATTGGCGACCCTTTGACAACAACCTATTTTAAAGCGTTTGATGCTGGCGGAAATATTTTTGCCGGCTATGAGATGGCCGGTGGTTTGTTTGCCCAGATGAATGTGCAGTTTGGTATGATTAAGATCAACCCCGAAGACAAGCGTTTCATTAATGATGAAACTTCAATTAAAAATACTGGATTCGGATTTTCGATAGGATATCGCTTTTAGCAAATAATATTGACTATAAAATTCTGATCGTCACTTTGTAGAGTGACGGTCATTTTTTTATTAATGAGCTAATGTCTGCTTCTGTAATGAAGAAATTCGGCGGACTGATTTCGTGACAAAATTCAATGGTTAGGATTAAAATCAGATTCATGAATCAGTGAATGTGCTTAATATTCATCATTTTACATAAGGTAAATTTTATCAAATGGACTATATTGACTATTACAAAATATTGGGAATAGATAAAGCTGCAACGCCTGCTCTCATAAAAAAAGCCTACCGGAAACTGGCCAGGAAGTATCATCCTGATTTGAACCCTGATGATAAGGGCGCAAAGGCCAATTTTCAGCAAATCAATGAGGCTAATGAGGTGCTGAGTGACCCGGAGAAACGAAAGAAATACGATCAATATGGTAAGGATTGGCAGCATGCCGAACAATTTGAAAATGCAAGGCAGCAACAGAGCCAATCATCAAATAATAGAAGGCAAGCATTTTCAGGATCCGGAAATGAAAACGACTTTTCTGATTTTTTCGAAGCCTTTTTTGGAGGCGCCCCAGTCAACAGCAGAGGCCGTCAGACCCGACCCCGAGGAGAAGATTATACGGCTCAATTAAAGCTCAACCTGGTGGAAGCCTCTGTAAGTCATCAACAAACCTTGACAGTAAATGGAAAAAACATCCGAATCACAATACCTGCCGGAATCGAAAATGATCAAACAATCAAAATTCCAGGGCACGGCGGGCAAGGGGTTAATGGCGGAGCAAATGGCGATCTGTATATTAGTTTCTCGATAATCAATCACCCCACATTTAAACGATTGGGTAACAATTTGTACACCAAAGTCAGTCTTGACCTTTACACAGCTGTGTTGGGCGGCGAGATAACAACAGACACACTCGACGGAAAAGTCAAGCTCACCATCAAACCTGGGATGCAAAATGGTGGTAAATTAAAATTAAAGGGAAAAGGGTTTCCAGTATATAAAAATGAAGGTCAGTTTGGTGATTTGTTCATCACTTTTTCAATAACAATTCCCACCAATCTTACGGATAATCAGAAGGCATTGTTTGCTGACTTGGCTAAAATGTGATTCAAAATTCAAGGATTCAAAATTCATTAGCAGGGTTTGAAAATCACATTTAGGATTCTTTGAGGTTTGAATATGCAAAAATAAATGCTGTATTTTGCCCTTACGAGTTAATTCCAGTACTCTATTTATTAGAAAACTAAATGTTTATGATGTATCCGGCTTAGGATATTTCTGACTTTTTGCCTTGATATGTCGCTAATGAAAAAGAACCTTATTCGGTGCAGTTTTTTTTAGTGGCGTTTTCTGCTCCGAATAAGTTTGTTACAGATGCTTTTATTTGCATCTAAAACACCCCTAAAAAGCAAAAAACCACCAAAAATGTGCAGTTTTTAGTGGTTTTCTTTAGATTTTAGGCTTCTTAGCGGAGAGGGGGG
>CAYXCZ010000046.1:0-27317 GCA_964463695.1 uncultured Lentimicrobiaceae bacterium | reverse complement strand
AGAATTTGTTCTGCTCCTCACTTGAAACCATTTTCTTCTTAAGCAAAAGTTTAAGTTCTGATTTTGGTCTTAATGAATTTATTTTTGCTCTATATACAATCATTTGCACTGTCTTTGTTAAATTGGCTATAACGAGCAGATACCCGCACTATTGCGTATATATCTCGCTCAAATTCATAGGTTGTTTCATTTGAAAAAATCAAATTTTCGGGTAAATTTAGTAAAGATTTACATGTCCTAACCATCCACCGGGCTATTTATATTATCAGATCCTTTGCTAGTATTTTTTGTCCTTATTTTGAATCAATAGCGTCCAACAAAATTCAGATGCATCATTTAATACCGATCAGGGATTTGTGAAAGTCAAATAAATTTGGCTATAACAGATGCTCTGTTTGCATTATACAAGTTTTCATTGGATAATCGTTCAATTTAATTTGATATCACTTTCTTACCGAAAACTTGTTCAAAATGCTGTTTTTCATGCTGAAGGATTAAATCATGTGAAATAGGTCTATTTTTATGCCCTGACTTCATTCTTATTGTCGTTAATGAATCCCACTGTTATGAAAAAAACTCTGTTTATCCTTCCGTTTTTATTGTTTGTCTTGTTTTTGCGTGCTCAAACACCAAATCCACTTCTCAAACCTTTTGAAACACCCTTTGGTGTTCCTCCTTTTGAACAAATTGATAATGAGCACTTTCTTCCTGCTTTTAAAGCCGGAATACAGGAAAATAACGCAGAAATTGAAGCCATCATCAACAATCCTGCTGCCCCGGATTTTGAAAACACCATCGTAGCTTACGATCGTTCAGGTGAAATGCTTGGAAGAGTAAGTCCTGTTTTTGGAGGCTTAAGGGGTGCTAACACCAATAAACGTTTGCAGGAAATTGCACGTGAAACAACTCCTTTGTTAACCGAACATTACAACAACATCCGTTTCAATCAGCAGCTATTCAACCGTATAAAAGCCGTTTACGATCAGCGAAACAGCTTGAAGCTCAATGCAGAGCAGCTGCTGTTGGTTGAAAAGATTTATGATGATTTTGCACGTAACGGTGCTGCATTACCACAGCAACAACGCGATGAGCTGAAGGAACTCAATCAAAAAATGTCGATGCTTTCCCTGAAATTAGGAGAGAATCTACTGGCAGAAAACAATCTTTTCAAGTTGGTACTCGAAAACGAGGCTGACCTTGCCGGATTGCCCGCGGCTGTTGTCTCTGCTGCTGCCGACGAAGCCAAAAAAGCAGGCATGGAAGGAAAATGGGTGTTCACCCTATCCAAACCAAGCTGGATTCCTTTTCTACAATTTTCGGAACGCCGCGACCTGCGCGAAAAACTCTATACAGCCTATATCAAACGTGGCGATAACGACAATGCCACGGATAATAAAGCCCCTTTTCTTGAATTGATCGAACTTCGTCAGAAAATGGCTCAATTGCTTGGATATAAAGATTTTGCTGAATATTTTATATCTGATCAAATGGCTGAAACACCCAAAAATGTGTACGACTTTCTTTACAAGGTTTGGGAACCATCCATTCAACGTGCCAAAATAGAACGTGATGAACAACAAGCTATTATCGACAAAAATGGCGACACTTTCAAACTTGCTTCATGGGATTGGTGGTATTATTCCGAAATCGTTCGTAAGGAGAAATTCGACCTCAACGAAGACGAAATCAAACCCTATTTCTCTCTCGAAAACGTTAGAAAAGGAGCTTTTCTATTAGCCACAAAACTTTATGGGATTACATTTACCAAACGGACCGATATCCCTCTTTATCATCCTGAAGCAGAAGTTTTTGAGGTTTTCGATAAAGATAAATCCCATTTAGGAATTTTGTTCATCGATCCACATCCAAGAGCCTCAAAACGCAGTGGTGCATGGTGCGGTACTTATCGCAATGGCAGCTATGATGAAAAAGGCCAAAAAATTTATCCAATCGTTACAATGGTAATGAACTTTACCCGACCTGTTGGCGAACAGCCTGCCTTATTGAGCTGGGACGAAACACGCACTTGGTTTCATGAGTTTGGTCATGCGTTACACAATCTTTTTGCCGATGGACATTATAACCGCACAAGCCGTTCTGTGCCACGCGATTTCGTTGAGCTTCCTTCACAAATCATGGAAAACTGGGCAGGCGAACCCGAACTGTTGAAAGAATATGCCTTTCATTACCTTACCGGTGAAGTGATTCCTGTTGCCCTCGTTGAAAAACTGAATAAAGCCACTATGTTCAATCAGGGGTTTGAGAATGCGGAGTACCTCTCAGCAGCCATTCTCGACATGGATTGGCACACATCAAAAGTTGATGCATCTACGGATGTAAACGCTTTTGAGAAGTCAACACTAAGTCGTATCGGCCTTATTGACGAAATAATCCCACGCTACCGAACTGCTAATTTCGGACATATCCACAGCCCCGGTTATGCCGCCGGCTATTATGTGTACAGGTGGGCAGGAGTGCTTGACGCAGATGCTTTCATGGCTTTTAAATCATCAGGAAATTTATTTAATCAGGAAATGGCTGCCAAATTCAGGAAATATGTTCTCGCCGGCAACGCCTGGTACGAAGGAATGGACGCTTATGTAAAATTCAGAGGTGCAGAGCCTTCTATTGAGCCTTTCCTTATTCGCAGCGGACTGAAATAAATTCCTTTTTACCTTAGCGCATGTTTCGTACCTGAAACCATCTTTGGTTCAGATTGTATGGATATGCCCGACCGTGTCCCTCTTTTTGTTAATTTCGCGGCCTCATTTCAATTTATTTAGGAGTCGTTTCACATGGATTACAATTTCTCGGAAGTCGAAAAAAAATGGCAGGATTACTGGCGCAGCAACAAAGTTTACAAGGTTGATATTGACCATGCCAGACCAAAATTTTATGTCCTTGACATGTTTCCTTACCCCTCGGGAGCAGGACTACATGTAGGCCATCCGCTTGGATATATTGCCTCAGATATTTATGCACGCTACAAACGCATGAAAGGCTTTAATGTGTTACACCCAATGGGCTACGATGCTTACGGACTTCCTGCTGAGCAATATGCCATTCAAACAGGGACACATCCTGCGATAACAACAGATAAAAATATCGAACGCTACCGCGAACAACTTGATAAAATTGGCTTCTCGTTTGACTGGGATAGAGAAGTAAAAACATGTGATCCAGGATATTACAAATGGACACAATGGACATTCATCCAGCTTTTCCATTCATGGTACAACAAAAAAACCAATAAAGCTGAAAAGATAGAGGCTCTTATTAACATCTTCGAAACAGAAGGAAATGTTTCGGCAGAAGCTGTCTGTTCCGAAACAAAAATCTTTTCTGCTTCGCAATGGAAAGCTATGGGCGAACAGCAGCAGCAAGAAATTCTGATGAATTACCGCTTAGCTTATCTGGCCGATTCAATGGTCAACTGGTGCCCGGCCTTAGGTACCGTTTTGGCAAATGATGAGGTAAGCGAGGGTCTTTCCGTTCGTGGCGGACATCCGGTTGAACGGAAATCAATGAAAAACTGGTTGCTACGCATCACCGCCTATTCCGACAGACTGCTTGCCGGCCTCGAAACCATCGATTGGAGCGAATCATTAAAAGATATACAACGCAACTGGATTGGAAAATCAACTGGAGGCTCGCTCTCTTTCAAACTTGCCGGAAGTGAGCATTCAATCGAGGTGTTTACAACCCGTCCCGACACCATCTTTGGTGCTACTTTTATGGTCCTTGCACCGGAGCACGAGCTGGTGAGCCTCATTACAAGTCAGGAACAACGCAAAGAAGTTGAAGCTTATGTTCAGCGAACAAAAAACCGCTCTGAGCGCGAGCGTATTGCCGAAGTTAAAAAAGTAAGCGGAGCTTTCACGGGCGCTTATGCCTTGAATCCTTTTACCGGCACAGAAATTCCGGTTTGGATTGCCGACTATGTGTTAATGGGTTATGGAACAGGAGCTATCATGGCCGTTCCGGCACACGACAGCCGCGATTTTGCATTTGCAAGATTTTATAATTTGCCAATAACTCAGGTCATTAAAAAAGAAGGTGAAGAACTTTCAGACCCTGCAACATGGGAAGAATCCTACGATTCAAAAGAGGGTATTGCCGTTAACTCAGGTTTCATCGATGGTTTATCAGTAAAAGAAGCCATAAATGCTGTTGTTGCCGAGTCCGAGAAACGCGGTATTGGCACTGCCAGAATCAATTTCAGGCTAAGAGATGCCATTTTCAGCCGTCAACGCTATTGGGGCGAACCCTTCCCTGTTTACTACAAAGATGGAATGCCTTACACGCTTGACGAAAAAGACCTGCCACTCGAGCTGCCTCCTGTGGATGCTTTCCTGCCCACAGAAACAGGCGAGCCGCCTTTGGCACGTGCTCACAACTGGAAAACAAAAGAAGGTTATCCTTTGGAAACCAATACCATGCCTGGCTTCGCTGGATCAAGTGGTTATTACCTGCGTTACATGGACGCCACCAACAGCGAAAGCTATTTCTCAGCAGAAGCAGTTAACTACTGGGAAAATGTTGACCTCTACATGGGAGGTGCTGAACATGCGACCGGACATTTGATCTATGCACGCTTCTGGAATATGTTTCTTTTTGATATCGGCATGGCTGTCAAGGAAGAACCATTCAAAAAGCTTATTAATCAAGGGATGATTCAAGGTAGGTCAAGCTTTGTTTACCGCGTCAATCTGGAAAAGATGGCCGAATACCTGATGTGGGAAAGACTCAGGGAACGAAAAACAGGGGTGCTCTTTGAAAAAGACTACCGCGATGGAACTCGTAAATTCGATTTTTACAGCGCTGAGGCTAAGCTTATTATTGAGATCAAAGGACAAAAATCTCTTGAAAAGTTAGTACATCCTTATGAAGATTATTGCCGTGAGCGGGGATTGAAGATGCTGCTGATCCCCATTCGTGACTTTTTTAATATGGACGAAGTGATGGACCGCGTAAACCGTGCCCTTAAAGGGGAGGATGTTCCGGCTTTTATTGAAAAAGAACCTATGAAGCCCGTCACTGTTTATATCTCAAAAAATTACCCGGGACGCGAATTCTACACTGAGGCCATTCATGTGGATGTTAATCTGGTTCATAACGATGTGCTTGATACTGAAGCATTCCGCAACTGGCAACCGCATTTGGCTGATTCTAAATTTATCCTTGAAGACGGGAAATACATCTGCGGATGGGAAGTGGAAAAGATGTCGAAATCGAAGTACAATGTGCAAAATCCCGATGACCTGATTGAACGTTATGGAGCAGACACACTTCGGTTATACGAAATGTTTCTTGGACCGATAGAGCAGTCAAAGCCTTGGGACACACAAGGCATTGAAGGTGTTTTCAGGTTTATACGCAAATTCTGGCGTTTGTTTCACGATGAAAACAATGATTTCCAGCTTTCAGACGATACACCAAATGAAAAGGAACTGAAGGTATTGCATAAAACCATCCGGAAAATCGAAGACGATATCGAGCGGTTTTCATTCAACACCGCAGTATCGGCTTTCATGATCTGCACCAACGAACTTTCGGAACTGAAATGCAACAAACGGGCGATCCTCGAGCCACTCAGCGTGCTCATTTCGCCCTATGCACCGCATATTGCAGAGGAATTGTGGCATCTCTGTGGTCATGATGGTTCGGTTGTAAAGCAACCATTCCCCGTATGTGAGGCACAATACCTGGTCGAGAACAGCTTCATATATCCTGTTTCTTTCAACGGGAAAACGCGTTTCAAACTTGAGTTACCAGCAGATTTCACAGTTGCAGAGATCGAAAAAGCTGCCCTGGAGTCGGAAGAAGCACAAAAATGGATCGAAGGGAAACAAATTCGTAAAATGATCGTTGTACCTCAACGCATCATCAATATTGTAGTATGAGTTTAACATCGGAAAAAGCTGGAGTTGCCCACCTTTGCAACAACTACATGAAAGGTTTGGGGCTTTTCTTTCTTGTCCTTTTTCTGGCCGGACAGCTTTCGGCACAGCCACGTACCTATCACCCGAACGAGGCCTTTGGCGAAGGCGAATACACGCAGTTCAGGGTGTATTACAACTCTGCTTTTACAGGTAATGTCACAGCAGGCGAAGCCACAATTAAGGTTGAAACCGCCAAAAAGAAATACTTCGACAAAGAAGTGTGGAAGATTGTTGGTGAAGGCGTTAGCAAAGGCGCTTTCAACTGGTTTTACAAAGTTAGAAACAGGTATGAATCGTATGTTGATAAACAAGCCATCTTCCCATATCTTTTTGTAAGACACACCCGCGAAGGGGGTTACAGCAAAGATGATGAAGTGTTTTTTTATCACGATCTTCAATTGGCAACCAGCCGCACAGCAACAAAAAAAATACCTTCCAATGTGCATGATTTTGTTTCGGCTCTGTACTTCATGCGCACATTAAACCTTTCAGAGTTTGATGGAGACAGCAGCTATTACCTCGATTTTTTTCTTGACGACTCAGTGTATGTTAGCAAGATTAAATACGTTGGCACTGAAACGATTAAAGTGGATCTTGGAACCTTCAGATGTTTGAAGTTTGCCCCAATGATGGCCACAGGCAATGTTTTTGCTGATGCTTATCCTATGTTTGTGTGGGTGACTGACGATAAAAATCATCTTCCCATTCTGGCTGAAACAAAGGTTGTTGTTGGAAGTGTAAAGATGGAACTCACTGCTTATAAAAACCTGCGAAACCCATTGTCTTCCAAACTGAAAGACTAATCCAAAACAGGGTTAAACTTTCTATTCCAACAAATTAAATCAGCCTTAGGCCGGATGTGCAAAGTTCATTTTTACGGATGAATTGTTTTGGCCTGATATTTGTCGAAAACCAAATGCGCTTTCAAAATGATCCCATCCTGAGCTTGTCAGCTGGGGCTATTTTCAAGGAGCATGAGCATCAATCATTGTTAAATTACAAAATGGCACAAAACCTATTTATAATTGCAATTTGGTATAACTTGCATCACTATTAATTCACCGCTTACGCAGTATAGTTTAAATGGCATGAAAAATATTCCTTCCCTCTTACGATTCAGCTTGTTAGCTGCTTTTATAATCCTTATCTCCAGTAGCTCAGGCGCATCTGAACAAAAAAACTCCTATGACGAGCTTTGGAAAAACGCCAACAAGGCCGCCGAAAAGGGATTGCCTAAAACAGCAATTGAAGTTTTGGATATTATCCGAGCTAAAGCCCTTCAAGAACACAATGATATTGAGCTTATAAGAGCTAACATCTTTCATTACAGCCTGATGCAAAGTTTTGAGGAAGACTACCTCATCAAAGCAATTGCTCATGCAAACACACAACTTGCTGTGCTCTCACGCCCTGGAAAAGAACTCATGCATTCGCTTCTTGCCGAGATGTATTGGTTTTACTACCAACAAAATCGCTACGAAATTCTTGAGCGCACCAACTTACTGACTCAAAACTCGGATGATATCCGCGAATGGGACCGGGCCACACTTCGCAACATTATTACGGAACATTACGACCGTAGCTTACTGGCTTCCACTGTTATGGATACTGTTCCGCTGATACGTTATGCCTCGCTGCTTACCTCCACACAAAAGGAAGCCCTGACGATTCAGCCGACACTTTTCGACTTTGTTGCTGCCCGTGCCCTCGATTATTACAGCAGTATGGATGCCGGCCTTGAAGTGGTGGAATCCGAAAAAATGATTCAATCGCCTGACTTCTGGAAACCGGTAATAGAATTCACAACATTATCACTTCCACAAGGAGAAAGTCAGCATCTTTTGGAAATCAATTTGTTGCAAAAAATCCTTCTTTCCAACTTAAAACAAGGTCATACCGATGCGTTGATTTCCAACGAGATAAAACGTTTCACATTCCTCAAAAGCAATTACAAAGGACCAGGCAACGCCGATACATTATATATAAATGCCTTGAAAACATTACAGGAAACTTTTGCCAGTCACCCGGGATCGACTGAGGTTGCAGCAGCCAGAGCCTCATCAATCCTTAGCAGCGTTAAAGATCAAATGCCTGATTATCCTGCTGCTTTAGCAATTTGTGATGATGCGATAGCAAAATTTCCGCAAAGCAGAGGAGCTATTCAATGCCAGCAGCTCAGAGACCAAATTCTGGCAAAAGAACTTTCCGTTGAAATACAGCGTGCTGTAGTTCCTGATCAGCCTGTGCCGGTTCGGCTAAGCTACAGAAATGTTACCCAACCTGCCTTCAAATTGATTCGCATCACCAGTGAACAACTGGAAGAAATTATGCAACAAATGAATCAGCAGGAACAGATAAATGCATTCCTTGCTTTGAAACATTTTCAACAAAAAACCATCGAACTGCCTTTTGAAACTGACTACGAGCGTCATTCCACCATCGTCGATCTGCCTGCACTTCCCACAGGTTTATACGTGTTACTTGTTGCTGATACTCCGGCTTTTCGTCCAGAAGGCATCATTGCATTCACTTCCTTTCAGGTAAGTCAGCTATCATTTATCAGCCATAAGTTGAACAATATCAACACCTTTCATCTCCTGAACAGAAGCACAGGCAAGGCCATTTCAGATGCCACTGTGCGTATAATGACACGCGATTACGACTATTCAGCACAGAAATATGTTGTAAAGGAAAAAGCGCAGCTGACAACAGCAAAAGATGGCAGTTTCAGTGTTGGTCCTGATGCATATGACATTCAAAACCAAGCCTTTTACGTGGAAGTTTTCATGCAGGATGACACTTTGTACAGCGATAATTATTTCGATGTTTATGTGCGCAAAAACACCGGCAGGGAGCAAAACAGAACCTGGTTTTTTACGGACAGGGCCATCTACCGGCCGGGTCAGGTTGTTTATTTCAAAGGCATTACTTTACAAAGAAAAGATCTTGAAGCCTGGGAGATTCAAAAGTCGAGCCCAACAACCGTTCGTTTTTATGATGTAAACAACCGTGAAACAGCTTCATTGGCGCTCCAAACCAATGCTTATGGCTCGTTTGAAGGAAGTTTTATGATCCCACAAAACCTGCTCAACGGGGTCATGCGTATTGGCAACGAGTCGGGCAGCACTACCTTTTCGGTTGAAGAATATAAGCGTCCCACTTTTGAGGTGAAACTTGAGGCTGAAGATCAACAATTCAGGCTTAATGAGCCTGTGACTCTGAAAGGATCAGCAGCAGCTTTTGCTGGTTATGCACTCGACAGCGTTTCGTACAGCTATTATGTTGAACGCGAACAGTTTCTTCCCTTCAGGCCCTATTGGTTTTATTACCGTCCAATTGCCAATGAAAAGATCATGATCACACAAGGACAGTCGCTTACAAAAAAAGACGGCAGTTTTAGTATCACCTTTAATGCTGAAACCCCTCCCAACGAAGACCTGAAATATCAACCCGTTTACAGCTACACCGTAGTTGTTGATGTAACCGATCGTAACGGCGAAACACGCAGAGGGACAACCACAGTTAATGTAAGCAACAGGGCTTTGTTACTTGAGACAACACTTGACAACACCATAGAGGCAGGAAAAACAAAGGGCTATTTGTTCACTGCAAAAAACCTGCAGCAAAAAGCTGTTGATGCCACCGTGAAGGTATCATTTTACCTTATAAGTCCTGATAAGCGCATCACTCGAAAATTGCCCTGGGAAGCTGTTGACAGGCACTATCTCAGCAAAGAAAAACTAACAGAGCTATTTCCGCTGGATGATTTTGATAGTCCAAAAAACCCTGCTGAACGGGAGAAAACCCTTGTTTGGTCCGAAGAAAAATTTGTGAGCGGAAGTGCTGCTTTATTTCCTGAAACTACCGCCGGCTGGGCAGAGGGTGAATACCTTGCAGAACTTACTGCGGTAGATGCCTTTGGACAGAAAGTAACGCACGAACAACCGTTTACCCTCTTCAAAACCAAGAGTAAAAAACCACCTGTCTACGAGCTTTCGTGGTTTCATATCAGCCAAACAACGGCTCAGCCCGGCGACACCCTGTATTTTTATGCTGGTTCTGCCGAAAAGTCGAATCGTGTGTTGATTGAAATCAGTTCAGGAGAACAGCTTCTGTATCACCGCTGGCATTTGGTCAGCAACAGCCGTAAAACGATCCCTTTTGTTGTCAAAGAGGAACATCGCGGACAACTCAGGTTCGAAGCTGTTTTTGTTCG
The DNA here is from genome assembly GCA_964463695.1 of uncultured Lentimicrobiaceae bacterium. Classification (GTDB taxonomy): domain Bacteria; phylum Bacteroidota; class Bacteroidia; order Bacteroidales; family F082; genus JALNZU01. The sequence continues at coordinate 17,159 of CAYXCZ010000046.1, read as the reverse complement.
TCATAACAGCCTTCAGCAAGCTACATTCGATGTGGAGGTTCCGTTTTCCAATAAGCAACTCGATATCCGGCTTGAGACAAAAAGAGATAATCTTTTGCCCGGAGCTGAAGAAACCTGGACGCTGCTGGTAAAAGATTACAAGGGAAAAGGAAAAACAACAGAGGTTTTGGCAGCCATGTATGATGCCTCGCTGGATGTTTTCCGGCCACACAGCTGGAGTTTCGACCTCATAACACGTCAAAGATCAGCCTATCCCTGGGGTGCTGACAATGGATTCTTAGCTTATACCACTTCACTCTTAACATCTTATCCCTACAAAGATTATTCGTTAGATCCCATTCAATTGCCTTTAATCAACTGGTATGGTCTGCAGCCCAATTTCTACCGGGGTGCGGTCAATGGCATGCCGATGATACAAAAAGCAGGTCACGCCATGCATGATGCCGTTGTTGAGATGTCGGATGTCATTGCCAACGAACACGATGAAGAAGTCGTTGTTCAGGAAACAACAGTTCCCTCCTACCTGAGGGATGATTTCAGGGAAACAGCATTTTTCTATCCGCAACTCACCACCGACCCAACCGGTTTGCTGCGTTTTACCTTCAAACTTCCGGATGCCCTTACACGTTGGAATCTGATGCTTTTGGCTCATTCCGATCAGCTGGAATCAGGCATAAAACAGCTGGAGTTTACTGCCTCCAAAGAGCTTATGGTAGTTCCAAACCTGCCACGATTCTTCAGACAGGGCGACACAACATGGATCAGCGTAAAAATCGTAAATACAGGTAAATCAATCCTTAACGGTATTGCTAACATAGAGATAACAGACGCCATCACAAGCAAGAAACTTCCTTTGAATCAACCTGCAGAAAAAAAACCTTTCCTCAACCTGCAACCCGGACAGAGTCAGGTTATAAAATGGAACGTCCTGATCAACGAGGAATCTTCCCTTTTGGCTGTTACAATCAGTGCCACCTCGGGAACCTTTGGCGATAGCGAAGCGAATTACATCCCTGTCTTACCTGTTGGGGTGATGGTACAGGAATCGCTGCCCATGCATATCAACGGAAACAGCACCAAGTCATTTGTTTTCAAGGGATTGAAAGAAAACAGAGCTGCCGAAAAGAACGTTCAGCTACATCTTGAGTTTGCTGACAATTCGGCCTGGTACGCCATTCAGGCACTGCCTTACCTTAGCGAAAAGGGATCAGAAAACAGCGACAACCTCTTTTATCGCCTTTACGCCAACAGCCTTGCCTCATGGGTAGCCCAAAGTTTGCCCGGGGCCATGCGTGTGATCGAGAGCTGGAAGAATCAAGGCGGTGAGGCCTTGCTCTCAAATCTTGAGAAAAACGAATCGCTGAAAGCTGTCCTGCTGGCCGAGACACCCTGGATATTTGACGCCACCGATGAAAACCGTCAGAAACAACAGATTGCCTTGCTCTTTGACATGAACCGCATGCGTTATGAACAGGAACAAGCGTATCAAAAACTGGCACAGCAACAGGTCCCTGACGGATCGTGGGCATGGTTTCCCGGGATGCCAGGCAGTGTATACATTACCCAACAGATTGTGACTGGTTTTGGCAAACTTAAAAAAATCACCGGCAGCAAGGAACTGGAGAAACAGTTTGGGACTTCGGTGTCAAAAGCCATACGCTTCCTCGATCAGCAAGCCGTTACTGAATACAAAAAGATGCTCGACCGTAAAGAGACTGACACTTACATCCTATCAAGCAATCACCTCAACTACTTGTATGCCAGAAGTTTTTATGGCAACGTACCAGCTTCGGATGAAACCAATACTGTGATGAGTTTTTATTTGCAGCATACGGCTTCCGACTGGCAAAAGCTGAGCCTGCATCAACAGGCAAAAGCAGCCCTTGTGTTGAAGCGCGGAGGAAAAGACAAGGAAGCAAAGGAAATACTTGCCTCACTGAAAGAAACGGCCATCGTTAATCCTGACTTAGGAACTTATTGGAGTCGTGAAAAAAGTTTCGGATACTCCCACTCTTTCATCGAAACACAAGGACTGCTGATTGAAGCCTTCGACGAGATTGCGGGTGACACAGTCTGGATTGATGGTTTAAGGCAGTGGCTGCTGACTCAAAAGCAAACCACCAAGTGGGAAACAACACGGGCTACAGCTGAGGCTGTATATGCACTGCTCCTCAAAGGAAACGACTGGATTTCAGACATAAAACCCCTTGAAATAAAGGTTGGCGGAGCGGTTATTGATGCAACTAATGCTGAGGCAGGAACAGGGCGCATCACCCGCGATTGGTTTGGAACAGAAATCGACAGCACCTTAGCAGTGATTGAAGTAACAAATCCAAACAAGGTGATGGCATGGGGAGGTGTTTACCGGCAATACAGTGTTCCAATGGATCAGGTAAAATCAAATCAGACAAACCTTACCATCCGCAGAGAACTATATGTTGAAAAAAGCAGTCCAAAAGGGTTGATACTGATCCCTGTTTCAGAAGCTGAAATTCATATTGGCGACAGGGTGAAGGTACGTATAGTGCTGGAAGCTGACCGCGATATGGAGTATCTTCATTTAAAGGACTACAGAGCAGCGGCTTTTGAACCTGCTGAAACGATCTCAGCATACCGCTATGAGTTTGGTATGGGATATTATCAATCCACACGCGACGCCTCTACCGATTTCTTTTTCAACTACCTGCCAAAAGGAAAATATGTGTTTGAATATGCGCTGACAGCCACACAAAGTGGAAATTTCACTCATGGCTATTCCCTTATTCAAAGTTTCTATGCTCCTGAGTTTTCGAGTCATTCCGATGGAATAAGGGTAGAAGTAAGGGAATAAGTGTAGGAATTTTTGAAGAGAGAGGCAGCTGGTGCAGGTGAGTCATAAAAATCATTCAATGATAATTTTTGACATCCCAATGACCCGCTTTGATGCATCAACGACTCTAATTATATAGAATCCCTGGCTCATCCTGTCAGTTGATAAGGAAGTTTCATTGCCTGTGAATAATTGAACCATTTGTTTTCTTCCGGTTAAATCAATGATTTCGAGCCTGTTTACTGACGAAGGGATTGTTTGTATCTGCACTGTAAAACTACCTTTAGCAGGATTGGGGAAAACAAGTATCCCTTTATTGCTTTCAGTACTTTGTTGTTCGATGCCGGTGAGTAACGAACAAAAACAATGATCGCAAAAAGGATTATCTAAATAAAGGACTGTCTCATTTTGTTTAAAACAAGCAAACTGATAACTGTCGCCACAAAGTGCAATGTCTGAGATAAGGGGATTTAACAACCCAAACCAGTTGATACTGCCTATGCCTTCGAGCCATGTTTGAAAACCCAGAGAACCTGAGAGTACCCAGCTTTTGCGATAGATATTATTCAGCAATAACATGGAATCCACTTCCATTACCACTCTGTAATGATCTTGAGGCCAAAGCATTACATCGCCGTAACACAAGCCGCCACCTATGTTGTAGAACATCGTATCGCCAGGCTCGAGTCCAAAATCGTAAAGCATAGCTTCCGGAAAATCTGGCAAGAGACAAAAAACCTGTTTGTTTTCATTTTCTCTGATAGCTGCAAAATAAGTTGATTGAGGATGTAAGAGGGTGGAATCATACATCGAATACAATTTGGAATACCCAACACCATCGATAACCGTATCGCCAAAAACAGCATACCTGAAATGCCATTCTTCCTGTGTGAACATGTTCGAACCAACGGCATTCCATACGGCATTGCTTTCAGGAAAGTTGAAATACGTCTGGGCTTTTGAGGAGGTGTTGATGAAATGCATCATCAACACGAGGATTACAATACTTTTTTTCATGACGTACAACTTAAATATCAAAGGGTTAATCAGTCCATATACATCAAAACCACTCATAAACACTGCCTCATTTCAGGAGGTTTGACTTCAAAAGGCAGCAAAATAAAAAGCAGCTTACTGAAGTGTAAAATTAAGCAACAATCATAGCAGATAGCAACTGTTTTTTACTATTATCCAGCTTCTTTTTCACCTCCTGAATGACCTAAAACCAAGAATAAATGTGATAATTATGTTATTTGTCCGGTGATGGATACAGGAGATGGTGTGCCTTGCCAATGGAGGATTTATACCAGAAACCCGACAATCCTGATAACCCGTAGGGCTACACTCTGAATAACCCCCTGATGAATCCGGGGAAAAAAGAAAGCGCATGCCCTCTCAAACCTCGGAGGGGTTGCCCATAAGATGCTGACAAACAGGAAACTCCTACAGAGTTTTTGATTTGGCCACATCTGAGGGGAATTCATCGCTGGGTGCCCAATGCACTGAACAGACCGGTGAAAGTCCTATTAATGGCGGTTTGTTGCTTTTTTATTCCTTATTCTCAATAAGTTCTTTCAATTTTTCCTTACTTGGTAAGACAGTTTGATATTTACTTGCAAAAATCTGCTCATTATTCTCAGGAAGCGTATATTGTACAACTGATTCGCTTTTGTTCTGACACAGTATTAGACCTATTGTTTTATTTTCGTCTTTTAGTCGAATTTCCCGGTCGTAGTAATTCACATACATTTGCATTTGTCCTATGTCCTGATGTTTTAATTCTCCAATCTTCAAGTCTATAAGAACAAATGACTTTAAAATCCTATTGTAAAAAACTAAGTCGATGCGGAAATGCTTCTCGTCAAACGATATTCTTTTCTGTCTGGCAACAAAAGTAAAACCGGTTCCTAATTCCAATAAGAAATGTTCAAGTTTATCAATTAATTTTTGCTCTAAATCACTTTCAGAATAAACGGATTTTTCAGGAAGTCCTAAAAATTCAAGTATAAAAGGGTCTTTTATTGCGTCTTTTGGTTTTTCGATAACAAGTCCCTTTGCAGATAATTCTAAAACTTCACTTTTATTTCTGCTTAATGATAATCTTGTATACAAGGCGCTATCGTATTGTCTATGCAACTCACTATTACTCCAATTGTTTTTAAATGACTCAATTTCATAGAATTTTCTCTCATTCTCATCATCTATACGCATGAGCTTTAAATAATGAGACCAGCTTAATCTGAATTCGTCAGACACTGTCTGACCTTTTGAGTAAACCAGATAAAAACTTCTCATTTGTTTTAAGTTAGTTGCAGAAAATCCCTTTCCAAACTCAACAGACAGCCTTTGTGACAATGCATTAATCAGATTCTGACCATATTTTGCTTTTTCTTTACCTTGCTGTTCTTCATCCACGATTAATCTACCTATTTTATAATAAGTTTCAACCATAGTCGAATTAACTGATTGGTAAACTGTCTTATGGGCAGATTTTAATAAATCTAATATTTTCGAATAAAACGTATCTATCTGTAGATTTAAGTCATTCATAAAATCAGTTTATATTTCAAAGGTAAATTTTTTTCTCGAATTGCTCTGAATGGGTGTCTTACAATAACCACTAACGAATATATTCCTTCAATACTGCGTCTAATTCCACATTGTATTTTCGTCCCATTTTCCATGATTTTTCTAAAGGCATAAAGATAAAAAAATAGTCGTCCGTCACAAAGTGCATATAGAACTTTAAATGTACAATTTAGCTTAAAAGTCGGATCATCTTTTCATCAAAAACCATCGTCAAACACATAGCATCCTCCTGGTTTGGTTTGGAGGCAGTTCAAAATGGTTTCATTGCAACAAACATCATTTGTATTCATTATCAACACATTAATAGCAGCTTCTATAATGTGTGAATCATGCAACTCTTCCAACTATTTGTGTAACAGCGTCCGGCTACGGTGGATTTACCTTTGGCCAAAGTAAACATGCATCCCTGAAACCCCAGGATGTGTTGAATAGATTTTCTGATTGAAATCGTAAGTTGGTTCAACGACTTGTATGATGAAATTGGATTTCTGAAGAAATAGTTGTTACCGGCTTGATTTATAAGCACAAACGTGGAAAAACGAATCTTTCCGGACAGCATTAAAAGAAGAGATTATGATAGAAGTAAAAAAAGAAGGGATATTATTATCCCGAACTGATCTCAGTTTTGAGAGCGAGGGTGTACTCAATCCGGCAGCTTTTCGCGAAGGCAATGAGGTACATATGTTCTACAGGGCTGTTAAAAAAGGTAATTTTTCCAGCATAGGTTATTGTCGGTTGGAAGGACCGTTGACGGTTGTCGAACGCTGGGAAAAACCCATCATGAGTCCGGAATTTGAATATGAATCGCATGGTGTTGAAGACCCCAGACTTGTTAAAATTGACGATTTGTACTACATGAGCTATACCGCTTATGATGGGACAAACGCCTTGGGCGCACTGGCAACATCAAAAGATCTATTGAATTTCGAGCGACAAGGAATCATCGTCCCAAAGATCACCTATGCTGAATTTGTCAGGCTTGTCGAAAATGGTGGCAGAGTGAAGGAAGGTTATTACCGCGATCATAACTTCTATAGGTTACAGTCTGATCCCGAAAAATATCTTCTATGGGACAAAAACGTTGTTTTCTTTCCGCGCAGGGTCAACGGAAAACTTATGTTTCTTCACCGTATACGGCCTGGTATTCAGCTCGTTCAGGTGTACGAATTGAGCGAACTGACACACGAATTCTGGAGAGAATACCTTCTGAACCTTTACGACCATATCATTCTTGAACCTGTTTTTGAACATGAAGCACGGTATGCGGGGGCTGGTTGCCCACCAATTGAAACCGAACATGGATGGCTTCTTATCTATCATGGAGCTCAAGAAATCGAAGGCAAAATTGTTTATTCAGCCTGTGCTGCAGCCCTTATGGAAATTGATAATCCACACAAGATTGTCGCCCGGCTGCCCTATGCACTGTTCTCACCTGAATACAAATGGGAGTTGGCCGGCGAAGTCGACAATGTGGTTTTCCCTACCGGGACCGCATTATTTGGCGATACCCTTTATATCTATTACGGTGCAGCCGACAAAAGGATAGCCTGTGCATCGGTAAGTTTGTCAGGCTTGTTAGCCGAATTATTAAAATACACTGAAAGCAATGATAAATAAACACAACTATACCTCGCAAAATTCCGAACGCTTTGGCAATGTTCCTGGAGTATTTTCCATCAATAGCCCTATTGTACGATACATGTCGCGTTCAACAACGTTCAGCATGGATGATGTATTACCCGAAATATTGGTCATTACCACCTACCCACCGAAAGAATGTGGCATTGCAACCTATTCTCAGGATTTGATTCAGGCCATCGACAATAAGTTCAGAAGCACATTTTCACTAAAGGTTTGTGCCCTGGAGGCAAAAGACGAAGCTTTTACTTATGATGATAAGGTGAAATATGTCCTCAATACCTCCGATCAGGCAAAATATTCGGAACTGGCAGTGAAAATAAACAGCGACAAGAACATCAAAATTGTCCTTTCGCAGCATGAATTCGGTTTTTACAACGAATCGCAAGGCGCTGACTTCATCCGTTTTTTACAACAGCTTACAAAACCTGTAATAACGGCTTTTCATACTGTCCTTCCCCGTCCTGATGCTCTTTTTAAGCAACAGGTAATCAACATTGTAGAAGCATGTAACTCTGTCATTGTAATGACATATGCCTCTAAAGCCATTCTTGAACATGATTATGGAATTCCATCAGAGAAAATCGAGGTGATTGCTCACGGAACGCATCTGGTTTCGAATAACAGCAAAGCTTTCCTCAAGGAAAAATATGCATTAAACGAGCACAAAGTCCTTTCAACTTTTGGTTTGATGAGCTCGGGAAAAGGCATTGAAACAACCCTCGATGCTTTGCCGCTGATCATTAAAACCAATCCGGAAGTAATGTTTCTGATTATCGGGAAAACACACCCTCAGGTTATTAAAAACGATGGTGAAGTTTACAGGCAGATGCTCGAAAAAAAAATTGTTGAGCTGAAGATCGAAAATCACGTTCGTTTTGTAAACCAGTACCTTAGTTTGCCCGTACTACTTGAATATCTTCGGTTAACCGATATTTATCTCTTTACCTCCATCGATCCGAACCAGGCCGTAAGCGGCACTTTTTCGTATGCCATGAGCTGTGGTTGCGCCCTCATTTCGACTCCTATTCCACAAGCAATTGAACTGTTGGACATTAACACAGGTATTATCATCGAATTTCATCAGCCGCAACAACTAGCCGACGGGGTAAAAAGGTTATTGAATGATGAGCCGTTAAGAAAAAACATGGGCTTAAACACTTTACACAAAATTGCTCCAACTACCTGGGAAAACTCAGCTATTGCTCATGCATTGCTCATCGAAAAGACACTTGATTACCGTTATTCGATTCAATATTCTCCGCCGGAAATCAAGCTGGACCATTTGAAACACATGACCACTGATGTGGGTTTGATTCAATTTTCAAAGATCAATCAGCCCGATATCGAAACCGGATATACACTTGATGATAATGCCAGAGCGCTGGTTACCATGTGTATGCATTATGAGTTAACCCATGATAAAGATGATCTGAAACTGATTGAAACCTATGTTGATTTCATTCAGTTTTGCCAACAAAAAAACGGTGACTTTCTGAATTATGTAAATAAAGACAAAGAATTTACGCTACAAAATACGGAGTCGAATCTCGATGATGCCAACGGAAGGGCTATCTGGGCACTTGGGTATTTGCTGTCATTGTCTGATTTAATTCCCGCTGAAATGTTGTCGCGCGCTGAAATCATTTTCGAACGCTCGCTTATTCAGATGGAAACGGTGTTTTCACCCAGAGCTATGGCTTTTGCTATCAAAGGCTTGTATTACTATTTAATGTCAAATAATTCTCCTGATAAGCTCAATCTACTGATAACGCTCGCTAACCGGTTGGTGCAGATGTACAAACACGAATCGAGTTTCACATGGAACTGGTTCGAAGAGTATCTTACTTATGCCAACAGTATCCTGTCAGAAGCCATGCTAAATGCCTGGATATTAACCGGAAAAGAAATTTACAAAGAAATCGCTATCTCGACTTTCGATTTTCTGCTTGCAACAACTTTTAACGAAAATGGAATTGAGGTGATTTCGAACAACAAATGGTTTGTAAGAGGACAAATTGCCGCCCGATTCGGAGAACAGCCTATTGATGTCGCCTATACCATCATGACCTTAAGCAAATTTTACAACGCCTTCAAAGAGGAAGGGTATCGTTTGAAAATGGAAACAGCCTTCAACTGGTTCTTGGGCAACAACCGCCTGCATCAGATTATCTACAACCCATGTACTGGTGGATGTTACGATGGTTTGGAAGAACATCAGGTAAACCTGAATCAAGGTGCAGAATCAACAGTTAGTTATTTGATGGCGCGTTTAACAATTGAAAAATACCGTCTGTCGGAAAATCCGAAACATCGCTGGATTCAGTCCAGAAAATTAACACAAAAATCACTACACTAAAATGAAAACTTTAAAACAGTCAGGCATTTGGATGGATTATTCAAAAGCCCTTATCATAAAATCAGACGATGAGTCAACCGACACGAAAATCATTGAATCGAAGCCCGTAAGTGTTGTCGATGAGCTGAAAGAATACCCAATAGACGAAAGCCATCAGCTAAACAAAGAGAAACTGCAGCTTTCGGCTTATTACCGGAAAATCAGTGATATTATCCTGCAATGCAACGAAGTTCTTCTGTTTGGTCCTACCGACGCAAAAAAAGAGTTGTATAATTTGTTGAAAGAGGACAGCCATTTCAGCCAAATCCAGATCGTTGTACAATCAGGTGATAAAATGACCGATAATCAACTGCATGCCTATGTAAAAGAATATTTTCATTCCAAAAAAATGATACATCCCGAAGGATAATGTCAGCCATTGCGTATAAATCCGTTGCATGTATCGTTGCTCACCCTGATGACGAAACATTATGGGTCGGAGGCACATTGCTCAGCCATCCTGAATGGAAAAGTTTTGTGGTTTGCCTATGCCGGAAAAGTGATTCAGAGCGTGCCGAAAAATTTTATCTGGCTCTTAAAGAACTTCATTCAGAAGGTGTTATGGGTGATATGGATGATGGCCCTGAACAAACGCCATTGAACGAGGCGGAGCTGGAACAAACGATTCTGTTGCTTCTGCCAAAAAAGCATTTCGACCTTATCATCACCCATCATCCAAATGGAGAATACACCCGGCATCTGCGGCACGAAGAAATCGGTAAGGCGGTTATTAAACTTTGGCAATCAGGGAGTATTGCAACCTATGAGCTGATGACATTCGCATATGAAGACGGAAACAAAGCGTATTATCCGAAAGCTGACACAAAAGCTACCATTTACAACACCCTTTCTGATGAAAATTGGGAGCAGAAATACTGGATCATCAGGGAAATCTATGGATTCGAATCCAATAGCTGGGAAGCCAAAACTACTCCTGTAGCTGAGGCATTCTGGAAGTTCTCCCATGCCGAAGATGCCACAGAATGGCTCGGACTGCAAAATAAGAACAAAGCGACACTTTGACAAAACATTCATTTTCAAAAGTTTTTTCAACAAACATTCAACCTAATTTAAACTGTCAACATACATTTTTATGAAAGCATTGATTTTATATGATTACCCGCCATCACCCGGCGGACTTGCCACGCAGGGCGACCTGCTTTACAGAGGGCTTCTGCAAATGGGCGTGGATGCCCATGCCGTTCATTTCGAATCGGCTCAGGAAAAAGACTGGTATTATCGCTGGTTTGAGCCAGATGTTGTGATTGGGGTGGGTTATTGGGGTCATACACCTCAATTGATCCTTCACCCGCAACGTTATGGAATTCAACCTGTTCCGTGGCTGGTTGCTGATGGTTACATTGCCAACTATCAGGAGGTTCTGAATGCTTTACCGCTAATTCTGGTTACATCCAACTGGGTAAAGGAAATGTATGTGCGTGATGGAATCAATGGAGATAAAATCGAAGTGCTTCCGGTTGGTTGTGATACCGATGCATTCAGGCTATTCGGTAAAAATGATCCCAAAATTATCGCTGTGCGCGAGGCTCTTGGCATCTCAGCTGATCAGTTAATGATACTAACTGTGGGTGGCGATGCTGCCTCAAAGGGAGCTCAGGAAGTGATGCAGGCCCTTGCCATCATCGATAAAAAAGCTCCCGACTGGAAATATGTATGCAAAGTATGGCCACAACCACGCACCAAAGTGCAAAACCTGCTCGATCTGGAAATGGCTGTTCAATTGGGAATTGAGAAGAATGTAACCTACGAAACCAACATTATCTCACGCAGTTTCATGCCTTACCTTATTGGCGCATGTGATATTTATGCAGCACCATCGCGGCTCGAAGGCTTCGGTATGCCTCAGGTAGAAGCGGGCGCCTGCGGAAAACCTGTTGTGAGTCTGAGAGCCATGGGAATGCTCGATACGCTTATTCATGGCGAAACAGCATATCTGGCCGAGGTAGCTCAGCGAATCAGTGTAAATGAAGTGATGCTTGGAAATGAATCAGGTTACGATCAGAAACACAAGGTTATTTTTAAAACTCCCCGCACGGTTGATTACCGCGCAAATGTGCAGGATATTGCCAAATACCTTCTATTGCTGATGAACGATGCCTCGCTGCGCGAGAAAATGGGAAAAGCCGGCCGTGAAAGGGTTGTTGAGCATTTTGATTACCGCATAGTGGCAAAAAGATTTGTGCAGATCATTCATGATAAATTCGGAATTGACTAGTCAGTAGAATGGTTAACTAAAAATCCAGGAATTAATTAAATATAATTCCTCGTTACGTTCGGAACAGCAGGTAGTTATGTTGTTACGGATGGTTTTTGGAGGCGGCTTCGCCACCTCCAGAAACCACCCACCGGATACACTCCAAAAAAATGGTCATTGCGACTGTAAGGACAAATCATTAAAATTTATACTGACACTATTGATTGATAATCAATAATATAAATAAAAAAACAAATACTATGGAAAACAAGCTTACACCCGAAGTTGAAGAGGCCAGAAAAGCCGCACTCGATGTGTTGATACACAATTCGCACGGACCCTTTCATGGGCTTCCACGCACGGCAGGATGGGGATATCCTGAACCCTACACACGCGATCTTCTGTTTTCCATTCTTGGTATTGCTGTCACAGGCGATCAGAAACTGATGGAAAGTATCAGGAAAGTGCTGGAGACACTGGCAAAAAATCAGTCGCACCGCGGCCATATTCCCTCTATGGTTCATGACAATGACAACAGAGGATCGAGTGATTCAACACCTTTGTTTCTGCTTGGTGTCGGCATTTTCCGGAACGTAAGCGGTGAGGCAGATTTTCTGAGTCAGGAAGTTGAAAAATCACTTGTCTGGATGGAATATCAAAGTCCGTCGGATCGCTATCTGGTTGCCCAGCAGCCCACAAGCGACTGGCGCGATGAGCAGTGGGTTACGGGATATGGATTGTATGTAAACACATTGGTATACAGCTATCTGAAGATACTCGGAAAACACGAAAGAGCCGATAAACTGAAACAGGAAATGGGGCAGTTTACCATCACAAATGGCATTATGCACAATCACGTACATGAAGGATTGGTTGTAAAACACAAACCCTATTATGCTTTCTGGTCATATAAAATCCATAGCAGCGAACGTTTTGATTTGTTAGGCAACAGTTTGGCCATTCTTTCCGGTATTGCATCCCCCAGCAGAGCAGATGAGATGGTTTCGTGGATAGAAGAAGAATGTGCTGCCATGCAGCGAAACGGTATTCTGGCGGTTGAACTGCCTCCAAATTTCTTTCCTTACATTCACCCGACCGACCCCGACTGGCACTCCCGCTATGAAACGTACAACAAACCCGGAGAATATCACAACGGAGGTATCTGGCCTTTTATCTGTGGCTTTTATGTAGCGGCTCTGGTAGCAGCCAAAAGAATTAAGCTAGCCAAAGAGAAGTTGAATATTTTAACACAATGTATCAGGAGTGCCGCAAACGAAGAACTCTCCTACGGTTTTAATGAATGGATCAAAGCACAGGACGGCCGGGCTATGGGGCAGGACTGGCAAACATGGAGCGCCTCCATGTATCTGTATGCCGTTAAATGCGTTGAAGAAAACAGAACTCCTTTCTTCGATAAAATCAGAGGAATTGACGATGATGGAGATGATAAATAGAAGTTAAGAAAAGCCGCAATTTCCAAATATGTGATACATATAATTTATTTCATCATTTATGTAACACTTTATATGTCAATCGTTATCATCTTTGAACCTGATACTTTGCTTATACGAAGTTATTTCAATTATTAACAGGTAAAATATAAAACATTAAAGGAAAATCAGTTCAAGCGCACTTCTAATGCATTATCTGACAGGGTGTTAAATACAGAATAAATAAATTCAAAATGCCAGAATCCAGCTATATATCAAATATTTTCAACATTTCGCATGACGCCATTATTGCATCTGACGAAAATCAACTCATTGTACATTTCAACCATAGTGCTGAACTTATTTTTTTGTACAAAGCTGCTGAGGTAACTGGCAAGCCTCTCGACATACTTTTTCCTGCCTCTACAGCAACCCTTCATCACAAATGCCTGATACAACTTCAGGGTGAAATGATCAGAACAGCGGAAATTAATGAAGAATGCGAGATATTTGGAAAACGTAAAAATAGCGAAATATTTCCCTGTGAAGGTAGCTTTTCGAAAACTACTTATAAGGGGAAGCAGCTTTTTACCACCGTTTTGCGCGATATCACCGAACGCAAGCGTGCTGAAAAAACCATTTCAGAATCCGAAACACGCTACAGAAGGCTATTTGAATCGGCAAAAGACGGGATTCTGATTCTGAATGCCGAAACAGGGATGATTGTTGATGTGAACCCCTTTTTGATCAACTTATTGGGTTATTCCAAAGAGCAATTTATTGAAAAGGAAATCTGGAATATCGGTTTCTTCAAAGACATCGTAGCAAATCACGATAAGTTCATAGAGTTACAGCAGAATGAATATGTGCGCTACGATAATTTACCACTTGAAACCAAAGATGGTATTAAAATTAATGTTGAGTTTGTCAGTAATGTTTATTTGGTTGATAAACAAAAAGTTATTCAATGCAACATTCGTGATATTACCATTCGGAAGAGGGCCGAAAAAGCCCTGGAAAAGAACAATCGGCGTCTCGAGCTTGCAATGAAAGTGGCAAATATGGCCTGGTGGGAAATGGATATTAAAACCGGTCAGGTCATTTTCGAGAAAAATAAGGCCGAAATGCTCGGTTTTAGCGTTGATAAGTTTCATCATTATTCAGATTTTGTTGATCTGCTTCATCCTGATGATAAACTGCTGGCTATGCAAGCAATGCGCGATCACTTTAGCGGAAAAACAGACAAATATGAGATGGAGTACAGGATTATGTCTGAATCAGGTAATTATATCTGGTTCTACGATATCGGATCTGTTATTAACAGGGATGATCTAGGCAATCCAATCAATGTTGCTGGACTCGTTATCGATATTTCAAAACGCAAACAAGTCGAACAAGAATTGATTAAAGCCAAAGAGAAAGCTGAAGAAGGTGATCGACTTAAAACAGCATTTCTTCAGAATATGTCGCATGAAATACGCACACCACTAAACGGGATTATTGGTTTTACTGATTTACTTTCAGAAGGCAATGTCAGCAAAAAGGAATTGAAGTTGTTTACAGCTCTTATTCATTCAAGTAGTGACCGACTCATCGAGATTGTAAATAATGTGCTTGATATTTCGAGCATACAGACCCATCAGGTTAAATTAGAGCAAAAAACATTCTTGATTCATTCCGTATTCACAAGAATACAAAACCAATACGCTGAATTGGCAAGTACAAAAAATATCGGATTGATCTGCCACAATCAAAATGACAAAATCACCTCTATTGTCTCGGATGAAGCTAAACTTAGACAGGTGCTTTCAAATTTGATCAACAACTCGATAAAGTTCACAAAATCAGGCAAGATCGATTATGGTTTCGAAGTACATGACGAATCTGTACAGTTTTTTGTAAAAGACACAGGGATTGGAATTCCACCGGATAAAATCGGGACAATATTCGATGTTTTTGTTCAGGTTGAACAATCCATGACAAAAAACTACGAAGGGGCAGGCTTGGGTTTGGCCATTTCGAAAGGCCTTGTGCTCCTGCTAGGAGGCTCTATCATGATTGAATCGGAAATTGGTAAGGGAACAACCATTTATTTTACAATTCCTGTCAATGTGCCGGCCACCAAAAAGGCTGCAGCGTCAAAAAGGGCAGGCTTTCCGGTAAAGAAAGGCAATGTAAAAATTCTTATTGCTGAAGACGATTGGGTTAGTTTCCTGTACCTAAGCCGTGTACTGGCACAACCCGAAATTACAATCATTCACGCGCTGAATGGATTGGAAGCTGTAGAAATTGTTGAGAAAACTGAAGATGTCGATCTGATACTGATGGATATCAGAATGCCGGTAATGGATGGTATTGAAGCAATCACACAAATCAAAAAAATCAGACCCGACCTGCCGATAATAGTCCAAACGGCTTATGCTTTTGGGGAAGAAAAAAGGCGTGCGCTGGAAATTGGATGTGATGAGTATGTAGAAAAATCATATAAAGCAGAAAAAATCAGAGCCCTGATTTCAAAATACCTTGATTTTTCATTGCAACCCGTGGAAAAGTAAACAAAGTCGGGTAATTTCTTTTCATAACAGCTTGACAAATTATAAGTTGAGTTTTTAAATCCCTGAATTATTAATCTCTCTTAAATGTGTGAATGCTGTAATTATCGGCAAATGTTATGTAATGCATCTCCCGATTTTGTTGCCCAATTTTGTTCTGTAATTTACTTTAATTAAAAAAACTTAATACCCTCAAAATGAAAGGAAATGAAAAATTACTCGAACATCTGAACGCGCTTCTGGCCGACGAACTTACAGCTATCAATCAGTATATGGTTCACTCCGAAATGTGCGCAAACTGGGGCTATGTAAAACTTCATACAGCTATCCGAAAACAAGCCATGGATGAGATGCATCATGCCGAATGGCTGATCGAGAGAATCCTGTTTTTAGATGGTGTACCCACCGTTTCTAAACTCAACAAATTAACCATTGGCAAAAATGTTTCTGAAATTATTAACAACGACAATGGCGACGAACTTAAAGCTGTTCATGCATATAACAACGCTGTCAAATTCGCACGGGAAATTGAGGATCAAGGCACTGCTGATCTTTTGACCAAAATACTGACAATGGAAGAGGGTCATGTAGACTGGGCTGAAATCCAGCGTTCACAAATCAAACAAATGGGTCTCGAGAATTACCTTTCAATTCAATCGTAAGGTGTAAACAGTTCATTCACGTCAAAAAAAACGATTTGTTCAAACGAAATATACCATGCGTTATCTTGGAAACAACATCAGCAAAACGGTCAATAACCATGCCTTAAAGTACAATGAAGAAGGCCCCTTTACAGCGCCTGTAATCATTTTTATCCATGGTTTTCCACTCAACAAGTCGATGTGGAACCCTCAAATGGAAGCCTTTAAAAACGATTATCGGGTAATTGCTTACGACATTCGCGGGCACGGAAAATCAGAACCGGGCGAAATGGAATTCTCCATGAATTTATTTGCTATAGATCTGATCCACTTCATGGATGCATTTTATATCCACAAGGCGATTCTCTGTGGTTTATCGATGGGCGGATATATTGCTCTGAATGCCATCGAAAATTATCCAAGCCGTTTTAGTGCGCTGGTGTTGTGCGATACGAACTGCAAGGCTGATCCGGCTTCAGTGATCGACAAAAGGATGCAAACAATCAGAGAGCTTCAGGACGAAGGCGTGGAAAATTATGCAGATGAAAGTCTGCAAAAACTTTTTGCTCCCGATTCTTTTACGAAACGGGTTCATGAGGTGGAGTCAGTACGAAAAATGATTGTAAAAAATCCGGTGCATTCAATCATCAACACCTTGCGGGCCCTTACGACACGTAACGAAAGCTGTTCAAAGCTGCCTGAAATACATGTGCCTGTGCTCATCATGGTTGGTGAGGAAGATGCGATCACTCCACCTGCAATGGCTCAACTGATGCACGAAAAAATCCCGAATTCGACCCTTGAAATCATTCCACATGCAGGTCATCTAAGCAATCTTGAGAATCCGGCAGCATTCAACGAAAAACTCAGGGAGTTTCTTTCTTCAG
>CAYXCZ010000045.1:0-31341 GCA_964463695.1 uncultured Lentimicrobiaceae bacterium | reverse complement strand
TTTCGGCCTGTCATTTGTAAGTGAAGATTGGAAATTAAAGTTTCGCGCGTGGAATCTGTTGAATTGAATAATCCGAAAGAGCTGATCGAGGCCTGTCTGCGGGGTGACCGTATGGCACAGTATCGTCTGTACCAGCAGTATGCCAAGGCCATGCTGAACGTCAGCTACAGGATGTTGAATAACAGGGAAGATGCCGAAGATGTGTTGCAAGAGGCGTTTACCGATGCGTTCCGACGCCTCTCAGGGTTCAGGTACGAGTCCACTTTTGGAGCATGGCTTAAACGGATTGTTATCAACAGATGTATCAACTCGATGCGCAAGAAAAAAGCCGATCTGCAGTTCTTTGACGATATGCATGTGTTTGCCCAAAAGGCAGAGGAAGAGGTAGTTGCGGCAGAGTTAAGTGCCGAAAGTGTTAAAAAAGCCATGAAAGAACTTCCAACAGGAAGCCGGATGATTTTCTCACTTTATCTGTTGGAAGGTTACGATCACAACGAGATTTCCGAAATTCTTGATATCTCGGTCTCCAACTCTAAAACACAATACATGCGTGCCCGTCAACGGGTTAAAGAAATACTAACACAAAAAGGATATGAAAACTGATTCATTGGAAGATTTTATTCGGAGCAACAAGGAGGCTTTTGATGAGCTTGAACCCGATCCCCGCTTGTGGGAAGGCATTCAATCATCGCTCAAACAGCCATCCAAAAAAAATATCCTGCCATTGATAATCAAAATCAGCGCTGTTGCTGCCATTTTTATCGCAGGTTACTTTTTTAGCATGCTGGTAAACACCCGTCCTGATGCAGCGCCGGTTGCACAAGCCCCTTCTGAGTCTATTCGTGTTTTAAACGAAGCTAAAGCTTATTACACCCAACAAATCGACGAACGCTCGCAGTTGGTGTTTCAGTTAGCTTCCGACAAACCTGAACTCACCCGTGATTTAAAACATGAATTTGAAGAGTTGGATGCGTTGTTTATAAGCCTGGAAAAAGATCTGGGCGATGAAGTAGCAACAGAAACTGTTGTTGAGGCAATGATACAACACTATCGCATCAAACTGGAATTACTCGAAGATATGCTCACGCAGCTTCAAGCTGCCTCGGGCGATAAAGAAAAGGAGGCAAGTCATGTATTATAACAAAATGCTTTTATGGGCTATTACACTGGTTTTGATTCCGTTGTGGATGCAGGCCCAGATCATTGAAAAGACGAAGCATTTCGATCGTAGTTTCAAATTACAAAAAACTACAGAAGTGAACATCAGCAACAAATATGGTAATATTCACTTTGTGCAGTGGGAAAAAGATTCGGTTCGGTTCGTGATCGAAATTAGTATACGGTCGGCAAAGCAGGCGCGTGTTGATAAACTTTTCAACGAAATTGATATTCAATTCAGCCAGACTCCCTATTATGTCAACGCTATTTCGGCTTTTGCCGGCTCAGGAAAACTTTGGACTGAGATAAGTGATGTAACAAAGTCGGTGCTCAGCGCGGGAAACGAAGCCGAAATCAATTACACGGTTTATTTGCCCTCGTGGGCTATTGTGAAAGTGGAAAACCGCTTTGGTAATATTTACACCACCGACCATCCTGCTGAAAGCGAGTTCAAACTCTCCAACGGAACACTGCAAGCCAACAATCTTAAAGGTAAAACCCGCATTACGATTGCTTTTGGCAATGCCATCATTCAACAAATAGATGAAGGTATTGTAGAGTTGAATTATGCCGAACTTGAGTTACAAAATACGGATAAACTGCGTCTTACCGGCAAAGCCTCAACGATTCATATACAAGAAGCAAGGCATCTGAGCCTCAATAGCCGGCGCGATAAAATTGTGATTGATCGTATCGAGTCGCTCAATGGCGAAACTTCATTTTCGCGTCTTGAACTGGGTCAGTTGCAAAGTGATATGTTACTTCAATCCAGTTATGGAAACCTCAACCTTCAGGAAATTCATAAAGATATGCAGCTGCTTCAGCTGAATGCAAGCTATACCACCATACAGCTTTTTTTAACCAAAGAACAGTCGGCCGGCGTTGAAATTCAATTCAGTAAAAAGGCAAGACTCACCTATCCACTTGCATTAACTGTTAAAGAACAACAGAATGCAACAACTGAAAGTGAAATAAGCTTGCTCAAAGGCACCATAGGCACCTCAAAAGGGAGTAGTTTGAAATTCAATCTCACCGGAGGCGAGCTCAACATCATGCAACGATAACAAGGCTTTAAAAAAATAATTTAGTGTAAATAAACACCAATGGCGGCGATAGCTATATCCACACCTTTGGAAAAAACAAACCCGGAATCATCAAATTTTAATTGTTCATATCATGAAAACTATGACACATCTCAAAAAAGGAATCAGTGCCCTGTTGGCACTTACGCTGATGCTCACGTTCAGCAGCTGCTACAAAGACGGTATTTGCATCCGTGGAAACGGACAGCCGGAACTTGAAATACGCAGTGTAGGTAACTTCGACGAAGTGATCAACAATGGCTCATTTGAAGTACGTATTGTACCTTCGACTTATTACGAAGTGGAAGTTGATGCGGAGTCGAACCTGCTTTCATACATCAGAACCACCGTGTCAGGTCAGCGGCTTTTTATCGAAACGGATGAAAACCGATGCATCAACAACTCAATGAGTATGATTGTGACCGTTTACACCCCCTATGTTGATGGCATTGAGCTCAATGGATCGGGCTCTGTATCAGCTGATGATCTTTTTCTTGACGAGCTGAAGCTTCGCCTGAACGGATCAGGTGAAATAATCGTCAACGATATTGATGTATTGCGGATCAATGCAAAAATATCAGGATCAGGACGTATCAATCTTTCAGGCATTGCCGAAACAACCGACTTTTCAATCACAGGCTCAGGAAATATCGAGGCTTTCTCGCTCAATCAGCAGCGATGCTTTGCAACAATTTCAGGTTCAGGAAACATTTATGTAAGGGTTTCGAGCCTTCTCGATGCAATAATTTCGGGTAGTGGAAACGTGTATTACCGCGGAAACCCTGATGTTGTGCAACAAATCTCAGGTTCAGGAAGAGTAATCAAACAATAATACCCATCGTTATGCGAAAAATTTTAATCCTTTGCTTTATGGCCCTTGGGCTTACCAATTATGCGCAACAGCAGGAATTTGCTGCGGGGGTGCGCGGAGGGCTCAGCAGCGGGCTCACTTTTCAAAACTTTTACACCCCCGACGAAGACGTGAAGATCCTGCTTAGCTTCAGGGAAGGCGGCATGCAGCTTACCGGACTGATGGAGATATACAAACCTGTGATGCTTAGCTATCAGGATCAGTTTTTTATGTATTACGGGGCAGGGGTGCATGCGGGTTATACACGCTACCACCACAACCGCTGGCGCGACGACAACAAATACGGTTCATATTATTATCCGCGTACCCGGCCTGTGCTGGGAGCTGATGCCATCATCGGTATTGAATACCGTGTCGAACAGATCCCCATAACGGTGGGCTTCGACTACAAACCGTTTTTTGAGTTTTTTGGTCAGCAGTTTTTCAGACTATCCTTCAGTGATTTTGCCTTTACATTAAAATATAATTTCTAAAAATACACGCATATGAAACGTATCTTTTTTATTGCAGCAGCATTAGTGATAAGCCTGAGCATGATGGCTCAGGAAAACAGACAAAACGAATACCGAACCGTTTTCGGTAACAGAAATCACGCATCCAATGGAGGTTACGGAGGTTTTTCGATGGGTTTTGGACAAATTGACGGCAAGGACGCCTTTTTTGCAGGTATCAAAGGAGGCTGGGTTATCGATCACAGCCTGACAATAGGAGTGGCTGGCTATGGTTTTATGAACAACTTCGACCTCAACATGAGTCCCGGCAGCTTGAGTAAACATTTGACAGGCGGCTATGGAGGACTGCTCATCGAGCCGGTGATAGCACCCTTTTCGCCTATCCACCTCACCATTCCTGTTATTATTGGCGCTGGTGGCATAGCTCAGGTTGACCAATATTATTATGAAGATTACTATTACGAGCCTGTTGTCAACGATGCAAGCGCCTTTTTTGTCATTCAGCCGGGTCTCGAACTTGAACTCAACATCGTTCGTTTCATGCGTTTTGCTGCCGGAGCATCCTATCGTTTCACATCCGACATCAACATCAGCGGTGTTTCCGACAACACTATGAACGGTTTCATGGGTCATTTCACACTTAAATTCGGTAAGTTTTAACCGCATACCCTACCTGATCACGACTTTTTCATGCCGTTAACTGGACGAAGTTCGGTGTTTTTCAAGATTTGTTTACTTTGGCTTCGTCAATACAGAAATTTAACCGCATGAAAAAGTCATTTTTATTTTTCCTACTCTCTGTTTTTGGATTCACTTCGCTGGTTTACGGACAGTTGCAACCCGGTGATCCACATTTTGGCGAAAGTTGCACCAGTATCATGGTGGGCAAAAAAGCCTCTACCGATGGCTCTGTCATCACCGCACACACCTGCGATGGAAACTACCGTACATGGCTACGGATTGAGCCAGCTGCCGATCATGCTGACAGTGCCGTGCATCAGGTACTGAAAGGTACATTGCATACCGAAGCGCATGATGACATGCGAAAAGTATCCATCGCCGGAAGCATCCCTCAGGTGAAACATACGTTTGCTTACCTCAATACAGCCTATCCAAGCCTGAATGAGAAACAACTGGCAATAGGCGAAACAACTTTTGTTGGACCGGACACCCTTGTCAACAAAAACGCCATGTTTCTTATCGAAGAGTTACAGCGCCTGGCTCTACAGCGTTGCGATAATGCCCGCGATGCCATTCGTCTCATCGGTAGCCTGATAAAGGAATACGGCTATGCCGACTATGGTGAATGCATAACGATTGCCGATAAAAACGAAGTGTGGCAGATGGAAATTCTGGGCGAAGGCCCCGTTCGCATCGGTGGTGTCTGGGCAGCACAGCGTATCCCCGACGACCATGTAGGCATCTCGGCCAACATCTCGCGTATCGGTAAGATTGACCGCGACAATCAGGACTATTTCATGGCTTCGGATAATGTGGAAGCTGTGGCTAAAGAATTTGGTCTTTGGGATGGCGAAGGCGAATTCAGATTCTGGAAAGCCTATGCCGACCAGGAGAAACCCTTTAAAATAAGGGAGTTTTTTGTGCTGAACACCTTAGCTCCTTCACTCGGCCTGACGATGGATATGGAAGAACTGCCATTCTCCGTTAAACCGGAAGAGAAAGTTAGCATGGCTAAACTGACCGAACTCTACAGGGCTACCTACGAAGGCACTGCTTACGACATGACCCGAAAGGTGAAATACATCAAAAAGAAATACGACGACAAGCGCAACGAAACTGGTGCCGACACCCTTGTGAGTCCGGTGGCAAATCCCTGGCTGACAACAGATATGCGTAACACACTCAATTATATTGCTCCCGGAACAATTGATTTTCAGCGAACTGTATCTGTAAGTTGGTGTTCCTACAGCCACATCACACAGTTACGTGACTGGCTTCCCGATGAGATTGGTGGCGTGAGCTGGTTCTCGTTCGATAACCCCGGCGAGAGTCCGCGTATCCCTATCTATGCCGGTGCATCGGAATTGCCTGCAGGTTTTGAGTTTTGCGGACAAAAAAGATACCGCGAAGATGCCGCCCTGTGGCAGTATCGCAAAGCTAACAAATTAGCCACAGTAAGCTGGGGAAAAACCAAAGACATTGTGCTTGGCAATGTGCGTGAGTTTGAGCAGAAAGCCTTCGACGAAATGCCGCTTGCCGAGAAAAGAGCCGCGCTCTTGCTCAAAGAAGGCAAAAAAGCCGAGGCAACAAAAGAGCTGAACCGCTTCACGAAAGACTTTGCCGCTGCCACCACCCAACGCTGGAAAGAGATGGAGATCAAGTTTTGGGAGATGTTTGGAAGGGGGTTTTGAGGTTGTTTTTTGGGGGTCAGTGATGGGTGGTTAGGGTTTAGGCTTGCGCGTCATACAATGACTCGCGGAATACCAGCAATGCCAATGGAAGAATATCAATTGAGTTTATTCATTGCGCAAAGCTTGCAGCACATTCAACCTCTTGAGCATGATTGAGGTAATCAGGAAGATCCATAAAAGGCCGTTCAAAACCAATATCACGAAAACTGAAATCAGAAAACCAAACGAAACGGTTTGGTTTCCAGAAAGAAAAGTTGGCAGTGTAGCAACTACAGCTGTCAGCGCACCTGCGAAAATTCCTGTCAGAAAAAGCGCGATGTACTCATTGAAATAGAGCTTCAAAATTGTTTTATTTCTGAACCCCAATGCGGATAAAAGAGCCATTTCACTCTTTCTTTCCAAAAGACTTTTTGCAATAATTATGGCTAAACCAATGGTTCCGAGTAGCATGCCAAAAGCACCCATGAGAAAAAATATCCTTAGATAGGTGTTTTCTACTGCATTAAATTCAGCGAGCTTTTCATTGGCAGGCAGCATTTCCCAACCAAAATCCCTGAAAATAGAACTAAGTTCCTTACTCAAATTGGCCTGTGCTGCATCAGATGTTTCAATCAGAAAGACATTGGAACCGCCTTTAGAGGGAAAATGTTTTGCGAAATTTTCTTCAGAAATTATGACGTTGCCCTGAAAAATCGAATTGGCGAGTCCTGCAATAAGTAAAAGTTTTACTTCTGAGCCGGATTCGTTCAAGTAGGTCAGTGTGTCACCAACTTTCTTTCCAAGTCCCCACTGAATCACTGCTTGATCTGCAATTGCAGGCACGACATCATTCAGATTTTGGTTCAAAGATTGCCAGGGGGCGATTTCATCAACAAGCGGATGATTCGAAACAAAGGAAAACCTTCCTTCCATCAATTCAGGATCAACGGCAAGAATGCGCGGATTGGCTACCCTGTTCAAATTAAGGCAACTGGCATCATCATCGTAACTTGAAGGAAATTGAATGAATTTCACTCCATCAGGAATTCCAAAATCAAGGCGTGTATCGGTATTGCTAAGGTTTCGAAGAAAAGGAACTGTTGATTCGGCCATAAAAGCAAAACCCCCGACGCCGGAATGCATCGATGAAACATCAACAGAATTTTTTTTGTTTGCAGCAGTTACAATAATTACGAAGCTCCCCAAACTAAGCAACACAACAATAGTGAAACTTCGGGAAGGATTCTCTGAAAGATTTTTCCTGCTTAACTTTTTTAAAGAAAAAATCCGGGATGATCGGTTTTCACGTGCAAAAAGGAAACGATAAGTCATCAAAAGAAAAGTCGATAAGAGCATAATACCGGCTGTAAACCAGCCAAAAAGAAGGTCGCCGGAAGAAAAAACAGTTAGAAAAAGAATGAGCAAAAGAGATGCGAACATGAGTATATATGAAGCAATCAGCAGAAACTTGCTTTTTGAACTTTTAATGGAGTTGGCTTCAACGCTTTCGGCTTTTTTATTCGCTTGTAATAATGCTTTGTTGACGCCAAAATACACCACAATCATTCCAAGAATGATGCTCGTAATCATACCAACAGCCAAAGTAAGTGACTTGAAATGAAGACCCAGAACTTCAGTCCTTACAATGTCATGCCAGTTTTGGTTCAGTCCGGCCAATATCAGTTTGCTGTAGCCAATGGAAATACCCACACCTGCAATTGCACCAAAAAGCGTGATAATGAATGCCTCTGACAGAATTATTCGTTTGATCAGTGAATTGGAAAACCCCAGAGAAGTATAAAGCCGAATCTGCGATGACCTTCTCTTCAGGCTTAGATTAAGCAAAAGAACCGTCAGCATGAGTCCTGAAATGACAATAAAAACTCCCAATCCTGCGAAAAGCTGACTGAAATCCACACCACCCCTTGCTGCTAAAAGGCCTTGTTTTCGTACTTCATTAACCTGAAATTCGAGTTGGAATGGATTTATCCTCCCCTTGATTAAATCTCTGATTTCTTGTTCATTATATTCCCTGGCGGGGATTTGGATACCGGTCAGCTTTCCAAAGCGGTTCTGCCATAATGCCTGTCCGGAATTAAGCGAAATATATGCTTTAGGGGTTCCTTTATAAATTTCCCAGTAATCTTCGTCCTTTTGGCGGATGCTTTCCAGCTGTATCGGGATGCCTGTTTCCCAGTCGCGACAATTTCCAGCATCCGATAAGCCGGGTAAATGAGGCATCATAAGATGATCGTTGGCTACCTCTTTCATCGAAATGATGCCTTTAACTTTGAAATAGTTTTCTTTTTCTATGAGTGTCCGAAGCGGACCAACCTCAAAGTATTTCATGAGAAGACTGTCTCCCTCCCCTATTTGTAAATCGTTTGCCAACCATTCATTTATAAAGGTCTCATCGGGTTTTAAATTCCATTTTGTGCTCTCCAAAGCAGTAACAAATGAGTACGGCGTTTCTTTATCCTTATGAATCAGGCTGTTTACAAAATACGTGAGAAAGTTTTCTGCTTCCGGAAAGATTGCACCAATTTCTTTGGACAGGTAATCATCGATAAATACTCTTTGAGAAGTAATCAAATAATTTCCGGTTTCCTGTTTAAAATCAAGTTTGAGATTTGCATCTTCGAGTTGCCAGGTCTGTCGTATAAACTGTTCTATTTCATCCGGATTTATCTTTTCACCGGCCTTAACCAACACCAAATTGGCCATGCCTTCCGTTTCCATTGCACGGTTTAGCCAATCAATATTTACAAAAATATTAAAGGGTGCCGATTGTGATGTCTGTAAATTAAAATGACCGAATTGCTCCTTGTCAACAATGGCTTTAATTTTTATCCTTCTTGCAACTGTTTGGTTATCCTCTGAAACAAATGGCGTATTGGAAGGAATCGGTCCGGTGACTTTCAAGCGCAAAAGGATGAAGTCACCTGCTTCAACCATCAATCGGGCAGCAAGATTTTGACTTATAAGTACTTCATCATCAGCGGGAAACATGTCGTTTTCGGTTGTTCCTACAAGCCTGTTGAAAGAACTGTCGATACCCCACAAATGAACCTTGTTTACCCGTAAACTACCTCCCTGAACTGAAACAATTGCTTCGGTTTTTAGTACAGAAGCAGCTTCAAGAACAGTTTTTTTGTCAAGTCTTTCTCCGAAATCTTTTGTAAAAATGCGCTCTCCGGCCGTAATTGAATGCGTTGTTTGCCCCAGGCGGTAGTCTACAATTTTAAGTAAACTTTCACGTAAAGAATCGCCTATAATCAATGCCCCACAAATAACTGCAGTTGAAATTGCGATACCCGAAGCAGTTGCTATACTGGATCCAAAGTAGTGCCTGAGTGTTTGCAGTAAGAGTTTTAGAAGGGTCATAATTCTTTTTATAACAAAAGCTTGAATTGATTAATACCATCAAAAATAATTCTGAGAAAGTTGTCAGAAAATCTCAATGTTCCCATTTTTCTAACTTTCCATCATGAATAGTGAAAACCTTGTCCATTCTTTGTGCGATTTCCAGAGAATGGGTTGCTATAATAAGCGTAATATTCATCTTTTGATTGATATCAACGAGTAAATCGATAAGTAAAGCTGCATTTTTGTTGTCCAAAGAACCTGTTGGCTCGTCGGCAAGCAAAATTTTGGGCTTATTCAACAAGGCTCGTGCAACGGCAGCCCTTTGGCACTCGCCACCTGAAAGCGCCTCAGGTTTATTGTTTCGCTGCTCCCAAACGCCCAAATAAGTAAGCAATTCTTCAGCATGCTGAATAAACATCTTCTTATCTCCTTTTTGGGTTAACGAAGGCAACAGAACATTTTCCAGAAGTGTGCATTGTGGCAGCAAATGATGAAACTGAAAAACAAATCCAACATTATTGCTTCTGAAATACAGCATTTCTTCAGGGCTCATTTCTGAAATTAAGTGGCCTTCAACTTTGATTTGGCCTTTGGTGGGAACATCCAATGTTCCGATCAAATTGAGCAAAGTAGTCTTTCCGCTTCCGGAAGGCCCCATTATTGCGACCTTCTCACCTTCAGCGATTTCAAGATTAAGACTTTTAAGCACTTCACGGTGAGCGCTTCCCTTACTTTGCTGATAGGTTTTTATCAGATTTTCAACTTTAATTTGCATATTCAATTATTTGATTCCGGCCTTGTAAGTATCAATTGTCTTTTGATAAATCTCTGTCATAATTTTTGAAAGAAAGTTGATGTTGAATTTGTTTTCTACGCTTTGGCATGCCTGAAGACTAAGTTTCTGAAGTTCTGCGTCATCTTTCATTAATTCATGTAGAGCTTTGGAAAGCATTTCAGGGCTGTTTTCGGCATAAGTTATACCACCACCTGATTTTGCAACAATTTCCGGAAAGGCTCCCAAAGCCGGCTGTACAATTGGTATTCCTGCCGCCATAGCCTCCGTGAGATAGATTCCAAAGGCTTCACCATGACGCACAGGCACCGACAAAACAGCAACTTTATCGAAAAATAGCTGACGGCTTTTTGGTTTGAAATCATCCATAAATTCAACGTCTTTCATTAGACCTGCTTTACTCAGCTTACTTTTTTGCTCTTTGATAAAATGGTTATCGTCACTCGTATGTCCGCCGGTAAGTATTAGCCTTGAATGCTCATTGCCGGGAAGTTTTTTGAATAAAATAAAGGCATCAACAAGGATATCGAGGCCGTTCTCCTCGCATAATCTTGAAAGATATCCAATGTTTTTCTCCTTTTTTGAAGCGTTGAGATAGGCATAATCGGCGGGATCTACACCCAGATGAAGGGTCGTAATTTTATCATCAGGCAGATGAAGTTTATCCTTCATAAAAGAAGTATAATAATGACTGACAGACACAAACATGTCGATATCCCGGGATTTTTCTCTCATCAGCGACCATACCTGCTCTCTTTTTACAGCACTCATAATGTCCACCCAAACATCCTCATCCTGCAGCGAACAAACAACCGGAACCTTTAGTCGCTCTCTGATTTTATGCGCCAAGCCGAGCAAAAGCGCATTTGAAATATGAATTATGTCAGCTTTGTAATGGTTTTCGAGCCAGTCAACCATTTTTTCCAGCTCTTCTTTTTGCTGCCCATCCTCTCCCATGAGCATTGAGACTGTCATTTCTTCCAGGCCTTTTGCTCGTGTTGAATTAGCCTGGCTGGCAGCAAATTTCAGCATTGGCTTTGAGTTCAGGAAATTTTCGAACCATTTGGGCGCGTATTTTAAAACAGGAAACAACTGCTTCAAATAGATATTTACAGCGCCATAAAAGACAGGTATCTCAAGTCCGTTCTCATTTATAGAATACAATGGCAGATACATTGGAACTTTAATGGCATCGACTCCGGTAGCACGTATGGCTTCGAAATATTTGCTGTCGCGAAGGCAGTTGCCACAGTAAAAACTATCTCCGGATCCTGGAATTATGTGTACGATTTTCATTAATAAGTCAATTTAAATAGCTTGGAAATGTGAACTAATGCTGAAAACTTCTGCATTACTTTATTTTAACCCAACCAAACAATCAGGGCACACCCAAACAGTAAATATTTCCATCCTGAGCGCCTACTATAATAATATCATTGCTGACACCCGGGCCTCCAATGACTGGACTTCCTAGTTCAAAACTCCAGATCTCACTGCCATTTTCAAGATCGAGTAGCATCAGGTCACCACGCATGTTTGCAACGAGTACGTTATTTTTGTCTGCCAAAACTGAGGCATCCACACTACCTCCCGAATCTTTTTTCCATATCAGTTCGCCGGAATTTTTATTCAGACAATAGATAAAACGATCACGACTTCCTGCGATTAACTTTTCACCCTGTAGGGATGGAGAGCCAATGAAAGGCAGTGGTCTTTCAGCGTTTTGATAACTCCAGACCACCGTTTTTTTCGTGTAATCCACACAGCTTAACCTGCCATCATAATCTCCGACGTAGGCTTTTTCCTTTTCCAACACCGCTGATCCGGCCACATAAGTTGCTACTTCAACGGTAGAAACAGCTTTACCCGACAAAATATCCACCACATGCAGCAGTCCGTCGCAACCACCAAAAACTGCAACATTATTCTCTACTGCAACCGTAGCATTCAGGTAGTTTTGGGACTCATATTTCCAAAGGCCCTTACCATCAGAGGCATCAATACCGTGAAGGTAATAATCATAACTGCCAAGCACGAGATAGGTTTTTTTACTGTCAGTCCACCAGTTTGGCGCACCCATTATCTGATTGCCAGTTTCGTATTTCCAGAGGAGTTTGCCCGTTTTCAATTGCAAGGCATAAAGCATTCCGCTGAGATTTCCTATATAAACAGTACTGTTCAAAATGAGCGCAGGTGCTTCAATAGCGTTGTCCGTTTCAAATTTCCACAAAAGATTTCCTTGCAAATCGAGGCAATAAACAAAGCCGTCGGTACTTCCCAGAACGATGCTGTTTCCCTGCATCACCGGCGAAGATTTTATTTCACTGCCAGTCTGAAAAGCCCATTTCAACTCCACTTTTGTTGGAATCTTGCCTTTAATAATGCCTGGCAATTGTTGGCCACCTCTGAAATTCGGCCAGTCGGTAGCCGAGGCAAACCAAGGGCTAATAAGCAAATAAAACAAGATTGACAGTTTAATTTTATTCATCTCAAATCAATTTTTCGTTTAACCCATTTGGCATTTCAGCCAGTTTTGACAATGCCCCTGTCGGACAAGCTTCAGCAACTTTTTCAGCTGTTTTTTGAAGGGCAATATTCATTTTTTCGTTAAATGGCACACCAATCTCAACATCAAAACCCCTTCCAATAAAGGTGAAACCAAATTCTTCCTTGTATTTTTCGGTTAGTCGCACACAAATGCCACATTTGATGCATTTTCCCGGTTCGTAAACAATCAAACTATGTTCTTTTACCTTTTTCAATGGTTTCCTTGCAGTAAAAGCAAATCGTTTTTTTGAAGCTTTGTAACGTTCGGCCAAGTTCCTGAGTAAGCATTGATCGGGCTTCCGGCAGTCGCAATGCATGCAGCGTGAAGCCTCTTTGCAAGCTTCTTCAGCACTGAATCCGTTCATTAAAACACCTTCGGGATGCTGTCTTTCATGGCTGCTTGCTTCTTTGAGGTATTCAGAATACTCTTCAGGCAAAAGCTTGCCGATTGTAGAGTTGAACCTTCTCAATTCTCCGTTTACCGGCTGGCCCTGAAACATTTGCTCAATAGCTGTTGCAACCTCTTTTCCCTGTGCAGCCGAACGTATGGCTAACCGCATGGATCGGTTTGCATTGCCAATGGCAAAAACCTTTTCCAGATTGGTGAAATAATTTGTTTTATTGACAAGAATTTGTTTTCCATTGTTCTCAAGACCCCAGTCTGCCAAAGATTCAGAGAAATCACCGGTAGCAATTACAACAGCATCGAAGTCATTTCTGAGCTTTTGAAAAATATCTGCTGTAATGAGTTGATTCTGAAAAAACTTAACCCCAACTCCCTTTATGATTTCAATCTCCTTATCAAGCACTTCTTTTTCAAGGAGTTCATCGGATAGTGAATAACGCAATGCACCGCCGGCCTGTTCGTTGCTGTCAAATATACTTGTTTGAATGCCTTTCAATTGCAGATAAAATGCGGCCGAAAGTCCTGCAGGACCGCTGCCAATGATTGCAACTTTTTTGTCGGTAACTAAAACTGCTTCCTTTTCCGGAAGAATGTCTGCCTCGTCAAAAGCAAATCTTTTCAATAAACAGATCGAAACAGCCTGATCAATGGGTTTCCTTTTACAAGCACCTTCGCATGGTGCCGGACAAATTCTCCCCAAAACACCAGGCAAAGCAATGTCGTTCTTAACGATTTTCAAAGCTTCTGCAAATTTACCTTGAGCAATTAGCCTGTTCATCCGGGGAATATCCATAAAGGCCGGGCAAGCCACACGGCAGGGCGCTTCACAATCACCAACATGTTCCGAAAGCAACAATTCGATGGCAGTTTTTCTGGCTTCAGAAAGATCATCATCTTCAGTAATGATGTCCATCCTATCGACTGCTTTTGCCGAACATGCCGGAATGTAAGCGCCTGTTGGCACATCTTTTACGATACAAACCATGCAGGAAGTGAAGTGCTCCAGTTCGCCGTTGTTGCACATGACAGGAATCTCGAAACCTGCAACAGAGGCAGCTTCCAGAAGGCTGACACCTTCATTTACCTGAATTTTTTTGTTATTTATGGTTATGCTAATCATTTCTATGTTGTTCAGCTAATGATAATTGCATCTTCTGGACAAAGCTGTTTGCAAATATCGCATTTGGTGCAAAGAGTGATATCTATCTGATGCTTTTTATGTGGTAAAAATGGTATTGCACCCACCGGGCATTCCTGAGCGCAGATCGTACATCCTATGCAATTATCATTAACTGAATATGTTATCAATGTTTT
Source organism: uncultured Lentimicrobiaceae bacterium (assembly GCA_964463695.1). Lineage (GTDB taxonomy): Bacteria > Bacteroidota > Bacteroidia > Bacteroidales > F082 > JALNZU01. The sequence continues at coordinate 17,001 of CAYXCZ010000045.1, read as the reverse complement.
ACATTTTCCTGCCGGACATTTTCCATTAATATGCGCTATATATTCTTCACGAAAATAACGTAAAGTTGACAAAACTGGATTTGGAGCGGTTTTACCCAACCCGCAAAGACTACCTTTTTTGGTCCATTCCGCAAGTTTTTCCAATTCATCAAGGTCATTTTCAGTTGCCTGACCTTCACAAATATTGTTCATGATATCAAGCATCCGTTTCGTTCCAACACGGCAGAAAGTGCATTTGCCACACGATTCTTTTTGGGTAAAAGACAGGAAATAACGTGCAATATCAACCATGCAGTCGGTGTCGTCGAGTACAACGAGACCGCCCGAACCCATCATAGCTCCTGCTTGCCTTAGCGAATCAAAGTCGATCGGAATATCGGCCAGAAAATGCGGAATGCATCCACCCGACGGGCCGCCAATTTGCACAGCTTTCAGTTTTCTGCCATTCTGTACTCCACCACCAATTTCTTCGACGATATGCCTGATGCTGATACCTATCGGGACTTCAATAAGACCTCCGCGGTTGATTTTTCCGGCAAGCGCAAAAACTTTTGTTCCTTTGCTGCTTTCAGTCCCAAAGGCTGCAAAGCGCTTGTATCCATTACTTAAAATATAGGGTATCTGGGCAAATGTTTCTGTATTGTTGATCAAAGTTGGATATCCCCAAAGTCCTTTCACAGCAGGATAAGGTGGTCTTAGTGAAGGAAACCCGCGTTTGCCTTCAACAGATGCAATCATTGCCGTCTCTTCGCCACATACAAAAGCTCCTGCACCTTCTTTTACAGTTATCTCAAAACTGAAACCTGAACCCATGATGTTATTTCCAACCATACCCTTTTCTCCACAGATTTTCAGCGCTGCTTTGATTCGAATGACTGCCAGCGGATATTCAGCACGGATGTAGAACAACCCCTTCGAAGCACCTGTTGCCCAGGCAGCAATCAGCATGCCTTCGATGGTGCGGTAAGGGTAAGATTCGAGCAGCATCCTGTCCATAAAAGCACCCGGATCGCCTTCATCACCATTGCAAATCAGGTATTTTTGACTTGAATTCTGGTTGGCAACAGTCTCCCATTTTTTTCCTGTCGGAAAACCACCACCACCGCGACCCTTGATGCCACTGGCTTTCACTTCATCGATCACTTCTTCGGGTTTTAGCAGAAGTGCCTTTTTCAATCCCTCGAAACCACCATTGGCAATATACTCTTCAAGATCCAGTGGATTAATTACACCACGATGCTCGGTTGCTATTGGAATCTGCTTACCCAAAAATGCCTGTACATGTTTTTCCCTGATATCGATGCTGTAACGCTCAACACCCTCTGTTCGCTCTTCGTGCTGAATATTCTCAACTAAATGCTCAAATTTATTCTTCAGACGGCCGATAAATCCAGTAGGCCTGAAATGTTTTTCTACAATATACTGTATATCGGAAGGTTTCACTTTTGCATACAATTGTGCCGGTTTTCCTTTTGGAATAACCTCAACAATCGGCACCTGATGGCACATTCCAACACAACCTACGTGCTTGATTGTTACATTCAAATCATCTTTTGTAAGATTTTCCTCAACAGCCTGCCGTATTTCGTCGCTACCACTGGCGACACAACATGAACCCAGTCCAATTCTTATCTCGCCCTGAAATACTGTTGATTTTGAAGATTTTGATTTGTGATTTTTCTTTCCGTTAATCCGGTTTTTAAAATCATCAAGAATACTTTTAGTACTTGAGGGGGTAACGTGACCATAAGTGACAGTGTCAATCTGGACGGCTGGTGCCAGCGTACAACATCCAAGGCAACTGACTTTTTCCAATGTAAAATTTCTTTCCGAATCGGTATTTTTTCCGTCAGGAATATTCAGATTACGCTTCAGGGCGTCAAAAACAAGACCAGCTCCTTTCACATGGCAGGCTGTACCGGTGCAAACCTTGACAATATGTTTTCCGGCAGGCTCAAAACGAAACTGAGAATAGAAGCTTGCAACTCCCACAATTTCGGCCGCAGTAATACTGGTGTTTGCGCAAACATACTTCAATGCTTCTTCGGGAAGATAGTTATATTGTTGCTGAATAGCCTGCAAAATCGGGATGACAGCTTCTTTGCCACTGCCTTTCTGTTGAATGATATGATCGATCTCTTTTTGCATAACCTAATTCACTCCAATACAAAATAAATGTTTGACGCCACGGATATAAACTCTGCCATCGGCAAAAACAGGTGTTGCAAAAACTTTTTCACCCAGCTCAGGTGATGATATCAACTTTGGCTCTCCACCGGATTCGAGGATGTACGCTTTTCCACCCGTATCGAAAACCCAAACTTTACCTTCGGCTATCATTGGCGAGGAATAGAAGCTGTTTTTCGCCTCAAACTCCCACAGGAATTTTCCCGTGGTGGCTTCAAAACAGGCCACAACGGCGAAGGTGGTTGCGATATAAATATATCCGTTATGATAGGCAGGACTGGAAACCTCGGGGAGATAATAATTGTCTTCCCACACCTTTTCGCCCGTTTTTGGATTCACCGCAACCATACGTGCGTACTCGTTTGTTGCATAAACAAGCCCACCTCCGTATACCGGCGAAGGGCCAACTTCACCCGACATGCAATCGACAGACCATAACTGCTTTCCGGTAGTGATGTCATAACCGGAAAGGTTCGGATTTGCCAGCATTATCAATTGAAATTTTCCATCGATTTTGGCAAGAATCGGAGAAGCCCATGAAACCTCATTTGTGCGTACTGTTTCCCAAATCGTTTTCCCTGTTTCAGTGCTCAAAGCCATCACTTTACTTCCTTTATGCGTATCATATTGGATAAAAAGTTTTTTCTCCCAGGTTAAAAGTGAAGAAGAGTGACCGTAATGATTATCCGGGACACCCAGATTTATTGCCCAAACCCGGTTTCCGTTCAAGTCGAACGCGATAATGTCGCCATTGCCGAAAATCGCAAACACTTTTTCTCCGTCAACGGTTAATGTTGGTGCAGCAAGACCCGTGTCTTCGGTCGTTTTAGGTTGCGTTGCCGGTGAGCCTTGAATATCGCTGACTTCTCTTTCCCAAAGTAATTTTCCAGTGTTTCTGTCGTAACAATAAACTACCCTTTTGCTTGTGTTTGCACTTGACAAAAACAGTTTCTCGTTCCAGATTACCGGTGAATTATATCCATGAATTGGTAATTCGGTTTTCCACAAAATATTTTTCCCCGAAGCGCCATCCCATGAAGTCGGCAAATTCGTGCTTGAACTCACTGCATTACCCCAGGAACCCCTGAAAGCATTGTGGTTTTTCTTGACGGTTTCTTCATTAAAAACAACCACCTCAGGCTGTTGTGTTATAGCAACTTCGGGTTGTTTCAATTCAACATCCGTTGATTCCGTAATAATAGCTGTATCTGTTTCTTTTTCAGTAGTTCTGATACTCACAATTTCAACCTTCTCGATACTTTCATCATCGGATTTACTATGAACAAGCATTTTTTTCGGCTCATAATTCTTCAAATGATTCATTGTAAAAAAAGCTGACATTATTGCCAGAATGATTACCAAAGCGCCTGAAAAACCAATCCATCGTTGAGTCAGCTGGCGTTTTTTCTTTTCTTTTATTTGATCAGCAGATGGCTGGTCAATCATAAAACGAAGGCTATAATAAACTCTGAGAGAAAGCACAAGCACAATTGCTCCAAAAAGCATCAGGTACGCTCCGGTTCTCACTTGCCACAAACTGGTAAAATATGCCTTGCGCATCAGCAGGTCTACTTGCCGTATTTCCTCCACGAATTGCTGGTTATTTGGCTCAGATGAAAGACGTTCGACAAGCTTTTCGAGAACAAGACTGTTCAAAGGGTCACTTTTCTTGATCTGCAAATAATTCAAAAGAAGCAGCACGCCTACAAAAGCCGTAAAAACTCCTGCAATGATGGCGATTTGCCTGGCGCGTTTTATTTTTTCTGTTTCGTTCATTCTGCTGTTCAAAATCAAGATTTAACAACCATTTCAGGTTTATCCTTGAAGAATGGATGCTCCGGTATACCCACTGGGCAATAATCCATGCAACGTCCGCAACTGAAACAATCGCCCCTGTTTGCTTCATAAATGGTGCGTTTTCTGAAAATGACCTGATTCAACAGATGCAAAGCAATCACGAGACCTATGAAAGCTCCCAGAAACCAGCCACCGAAGCGGAATTTTCCCTGAATAACTTTTGCATCCTCTACGAGAATCTCGAGTGTTTTTCCGGAAGACATGAAGGTCTCAATGTCAAGATTTTCGGTGTTTTGCATTAACTCAGGCTGAGAAACAAGAAGATGGGCAAGATAAACATCGGGATGGGCACTGGAAAGGAGTTTATATGAACCTGAAACAGCCCAGCCACCAACAAACATCAGAACCGGAATCAAAGCTGCATAGGTCACAAACTTCCAAAAATCTTTTCTGCTTGCTCGATTTTCTTTTTCATCTGTTGGGAAATCAATTGCATCAAAAGGGCATGAATCCTTACAAAGTTTACAGTTTATGCAATCTTTTGGTGTGATGGAAAGGTGATATTTTGAGTTCAGGGAGCAAATTTTAAGAAGTGCGCCATACGGACAAACGAAACGACAATACGGCCGGGCAACAAACATTCCTATCAGAAGAAAACTTATTCCAAGAACAATCATGTGAAATTCGGCACCCATACGGAAAATTCCAACAAAAGGATCGAACCTGCAAATGATGAAATCAGTGCCGGTAGCTGCGTACAAAACCGCCAAACCAAGATAAATGAAAGGAAACAAACCAAGAGACTTTTGTAGCCAGGGCGAAAGCTTAATCGGTTTTACAATCACCAGATCCTGAATAACACCCAAAGGGCATGCTGAAGCGCAAAACACCCTTCCGACAGCAAGGGCAAACAGCAATGGAACGACGAAAAAGGCCAGCACAGTGAAAGAAATAGAATAACCATCATTAAAAAGCGACAAAGTAAGGTTTTGCAGTGACCCGACAGAACATATACAACCATTGCGATAGAAACCAAAATACAGCAAAGAAAAAACAGATACCCAAAGTATCCATCTGCGCGACCGTTTTTTGAGCACAAGCCAGGTTGTTAAAGAAAGCACAGCCAGAAGCAAAAATAAATCGAGGTATTCCATAAAAGGAGCACGGGGATTTGGTCTTTCAGTTTCCGGAATCTGATATTCCGTCTGAAACTCCGGCTTCGGGAAGCGTTGCTGCTGGGAATGAGCAATTTGTGTTGGCACAGTCATCAGCAAAAAAACCAAACCCAGAAATATGTTGTTGTAGTTTTTCAATGGAATATGCTTTTTATAAAGTCTGACCATGTTCAAAACCTCCTTTTATCAAATAGGGTTCATCTGCAGGAATTCGTTTGATGGCATCAGAAGGGCAAACTCTGGCGATAGCACATTCGTTGCAGTTTACACAAATATCCTGTCTTATCTGCAAATGAAGAGAGCCGTTTCCAAAGGAAGAACAGCCTTCAACACATTTTGCGCAGCCGATGCACAATTCTTCATTGATATGATATTCATAATAAGGTTCTTCAATAAGCTTTCGTTCAATGGCTGCTGTAGGGCAAAGCTGGTTTTCTGCTGCTGTATTTCGGGCAATATGTCCCGGTTTCAGATATCCGCCGCAAAGGTCACAGTAGCCGCAAAGCGCATAGGCGTGGACACATTTTACGGCAGAGGGATTCAAAACACAATGAGTAGCACAACGTCCGCAATTGGTGCATTTGAAAGGGTCAATCTGCCAAAGCCATTGTTGTGATGACGCGTTGGTAAGAGAAAACCCAATAACTCCAGCAATGGTAAGCCCAAGCGAATAGCGTGCGCATCCACTTATAAATTGTCGTCTGCTTTGTAATTTACTCATTGTTATCGTCTTTTCGTAAAAATCACGGCTGCTTCGATGAAGAATTCTGAGATACCTTCTTTTGAGGAAGGCTGCATTTCGTACTTTCTTTACAGCTCTGACACATTGATTGAGGTGGACAGGAATCTAAATCAGCATTCTTGCTTTTGATAAGCATCAGCCCCGAAAGTACCGCTATCAATACTAGTAGCAGGTTCCGTATCAATTGCCTTAAAAATTCTTTTCTGTCCATTTTCCCGATATAATTTGTTTAATACTGAGCTAACTAATATCAATAGCAGTTATCATTTTGGTTCAAAAAAGCGAATCATTTTCCTGTCAAAGTCAAGCGCGATGATATTATCACTTTCATCAACAGCCAATGCAGGAGCTTTCGTTCCGTCACTGAATTTTTCTGGAGCAGCAACCACAGAGCTAAGTTCTCCGGATTCTTTGTGAATTTTTATACGTACAAGGCCTTTCTCACTCGTCACGAAGCTACCGTTTGAAAGAAAGGCAATGTAATAAGGATTGCAACAACCGCTAAACCCATCATTTTCAAAGGATGATTTACTCCAAAACCCGCGTAATCTGCCAGTTTCTGAATAGTTTTGGATGGCATGCAAGCCGGGATTCACAGCCCAAAGTTCATTATCAGAATTCACTGCAAGATCAAAGTGAGCGCTTGGAAGTATGAATCCGTGCACATCCGAAACACCTGATTCACCATTGAAAACGTGCTTTTGCTGAAGCTTTTTATCATAAACCCTTATCTGCTTCGCTCCGGCATCTGCCACATAAATTAAGTCATCTGAAACATCTAAAGCAGTGAAATGTGATTTGTCTGAAGCGACTTCCGAAAGAGCCATCTCATTTCCATCAGGATAATAAGAACGAAGTCTGTTTTCAAATCCTATGAAGATAAAACCATCACGATCGACTGCAATACAATTTGGTTTTTCACTGAGTTTTCTTTTGAAAACTTCCACTCCACCAGGCAGAATAACCTGCAAATAATCATCAACAAGCAAATATAGTTGCCCGTGACTGAAAGCAATTGCTCCAGGATTTCCATCCTTTATAGCAATTTGACGTGTTTCTTTGTAACTTATAAGCGTCTCATCTACAGTTTTATAGTTATCGACATTAAATTCAAAAGGATTAGAAGGCCGCTTATCAGGATTGTTTGACACAAATTCAAAAATCACGATGGCAGCTATGATCGCAAGAACCAGAAGCAAAATGTATTTTATCACCGTGTTGTTCATCTGTCTACTTCTTAATGTTAATACAAATCATCGTTTCTGAATCTCTCAAAACCATATAACCATCTGCAATTGCAAGTGGTGCCCAGGCATCAAAACCGTCAAACAGTTTTACTTTATCGAGTTCAATAAACCCTTTTGTGCTTTTTTGAATGATATACAGCGTTGCATCATCATTGAGCAGAAAGAATTTATTGTCGGCAAGGATATAAGGCCCCAGTCCAAAACGTGCTGCTGAACCACTCGACCACACAATTTCTGAAGGATCACTCTGATTGACACATACCATTTGATTTCTGAATGTCCGGGCATCTTTTGGCATAATCCCAAATAAATGACCATCAGCCATAACAGGTGTTTGTTGCTCGCTTGATAAGCCTTCGCCCGGCTTGATGGTTTTAAGTAATTCGACCGAGAAGCTGCCATTTTCTTCAGTTAATTGCAGCACCATGCTTCCGGCCCCATAACCTGCAGTCAGAAAAATCTTGCCATCAGGCACACATACAGCCGATGCCGCAACTACCGGATTGCTCCAAAGACTTGTTTCCCATAAAATACTGCCGGCATCAGGTCCGTCAGCCGCAACACCAGCAGCTCCGCCAACAGCGCTGTACACATACATCCGGCGGCCACCAAACTCAAAAGGCACAACAGAAGCATGCGACATTTTTAAGTTATTCGGGTTAGGTGTTTCCCATATTATTTCTCCACTTTTACAATCAACACCAATCATCAGCGACGTTCCGCCTGTTGCTATTATTGCAATATCGTTTTCAATGATTGGACATTGTCCGGTGTACCAAAGCGGAATTTCACTTTTGAATTCTTTTTGAATATCTATTCCCCAAAGAAAATTTCCATTTGTTCTTTCCACACACATTACGTGTCCCCGTGGACCAATTGTAAGAATATATTTTTCTGTCACGGCAGGCACTGTTCGCGACATCCCGTGATTTCTTTTTACTTCAACATCGTACCACCTTCTCCAAATCTCCTCACCAGAGGTTAAGGAAAAACACCTTAACATATCAGCTCTGCTTTTTTCGTCATAATCCAGAATATAAACAAGCCCTTTGTAAATTGCAGGACCGGCATGGCCTTCTCCAAGCTTTACCGACCAAAGGATTTGGGAAGACTGATTGTCAAAATCATCGATTAATTGAATATCAGATCTGGAAATATTATCAGAATTGGCTCCTCTGAAACGAGGCCATGTTTCCTGAAGCGAACTTTCTGGTGTTGAAAACATTTCAAAAAACTCACCTATTATGATATCTTCTTCCAAATTAATGAAGCCACCCGATCCATCAGCGTGAGGTTCAGAAAGAATAAAATCTCTGGAAGGGTCATTCCAAAACCAATACCCAACTGATAGCAAACCAACGATGCTAACTACAATTGGTAAAGTTTTGAGTAACAATTCCAGAGAAATTTTCATAAGGTTTTATACTATTTCTTTCTGATATCAAATGCCATCAGTGCTTTTCCATGCCTGACGTAAAGGATGCCGTTATGAATAACAGGATGTGCCCAATGCTGTTCCGAACCCAAGGTAATCATCGTTTTACTTACCACACGAAAACTGCCGGGAAGCGGTTCAATCAACGCCAGCTCTCCTCTTTCGGTGTATGCATACAACATATTGTCAGCAGCAATGACGGCACCCTTATCCAACTCTTTGGATTCATGCTTGATTTCTCCACTTTCCCAATCCAAACAGAACCATTTTCTGTTTTTATGTCCTGATGCATAGACATAGCCGTTAAGAAGCACTGCACCACCCATCTGTGGATCTAAGGTTTCGTTTGTCCAGGCCAGAGTTATTTTACTGCCATCAGCATTCAAATTAACCTTGATTCCACCTTTGCCGTAACCACTAAAAAAATAGATGCTATTATCAAAATAGATAGGTGTATTGGGATAAATATTATATTGGTTTTCGTGGGGGTACGACCAAAGTAAGGCTCCACTACCGGCATCAAGTCCAAGAATATTTTTTTCCATCATCGTAACATATATCTTGCGGCCGTTATGATTAATAAGAAGTGGTGAGCAATAAGCTGATGTTTCATTTTTGCCCTCACTGGACCAAATAAGATTGCCATTGTGTCTGTTTAGCGCAATAACATTGTTTTTTTTACCGCCGGGTGCAACATATATAGCATCTCCATCAACAATAAGATTCTCCGTTAAACTCCACCTAATGTTCGTTCCGTCAAAATCATTGAACAGATTTTTTGACCACTTTTCCTTTCCGGTGTTAAGGTCAAGGCAAACTAGTTTTCCATGACCTGTGGCAATATAGATAAGATTATCTGCAATAGTTGGTGTTGAACGGGTTCCGGGGTATCCCGAGCTTTCAGAAATTTCTTCTCCGTAAGGAATCTTTTTTTCAAGTTTACCATGTTCCGAAAAAATATAAATAAAACCCATATCTCCTTCGAGACCAGTTACATATATTTTTCCATCAACACGTGTTGGTGAAGTAAAGCCTTTTCCCAGTTCCTCAAATGTCCAAAGAATCTGAGGGCCATTCTCTGGCCAGACTTTTAAAAGGTTTGTCTCCTGAAAGATCCCATCTCTGTTTGGACCTCTCCAGTTATTAATGGTTTGAGCATTCACAGTGAGTGAAACAACAAGCGCCATTAATACGTTAATTAAGATTTTTTTCATTGAACTATATTTTTAATGTTTGAAGTGTTTCATTTAAGTAGATACAAACTGGTGTGAAATGGTTAATTCCAGAATTTTTGTAAAATATATTAAGTGTGACTAATACTATTGCAAAAGCTTCTTCTAACAAATCGCCGGTGCTTTTTCCACTAATAAAATGTTTGGATAACGCTTTCATTTATTGTTAAATGTGAGCAAAATGTTAAAACTTTAAATACTTAATAATTTTGTGAAAACAGGATTTTCTTGAGTTTCAGATAAAATCAAAGTAAATTTTGTCAGAGACATTTTTACATTTCGGGTGGTCGCAGATAAATCCTTAGAAGATAGTTATTTAGAAAGAATTTTAGTGCTATCTGGCTTTTCATAGTTTCATATATGTCTTGCAAAATAGCAGAAAAATCATAAAGAGAAGCAAACAGCTTAAAATTTAGAACTATTCCAAATTACATGAGAAATAGTCTATTCTCATAAATTTTACAATAACATGAATGATGCTGTTGAATCTGCCTCAACAAGCAAATAATGGCCAGAAGGAGTACTGCAAATCAATTAAATTTTGATCCCCGTTCAGCGTAATTTGCAATTACGCAGTCGCAATATAGCGGTCTCCAGACTGGATATTAATCAATTAATTATCTGTTTTAAATGCGTTATTCATGCAAAGACAGTGATGTATCCAGGCTTATCATAGGTGATTTTGTCCACGGATGAACACGGATAAAAGGTATTTAGAAAACTGCTCAGATGGATTCACACAGATTCTTTCTTGCTGCCTTCGGCATCATGAAAGGGGTGAATTACTATGTTCTGCGTAACTTGCAATTACCATTGGCTGTTGGCTGGCGGAGGGTCATTGGCAGCTTATTGCATATCCCATTGTGGTACTTTTCATGCATCGCCGAGAGAAGTGATCATCAACGCAGTAGCCTGTAGGGCTTGACCATCAAAGCGTAAGAATAATCTTTATTTTCGTCCTTTCCCTTGATGGAAAGGACCAAAGATCAAGCGCGATTAACGCTACCTGCCCACAATGAAAAACCGACAGAAATCTATGCAAGGTCCTGTAAAGCACAATGCATTAGCTGTTTCCTTCGATTGGGTTTGGCAGAACAATTTTTCTTTGTTTTGGTCTTTTGAAGCATTGTACTTTACAAACAGCACCGCTTTGAGGGCGGCGCTGCCTTGCAAGATTTCCAGTAGTTTTTTCATTTTATCAGCCGCCGGCCCGCTAATCGCGCGGGCTCACACACCCAGCCCGGGATAGTATTGTGGATTCAGCTTCAATTAAGGTAGGTTATCGGTGTTTGAAGTCTAGATAGCTTTTGGCCGTTTTGAGTAAAGTTTAACGTTGAATTTTTGATATTTGGGTCAGAAGTACAGTTATCCTGATGTACTCTATTTGTCACCTTTGTGGATTTGTTAACTATTATGGACAAAACGGAGGAATTGAAAAAAACAGTGATTTATTTGAAACGATTTCGCTTGAAAAGGGGCAGGGAGGCGTTAGAAAATCTGCGAAAGCACAAGACTAATCACTATCACACCAAAATCAATCCTGCGAAATCTCACTCAGTTTGTTTCGGTAGGTGATGAACACGTTGGCACGTGAAATGTAGCCAAGGTATTTGCCGTCCTTCAGCACCACGATGTTGTATTTGCCCGAATCCTGAAACATGGCAGCTACCGTTTCCATCGGGTCGTCGGGCTGAATGATAAAAGAAGGATAAACCATGATATTATCTAACAATGGATTATAAAGTAATGTATTGTACTTAAAGTTGCTGAAGTCTTCTAAAAGGATGGGTTTCTTGAAAATTCCTGGATAGACCACAACCGGGAAGATACTGGGCATGGAACGGCTGATAACTATCGCCAACTCACCTAAGGTTTGTACGGGTTTAATATGGTGAAAGTTAATCTCCACCATAGGGGCTTGTTATACCATGAATCGAATCCTGCATAAAGGTAAAAAAATAATAAAATTGGAACTAGTGTGCCAGTTTTTGAGACTGTTGCCATACTATTTTTGCCTTAACGATAGGGCTTGAACAGTGATTCAGTTTTGTCGCTTGGTTTTTTACTCAAAACAAATATTCAATTGTTTATGAAAAGACAGTGTATTGAATACTTCATCCTCCCCATTTTTGTAATGATTGGCACAGTTTTATGTGCTCAAACAGTAGCTGAGCAAGATCCCCATTGGCAGATTGATTGGCAGGATGATTTTCACATTTTCAACCCGAGTGCATGGGAAGCAAAAGACAATTGGGATCATTGGGCAAGTCTTGCAAAACCAGGAGAACAACGACAAAAACTCGTTTACTTAAATAATCAAAACAATGTGAGGGTTCAAGGAGGCAGTCTTATTTTGCAATCTTATCAGCAAACCTACTCTTGTCCACCATCTTACTGGCATCATGAACATTGTTCCTATCAAGACACAATTCCAAGCCACCCTCCTTATACGTACACCTCAGGATGGGTTCAAACAAAAAATACAAATTTGTTGTACGGATTGGTTGAAGCCCGGATAAAAGTCAGTTATGGAATGGGCCTGAACTCAGCGTTTTGGATGATTCATAAACCAGGGCTTCCTGATTGGTATTATAGTGAAATTGACATTTTTGAGATGATACCCGGATACGATCCTAATGAAAATTTTGACACTCTATTTCATGACCATTTCTGGATGTCCAATAATATTCATTGGAATTCCGTTCCATATGGTTTTGTTGTTACGAACTACAATCCAAATATGATAGGCGACTATACTCAATGGCACATTTATACCCTTGAATGGACGCCGAATTCAATCAAGTTTTACCTTGATGGCGAACTTATTAGAAGTGAAACTAATAAAGGAAATTTTGAACCCATGCAACTTATATTGAATGTTGGACTTACAAATCATCAACCAACTACAGGTACTTTCCCTTCTAAAATGGAAATCGACTGGATAAGATGGTACAAACTCAAAAAAGATTGCAATGCACCAATGGATTATTGTTCGTACAATTTTCAGAATCACGACAACAAAGTAAAAAAGCACATCCGAATCGGGGGTAGTGGATGTTCAAACATTTTAACATCCAAAACGGTTTTGAAAGCCAAAGAAGACATTACGATTTTTGGAGCTTTTGAAGTACCTTTGGGGACAGGTTTAAATATGGATGTACGCGCATGTTATTAATTCTTAATTTGTAATGAAAACCACTTCAATTCTTTTTTTAATGCTGATCTTATTGATAGCCTGCAAAAAACAATCTCCTCCGGAAGGGTCGTATGTTGGAACATTTTCAGGATCATATTCCAAAAATGGGGAATATATAAATCGTGACCGAATTCTCTATATGAGAATTACAAGCTCATCAGCGAATGAGCTTGTATTCAAACATAATGAGCGCGGAGATCCAGCGTATGAGTCTATTTTAGAGCTTAATGGCAAAACAATACATGGTTTAATTCTTACCTGGTTCTCCTATAGTAATACAAGTGGAGAAGGTTTAGTCGGACACACAGACAAATACATCGATATTGAAGGACGATGGGAAAAACTTGGAGGAGAATATGTGATAACGGGCAAATTCAATTCCATTTACCATTTTGTTTCAACTGCTGCGAACATCGATGAAGAGTATCCTGTTGAAGGAAGTTTTATTATTAAACCCAATAACGAATAAATGATGAAAAAACTAACTTTAGTAATGTGGCTTTTTATAGCATTTTCGGTTTCGCTATCTGCCCAATTCAAGATTCAGACAAATGGTGAGGCTCGTTTATGGACTAACAATGCTGGTCCATGGGATAATACCTTTATGACTTATCCCTCTCACGACTATTCCAAGTGCTACATCGTTCAAAAAAATAACCAATCCAGGTTTTATGTAACAGGAAATGGTGAAGCCTGGTCAACTGGATTTATGAACTTATCTGATAGACGGTTTAAAAAGAACATTCAATCGATAGATATCGTTCAAAACCTGTATAGCCTGGAGGCAAAAAAGTATCAGTTTAAAGCTATTGATTCAAGTTCATTTGAATCCGAAAGTGATTTTTATTCACAGGAACACTTTGGCTTTATTGCTCAAGATGTTAAAGAATTGTTCCCTTCACTCATTTCTGAAGACGAACATGGTTTTTTAGCAATTAACTATGTTGAGTTGATTCCGGTCTTAGTGGAAGGTATGAAGCAACAAAAAAACAATTTAGACTTACTTCAATTGCAGAATGAAAACCTTCAGACTGAGGTTTTGGCACTTAGAGAGGATATCAATTCCATCAGAGCAATGTACATGCAACCTAAAAGCAGAAATAAATCCTCATCCATAGAAACAATCGATGTTAATGTCTCAAAAGCATCATTACTTAATTGCAAGCCAAATCCGTTTAATGACGAAACGACCATTGAATACTTTATTCCATCTGATTTGATTTCAGCTTATATCGTGATACATGATACACAAGGCAATGAAGTTAAAAAAATTGATCTGACTCAATCAGGCAACTCCTTTATAGTTGTTAAGTCAGACGATCTGAAAGCCGGCCTCTACTCCTATTCTCTCGTATTTAACGGAAAACTGATTGATACTAAAAAGATGATCCTAACTACTCAATGACATTTTTAACTCCTTATCACAAATGATCAAAAAGTGATTTGTCAATATATATTCGAGTGAGTTATTTTAAGATTTTAAAATTTCATAATAATCTGGAAAAGGGAGTTTTAAGTTACTCCCTTTTCTTTTTGCAGCTATATTTGTTTTATAATTCACATTGTCTTGAGACATAAATTGGTTTCAAATAAAAATCAGTGCAACTTCAGATAAAGCGAAAGAAAATAATACAGATGGCTTCATTAATCAAATGCCTTGAGGAGTATGAAACCCTATGTTATTGACTTAAACCGATTTCGCACTTCACTGTTTCCAATAAAATAAAATGTTCTCCTTGAGAAGCAAAATCCAATATCGTATCCCATTGTCTTTAAGTCGTCAATATATCTAAAAAGCGTACTCCTCGACACAGCTATTTTATTTGCAAATTCATTTGCATTTCCTGTATTTTCTCTACGGATATAATCAATCATTCTCTCCAGTTTATCCATTTTGTTGTTAAACGCCGTCATTTTAGTACTTGTTTGTTTATGTTATGTTTTACATATGCTCACGAAAAAACGCTTCATCTTTATTACTAACCAAAAGTGAGTTACCTTCGAAAGAGAATCTTTATCTCTGGGTTGTATTCAAAAATTTCGTTTTCGAAATCAAAGCTAAATTTGCGTCTATTCAAAAACCTCCACATCCATCGTCACCATCATGGTCATATTGCAAAGGCAATCCGGGCAATCGGGTGTGGTGCAGTCGCATTTCACAAAGGGGTAGGTGTCGGTGAAACTGACTGCACAGGCGGTGCATGATTCGCCTTTGCAGCTGATAGTCGGGCTACCCAGACCATTCACATCCATTGTTTTGGCCAAAGTGCTTTTTCCGGTCAATACATATACTTTGCCCTCGTGAAGCAGGGCGATGATGCCAACACTGGAAATTTTCTCCGAATTTCCTTTCACCGTGGTGCCGATATACACATGCTTCTGATCGGGAAGGAGGGTGGCGGTGAGCTCGCTCAACTTTCCATCGTTTTCCAACTCATTTCTGAAATAATCTACCAGAACGACCACCTTTGTGAGGACGATCTGTTCGTTTTCCAACCTGCCAACCACTTCTTCGTTCGTTTCTTGTGCGCGAACACTGAAGACTGCGAATAGAACCGCTGCCAGACTTACTAAAATTTGTTTTTTCATAAGGATGATTTTTTTGTTGTTAATAATCTGTTTTTCTGACTTTTTGCATCCGGTAGATAATATAAATGTTATAATTAACTTGATTCACTTATCAATCAGAATTCATATGGCTAAGCTCTGACCAAAGAATGCTCTTTTCGACAGTTGCATAAGCCCCAAAAACACCTTGTGCGTTTGTCAGATTGGTTGGGACAATAACATATTGTGCAAAAGGATCGCCCAAGGCAATATCGAAATCTTCCAGTGCTTTTAAATAGGTGTATGTAAAACCCTCTAAATGAATAAGTTTAAGGTTAATGCTCAAAGGAGTTGAATTGCATTGATAAGGGTAAATCTGATCAAACACGCTCAGGTCGGCATTCTGATGGAATGTTTGACCATCGCGGGTTTGGTCGGATATTAAAGGGCTGTAATCGAAAATCATACTCATTTCGGTTGTTATTTCCACAGCCGTATCCGTTTGGCAAACGGTCTCTATTTCTGCTGTACCAAACAATTGGTAGTTGTTTTGAATGCCAGCCGAATCGTTGATAAAGGCTTTAAAATAATAGTCTTTGACGTATTGGCTGGTATTTGAATCTGTTTTAATAATTCCAAAATTCTCATTAGGAAAAGGAACAACAACAGCAGATTCAATCAATGGATGATCAGCAATAGCGACAGACAGTGTGTATTGTTGACCGGCAGTTATGCGCAAAGCGTTACCATCAATAGCATAAGTACTGTCATTGGGGTTATACATCAACCTAAGTTTACCACTTTGGGCATTGGCTATAAGAACCTCAGCATTTTCAACGGGTATGATTAATCCGGTTTGTATCTGGGCATTCAGCGAATAAGCCTGATGCACATACACTTTTACTGTATCCATTCCCGGATAGAGATAGGAGCTAACTACATAAGGACCTGGAATATCTGCAATGTCAATTTCTTCCTCAAACTTGGTACATGCTACTAAAAGATAAAAGCACAGAAAACAGATCGTGGCAATATTAAAGCTGACTTTTTTCATTGAATTAAAATTTGCGAACATAGGTTATCGAGGGTATAAAAGGAAATAAAGTCGTTTTCTTCAATATCCTTTTATCGGTTCCATATAAATTATCCACATAATACATAAATGGGTTGTGATGATTGTAGGCATTATAAACACCAATTTCCCAGGTTCTTTCACCATGCTTTAGGGGCTTAGTAAGCTGAAGGGCTAAATCAAGGCGGTGGTAGTTATCGGTACGATAATTATTCCGTTCTCCATAATAGTCAATGTTTATAAAAGATGTTGGTGAAGTATATCCCTCAGAATCATAAGGTTTGTGGGCAACGGAGGTATGATATGGCAATGTTACCGGGTGTCCTGTCATGTAAGTCCATGAGGCGGAGACTTTTCTGTTTGGTTTGAAA
>CAYXCZ010000044.1:0-31539 GCA_964463695.1 uncultured Lentimicrobiaceae bacterium | reverse complement strand
CAATGGTCAACTTGCTCTTTTTTAGCAATTTGCTTATATCGAACTCAGGTTATTAATGAATTTCAACAAACAGCTGTTAAAAATCCAAGTTTTATATGTTTCCAAAATGATCGGTTGATACCGATAGCCTGTGGGAATGTGGCCTTTTTTTACATCCAGAATCTGATTGTTTATGCTGTTGTTGAAAATACACAGTATGTTTTGGAGGAAACAATGGACGAAATAGAAAAACGTTTGCCACAACAGCTGTTTTTTCGCGCCAACAGGCAATTCATAATTCAAAAGAGGTTCATTTTAAATGCTGAAATCTATTTCAATAACCGGCTGCTCGTGAAACTGAGCATAAAAACACCTGAAGACATAATCATTAGCCGGGAGAAAACTACTTCATTTAAAAGTTGGTTAACAGGTGCTTAGGAGTTCTCGAATCAATTATTCAAGATTCAGTGATTCAATTCGAAAGCTTTCGAATCAACCCTCTTAACCGCTAAACCATTCTTCAATCCTTGAAATGCTTTAAATTTTATTCAAAAAGTCATACAAATTTTCCTCGGGATTCAGTTTCAGCTTCTTACGCAGGCGTGAACGGCTGATATAGGAGCTCGAGGGTTGAATATTAAGCATGTCAGCGATCTCTTTAGAGTTGAGACCAATTTTAAGGTAGGCACACAGCCTCAGGTCGTTGCCCGATAAGTCGGGAAAGCGCTGCTTTAGTTTTTTGAATAGTTCCTGATGAAGTTCATTCATCTGTATGTCGAACATATTGTCATCCACCTTGAGGTGGGTGTCGATCAGACGGTGCATTTCGCCCCAATTTTGGGCTGCTGATCCCTGACTGTTTTGGGCCTTTGTACATTTTTCCTTTAGCGTCAGCAACAGACGGTTTTTATCTTCATTTTCCTTTGCTTTTCCGGCAAGATCGATTGTCTTGCTTTTGAGCTGCCTCTTAAGTTCTTCGTTTTCGGATTGAAGGCGTTCCTGCTCCAGGCGAATGATTTCCTGCCGGTGTTTTGTTGCCTGCTCACGTAATGCCTGTTGCTTTTTTATGAGCATGTGCTTTTTCTGTTTTCGAAGCGTGAGCGACTGCCAGTATCGCAGCAGATAAATCAAAAGCACAAACATCACGAAATAAGCCACCATTGCATACCAGCTGTAGTACCAGGGTGCCGCTATCCGAAATGAGATGGTTTGTGAAGGTATAAGTACCCCTTCGACCGAAGCCTGAACCTGAAGCTTATAACGCCCATGTTTTAGATTCAGAAATTCAAAAATATTGTCAGTTGTCCACCTGCTCCAGGCCAATCCTTCGTTGAGGCGATATTGATACAAAACATGCTCCTGATTGGGTACAATGCACTCAATACGCAGGTTATTCAGGCGGTAGGGTATGCTTACATCTTTCTGAAAATGGCTGCTTTCGTCGTTGTTGAGGGCTTCAATTTCTTTAAAAACAAGCTGAATGCCTGTCATTTCAGCATGTGTTTGCAAACTGTTGGCTTGAAGGGCAAAGCCATTGTGGATTGGGAAAAAGGCATAATCCTCATGTAATGGTTTTGGACGGTAAATTCCAGGCAAAAGGCCAGCAGCCGAAGGCTTTACCACAGGTCTATCTTGTTTTTCAAAAACCTGTTGCGACTCGTTATACGTATAATGGAACTGATCGGTTATCAAGTGGATCCCTTCGCTGTCGCTGCTAAGGTCAGCTTCACTACCTTCGAACAATAGTTCGGGAAAGATGATGCGTCCGGCAGGGAAGAGATTTGCATCCAGTTTGGCACGAATCACACCAAAATTAGGAATATTCACCCATAGCACACTATCAGGCTGAAGGATAAGTTGGTTACACGAACCGGCGATGAGTTCCATCTTTTTATCAAATACCCATTCTGATCCATCGTTACGGAAAATGGAAATTCCATTATAGTTGCCAAACAGCAGATAATCACCAAAGGAACAGGCATTCCAAAATCCGTGTTCTGCACTGAGCTGTTTGAGCTGATCATCTTTGAGCACAAACAAACCCCGGTCGTGGCCCATAAAAATCTGGTTCTGAATATTTTCAATCATCCAAACCTGTCCTGCAGTGCCTGGTATCAGTGAAAAACTGTAGTATTCTGTGTTATTATTCAAATGCTTCCAATCAGCCTTGTACAATCCCTGATTGGTTCCAAGGTAAAAAACATCATCCTTCAGCAAGGCAGCATAGCCAGTTCCAAAATCGCCTCTGAAATCGTACACATAATTGATCTTGTGCTGCATATCCATCACAGCAATACCAAAATCCAGACCTATCCACAACTTGCCCCCTTCTGAATAATGAAGTGTCAGAATAGTATTACTCAACAATCCCTTGTACTTGTTGATATGATGAACGATATGGCCATTTTTATCAGTGATATACAAGCCTTTGATTACTGTGCCAAAGGCCAGATATTCATCGCCCAACGTTGTATAACTAAATACTTTGGACTGTTTCAGTAGTTCTGACAAGCTGTTTTTCATTTGAACAGGCTTTCCTCCTTCGATTCTGAAAATGCCAGCCTCCTTCGAAATCACCATAAGGGTGTCATTCAAGGTATAAATCCCTTTTATATCAAAATTCACTCCTTCAGGGTAAGCAAAAATCAACTTCAGGTCAAGTCCTTCAAACACATACAGTCCTTTACGCTCATCCGTAACATAAAGCTTGCTGCCGGCAGTGAAGCTGCTGCTGAACCTGTTTGGAGCACTCAGGCGTGTAAGCTGGCTGTTTTTGTAGATGTAGAGGTTCTTCGATGAAATAAAGACAGCTTTTTCGTCAAGATAGTAGGTTCCCCAAAACTCCTCGTTTACATCCTGCACCTCTTCCTTGAAAGGGTAGAGAGATGTGTAAACCAGTTCATGATCCGGACCGGTCTTCCAAACCCCGAAATCCATATCGGAACCGGTAAAAATGAGGGAATCTCCAACAGCATGCAATGAGCGTGTAAAGCCAATACTACCGCGGTAGCTGGTCCAGTTTTTACCGTCAAACATCAGCAATCCCCGGTCGGCAGCCATCAGCACAATTCCATTGCTGAGCGAATGGATGTCCCAGACTTTGCCTTTGTTACCATACTGTGCCGGCACAAAATTCCTCAATAAGGGAACACCTTTCTCAGAAAAATGTTTTGCAATCACATTTTGACTGAAAAGGATGAGGATGAAAAGGAAAAAACTTTTTCTGGTCAATGGGTTTTCTAAACTACGTTATAGCCCTACGAAATTAATAAAAATGAGTCGCCCTTGTTAGAACGACTCATTTAAATCAGTTTTATTATTGAATCATGAGTTTTTGAAGTTGTATGTTACCATCAACTGTCAGGATTCTGAGTGTATAAACACCTTGTCTCATATTTTCGGTGTTCAGTGTGGTCTTTGTTGAACGCACTACCAGTTTTCCATTCACATCGTAAACCTCAACACTGTCGATATCTTTACTGAAGTTTACAGGATTGCCTGAAACAACAGGATTTGGATAGATAGCCACCTTCTCTTTAGCTGTAATTTCAGCATTGCTGAGCGGATCGCCTGCATAGAAATAGATATTATCAAGATAAATTGTGGATGATCCATTGCCACCAGCGAATTTGAGCTGGATGATATCGGCCAGATTAACTCCGGCAAAGGATGTGAGCGGAATATTGTAGCTCACCCACTCTCCGGCTGTGATTGGCAATGCGTATGCTGTTTCAACAGGTCCGGTGCTTATGCAGAAAACATTGACGCTGGTTGCGTTTGCAGTCCACATATCGAGGTGTAGTGTTTCCATGCCGGTAACATTGAGCGGACTTGCAAACTGTGTTCCCTGATAGTTGAAGTTGGCATATTTCATTGCTTCGTTGCCTTCGATGGTCACGAAGGTGACAGCTGTTGTCTGTCCCCAGTTAGGATTGAATTCAGTGCCCTGGATTTGTGGGTAAGCATGACTATATACCGACATCACATCTTCAGGATTGCGAACCGGAGGAGCTGGTGCAGCCACAGTAGGTTCGTTACCCGGGCCGGTGGTTGAGTTAAAGGTCACATTATCAAAATAAACTACATTGTTCTGGGTGCGACCTCCAAGGTTAAAATCAGGGAATATGATAAGCTGATCCAACTGGCCTTCACTTGCCGGAGGATTCAAAAAATCCGAAAAATTGAATGTAAGTTCTTCCCATTGGTTCACAAGGGTGTTGGCAACCTTTTTTTCGCCCTGTGACCAACCTGTAGGTGAAGCAAACTTGATTCCCACATCGCTTATAACAGATTTCCATACCATTATTTTGATGCTGGAGTTTGTTGCATTAAGTACAAATCCACCAAGATCAGCACCATGCGCCGATTCGCATCCTGCCCATGGTTGACCCGTCTGAAGCGCAGTAAATTTGGCTACTGTGGCGGAACTATTGATTCCGGTAGGATCGGGATTGGCGATGATCTCGACCGGTGGATTGGCATCATTTTCGAAAACTGTCCAGGTCCAGGCAGCACCGTTTCCGCCCGGCTCAAAGTTGACAGGGGCGTTTTGTGCCCAACTTACCGATGCGATAAGCAGTGTAATGAATAAGATCGTAACATTTTTCATGATGATTGAGATTAATTTGTTAATGATTAAAGAGTTGGTCTGATTGGTATTAAAAAGACCATAAGAATAGTTTATTTTGATTTGTAAGTTTTTACAGCCATTTTTGGACTTCGGTCAATCTTGTAGAGTCCCCAGTGTTTTTCCGGTTCGAATGGTTCTGGCGACCCCTTCCAGTATTCGTCGAATGCCTCGAAGAAAAATGTCAGCACATGTTCTTTGCCGGACCACTCCATCAGATTATCGAAATAGGTTTTCTGGTAGTCTTCGTTTACATTTTCCGGATTGATACCTCTGCCATTGGAATTGGTTGCCCAGCCGGCTTCGGTAATTACCACAGGTTTATCAGGAAATTTCTTTGCCACAGCTTCGTAGTTCTCTTTGGTGTAATCGAGCGATTCGGAGATATGCTTGTATTCCCAAACGGGATAGGTATGGATGGAGATGAAATCCACTTCTTTAGCCAGTTTCTCCAGTTTAAAGAGCCAGGGAAGGTAGTTTTCACAAAACGTAACAGGTTGTTTCGCATGAATTTTGACCTTCTTCACATACTCTACTACTTTGTTTTCGGGTACATAATGGTCTGTCCATTCAACACATGCTTCATTACCAACAGAAAGAGCAAAAATGATGTCGGGGAATAGATTGGCCAGTTCGATCAGTTTTTCAATCCTGATGCTGTTTTCTGTCTTATTTTTTTCAAGCTCTTCTTCCGAATAGACCCCACCGTTCCATGGGCAGTTAAAGTTGTTCATTTCGGCTGTGATATAAGCACCGAGCATAACCTTAAAATCCAGCTTTTCATTTTGGATGACTTCGAAAACTGTCTGTGCATGCTGATCACAATCAAAAAGCCGCAGGTATTTCCAGTGTTCGTTAAGTAGTAAAAGGTCTTCTTTGATTTCAGCATAAGAGGGATACACTCCGCCGGGATTCTGACCTTCGCGAAAGCCTGAATAGCAGATGGCCCGTCCTGTGCTAATGTTCAACTGTTTAAAGATATCCATTGCCATATTTCAGTTTCTCCTTACTGTCCCACAACCCCCAATAAGCTCCAACCTCGCCTTCAGCTCCAACTTTCCATGCTTCATCGAAAGAAGAAAAATAGAACACTTCGATGCCTTCATCCAAGGCCCATAACTGGGTGTTGATAAAATATTTTAAGGCGTTAAGGTAAGAAGGTGAAGCCTTTCCCAGACTTTCTCCCTTGCTTGGCCAACCGGTTTCGGTGATAATCACGCGCTTACCCGAAGCAACCGACGCTGCCTGCTGATACATCATTTGCATGTGAACCAATGAATAATCAAATTTTGTTCCTTCCCAGAAAGGGTAACAATTGGAAAGGATCACATCACAGACCTCGGTGATAGCGGGACGTTTTGCAAATTCATAGTAGGCATCCACATAGCCAACAGGAATGTCGGGAATAGCGGCTTTCACCATTCTGATCTGTTCAATCAGCTGTGATTCAGTAAGATCTTTGCGGTAGAGCACTTCGTTTCCCACAGCAGCTATATCCACATAGCCTTCTTTGGCAAGTTGGATGAGACCCTCAATCTCTTCCTTGTTTTTATCTTCTTCCTTGCCAATCCAAGCCCCCACAAGGGTTTTCAAGCCCATCTCCTTTGCAATTTTAGGAATCAGTTCGTTTCCCTCGATACATGAAAACGACCTTACCCATCCGGTATATTTTTTCAGGATGTTCATCCTGCGTCTGATCTGAGCTTCGGGAATGATATCGCCGGGTTTCTGTCCTTCTTCATAAAGGCTGAAGCAGATGCCGTGAATGCCACCATACAGGATCTCCAAAAAAAGACTTTCGATGTCTTTTTCTGACTTTCCTTCCAGAAACTGTTCTTTGAGCACGCTTCCGGCATGCTTAAAACTAAGATAATTCTCAATTCTGAACGACATAATTTTAATTTCTATAGTATTGTTAATAATTGAATCACAAAGGAATAGACCCTATTTTAGTTCACCCCTTCTTAGTACCAGCTCATCCTTAATTGCTTTAGCTTTGGCCTCGGTAAGGTCGTATTTCCACATGACAAGTATGGCGAGTCCGGCGGTAAATGCAGGTATGAGAATATCGGCCAGCCTTAGACGCACGATTGTTTCGGCCGATTGAAGCGCAGAATTTTGATCGAAACCAACCATTTTGAGTACAAGACCACCCAGTACCAGAGCCAGACCTTGTCCAAGCTTTACCATCCACCAGTAGATAGCACCAAAGGTTGCTTCTTTTCTGGGCATCCCGTTATTAAGTTCGTCTAAGTCACACACATCGGCTGTCATGCTCATCATGAGTGTAAACAAACCACCTATACCAAAAACCATTAATGGAACCGGCATAAACAACATCCATGGGTTGTCGGGATTAAATCCCCACCACTTTAAGCCATAGCCTATCATAGATAAAGCAGTGGAAATTATGAATGCTTTGCGCTTACCCAGTTTGTTCGACATCCAGGTTACCACAGGAATGATCACAAAGGCTGTCGACAATGCACTTATTGTTGAAAACCATGCTGGCCAGGTACCGGCGGCGGCATAATCACCTTGAAACATATAAAAAACTATGATGAAATAGCTGAACGAAGCTACCATCTGAAATCCGTTAAATACCAGGAAGGTTGCTGCACAAAGCCTAACAAACGTCATATTTTTGAAGATGAGCACCATGTTATGCAACAGACTCTTAAAGTTTTTTGCAATGTTTTTAATGGTGAGTTCATCACGATTGGTGAGGTTGGTCTGATCGATTTCTTTGCACATCAAAGCAGGCATGATACCCAGTATCATACAGATAATACCAACGATGATCGAAAGCTGGCGTACTCCAATAGCCTGCGTTTCAAAAATGTTGGGGTTGGCAATGATCACCCAGAACCATGGCACGATCATCCATGCGATCTGGCCTATAGTCTGCGAAAATCCCATCAGACGTGTGCGCTCTTTATAATCGAAGGTCATTTCATAACCCAGTCCGATCAATGGAGTTGAAAACATGGTGTTGCCGATGAGGTAAACCATCGAAAAAATCAAAAAGTACCAAAAGTTGTACATCTGCGTATTTTCAGGGTTGAGTTGCCAAAGCACAGCAAACAAAACACCACTAAGTATAGCCCCAATGAAGATATATGGCTTTCTTCGTCCAAATCTTGAGTTGGTGTTATCTGAGATATAACCCATGATAGGGTCGGTTAAAGCATCGAAGAAGCGGGGCAAACCTCCCAGCAAACCAGCCAGAAAAGGATCCATACCAAAGGCTGTGAGCAGAAAAAATGAAAAAACGCCAAGCGAACCAGGCAATAAATTGTTGACCAAATGGCCTGCTCCAAAAGCTGCTTTCTGCAACATTGGAACTCTGTCTCTCGAAGCTGTCGTAACTGTTGTCATTACTTTTGATTTTGATGTAACATGTTATTAAAATTCATTTTGTTTCTTTGCCGGTATGGTGATTGTCTGAATAGCTTTACCACTGATAACCAGGTCCTGGGTAGAGCCATTTAATAAAAGCTGAATACCAAGTGCTCGTTCTTCAGGATTAAAAACGACAACAGCGAGGCTTCCATCAGGGTTTTTCACTGCTGTCGCCATTAGGGTTTCGTGCGAAAACGAAAAGCCGATCCTTACTGCGCCGGGCCTGATAAACCTGCTGAAATGCGACAGGGTGTAATACAAAGGCGTAAAATATACTTCATCTTTGTCAGGATCAGCTATGACGGGTGCAATGCACCAGTTTCGGGCCCAGTTAGGGCCGCCTTGCCGGTCAAGCACCATATTCCAGTCGATCCAACCATCGACCCAATTATTCAGGCAACCAATGATATCACGGGCATATCTGAATACAGGAACATACTTGGGATGCAAGTATTTTTGGGAATCGGGAGCCCAATCCCAGCCCCAGTCCTTTGCCTCTTCCGACCAATACCATGCATCGTCCTGCCAGCGGGGTACCTGTGCATCGATACAAGCTTCGGTGTTGATCAAGTGTTTTCCGGGTGCTTTATTCCTTGCATACTGCAGTGATTCAGGGAAGTAATCATAGGTACTGGCATACCAGTGTATGGCTGTGCCGTCGTAATATTCAGCTGCTTCTTTATCACCAAACATAACATCTACCCATTTTTGAAGTTCTTCGCCACGGTTTTGATCGAAGCCCAGTATTTTAACCTCATGCCCATTTTTGATTAAGAGCGGGCCGAGGTGGTGTTTCACAAAGTGGTTCATCTCCTCCGGGCTAAAGTGCATGCTTTCCCAGTTGCTGTCGTTTCCAAGTGGTTCGTTTTCAACAGTAAAACCCCATATTTTGATACCCTCAGCTTCATAAGCGGCGAGGTATTTTGAGAAGAAGAGCGCCCAGGTATCGTAATAGTCAGGCAATAGCTTTCCTCCGCGCCAGTCTTTGTTGTCTTTCATCCAGGGCGGGGCTGTCCAAGGAGAAGCAATGATTTTGAAACCGTCCTTTGAGATAGCCATAGCTTCTTTTATCAATGGTATGATATCGTCACGGTCTTCATCAATGGTGAAATGTTCCAGGTTGAGGTCACCTTCTACAGGAGCAAAAGAGTAGTTGCCCAGGGAGAAATCACTGGAATTCATATGTGTGCGGGTGAGCGAATACTTTGCCCCTGTTTCTCCAAAATAAGCTTCGATGATTTTTTCACGGTTATCCTTCCCTAAACGATTCAGTAAACTGGCAGTTGCCTCGGTAAAAGAGCCCCCAAAACCAGTGATGGTTTGAAACTGTTCATCAGGCAAAATCTCAAGTGTTACTTTGATATCAGCAGATGGCCATGTAGTCAGTTTTGTAAGTTTGTTACCACTTGCAGAAGTTTCAAAAACTTCCACCTGCAATTCATTGGGTTTGTTACAGGCTCCCATCATAAGCATTATTGGTATTAGTACCATTGATATCAGATTTCTGTGATTCATGATGCCAGGTTTATTGGTTAATCACTTGTTGGACTTCACTTTTTAAAGGCGGGGCTTCAATTTCAAGCATGAGAGCATCGTAATCACCATCAAGGGTTTTAGCCAACGGTTTACCATCTCTCGTCAGGTTTTCAAATGTCCCGGCATCTGCCATTTCCCACAAAGCATATTTCAGTTGTCCCTGAAGGTTGATTAACCCAAAATGATTTTCAGAGCCATTTGGATTGGCAGCATCCTTCCATTGTTCATCGAAAGCTTCAAAATAGAAACAGCTGATGCCCGCTTCATTGGTCCATTCCCTTGTCAGATGATAATAAAGTCCTGCTTTGTATTCGTCAACTGCTTTTGATCCTTCAGGTCCATAAAAGCCGTCGGAAAAGGATGACCAGCCGGTTTCGCCGATGTGCACCGGTTTGTTGACGTCGATTTTTTTCACATAAGCGCGAACACTTTCAAATTGCGACCTGGCATAATCACGTGCCCGAAGCATGGCTGCATCAATTTTTAGAGAATCACTCAATATGCTGTCAGCTTCCGGCACAAACCAGAAATCAGGGTTGTAATGTGTATCATGCATGGGATAGGTATGAACTGATACATAATCAACAGCTTGAATCAGCTGGTTAAGGTCTTCTTTATGATACTCAGTACCACCGCCACCCCAGGAAGCAAAATTATCGGAACTTGTAATCCATAATGTCTGTGGCAAAGCGCCTTCTTGTTTCAGTTTCTGAAGATGGTTAACCCATTTTAGGATGATAGCCGGATCAACATAATAATTCCATGCCCAGTGTACCATGGCCTCGTTTCCAACAGCAATGATTTTCACAATTTCGGGATATTCCTGTGCCAATTTTACTGCACGTTCAATCTCAGCACTGTTTGCTTCACTTTCTACGTTACGAATACGTTCAGGCAGATCGGTCCATGCGTTTTTGCAATCAATCCAAGCTCCCAGCATAACATACATCTCGAAAGAT
Source organism: uncultured Lentimicrobiaceae bacterium (assembly GCA_964463695.1). Classification (GTDB taxonomy): domain Bacteria; phylum Bacteroidota; class Bacteroidia; order Bacteroidales; family F082; genus JALNZU01. The sequence continues at coordinate 21,036 of CAYXCZ010000044.1, read as the reverse complement.
GGATCATCCTGTTTCAGCTCACGAATAGCTTTCAATATAGTGGCGGCTTCGTCGTAAAACACATTGTAGGTGCGCAATAAGTTGATTCCCATTGCTGATAAGATTTTCATATCCTCTTTTACCTGGTCCAAGGTGGGTTGCACATCGCGCGTGTTTTCGCGGTAACCTCCGTAACAGATAGCCTGATAGCTGGGATTGCCCAGTATTTCAGCGGCTGTCCGATCTTTGCTTTTGGGTTGTCCAGAACAGGATAACAGCAGCAAGGAGGCTATAAAAAGCAGCAGCTGACTGATGGGATGATACCTTAGCTTTTTAAAGCCGTTTCTGATTTGTTTCATCGCAGGGTGTTTTGGTTTACATAAACTTCGATGCGGTCAATTGTTCCTTTGCGGCCAAACAGTTCATTGCTGACTGCTGTATCAGCCTGATGGTCGTTGAAATTTACCCAAGTGCCATCAGTATAACATACCGTCATTCCGTTTTTGTCGGAAAGGGTATAAATCACCAGACATTCACAGATAGTAAAGGCCAGCTGACCAGCCTCTAGTTTTTTCTGGCGTTCGTTGCCTTCAACAGTGTAATAGCTGAAAGTTTGACCTTCGGTAAGAAAAGCCTGTTTACGCAACAGGCAGGGATTAAATAACAACTGACCATTGGTGACAAAAACGCCCATTTCGCCATGATGTACAAGGATATCCTCTTTCACCTGTCCTGTCATGCCCGGCTGTTGAGCACCCCTGTGAAACGGGGTGTGGGAATAAGGATCGGTTGGGAATGCTCCGTAAAGCTCAGGTGATTTATGAACACCAATACCCGCATCAATTTCGTAATAGTGTTCCAGCATTTTGCCTACAATACCTTCTTCTGCTTGTTCATCAATAGCTTTGAGGCAACATTCCTGAACGGCTAAGTGTAGTTTTGAAACCATATGCCAATAGATGGAGCCCAACCCCTCGTAGGAATAAAAAGTCCCGGAACGACCTGTAAAGGCCTTGTGGTTGAACACTTTCTCAAAAATGTTGAGCAGAATGTTTGTCTCATTTTTAACAAGTTCGCTATAACTATCGGGTAACCTGTTGATAGCATTTGCAAGATCGCGAACGTTTCTGAAATCGCCATTGAAATGATAGCCCCCCAGCACATCTTTTTCAACGACGGTACGATCCCCATTAGTCAGTAATAACTGTATGAGCTTTGATGAAGTTACCAACCCGGCAGGGATGTTGTTTTTTTGTAAAAATCCGGGTAATTCCTTGTTAGGATAGAGGATATATGAAAATTGATCATGCCGGAAGAGACTGGAGTTCTTAAGGGCATTCATCACTTCAAGTGCCTCGCTGCTGCTAAGGATTCCTGCACTCAGCACTGCCACCTGACCTTCGAGCATTTCGCGCAGATGACTTACCTCTGCGCTATTTTCTTTTAGAGTTATAAGGTTATAGGCATGAAAAAGCTTGTCGGGCCTTTGGTTGGCGTGGATGGAACGGGCAATGAAACTGAGGCTTATCGATGTAAACTGTTTCAGTCCCTCACGTGAGATGTCGCGTTTATTTCCATTAAAGCCATTCACATAAATCTGCTGCCTGTATGCAGAAGCAGCTTTTCCAAAACAATCAAGAAGATATTTACGATCCTCATCGCTTATATCATCACTATTCAAATGCTTGTTTTCGAGCATGGTATCACGCAAGCTATGATAAAAGTCAGCAAGTTCTTCTGATACCCTGAAACTTGTTTCACCGGGCTGATCGAGTAGATGATCCAAAAACGTCAGAAAACGGTTCAGGTAATTCAAAGTGACCATTGATACCCCATTTCCCACCAACGCATTGTTGGCATCGTTCCATTCAGGCCGTTGCGTATTCATCCAGATGCCGGCACCAGGTATAAAGTTTGAAAGTTTGGCCAATACGGTTGCCAGTATCTTCTCAATAAAATTTACGTGATAAATTTTTTCGCCTGTCGTTGTAAGTAAAGCACCGTCAGCACCTTTCTTTTCGCGTTTTTTACGAATAGCCTCATCCCATTTGTGATCAAAGCCAATGGTGTCTTTTGGGTTTTTTAGTATATCTTCATAAGGCTTGATGATATAAGGCACGGCAGCATAAACAAACAAGTCTTTTCCAAACCATTCCTGCAGGCTGCCCGGATCATAACGTTCAGCAATCTCGAGAAACTTCTGCAGGTAAATAATCTGGTGGTCGCCCCAGTAACCTATGTAGGACCAGGGATTGTCAATTTCGATAGTCTCCCAGTCGAAACCACCTTTGGTCACCCGGTAAGGATTGTATCCATCAAAGGTAGTCGCATTCATAAATTTTAGAATCATCCCGCTGATGAACTCAGGATATGAATGGGCAAGCGCTTCCCAGTTTTGAAACAGGTCGCGCCAGTTGCCTTCATAATCAAGGATTTTTGAGCCATCTGTTTCATTTTGTGTGTTGATCGAAAAATAGTTCCACGGCCGGCTGGGATCACCGTGACGACGGCTGAATTTTAATGGAAGGTATTCCATTCCCAGACGCATGAAATCCACATCTTCGCATGAAAATAGATGAGACTTCAGCGTGTTGAGTTGAAACACTTCAGGCAACTGACTTAATATGAACTGGTTGTTGTTGATAACATCTTGATTTGCCTTTCCTAAATAAAGCAGAAAGTCCTGTTTTTCGATGAGGTAGTTGTAATCAAAAGTGCCTCCGCGCATGATGTTGAACAGCACATTTGAAAAGTGGCGGGTATCATTTAATTGATCGGAAGTGCATTGCAACCCGTCAGCTCCTCCCACAAGTTTGATAAGGCATTCAGTACCATCGTCGATATCGTCCTTCAGGGTTTTTAAAAGCTCCCTATTTCCAATGATATCGTTACTCAAACGAATGATATCAGCTTGTGTCTGATTGACATTGGCAACAATCTCCCAACTTTTTTCCGATTCAGCAGCCAGGCTCAGCTCAGTAAACACAAAATAAGCTCCTTTTTCACCCTTCACATCTGTTTCCGGCATCAGCGGCTGCCCGTTTCTAAATGCTTTGAGTTGACGCGACGACAGCAGGTACTGCGGATTACCGATGCCTGCCGACCAGACGATATTGGCTTTCAGCGCTTCGCTGGGTTCAGCCTTGTCAACGATAATAGCGCTCAGCGCATAGATCCCGATACCCGAACGGGTTTCGAGTTCACTGCGTTTGTAGGCATCAACAAGGTTACTGGTTGTTGCCTGTAAATAACTTGGAACACCATAGGGCATGATATTCTGGATGCCATCGACCAAACTGATTTGATACGTATGGGTACTTGTATTGAGCAAAGCAGCTTTTCTGATAAAACCAAACTTTTTCGAGTTACTCCACTGGTATCGAAAGATCAAATTAAGGTCATGATTGACTTCTTCAAACATAATCTTATTACCGTGAACACTTTTATAGAGGTTACGGCTGATGCTCCGTCCCGGGATGCAATGTTCCGAAAAAGGCTCCCAGATGATGGAATCACTTCCTTCTTTTTGAATCCAAAAGATGGACTTACTTCCCGTTATTCCGGCAAATTCCGAAAGTTTATCATCGGTGTAGTATGGAAACAAGGCGTATTCCGGGTTTTTACGGCCTGCAGTGAGACCACCATTACTTGAGACGAACATCCAATGATTGGAATCACTAACCACGCTCATAAAAAATGGTCGCATGGTGTCATAGTCCGATATTCTGAAGTAGTTTTCATTTTCATGCTTTACTACTTCCATAGCCACTTTTTTTTCCTGCAGGGCAACATTATTTGCTGAATACGCCTTGTTCATAATATCTGTTAAAGGTTAAAATTTAGTATCGGGGATTAACTTTTATTTTATTTCCTGATAAACCCTTACGTAATCAATGATCATTTTCTGTGGGAAGGGAGTTTCTGAAGTTGGGAAACCCACATAATTACCACCAACAGCCACATTGAGTATCATGAAAAAGGGCTGATCATATACCCATTCGCCTGAAGGTTCATCGCGCTCAATACGTTGATAGAGGAAATCATCCACAAAAAAATCAATTTTATTTTCATCCCATTCAATAGCAAAGACATGATAATCAGCATCGAAACGGTTGTTTACAAGTGCAAATTGTTTTGTGATGGGATTGCCTCCTGAGTATCCCGGTCCGTGAATAGTTCCGCTGATGACATGGGGCTCCTGTCCACGAAGCTCCATGATATCAATTTCACCACATTGTGGCCACGGTGTTGTTAGGATATTATCGCCGATCATCCAGAAGGCAGGCCAAAGGCCCGGTCCATAAGGAGTGATCAGGCGTGCTTCGAAGCGGCCATATTTTTGGGCAAACAGACCCTGAGTTTTAATTCTTGCTGAACTGAAGCCGTTTCCACTACGTAAGGCGGTGATCACAAGATTTCCATCGCCATCAAGTGAGACATTCTCCGGATTATTGGTATAGTTCTGCAACTCTGCATTTCCCCAGCCACCTTCGCCTGTGCCAAGATCGTAGGTCCATTTGGATGCATCGGGTAATTCGCCGGCAGCATCATTGAATTCATCACTCCACACCAGATTCCAGTTGCGTTCGTCAAGTTTTTGAAAGTCATCAGGTTTGCAGCCAAAAAAACTCAGAGTCAGCAGCACTGCTGCAATAAATGCCGGGTTGAAAGTTCTATTCATTGTTTTCATCTTATGCATTGTTATTTACGGAAATAAATATTGTCCAGATAAATATCGCCATTGCCATCAAATTTGAGTTGGATGACATCGTTCATATTGACAGGGGCAAACCGAGAGAGTGGAATATCAAGTGAAACCCAGCCTGTTGTGGGAACGCTGAGCGCTATTCCCTTTTCTACCGGCCCGGGGCTGATGATGAACACACTGAGCAAGGAGGAGTTGGCCGACCAGAAATCGAGGTGCAGGTGGGTCATCGCAGAGATGTTTTGACTGCCTCCCAACTGTATGCCCTGATAATTCAATCCGGCATATTTCAATGTCTTGTTGCCTTCAATCTGTATTTCGGTAATCTGGGTTGCCTGTCCCCAATCCGGATAAAAGTCAGTGCCGGCAATGGCTGTATAGGCGTCGCTATATACCGAAGAAACATTGACAGCAGCTATTGTAGGTGTAGGAGCAGGAGTTGCAGGTTCTGTAAGTGGCGGAGGCGGTGTTCCGTCGTTGTAAAAGAAAATATTATCGGCATAGAAACTTGACATCACTCCATTTTCATTAACAAAAATGATCTGAAATAACTTATCTGTTCCTGTAAGTCCACTGAAATCGGAAAAAGGAATATCAACGCTGATCCATTGTTGTGTTTGGTTCGCGGCGATGGTTTTTGAAAAAACAGCGGAGGCCGCTGCATCCTGATTAACGAGTTCAATTTTTAACTGAGCATTTGAGGGTAAGGCATTGGGAATATAAATATCCATATACAAATGCGTCATGGCAGTGGCATCAACTGTTGGTGAACTGAATTCAACACCCACAAAATTGAAGTCGGTATAATGCAGGATATGATCGCCATTTACTTCAAAGTCAGCAGAGAGGGTTGTTTGATAAGGTGCCCAAAAACCATTGTAATAGTTTACAGGCACGTTGCTGTATGCATCGCTAAAAAGTGAGATAACATCTTCGGGAGCTTTATTCGGTACAGGTGCTTGTTCAAAATTACCCATTGACTCGAGAGATAATGAGCCCTGAGCCTCAATATTGCCAACCTTTGCTGTAATAGCAGCTGAGCCCGGACCGCCAACAACATCAACCTTTCCTTTCGCATCAACGGTTGCAATAGCAGGATCGCTCGATTCAAAGGTAAAGTAGGCAGGAGTAATAAACACGCTTTGGTTAACACCATCAGGCAGATTCACCGAAGCTGTCAAGCCGTTAATGTTTTTTGTTACGCCAACGAAAGAGGTTTCCTCTTGTTCTTCACCATTGAGAATGGTAAACTGCGTATGAGCGAGTGTTCCCAGATTTTCGAACTTCAGTTCATCGATCCAGAAGGTATAGCCTTTTTCGCTTTCGGGGCCTTCTGAATAGAAAAACATACCCTTTTCAGCTGTCAGCCTCGATGGATCAGGAATAGGAATGATGTATTTCTTCCAGTTGGTGTTCACTGCCAGGCCAAGAATGGTAACCTGGAATTTCGATTCACCTAGGTCGTTTCCGAAGCCTACCACATCAATATCAGCCGACTGGGAAGCTTTAGCCCAGAAGGTAAGGGCATTGTAGTTGGATAAATCACGTGGCACTTCGGTAAAAAAGCTACCTCCTGCATAAGCACCTCTTGGGTCGCCTGCATCAGGCACTTCAAAACGCATGGAAGCAGGTGTGTTGTCGTAGGAAACAGCCTTGTCAACATCAAAAGCTGTAGGGACCGATGCGCCAAAGGCAGCATAGTTAAGTCCTGAACTGAAACCGTCGATAAAAATTTCCGGATTTTCAGAAAATCCAACGGGTGACAGATCTTCAAGGTCACGCTCACAGCTTAAAAGCAGCAAAGCCAGTATCCCCATCGGGACATATTTCAATAGTTTGATAAAATTTGTTTTCATCATATAAATTTTTAATTGCCGATGTTAATATGAATATAGGTTCTGATTTCCCACTCATTGCCATTGTCATAACCAATAGCCGTTGGATCAGGTATTTGGGTACCTCCCGGACCGACCACATACACAGGAGCATAGCGTGGTGAATACTGATCGAGGGTACGATACGTGCCTCTGATACCAATACGTGTCTCAGGCAGATCGAGCCAGCCCGGCTTGACAAGTGTGGTAGAAAGATCGGCCATCAGTTGAAGGGGGAAAGTGAGGTTAAAGTCGCGGTGATAATCATATGGACCCCAGTCGTTCACCCTGACAAAGCTGTTGAGTCTTACTTTTTTGTATATCATCCTCAGGTCCATGCCCATTCTTTTTATCAATCTGCCGTCGCTTCCATTGGCCTGAGCATCACCTGTATACAGGTTAGCGATTAGACCAAAATCTTTGGTAGGCTTCGAAACGATACGGGCGTGTACCTCCCAAAGGTCTTGTGCCGGAGGAGCACCGGGAAAAGCAAAAGTGGTTCGGCCGTCGGGCAGAATACCTATTGCAGCATCTTGAGTGGTTGGAAGGTGGCGGTACACAAGACCGGCACTGAGGGCAAAACCTGCATCTTCGGCAATGTCGCTGTCCCAGTTATACATCCAGGTTCCGGGAGTTGGATCGAATGTAAATAATATTTCACCAGAAACCTGCTCACGGTTGGAACGTACAACAAAAGGATCGTCCAATATGTTACGTGGCCTGCCTGGTGCGGGAACACTGTTTGGAACAGGACCTTCGATTGGTTTCTGCCACAAGAAGTTTGGTGCTATCTGCAACATACCGACAGTGTAAGTCAACCCTGTCAGGAAATTGTATTGGTTTCCGCTTCCGCTATCCTTCAAACGCCAGCCTGTGAAGGTCTTGGTATAATCAGCTCCTCCCTGGGCAACTAAACCCATCGCTGCTGATTGTGCATACCAGTTGAAAGTACCACCCGTATAGGAAATTTTGATTTTCCCACCATAGTTGTCCTCTGCCCGGATTTCATCCTGATAGATGCTGTAAGCACCTTCTTCGCCCCTAACAACCTGAAAAGTACGGCCTTGCAGTGGCTGACCAGCCCAGATACCGCCCAGATCGATGTCAAACTTGCCAATTTTTCTGTTGACATGCAGAGTAAGCCTGCGTGTTCTTGGTTGCGGAATAGCAAACGAGCTCTCAGTCAGCCCAAGTTGGTCAAGGTCTTCGTGAAAGATACCCGTCAGCCTAAACTTGCCGACTTCCTTGCTGTATTTAACGAGCACAGCGGCATTGGCACCCCACCACAACTGTGGACCGAATGCTACTTTTAGTCCCTCGAGCTGTTGCTTACCTTCGAACTCAAAACCAAATGGTGCTATACCATTGTAGATGTCGATTTGAGGTCCATAATTGGACTCAGGATACAAGCCAAAGAAATCGCCTTCGTAACCCCAGTGATAATGGCCTGTGCGATAGAAACCATTAAGATTGAACCATTTGTGATCCCACTGATAGCTGGCTCTGTAAACCTGAACTCTGTTAATGGATTCTATTTTAACCTCATCATTCCCGCTGCTTAGTTCAACCGGACGACCCCTGTTCTCATAAAAAATCTGATCAATGGGGTTGAGTGCAACATTGCCAAGTACATTAAACTCAACATTGGCTCTGAAATTTGATGCCGGATTAGCTTCAACTCCTACATAAAATGATTGCATATGATCAAAACCCTGTTGATTGGGATAAAGGGGATTTCCCTGTACGGGATCTTTTGGTGTTGTAATTAGGTTGCCACCGGTGTTGAATGTGGTTAGTTCGGTAGTAAATCTGCTGAGGCGGATTTTATTGGTACGTTCGCCATCAAGGGCGGCTTTGTCGCCTCTGGCTTTAAGAACCGCATCAGCAATCAGAATCTTATCAAAATGTGATTGTATATCATTTAATGTCACCCCTTTATCATATGGATTCAGCTGGTGTGCCTCTTTCAATACATAATAAGATGCTCTTGGATACAACTGATAAAACCCATGTTCATTGGAAGGGCCTTTGGCGCATATCCCAAACCATTCCTCATTCATGTTGTTTACGCCTGGTTCGAAATCGAACTGATAACCTCCATTGGACCATGAGGCGTGGGTATCATGCACTTCAAGGTTTTTGGTCTGTCCATATTTCCACCAGCCGTCACTGAATTGAAAGGTAAAGCCTCCGATTGAATTTCCTGCTTTTCCGATACCAGCAGCGTTCTCGTAAATTTCTTTCCAGTTAGCAAGGTTATAGAAAGCCTGCGATTGCCCATCTTCCTGGTTGGTTGCCACATTGAAGGCATCGGAGCCAAATTCGGTTAGCAAAACAGGTTTGTTGTACCCTTTCCTGGCTTTATCAAAAAGGTCGGTAAACGAAACACCACGGTAAACATTGATGCCGAGGATGTCGACATCTTTACATTCTTCGTTAATAATGTCGACAAACAATAAATCGCCATTGCAAATGGATACCGGATGGTTCCTGTCAATACTTTTCACTGAAACAGCAGCTTCATTGAATAACTTATATAAATAGCGTGCCCTGTGTGTTGATTCCCTGTCTTCAACCGGAATATCCTCGGTTTCGGCTCCCTCCCAAAAAAGGCCGTAGTTGTTTTCGTTTCCTAAAAGGTACAGCAATAGTCCCGGAGTATCTTTGTATGTAAGCGCTATTTCATTCACCTCTTTCAACAGCAATTCTTTCACTCTGGGATCATTGTATTCGGTGTTGGCTTCCCATACACCATCAAGTGTGAGTCCATAACGCCCGAATGAGTGGTTAAGCATCGTAAAGATGCCATAGTTCTCATAGATGTATTGAATCCATTTGGGTTGAATACCTGCATAAACACGTATGGTATTAACACCCATGTTGCGCAGGAGCGACATCTCGTCATCGAGTGCTTTTTTAATAAAAGCATCGGGTTGTGTCCATAAACTATAGGAGTAATTTGTACCAATGGGAAAATAGTCCCAATTCATACCATTTACCATTAACTCCTTACCATTTACCATAAGTTTCATCCCGTTTTTATAGTTTTCAATGTATACCTTATCGGCTTGAGCCATAAGCAACATCGAAAAACACAAAAAACTCAGTAAAAAAGTAATTTTTCTCATACACTTTGTAATTTTTATACTGTTAAGCGCAAAATCCTCGACCAATACAGGCCAAAAGCAGCATTAAAAGTATGGAGGTTATTTCTAAAAACATATGAAATAAACTGATTTTGTGATATATACATACTATATACACGCCCTTGAAACAGCATTAATCAGTCATAATTAATTATACTTATAGCACTCTTATACAAGCGGTTATGGAATTTGTGTATTGACAAAAAAAACTGACTACTTTTCTTGCTGTATATAAAATGTAGTTAGGCAATTTGCGCTGAAAATGAAAAATACAGAGTAAACAATCATTTATTACCTTATTTGAAATTGAAATGATTGCGATTTGAGATGAAATTATACTGGAAATTACAGTGTTTCATGCAATTTTAGACAAAGTTTGCTCCAAAACATAATAAAAAGTTAATGAGAGAGCCTTGATTAAAAGGACGAAATGTACTTTTTCACTATGTGTGGGTGGCTTTGTAGCCATTTTATATAGTTGGTATAAATAATCATGTAACTGTGGCACAAGAAATTGAATTATTTCAATATTTGAGGGTCGGTTTAATTGGATGATTTCCCCTTTTGCTCATTGTAGCTATAATCCATTGCATATTCTGATAACGATCTTCAACTTTAACATCATCATTTTTTATAGAAAGTTGATGACTTTCAGAAAAGCTAAGGTGATAAACATGGGAGAAAGTGTACAATTGATAGGTGTTTACAGGCATGCTCGATATGGATTGAGAACAAAAAAAGGGGAAGCTATTCACTTCCCCTTTTTACTCTCCTTACTAAGTCAACCGACTTGAGTTAATATCAATCAAAGGAACATACAGGTTACTTGATAACCTGCAATTTTTTAGTGTATGTTCCCTGGTGGGTAGTAATCTGAATTAAATACATTCCATTATTTAAGAACGATAAATCCAAAACAGCATTGCGGCTATTATCCTGGGATGTGTAAACCGTTTTCCCCGAAATATCTGCTATGCTTATTCTTTCTATCAGCTGATTTGCATGAACCTGCAACTTATTATTGGCAGGGTTTGGAAATAAGCTAACATCAAACTGTTGCAATTCGGGTACTGAGATGCCCGTTTCTACAAGTAACGATACCGGGATAATTATAAGTGGGTTTAGCGTATCATTACTCGTAATTCTGAGATTTGCAGTGTATGAATTAGCTTCCATCCCTTCTGCATTAAATGAAACGGCAATATCCTGAATGACAGCGCCATCAATCACTCCTGCATCAGGGCTAACACTTAACCAATTCATACCATTGAATGAAAGATTTGCACGAATATTCCAGTTCGAATTCATTCCATAACCGGAAAGGTGTTCCCAATTGGTACCATCTTCACTGACCCAATCGCCATCTTGCACTGCAGGGCCACCATCAATTCCCAGAATGTATGTTTCGGCTTCGTGTATAACTTCAAAACCAACCCAGATATCTGATCCGCTGATAGTAATAGCATTATTTAATACAATAGTATTCCAGCTTTCAGGGGTCGGAGTGTAATTTTGCTGATAGAGAATTGAACCTGGGGAGGTTGTGGTACCTGCATCCCAGATGATAAGTTTAAGATTAGTTGGGTTTTCGTTTACATACACATCAACAGATTCAAATTGATAATTTTCAAATACTGATGTCAGCTCTGATGGAAAGCGAGCCGCTCCATAAAAAGTTCCGCCAGTTACCAACCCTATGGAGTTGGCATTAGGTCCATCATAATGAAGTATCGTTCCCCTTTTGCTTTCTATCTTATCACTTTTACCATGAACACTTGATTTTTGATTTACCAAAGCAAGTTTTCCCGACTTAAATTCAATACCAGTTGGAACATGCTGAACCTTTGCATCAGCAGCAGTGTATTGAACTATAATGTCATACTGAAGCAAACCGGAGCCAATATTTTCAATGTTTATTGTTTGTGTTGAGGTGTCTCCGGGAATAAGATTTTCTGTAAGCTCCAATGGATATATCTCTATTCCAGGATTGCCAGGATTTAAATCTAAAATAAAGCTAATTGCCTCACCTGTTGGTAGTTGGGCGGCACCAATAAATTTATTGCCATCAGGTGTTACATCACTGATGCTAAAGAATATCCAGTCTGAAGCTTCAAACCAACCCCTGCCAGCTGCATACTCATTAAATGTTTCCATGCTGCCATCAGGATGTCTCACAAAAGCCCTTCTGTCGGGAGGTAGGGGAGGGAATCCTTCGCCTGTATATCCGAACACGGTGCCGTCGTCAAGAACCGTCATAGGATTTAAGGTACCTAGGTTCAGGCTATTTTGGAATATTGTAGTGCCCTCAGTTGGCGACCAAATGAAGCCACCTGCCCAACCCAAAGAACCTGTAACGTAGTTACCACTGGCCGATGCGCCAAAAGCTTCCCCATTCTGTGTTTCATCAACGAAGATAATTTCATTATTATACCAAATAACCGGAGTTCTGATCCAGTTTGGTTCAGCCCAGCCGTAAATAACACTTCCGTTGGCACTGATTCCGTTTGCTCTGGAGTTTGCAGGAATGGTTGCTCCAATCATATCGTATCCATCCTGCTGTGTCCAGCTGAAAGCCTTTACAGTCCAGTCAGGATACCATTGCATACCTACCACTGTGATACCATCTGCTGTGATACCATAAGCCATGTTGTATGATGTTCCGAATATTTCCGGCGAATCAGGATTCATACCTAAGAACTGCCATTGGCTGGATGTTCTGTTCCACAGCCCTGCAGTATTCACATCCATTCCTTCGAACTGAAATTCAGTAAAGTAGGTGCCTGCAGCCGTTCCACTATCTGAAACCCCCTGTGCGTCACCAGAGAATTCAACGGTTCCATTAAACATTGTCCACAAATAGCTTGTCATTCCACCAAATTGGCTTCCAGATACATACATTCCATTTGATGAAATACCAGTTGGAAAGGTATATTGAGGGTAAATTACAGTAAAATTCACTGCTTGAGCCTGCATTACATGGAGTGTTACAGCTATTGTAGCAGTTGGGTTGACCGGGTCGTTGCTTGTAATGTTAATATTTGCGTGATGTGCGCCCAGCTCAAGACCGGAGGCGTTGAAGGATAAAGAAATCGTTTGGTTTGACTTTGCCGGAATACTACCACTGATAGGGCTGGCCGTTAACCACGCCTCACCATTAAGATATTCAATTTCTAAATCGAAAGTAAGGTTTTGAATACCATCATTAATGACTTTAAAGGATTTTGAACCAGTGCCATTCTGTCCTACTGTTTGGCTAATCTCCAACGTGCTGACATTCAGGACAGGTGAGTCATCGATCTCTTCGCCAAGTGAAATATCGTCAACAACCCAATAGTGCGCAAATTCACCTTCATACCGGAATGCAATGTAAACATCTTCCCCGGCAAATGCTTCAAGGTCAATGAAATGCTGAGCCCAGGTATCCACTACTTCCCCAACTGTCCATACCTCAACAAAATCGCCACCAGCAGGGTTGCCGCTTCCGGTACTGACCATAACGCTGTTCTTGCCATAATAGCTGATATCGCCGACAAGGCTCCAGAAGGACAGATAGAAAAATCCTTCGTCAGGAATAGTTATTTGTGGAGAAACCAGCCATCCATCCTGATTTTGCTGTCCCCATCCATGATAAGCAGAAAATTGTCCTCCGGGGGTATTGTTATACCAACTTTGGTACCATGCACTTCCGTCTTGATCTTGGTCAAACATCGACCAACCAATGGGCGGAAAAGTTTCGCTTTCAAAATTCTCTGTGAATGGATAGACGTTGACATCAATTACTTCTAAAGTTACAAGTACAGTCTTTGTTGGGTTTACAGGGTCGTTGCTGCTTATATTAAGGTTTGCCTGATAGGTTCCAAACCCCAGACCGGCAGCATCGAAACCAAGTGATATTTCAACAGAAGCGTGCGTGCCCATACTTCCGCTGGTTGGATTTATTGAAAGCCATCCTTCGGCATTGAGATACTCAATTGCAATATCGAAATTCAGGTCAAGAATTCCACCATTGATAACATTAAAGGTTTTTGAGCCTGTTCCATTTATTCCTAACCCATTGGTAACTTCTAAAGTACTAACATTCAAAACAGGAGAGTCGTCAATTTCCTCTCCTAAACCAATATCATCAACATACCAGGTATGTCCCCACGGGTCTCCTTCATATCTGAAAGCTACATATATGTTCTGTCCGGCATAAACCTCAAGATTTACAAAATATTGATACCAGGCCCATGCGTTAACGGTTTCTGTCAGCGTCCAAACTTCAACATAATCATTGTCGGCCGGATTTGGACTTCCAGTACTTACCATCACGCTACTCTTTTTGTAAGCCCAGTTATTTGCAAGCCAACTCCAGAAGGTGAGGTAATAAAACCCTTCAGTAGGCATACTTATTTGGGGCGAAACCAACCAGTTGTCCAATGTAAATTCAGCGCTTTGGTTGTGGAATGCTGAGTTTGTTCCACCCTCAGTGTGATTAGTCCAGGGATCACGTTCCCAGCTTTGTGAATTATTCATCAGGCTGTGCAAGGTCCAATTTGCTGGTGGAAATACGCCCCCCTCAAAAGTCTCAACTAAAGGATAAGTAGTTGTCCCTTTATCTTGTATCTCGTTGGGGTAAACACGCATTGTGTTTAGTGTTAATAACATCAGGGCTAACAATGATGCCCCGATATTTAGAATAAAATTTCTGCTCATAGCAAATAGTTTTTGGTTAATAAATACTGATCAGTTTTTTAATTTATTGATAACTTTATCCTGGCTTTTATTTGTGGGTTTATCTTCCGTAATCTTTTCCCCTTCGATGAATTTAAGTAGCTTTTTTAATGCTTCCGTATTAATTCTATTTTTCTCAAGCAGCCTTTGAATGTTATCTTCCAGTTTTGAATCATTTTTTTTATCGTCTGATGTTTGTTCCATAAATTCTAAATTTTTGCAATGATAAATGTCTGCATATGCCATATGAAATCTGTTTCCAATTAATCCATTCCTATTGATGTTTTTGCTCGGTGATTAAAAGCATTGAATGATCTTTTCAACAAGCCTTTGCATTTATTTTTTTGATTTGTAGTATTACTTCATCGAAACATATTATTTTTCAACCAGCATCTTTTTGATTATAATTTCATTTTGAGTAGCTAAATGAACTAAATATAAACCGGCTGGAAACTCTGAGATGTCAATTCGCGCTGAATTTGCACCGACTTGTTGTTTATGCACAATTCTGCCACTTATATCAGTAATTGTTATTTCTTCAATTTCAGAATCCACTATCAATGAAACAGTTGAACTTGCCGGGTTAGGGAACATTCTGACAGAAGTATAGGGAATGCTTTGAAGCGATACTGCTTCTGAAAGCATAGTAACAACAACTGTTACATTCTGATCTGTCACTTCAACATCGCCCTGAACAGAAATAAAGCCATTGAGCGATACACTATAGCTATAAACTCCAGGTTCCAGTTGAAAAAAAGAATAGATGTTGGGCGCATTTGTATTATTTCCTAAGGTTATTATGGCATTTTCAAGAGAATTTCCATCCATATCCTTCACCTCGAATTCTGCTTTATAAAATGCTTTTGATAAGTCCCACTTCATGAAAAATCCAGCATCATGTATCGAGTAAAACGGATTCCCATCAATAAATTCAACGGATTCAACCGATGCACCCACAGCATATATCTGGTCATTTTGCAGCACTACAGCATCTCGGTACTCGACTATGGATTCCACTCCTTCACCATGAAGCGCAAAAGCTTTTTCAAATTCACCATCCTCATCAATGATTACCTGAAACATTGCAAGGCTATTAGGACTTTCCGCTTCAATTACTTTATGCCCCTCAAAATAAAATGGGGTATAGCTGTCAAAACCACCTCCGATAAAAATTCTGTTTTCAGCATCTATATTCAGGTTAAAGGCTCTTGAGGCATACTCGCTGCCCATACTTTTAAGCCAGATAAGCTCAAGGTTATCCGTAAACTTTGCAACATATGCATCCTCAGTGCCATACGACATAGGCTGGACACCGTGTATGTTGAAATCAGATTCAGACTCAAAAAAACCGGTGCCAACTATATTGCCATCATTATCAAGTTTTAGACGGGTCAAATTTTGGCTCATACTACTGCCATATGCAATTACCTCAGAAACCTGCGCGCTTTCGGTTGAAAGTTTTACAATGGCAATCCAATCATAAAAGCCTTCCCCCTCATATGGTAAAATGCTGTCACCAACGATGAGTGGTTTTGAATATTCGATTTCAAGAAAAAGATCATCATTATTTGTTATGAGCGCCCTTGAATTAGACCAACCCGGTTCACCTTCATCTATAAAATTAAAATTTGATCCCCATAAGGCAGCTCCTTGCGAATCAAGTTTGGCAACGAATGTTTGACTGCCCCATCCCGCCTGTGTGAAAAGAAATTCTATACCATCAATTGCAAAACTGGAATTGGAGTATCCGGAAATGTAGATATTGTCACTGGCATCTATTGTGACCTTGGTTATCGACATATTGTAATATTCTAAGTAAGGCAATATTGGTTTGTACCAGATTAAACTACCGTCATTGCCGGAAAATTTTGCAACAACTCCTCTTGAAGTCCATTCCATATTAGGCACATAAACTACTTCGCCGTTTATTTTTATGGTATCGTTTGATGAAGACCATCCCACAGCAACAATATTGTTTTGACTATCTAATGCCATATCGAAAAAGGTTTCGTAACCTTCGCCGACCATAGTAGCATGCCATATTTTATTTCCATTCAAATCCGATTTGACAATCAGGGCATTGCTACTGGTATAGTATGGCAACTCAACTCCTTCATAATCAGCTGCCAGATACCAATAACCATTTGTAATAACCGATTCCCCATCGAACAAGATATTATTGAAAGCGGATTGTTCGTTCGCTATAATATGTTTTGACCATTCAGCATTCGTGTGCTGAGAATAAGCTTTTGGCAATATCGAACATGTTACTACCAATGATAAAACTGCGGTGATTAACTTCATAAGAACATAATTTTAGCAAGGATTTAAAACGCAGCAAAAATATTCAGTTAAAAAAGGTGCCACAAACTATTCCCGTGCACTTTTTTACTACAATAGATTGAATGCATTACTACATCTTTGCTACAAAAGTTCATTAAATATTGATTTACAACACATTACAGTCGTATAGACTCCGTTATCAGGAAGGAACTGATAACTTTGAGGGAGTAGCCTGGGGATAGATTGTGCTTAAAGTTGGGTCAAATACCAGACAGGTACTCAATCAATCCAACCTCTGCATTGGTCAGATTGAGTTTTTGGCGCAGGCGGGTTCTGGCGACATCAATGCTTCTGAGCGATTGGCCTGTGATGGTAGAAATTTCTTTTGTTGACATATTGAGGCGCAGAAAAGCACAAAGTCTTCTTTCATTTGGGGTGAGATCAGGATTGATCTCATTAAGCTTTTCGTAAAATTCGTTATGGACATTATGAAATCGGGTTTCAAACTCCATCCATACGCTATCTTCTTTAGAATTCTCAAGATCTGAAATGATATCTTTAATAAGGCTCTGATTCTCTTTTTTGAAGTTGTGCCGGTTGGTCATCAATTTATCGGCGATGTTATTTATAAGTTCATTCTTTCGGATTTGGTAAATAACATTTGTTGTAAGCTCTTTGTTCTTAATTTCTAATTCTTTGGTAAGCGCTGTTTTTTCTAAAGCTGCCTTTTCTGAAGCAAGCTGTATATTATTGTTCAACAGGCTTAGTCTTCGCAACCGGCTTTGGGATAACACATACAAAAGCCCAAGTATTACTACTATAAGCAGCAAAAGGATGGCAATAAAAAGATACCTCAATTTTTGTTTTCTCTGTTCAATGAGCCGGATATTCTCTTTTTCCTGAAACTGTGATGATATCTCCATTCTCGAAAACTCAAGCAAGGTTTCTTCTCCTTTTAGCTTATCGGAATAGTGTTTTAGTAAGATGTGATATTTAAGGGCCGAATCGGGTTGGTTTAATAAATTGAAAACTTCAAATAGATGTTCGTTCAAAGAGGATAAAATAGAGGTGCTTCCCACAGAAGCAGCTAAATTATAACCATTATAAAAGTTTTTAAGTGCTTCTGCATAGTTCTGCTGCAACTTATATAAAATACCTAACATTCTGTAGGAAGATGCTTCACCACTTTTATCATTCATTTCTTTACGGATAATCAACGCTGCGTTCATATTCTTAAAAGCCTCATCAAAATCTCCCATTTTCATATGAATGCTTCCGAGATTATTGTGCAACATGGCCAGAGTTTTTTGCTGCTGAGGAATCCGGCTTGCCAGACTAATACCCCTGTGATAATAATCAATGGCCATGTTGTATTCATTCAGATTTTCATGAACTATTCCGAGATTGTTATAAATGGAAATGACTTGATAAGGCGGAATAGTATCGCCTCTTTTTTCGGCCAATTCCATGAAAAGTGGCAGCGCTTCATGAAAATAGCGTTTGGCTTCTTCAAATTTCATCAATTGAAGTAAAATTCCGCCAAGGTTTGTTAAAGCATTGGCAATGCCATTATTGTTTCCTGTTTCTTTGTTAATTGCCAAAGCTTTGGAATAGTGTTGAAAAGAAATATCCAATAAACCCTGAAAAAAAGAAATATTGCCAATCGACATTAAAGCCTCGGCATGTAATTGTTTATTTTTACTGAATTCAGCAATTTCCAATGCTTTGTCCGCATATTGAAACGATAACGACAGGTTTGTTGATGAATAATATTTAGCAATTTCTGTTAGTGAAGCAATTCGTGCAGAGTCGTCTTTGGACACTTCGAGTCTAAAAATAAGAGAATCAATTTTATTATTGCTTTGACTGAGCAACTCATAATGAAGTAACAGCGAGATTAAAAGCAAGCTTGTAATCACTATTATCCGACTAAATTCTACTCTATTCGAATCTCTTTTGCAAGACATTGATTATCAAATCTAATAATTAAAAACAAATAGCTACCCACTTGAAGTTTTATAAAACAAACTTCATTTATAAAACAAACTTTCAATTTTACACCACATTGCAGGCCTTATAACATCTGTTATTAACTGCGAATATACAAATAAATACCCATGTCGTTCGGGTGATAAGTCAACTGCCTTAATGAAAGCAGAGATTAAGGTTTAACCCCTGTATAAATTAGTTGGCAGAGGCAAAAAGGTTCCTTAATGAAAAAGAGTGCTGATATGAAGTGTGTAATATTACAGATTTCGTTGGGTTTTGCAGACTGCTTAGCGTCCAATTTAATACCAACCTTGTTATTCTTATTAGAAAATCCGGCAATTGAAAAGTCTCTGATTTTTCTTTCCACAAAGGCTCATTAAGAGCTCCTTCAAAGCAACTAATTGCTGTTCTTTTTCCCAAATAACAGCTTGTTATACCATGTAAATGCATATTTGCGCCAATGATTTATGATTATTTTGGTTATTTTATCTTAATATAATTATCTAAAACCATGAAATTCAGTATTTTAATTTAGCTTATTCCATTTTGTCCTTCCCGAATAATATGACTAATGTGTGAATCATACAATTCTTCTTCATTTTTATGTAATGTAAAAAATCCTCGGCAGTATCACCTTTGCTAAATTGTAATAATTCTATAACAATATTAAACGTACTAACATGAAAAAGAAGAAATTATGGGTAGCTCTGATAGCCATTTTTATTGTGGCAATAGTAACTACCAACTGCAAAAAAGATGAGTATGAAGAGATCACAGGTGAATGTCCGATTGTGGTTTCGACGAGTCCTGCAAATCTTGAAACCGGGGTAATTCTCGAAAAGATTATCACTGTGACCTTCAACACTAAAATGAATGAAGCCACAATTACGCAAGCAGCTTTTACCTTAATTGCCTCCTCAAAGAAAAACGGGGAAGCTGACGAAATCAAGGTGGAAGGCGTGCTAACCTACAATGCCACAAACAATACCATGAGTTTTGCGCCTTTAGTAAAACTTGCGCCTAATACAACTTATACAGGCAGGGTACTTACCTCAGTAAAGGAAATACATGGCAATGCTTTGCAAGCTCCTTATACATGGACTTTCAGCACGGGCTCATTTGTCCCACCTACTGTTATTTCCACTGTTCCACGAAATGCAGCTGTGAATGTTGGAACTAACACAAAAGTTTCAGCAACTTTCAGTGAATCAATGGATCCATTGACACTAACTGCTTCAACATTTATGCTTAAACACGGATCAACACTTGTTAACGGACTTGTAACCTATTCGGGAAACACTTCAACATTTTCACCCTCCAGTCCTCTTACAGCCAACACAATTTATACGGCAACCATAACTACCGGTGCCCAAAATACTGTTGGTACCGCCTTGAGCAGCAATTATGTCTGGTCCTTTACAACAGGATCAATACCAGATGAAACGCCCCCAGTGGTGATTTTGACAGTTCCCGGAAACCTGTCTACTGAGGTGATGATCAACTCACGCTTATTGGCCACATTCAGTGAAGCCATGGATCATCTTTCAATTACAGATGCTTCATTTACTCTTAAAAACGGGATTACTGCCATACCAGCTTCTGTTACCTATACCGGCGTTGTTGCTACTCTCAGGCCTCTGACAGTATTAACGCCCAACACCTTATACACAGCAACAATAACCACCGCAGCAAAAGACCTTGCAGGAAACCAGATGGAACAAAATTATATCTGGACATTCACTACCGGTGCTGTCCCCGACATAGTTGCTCCTACTGTCATTGTTACAGTTCCTGAAAACCTGGCTACTGGTGTTGCATTTAATGCGCGTCCTTCAGCAATATTCAGCGAAGCGATGGATCCGTTAACAATTAATCATTTGACATTTCTTATCAAACAAGGAACGACGCCTGTTGCAGGTGTAATCACCTATTCAGGAATAAGCGCTGTGTTTACACCGTTATCAAATTTTGCTGCCAACACCGTATATTCTGCAACTATAACAAATGCAGTTGAAGATTTGGCAGGCAATAAAATGGTTAATAATTACAACTGGTCGTTTACAACCGGTTCAGCGCCTGATAATACTCCTCCAACAGTGATTGCTGTTTTTCCTCTTAACCAAGCACTTAATGTTACTATAACAACAAGCCCAACAGCATCTTTTAGTGAATTGATGGATCCATTGTCTATCAATGCAGCAACATTTAAGATCAAACAAGGAAGTACCCCTATTGCAGGTTCTGTAATTTTAATAGGACATGTGGCTACCTTCACTCCTGGATCAAACTTTGCTGCAAATACTGTTTATACAGCAACGATCACAAACAATGTTGAAGACTTGGCAGG
>CAYXCZ010000043.1:0-31816 GCA_964463695.1 uncultured Lentimicrobiaceae bacterium | reverse complement strand
GCACCACAGGCACAAGCCCTTCAGCCCGACTGTTTTATCAACACGGGCACCATCACCATCACATCTCCCGTCGGACCAGGCATCACCTACAGTATAGGTGGCGCTTACCAGTCCAACCCGGTCTTTACAAATGTTTTACCTAATTCCTACAACGTCACTGTGATGAGTGAAGACGGATGTATCTCTCCGGCTACCATCGTGATCATCGAGCCTACCCTGGATGCACCGCTGGCGCCACAGGCACAAGCCCTTCAGCCCGACTGTTTCATCAACACAGGAACAATCACTGTTACTTCTCCCGTTGGACCAGGCATCACCTACAGCATAGGAGGCGCTTACCAGTCCAACCCAGTCTTTACAAATGTCTTACCTGATAGCTACAATGTCACTGTGATGAGTGAAGACGGCTGTATCTCACCGCCTACCATTGTGATCATCAATAACCAACCATCTACGCCGATAGCAGACGCTGGCCCGGACAGAACTATCTGCCAGAACACAAGTACGCAGATTGGCTCAGAAGTGATCCCAGGGAATACCTATAACTGGAGTTCTGATCCGGTTGGCTTTACTTCAAACCAGGCTAATCCAACGGTAAGTCCTGTGTTAGAAACTACTTACATCTTAACAGTAACCACAACGCTCGGTGGCTGTCAGAGTACAGATTCGGTTACAGTATTCATAAACCAGCCTCCTTTGATAATCTCTCAACCTGTTGATCAGATAGTTTGTGAAGGAGAATCAGTGAGTTTTATTGTAATAGCAAGTGGTACGAACCTAACCTATCAATGGAGAAAAGGATTGGTAAATTTAACAAACGGAGGAAACATTTCCGGAGCAAACTCATCTATACTGACACTCGTTCAGGTTACACGTTCTGATGCAGGGGACAACTATAATGTTGTTGTCAGCGGAATCTGTTTACCAACTGTTGTTTCTAACGATGTATCCCTTATCGTAAATCCGATACCTGTTGCCATCGCAAGTAATAATTCTCCGGTTTGCGAAGGGGATCCTTTACAATTGACAGCAGCAACAGTGCAGGGAGGATCTTATTACTGGACAGGTCCAAATGGTTTTACCTCGACAGAACAGAACCCATATATTTCTTCAACAACAGCATTATACTCGGGCAGTTACACATTAGTTGTCACAGCTAACGGATGCGCTTCAACAGCAGCGACACTTATTGTTGTCATAAACGAATG
Source organism: uncultured Lentimicrobiaceae bacterium (assembly GCA_964463695.1). GTDB lineage: Bacteria > Bacteroidota > Bacteroidia > Bacteroidales > F082 > JALNZU01. The sequence goes on along the minus strand of CAYXCZ010000043.1, from coordinate 30,608 downwards.
CTGTATAAATATCCCTGAAGGCTTCTCGCCGAACTTTGATGGAATAAACGACTATTATGTTATCAGAGGGATAGACTGTTATCCCAATAATTCTATTATCATCTATAACCGATGGGGCAACAAGGTATATGAAGCCAGTCCATACAAAAATGACTGGGATGGAAGAACAGATTTTGGAATTACGGTCAGCGGAGATAAACTACCCGTTGGAACATACTTCTATCTTCTGAATTTGGGCGATGGTTCAGATATTATTAAAGGTTTTATTTACCTTAACAAGTAATACAGCAAAACCAAGGAATAACCCTATTAATAAAATACAAAATGAAAACCCTAAATATAATTCTGTTCGTAATGACTTTAACCTTTGTAAGCCTGACAGCGCATGCACAGCAGCTTCCAATGTTTACGCATTACATGAATAATACCCTGGCGGTAAATCCGGCTTATGCAGGTAGCAGAGACGCTCTGACGATAACGGCTCTCCATCGTTCGCAATGGGTTAACTTTCCTGGTTCACCTAAAACACAAACATTGACGTTGCATTCACCAATAAAATACAAACATATTGGGTTAGGCTTAGCAGTATTCAATGATAAAATCGGGCCAACAAACAACTCGTCAGTGTTTGCATATTATTCATTTATAATGCAGGTATCTGAAAAATCGAAGTTAGCGCTTGGTTTGAGTGGAGGGGTTAATATATTTCAGGCCAATTTAAGTACCCTTAACCTGGATGAAAAGGTTGACCCGGTCTTTATGAACAACATCAACAATCATGTGATGCCTAATTTTGGTTTTGGTATCTATTATTCAAGGGAGCGCTTTTATGCAGGTCTTTCAGTCCCTAATTTATTAGAAAACAGTTATGCTGTTACTGAGCAAGCAAATAATAACACCTTGATAGGAAAAGAACAAAGGCATTACTATTTTATTGCTGGTTCGATGCTTCGACTCACTGATAATCTCGATTTTAAACCGACAGCACTTGTTAAAATGACAGCAGGTGCTCCTGTCGAAGCCGATCTTACAGCATCCTTTGTGATCATGAAGAAACTACTGGTAGGAGGGATGTTCCGCACTGGAGATGCCTTTGGAGGTTTGGTAGGATTGGACATTACGGAACAATTGCATATTGGATATTCCTTCGACTACTCTTATGGCTTACAAACCTTTAAGTATCATCAAGGCAGTCATGAGATATTACTGAGGTATGATTTCATTTTTTCCAATAAGAGGCAAATTCATTCTCCAAGATATTTTTAATTCTACAAAAATAATATCATGAAAAATTTACTTATTCCCATTATCATATTTGCAGGCATTAGCCTGACCGCTTTTGGACAAGAGAAATCTGGCAAAGAATTAAAAGGCGACAAATACTACTTCAATTACTCCTTTGACAAATCCATTGATTATTACACACGAGCCCATCAATTGACGCCAGAAGGCCAGCGAAAGCTGGCGGTGAGCTATAGCAATATTGATAAAACTGTTGAGTCAGAGGAGGCTTATTCAAAATTAATCAACACAGGAAAAGATCTTTTACCTGAGGATTACTATAATTATTCGATGGCACTTATGTCAAGTGGTAAATATACCGAGGCGCAAAAATGGATGGATAAATTTACTGAGTTGAAACCTGCCGATTTACGCTCAATAGATTATGTATCCCATAAAGCATCATTGCCGGAATTAAAAAAGGACAACGGAAAATACAAAATTGAACACTTAACTATCAACAGTAAAGCGCTGGATTTTGGAACCAGTTACTATAAAGATCAAATCGTATTTGCTTCCACCCGATCAACACCAAAAATGATTGTTCGAAAATACAATTGGACAAGGATGCCCTTTTGGGACATCTACGTATCTGATGTGGAAGGAAATCAATTAAAAACTCCGGTTATCTTTGACAAAAGCATGAATGGCAAACTACACGATGGTCCGGTAAGTTTCAACCACGATGGTACTCAAATTGCCTACACCAAAAACAACTATGATCATAAACGAAAGGATGAGGTTGTTGAACTTCAGATCTGGTTAAGCAGTTTCAAAGAAGATACATGGACTGATCCTGAACCCTTTGTTCTCAATAAAGTTAACTACTCGGTCGGACAACCATTTTTGACAGCAGATGGAAAAACGATGTACTTCACAAGTGATATGCCAGGAGGTTTTGGCGGCACGGATATTTATCGCATTACCAGAAACGAGTCAGGAGTATGGGGAAAGGAAGAAAACCTGGGCAACCAGATCAATACGGAGGGAGATGAAATGTTTCCATTCCTGGAACAAAAAAGCACTACCTTTTTCTTCACTTCGAATGGACGTTTTGGTCTGGGTGGTCTTGATCTGTTTCAGAGCGTTTTGAAGGGAACTGAATTTGGCCCTGCCACCAATATGGGAAGTCCGTTAAATACCCAATACGATGATTTTGCACTCATTGTTAATGACAAAATGAGTAAGGGGTATTTTTCTTCCGACCGACCCGGAGGCAGCGGTGGTGATGATATTTATGCTTTTGATGTGTTAATTCCGGTACTTATTGAGGATGTTGATTTTATCGTTAAAACACCTGTTATCATTCCAACAAAACCAGGAATAAGAGAATATTTCCCGCTTCGAAACTATATCTTCTTTAAAACAGGAACAACAGAACTGCCTGACCGCTATGTGTTGCTCAAAAAGGAACAGGTCAGGGACTTTAAAGAAGACCAGCTTGAAAACATTGCTTCTTTAAATGTTAGTGGCCGTTCAGCCCGTCAGATGACAGTTTATTATAACATCTTGAATATTCTGGGTGACCGCATGGGCAAAAACCCATCGTCGTCCATCAAGCTGGTTGGCTCATCTGCCCAAGGACCTGAACAGGCGCACAAAATGGCTGAATCATGCAAGAATTATCTCGTGAACGTATTCGATATAAACCCATCGAGGATTCTTGTAGAAGGACGCACTAAGCCAAAGCTTCCTTCAGAAAAAGTAGGCGGCAAGCTTGAGCTAGAGTTGCTTCGCGAAGAAGACGAAAGGGTATCCATCGAAAGTGCTACACCGGCTATATTGAATCAATTCTACAGCGGCAATGAAAGCATGCCTTTCGAACCTGTTCAAATTGTGAATGCCCAGGAAGATTCACCCGATGGTTTTGTTACTTTCAATGTGGTTGGAGCAGAAAAAACACTCAGTTCATGGGTTTTGAAACTGATAAGCGAAAATGGTGAAGTACACCATTTTGGACCTTACACACGTGATGTGATTGAAATAGGTCAACGAAGTATTTTGGGAGAAAATCTCAAGAACAATTACAAGGTGATAATGACTGGCCAAGCCAATTCAGGCGCGGTCATCGTTAAAGAATCCACCGTTCAACTTGAGCTATTGCCTCAGGTTACAGCTCCTGAAGTTACACGGTTCAGCATCATTTTCGAATTTGATGACTCCCGGTCAATCTCTATCTACGAAAATTACCTGACAGATATTGTAGTGCCAAAAATTACCTCAGGCGGAACAGTAATTATCCACGGTTTTACGGATGCCATCGGCGAGGTAGAACACAACCGGAAATTATCCATAGCCAGAGCTAATGATGCAAAAAATATCATTGAAAAAGGCATGTCAAATGCCGGGATAAAAGATGTCAAACTCGATGTGCAAGGATTTGGTGAAAATCTTGATACCTGCCCTTTTGAAAACCTGATGCCCGAAAGACATTTTTATAACCGCACAGTAATAATAGATATTATTCCACCTCAATGAAATTAACAAATTACCCGCCGAAATAAAAATATTTTAGAAGGTAACCCCTCTCCCATGGACAACTCTTACGTTTTTTGAAAAGTTGAAAGCTTTTAACGGATTACGAGATGTTCATGGGAGAGGGCTTTATGCATCCGGCTCTTTAATAGGAGGACACACAAAATGACTGATAAAGCGAAAAGATCAACAACGGCTTAGGGCCGGATTAATAATGAAACAAAGATATCATGATTTACAGACTGCTTATTATCTTTTCGATGGTATGTTTTGTTTCGCATACATCCCATGCGCAAGTAACCAGTCCAAATCAGGATTCCTTGCTTTACAGTAAATTTGAGACTTTCTCTCAAAAGAAAAAACTAACCCGCTTTTTACATCGGCTTATTTTTAAACCCTTAAAACCGTTAGCCACAAAAAATAAGAAAAAAGCTAAAAAACCGAAATCGTATCAAAAAGCAGAAGGTAAGGTAGTCAGAGACATACATATTACTACACGCGATCCGTTTGGCTATTCGGTTCAGGATACCACTGTCAAACCAACAGGTTTTTTAACCAGATCAGGAAACGCTTTACATGTTAAATCCCAGCATGGCATCATTAAAAACCTTTTGCTATTCAAGGAAAACGAGATTTTCGACTCCTTACTTGTGAGGGAATCCGAACGCTTGATCAGATCGCAGAAATATTTGAGCGATGTTCAATTTTTCTCCGTTTTAAGCCCTGACAACTCCGACTCTGTTGATGTATATATCTACACTTATGATAATTGGACCATTGTCCCGGAACTCACTGTTTCACCTTCTTTTATTGAAACAGGTATTATTGATAACAATTTTGCAGGACTTGGACACCGGTTCCATGCCAACCAAAAATGGACACTGAACGATGCTCCGAATACCACCAGGTTAAGTTACCTTGTTCCCAACATCAGCAACACGTATATCAGTTCCGATATTCGTTACATCTTTACCGGTAAGGTTGATTCTGTAAAAAGTGTTGAACTGAAGCGAACGTTTTATTCCCCGCTAACAAAATGGGCAGGAGGTGTGTTTCTCGGACAAATGAAGCTGGCACAGAACTACATTCAGAATGATACGGTATTTCAGCTTCATTACCGTGCGAATGAACAGGATTACTGGGCTGCACGTTCATGGCAGGTACTCAAAAAATATTCAGCTAACGCCCCTGTAAGCAATTTCATTTTGTCGGCAAGAGTTGCTCGTTTAGGATATCCCCACCATCAAATGGATGCGATTAGCTCAAGTCTGCTTAATAATCAAACAACTTATTTTGCCGGTATTGGCTTCACTTCCCGAAAATACATCCGTGACAAGCTTATCTTCAATTTCGGAAAGGTTGAAGATGTTCCTGTTGGACAGGCATTTGCAATCACTTTGGGAATGGATTATCAAAAAACAAAACGCGTCTATTTTGGTGCGAAGGCTGCCGTTGGCTCTTATTATTCATTTGGATATCTGAGTGCACACATTGAATATGGTTCCTTTATCGGCGCAAATGAATTTCAGCAAGGTGCTTTAACGTGCAGGATCAACTATTTCACAAAACTTCTGACAATGGGGAAATGGAAAATCAGACAATTTGTAAAGCCAACAGTTATCGTTGGCTTTAACCGGCTTTCAACCGACAACCTCTCGTTTAATAAGGATATGGCAGGATTTGAAAAGCTGGCATTTTCAGCCACAAGCATGATGGTTTTAACACTTCAGACTCAGAGTTATTCACCCTGGAATCTGATCGGATTTCGCTTTGGACCTTACTTCTATTCTTCTTTTGGCATGCTCGGAAATCGAACTTCAGGTTTCAGCCATAGTCGGCTTTATACGGTTCTGGGATTGGGAATGCTGATAAAAAACGACTACCTGATGTTCAGCACGTTTCAGCTTTCCTTATCGTTCTACCCTTTCATTCCGGGTGACGGCTACAATATTTTTAAAACAAACTCCTTTGAAACAAGTGATTACGGCTTCAGAGATTTTGAGATTTCGAAACCTGGAGTTGTAGTCTACAGATAAACGAACGGGCTCCTTATAAACCTGATCACATACCAGATGATGTTTGTGCCAGGCTAATATGTGTGAAACATGTAACAAGTCATCGGAAACATGCAATGCTTTCCAACCCATTTGGAGTCACCTTTGTACTGTGAGATTTTTTGTCTCAACTGTCCCGTCAGTCACGGGAAATTAATATCAAATAAAATGAATACTACAGAAGTAAAAGGCAACTGGAATGAACAAAAAGGAAAGCTAAAACAGAAATTTGCCATTCTCACCGACAACGACCTGTTGTTTACTGAAGGCAAAAAAGAAGAAATGTTTGGAAGACTCCAAAAAAAGCTAGGCAAAACAAAACAAGAATTGCAAACTATAATCTCCGGACTTTAATAACCTGGGGGAATATGCATCGTTCATTGAGCATTTATTGAACGATGCGTTTTAAAACCTATAATCCACTTAACACCTTAATTTATATGAAAAATACTATGTATTGTTTACTTGTTGTTGCAATGGTGACAACCGGTTTTTTTTCTTCATGCGACTCCAAAGCCAAAAAAGTTAATGAGGCCATTGAAGATGTGCAAGATTCAAAAGAAGAGCTAAGGGAAGCCATTAGTGAACTAAATGAAGAGTACGCTCCATTCAAAATTGAAGCAGAACGAAAAATTGCAGCTAACGAATTGCGTATCGAAGAATTACGTGCTGTCGTGAATCAGCCCGGAGAAAAACTCCTTGATGATCTTCGTAGAAAAAGAATTGAAGAACTGAAACTGAAAAATGATGCCCTCAAAAATAAATTGAGCGCCTACGAAAAAGAAAATTCCGATTGGGAAGTGTTTAAAAGAGAGTTCAACCATGACATGAACGGAATTCTGGAATCATTAAAAGATATTGGTAAAGACAATAAAAACTAAACCAGGAAAAGAAATTTTTCTGCTGACTAGCAAGGTTGTCCTAATCTAATTCTTCCATTATACCATCCTCTTTATGCACTCAGGCAGCCGGAGGATAGATTTTAAAGTGGTTCAGAATGAATGAAATAGCCATGAATTCAAGTCCAAACATTCCATATTCACCAAAAAATATATAAGAAAATGACAGAAATTAAAATTCAAAAGAAAAAAAGCGTCACGCCTTATGTGCTCTTTAGCATTCTTCTCATTGGCGTAGTCGTGTACTTTTTATTCACCGGTTACAACAAAAAGGTACGTGATGAACAGTTTTTCAAAAGCGACCTTACAGCTGTAATTGAAAACAATGCACAGGTAAATGCCTATTTAGCATTCACCAAAAAAGGCGATCTTGCCATGCCACTTGATCATGCCTATGCAAATGAAGCCCTCACAAAACTTGTTGATGCAACAGGCTCCCTGGCCGATGAACTCGGATTTGACCTTAAGGATGAAATGAAAAAAGCAAACCTGCTTACAGATAAAATCATACAGGATCCTTTTGCGTTTACACATTCGAGCGATCTGAGAAAAACTGGTGATATTATTGCCGCTTCGTTAAATTCGATGCAGCGGGTATTTTTCCCCGGTTTGACTGCCGAATCAGCTGAGCTGCAGCGCACCATTGCCAAAATTAATCCGCAAATACTCACGTTGAATCAAAACGACGAGGTAAATTCCTTTTTCAAAAGTGCTGCAATTCTGCTGCAAAAAATGAATTAATTAGACAACAATACTTACAACTATGTCAGAAAAAATTAAAAACATATTTTACCTTCGTGAATTACCTGATTATCAAGTCGCTGACGATTATGAAGACGTAAGAGGCTGGGTAGTAAAAGATGCAGGCAATCGTGCTATTGGAAAAATAGAAGGATTGTTGGTTAATAAAAAGGAACAAAAGGTAGTTTATCTCGATGTGAAAGTGGATCAATCAGTGATTGAAGAAGGCCACAAAACTTTCGATGTGCCTGCTGATAACGGTGTTCATGGTTTTATGAACAAAGACGGTGACGATCATCTTATCATTCCTATTGGCATGGCTCGTCTTAATATCAAAGACCGCGAAGTGCAAACCAATCAGATTGATTATCTGACTTTTGCCAAAGCCAGTCGTTTCAGCAGTGGAACCGCGATAATGCCCGAATATGAACTTAAAGTCTATCACAATTATCTTGGCAGAAATACTGGCAGTGAGAAAATCCGAATGGATGATGATTTTTATAAACGTTTGGAATTTGCCAATTCGCTCCGCCGCCGCGATCTTTAATTCTGGCGACATCTACCAATCTTTTGTCGTCATACAAACAAAAACAAGTATGACTGATTTGATTTTTAAATAAGTCAAAAATTGAAAATCTGATCCTGAAGTAGCAGGATCAGATTTTTTGATTTTTCATTTAAATACGGTTACAAGGAGCAAAAAATTCTGTTAAGAAGTTTTGTGCTTTAATAACATTTTTTAACAATTCAGAAAAAATCAGTCTTTGACTTCAAATTATTGCTTAAAAATTTATAATACTGAAAATGAATTCATTACCTATATAAATCATAATAAAAGTGATGTATATCAACTAATGCCATGATTTAAATCTATCGAATAGAAATGAAATATCATTGAATTGCTATTGTCGGATTTTGCAAATGGAGCTAAACTTGCATTATAAAAAAAGTCAAACTGCCAGGTGCAAATAAAGGCTTAAAGAAATTACACATAATGAACTCAAAAACCCTAGTAAAAATGAAAGTTTTAAACAAAATCAGCTGGATGCTCGGACTTATGCTGGTAGCATCGATGACATTTATGTCATGTACAAAAGAAGGCCCTGCAGGTCTTCCTGGAACAGACGGTAAAGATGGTAAAGATGGTGAAGATGGAATCAACGGACAAGATGGTACAGCTACTTGTGTCACCTGCCATGATAACACACAGACTCTAAGTTCCCGCACAATGCAGTGGGAAGCTTCAACTCACGCAACAGGTGGAAATTATAACCGTAATACCGGAGAGTGTGCAACCTGCCATACAAGTCAGGGTTATCGTGGTTTATTGGCTGGAACATATGATCCTGCTGCCACTGGTGCAATTATCAACAATCCAAATCCACCAAACTGCTACACTTGCCACAAAATCCATGAAAACTATACTCCTGGTGATTTGGAATTAACATTCTCTGGTGCAGTTGCTCTTAACAACACCACTGAAAGTTTTGATTTCGGTGTATCGAGCCAGTGCGCTTCATGCCATCAGGGTCGCGTTGTATCTAACTTTGCTCAAATTGGAGGACCAGACGTAACAGTTACAAACACACGTTATCATGTTCACTACGGTTCACAATCCAACATTATTTCCGGAATAGGTTTGTACAATATTGGAGAAGGCTTATCAAACAGCTTACATACTACCATGATTACTGACCAGTGTATTAGTTGTCACATGACAGGAGGAACAGCTGGACAGTCAGGTGGACATACCTTCAAAATGAGAAATCTGAGCAATGGTTTAAATACAGCTGGCTGCGTTAGTTGCCATACCGATGCTGCTGCTCTCACAGCTGATATCGCTGCGCTTAAAACTCAGGTTACTGACTTATTGACTGAGCTCAAATCTAAACTCGATGCAAAAGGTATCACTGCTCCAGGTAGCGACAACTCAGTTGCAGGAACTTATCCAGCTAATGTTGCCGGCGCAATGATCAACTACAAAGGTGTTCTTTATGATGGAAGCTATGGTGTTCATAACCCTACTTACACTATTAAGCTTCTCCAAAACTCAATCGCTGCTATTGAATAAAGCACTAAAATAAATGAAAGTTTGAGCAGATTCTGGCAACGGAATCTGCTCAATTGTTGTTAACCCAATAAATTTGCTAACAGCATCATTTACAGATTAAAAAAGTGTAATTTTATACTCTGCTCCGAATAGAAAAAATCTTTCAATCTATATTAAATATTAAAATAATCACTATGAAAACACGGCAATTTCTCGCTATTTTAACATTTACCCTTGCAGGGATGTTATTTTCCTGCGAATATGTGCACATCGTGCCCGAAGCACCTCCGGTAATCGACCCTGAAGTTCCGATTAGTTTTGCTACTCAAATCGAAACGATTTTCACTACAGGAAATAACTGTACAGCCTGCCACAAAACTGGCGGTACTTCACCTGACCTCAGTACAGGAAAAGCTTACGCAGCAATAGTCCCTGCCCTCATCAACACAGTAGATACCACTGCAAGCATCATCTATTGGCATGCCCATCCTTCATCTACAACTCATGCCTGGAAGAAATATACTGTTGGAGAAGCAACTATTATCCTTGAATGGATCAAACAGGGAGCAAAAAATAACTAACCATTAAATCCGGAAAAAATGAAAAAAAGATTATTCTCTTTAGCTTTGATGATGTGTTTTGGTTTTATGGCTTTTGCTCAGGAAGAAACTGCTGCTACCGAAAAACCTAAAGATAAGCCTGTTCGCGCGCCTTTTCAGAGCGGACTCCTCATCGACAATCAAACTACCTATATTCCATCAGCCAAAACACTGGAATATGTGATTCAGCATAAGTTCGGGAAAATGGAAAATGGTTTCTCCGACCTCTTTGGACTGTATGCACCAGGTGCCAACATCCGTCTGGGTCTCAATTATGTTATCATGAAGAACCTGCAGCTTGGTTATGGCATTACCCGTACTAATATGTACAGCGATTTTAATGTCAAATACACCATCCTGGAGCAAACCCGCAACAACACTATTCCTGTGGCTGTAGCACTCTATGGTACGATGGCTATCGACGGTCGCAACGAAAAAGTTTTTGGAACTGAATATGCTTTTTCCAACAGGTATTCCTATTTCGCACAACTTATTGTCGGACGCAAAGTAAATGATTGGCTGTCGTTGCAGCTTAATACCAGCTTTACACATTACAACATTACCGATTCACTTATCGACCACGACAAAATTTCGGTAGGTTTTAACGGCAGAGCACAATTTTCACCTCAGTCATCCATCCTTTTTCAGTATGATATCCCATTGAAAGTTAAAGGCATCGCTGAGTACCGCGAATTCACCCGTCCTGCAAAACCTAATTTTGGTATCGGCTGGGAAATAAGCACCAGCACCCACGCTTTCCATATATATGTTTCTTCGGCCGATGGCATCATTCCTCAGCACAACGCCATGTACAACCTCAACGATTGGACAAAAGGCGACCTGATGCTCGGATTTACTATCACACGACTCTGGAGTTTTTAATTAAATAATTATATGTTTCACCTAAATAATCTTTTAAATATGAAAATGAAATCATTGATTCTAAGCCTAATGGCTTTTACAGTTGTTGCACTTCTTGCATTTAGCTATCCACAGGAACAAAAAAAAGGTGCTGCCTGGAAAATCCCTGCTGAATATAAAAGCAAGGCCAATCCACATAAAGGCGATGCTAATGCTGAGAAATTAGGAAAAGCAGCTTATGCAAAACATTGCCGTTCATGCCATGGCAACCTGGGTTTGGGTGATGGACCAAAAGCAAAAAACCTTGAAACACATCCTGGAGATTTTTCAGATGCTAAATGGCTGGGAAGCTTAACCGACGGTGATTTGTATTATATGTCATTCATTGGACGTGATGAGATGCCAAATTTTGAATCGAAAATCACCGATGAAGAAGAGAGATGGGGTATTATTAACTACATCCGCTCGTTTAAGAAATAATGCTTCATAAAGCATCAATGTAACATGAAAGGTTTCAGGAAAGCCATGCAAGCGCTGACTTTCAGGAAACCTTTCATAATTCTCAGCTACCTGAAAAAGGATAACTAATGCCTTTTTCAAGTTTCGTTTAATGAAAAAATTTAATGCGATGAAAATCAGATATTTTTTGATCTTAATATACCTGCTCTCCTTTTCTAGTCTTTGGGCACAGCTCAATGTGGATATGAAGAGCGAGCCGGCCAAAATGGAAGATAACAAACGTTGTTTCGATTGTCATTCCACCCATATTTACACCTTTGATAATCCTGTCTCCGGCATAACTGAAAGAAAGGAAATGAATCCAAACTTCGTTTTTAATACGGAAGCATTCTATAGCGGTGTTCACAGGCATTTTTCCTGTACTGACTGCCACTCACCTGATTATGAAACTTTTCCACATAATGCTGAGCTGCGGTTCGAGTCCATGTACAGTTGTATTGACTGCCATGGCGGCGATGAAGCCTTTGCCAGCTATCACTTCGAAACTATTGAAGAGGAGTTTGGAAAAAGTGTTCACGCTAGCAAACACAACGAAAACTTCAACTGCTGGATGTGTCATAACCCACACAGCTACAAAGCCATGACCCGCAGCGACTTCAAGATTTCAGAAATTGTTTCAGCCCACAATCAGATGTGTGCCAGCTGTCATGATAATCCTGTTCATTTTCAGCGTATAAGCGACAGCACAAAGAAACCTCTTGAAGAAATTCATAAATTTTTGCCTAACTTTAAATTGCATTTTTCTGCTGTTCGTTGTATTGAGTGTCATACAGCCGTTGAAGATACGATGTGGGTCGCTCATAATATTCTGCCAAAAGAAATGGCAGTTAAAAAATGTGTCGAATGCCACTCCAGCTCAACAATGCTAATATCTTCACTCTATAAATATCAAACAATCGAGGCGCGCAAAAATCGTGGCACTTTAAATTCCATGTTACTAAACGAAACCTATGTAATTGGTGCTAACCGAAACATTTACCTGAACATTTTCAGTATAATTCTATTCGGTCTTTCCTTGTTAGGCGTTGCTGTTCATGTTTTTTTCCGAATTAAAAAGAAATAACCCTCATGTCAGAAAAACTATACCTCTATCCCGTTTGGCTACGCATTTGGCACGCCATCAACGCACTGATGTTTCTCGTACTTCTGGTTACAGGTGTCAGCCTACAATATTCTAACCCTGATTATCAGCTGATACGATTTGATTATGCAGTGACCTACCATAATATTGCTGGTATTATCCTCGCATTCAACTATTTGATTTTCCTTTTTGGAAACATCCTCACCGGTAACGCAGTGTTTTATAAGCTTCGTCGTAAAGGTTTGGTAGATAAACTACTTAAACAGATGAATTATTACATTTCGGGAACTTTTAAAGGAGAACATACGCCTTTTCCGGTAACAAAGAAACGTAAGTTCAACCCTTTACAGAAAGTTGCATACCTGGCTACCATGTATATGATGATACCAGTAATGATCGTTACCGGTGTGGCACTGCTATTCCCTGAAATGATTATCGAGAATGTTCTGAATTTGAGCGGAATATATTTAACAGCACTCCTTCATGGAATCGTAAGTATTTTTCTCTTGATATTTTTGGTTATACATCTCTATTTCAGCACAATGGGGTCGACACCGACAAGTAATTTCAAAAGTATTGTTAATGGCTATCATGAGCCTCATTAATTCGTAAATCAAGTCGGCCTAGGCGATAATAGTTGATTTGTCGGGTTGTAAAGGAAACTAAAGAACATTTACAGTTGGCTCATTTACAATGTTGACCGATGCTTTTATTGATTAATCACTTTCTGTTGGAAAAATTTGATGCATCTTTGCCATCTCTTAAATTGTTACAAAATGAAAAAACTATTCTTACTTATTATCTTCATTTCAGTCTTATACAGCTGTGACCAACAAGGTCCAAAAGTTGACTATGCAGTTGACCCTCATAACCGTGAAGTTATAGTTGGCGATGTGATTCAAGCCAATTCTTACACTTATTTACTTGTTAATGAGAAATCACAACAATATTGGATGGCGGTTTCAAACTCCGATATCGAAAAAGGAGGGACCTATTTCTTCTCCGAATCGATGGAAATGCGTGACTTTCACAGTAAGGAGCTCGATCGCACCTTCGATCTTATCCTTTTTGTTGGAAACCTAAGCAACAAACCCATCCCTGCACAGGGTGCATCAGTGCAGCCTTCTATGGCTATGCCACATACAAACACTAAAACTACCCCAACAAAGCAAGATATCAATATTAAACCTGCAGACGGCAGTGTTGCTTTGGTCGAGATTTTCAATACTCCTGATGCCTATGCAGGTAAAACTGTCAAAGTAACAGGGCAGGTCACCAAATACAACACAGGCATCATGGGCAAAAACTGGGTGCATATTCAGGACGGCTCAGCCAACGAAGATTTCTTTGATCTAACCATCACTACAAAAGACGAAGTTGCAGTAGGCGATGTTGTTATTTTTGAAGGTGCTATCACCCTCAACAAAGACCTCGGTTCAGGCTATTTCTTCAAAATATTGATGGAAGATGCCAGAGCCTCCAAGCTTAGCTTGCAATAAGTGGGTTAGAGGTGGTTGATTTGTTGATTGCTGACGCATCTTTTGGGGTTTAAAAAAGGCACAGATTACAAACTGGCGCTTACGCAAGGTAGAAAGAAATCCCGCCTCTATAAGATTTTTAACAATAAATTTCACTTTTATTCTTTTATGGTCGAATTTTTTATACGTTTGTATAAATGTTTCGGGTATGGAAGAATATTTTGATGTTTTGAAAAAATACAACTTTTGGAATGGAAACGTTCCAAAGCTGGGATTTTTGAGAGAAAATTACTTAAGCTCAATTCGTGCTTTTTACCAAAACCAATTGGTGAAAGTAATCGTTGGGCAACGACGAAGCGGTAAAAGTTTTATATTAAGGCAAATAGCCAACGATTTGATTTCGAATGGTGTAAACCCAAATAATATTTTTTACCTGAACAAAGAATTTATCCATTTTGATTTTGTGAGTCATTACAAAGATCTGCAGTCGCTGATTCAATTGTATCAAACGAAATTAAATCCACAAGGGAAAATTTATTTGTTGTTTGATGAGGTTCAAAATATCGATGAATGGGAACGTTTGGTTAATTCTTATGCTCAGGATTTTACCGAAATCTTTGAAGTTTTTATCAGTGGCTCCAACTCCAGTATGCTTTCAGGAGAACTAGCAACATTACTTTCAGGACGCTATGTAAGTTTTGAGATTCTTCCGTTTAGCTATACTGAATTTGTAGGGATAACACAGCAAATAGCAAATAAACAAACTTATATCCAATACATGGAAAGTGGCGGTTTGCCGGAACTTTTTATGCTTCCCAACGAAGAAACCAGACGCCATTATGTTGACTCGGTAAAAGACACCGTTTTGTTGCGCGATATCATCCAGCGACATGCCATTAAAGACCCAAAACTACTGGAAGATCTCTTTGTTTATTTGGTAAACAATGCTTCTAACTTGATGTCGGTGAACAATATAACTAATTATTTAAAAAGTAGTGGAAGAAAAACCACTTACGATACAATTGCCAATTATATTGGTTTTATTGAGGACACCTTTTTGATTCACAAAGTTGAACGATTTGATATCAAAGGGAAAGATACGCTTTCAGGAAATGTAAAATATTATTGCAACGATCTTGCTTATAAAAACTACTTATTCATTGGTTTTGGCTACGGAATAGGCTATAAGTTAGAAAATCTGGTTTACTTGGAGCTTCGTCGTTTCGGTTATGAAGTTTATGTAGGAATAATGCCTAATAAAGAAGTTGATTTCATTGCCAGAAAGGCCGATCAGACAATTTATGTGCAATGCACCTATTTGTTGATTGATGAATCAACGATAAAAAGAGAGTATGCCGCCCTGGAAGCTATTAACGACCATTACCCAAAAATAGTTGTGTCATTAGACGATTTAGCGCTCCCTCAAAAAAATGGCATCAAACATGTACAAGCCTGGCACCTGTCTCAATTTTTACAGCATATGAACTGAAACAAGATGAAGCTGCCAAACCAAACCTACAACGAAAAAGCTATTTGGAAGTTAGAATAACATTCGTTAATCAGAAAATACATTAACCGCTTTATATCAGTTGAAAAATCTGAGCGAACATTCGGTGAAAAGATTCCTGATAAGGTGCTGTGATTTTCAGTTTCTCGCCACTCAACGGATGCGTAAATTCAAGCGAAACAGCATGTAGCAGCATGTCGTTGTGATTCCATTTTTCTAAAAAAAGCCGGTTTTGCTTATTGCATCCATGTGGCCTGTCGCCGATGATGGGATGAAAAACATGTGCCAAATGTTTCCTTATCTGGTGCATACGGCCTGTGAGCGGACGAACTTCCACCAACGAAAACCTTGATGTGTTGAAACCTGAGGAAGGAATATCCAGTTCGGCGGTTTTTAACCGACGGTAATGTGTTACAGCCTCCTGACTCTGACCTTTTTCATTCACTAATGGATAATCAATGACGCCTTCTTCATCCATGAAACCACGAACGATTGCATGATACACCTTTACGGTTTCGTGACGCATAAACTGTTGTTGCATAAGGCTGTCGGTTTCATGATCGAGGGCAAAGAGCAGCACGCCGGCAGTCTTGCGATCAAGTCGATGAACAGGATAAACCCTTCGGCCCAGCTGATCGCGCAACAACTGTATGGCAAACTCCGAAGCATCAGCAGCAATCATACTTTTGTGTACCAAAAGTCCATGCGGCTTATTGATAGCTACAAGATGGTTGTCGGAATGGAGGATGTGAAGCATGGAAATGTGTTTTGAACCTTCAGTTCATGTGCTGAACCGATCTTCAAAAATAGACAAATGGATGCAACAAATCGTTTTGCTTTTATACCATATTGTTTAAGCCACATGCCGACACAACAGAATAAAAAAAAGAGGCTCTAAGGCCTCTTCCGTATTTTTCTAATTAAAAACTAGTTCAGTGCGTTGGCAGTGATTTTGGTGTTGAGATATACTTTTACACGAAAACCTGCATCAACAGGGTCAGCAGTTCCATAGAATTTTACATCAAATGACTGTTTGGTATTGATGATATTCATCAAATTGGTGAACTGGTCTGAAGCTGTGCTGTATTCAAATGTTTTACCTACAGTAAGTGTCTGGTTTTGCTCCACCCATTGCGCGGAGGTATAACCTGTTTTTTCAACACTCAGAGTAGCTGATCCTACCTGAACAGTACTGTTTGGTGCATTACTGATTGAGATGATTTCAACAATCACTTTTTCAACCTTGATTTCTTTTATCTTTTCTGAATAGGTGTTGAAATCAGCATTTGTTGTCGGGTCAATAGTTTCTTGCTCACTAAAAGTGCCCATTGCCTGACCGTCTTTTAATGTAGGTTGAACAACAACATCCATTTCAGCTTCGAAGTTTGCATCAAAAGTGACGTCGGCCAAATCTTTGATTTTTTCGCAGCCGGTGATTCCAAATCCTATTAAGAGAAGGATAAAACTCAATTTTAGTAGTGTTTTCATATAAGTTGTTTATTGGTGAAGAATCAAAAGTAATACAAAATAAAGGCGATGCAAATTTTTAACTAAAATTTTGCATTGGGGCTTATCATTTCCATTGCCTGTGAAGGACTTAAATCATTGATATCAATAAAAATAGGTTGATCAAATTTCAACTTCTCAACCACTTTTTCAACCATACCTTGTCTGACAACCCAAAGTTGTTTTGGATGTGAAATACCAACAAGATGTGCCATTGCCGGCGACCAGCCTCCGCCTTCGAGTTCCATCGGTCCAACCTCATCAATAATGATCCATTGTTCGGGGTCATTACCTGCCTGAATCAGAAATTCATTCCCCTGCTTCAGAGTCTCCGGATTGAACCAAAACCTCTTAAAGGGTTGCCAGCTTTCAATGTGTGTTGATACGGCCAGTGGTAATTCATTACCTTTAGGCAAAAACTTCAGTGTATAAGCCGACCGTTTTCCATCTTCGAAAGTCCCTGGTGAAATGATTCCAGACAGTTTGATGTTTTCTTTCAGCATGAGTTCGGTAAGCCGGATCAAAAAAGTAGTTTTCCCCTGATGAATTTCTCCTTTAAGGATCACAATCAGTGGCTGTTGAGCGCTGGTGGTGAACTGTTCAAGCAGTAGTTCGGACCGCTCCAGAATTTCAAAAACTACTGTGCGTCGACCCTTATAAAAAGTGCGTGGCTGTGGCAGATGGGCGATAAGTGCAGGTAAAGCTGAAAAAGCAAGGCCTGAAGCTTTATACAGCTGACTGAATCCATGCCGGTACAGTACTGCCTTTATCACCGGATTACGCAGCTCAACACTAATGGCTGCAAAAGCAAAAATAACAAGTAAAGCCCTCAGGTTCATCTCAAGTCCTATCCATAATCCTTTTAAAGAAAATGATTCGCCGCTTGCAACCCAATCCCACAAAAAAGAAGCCACAAGGGTGATGAGTAAAAACTGAAGCCAAACTGCCGGTTTCGTCAGGCGTCTTAACGCTGATCGGTAACCGAAAAGTACAAAAATGACAAAAAGCACTCCAACAGGAATAGCAATAAAAAACATCTGTTTGTTGAGAAGTATCAAAATACTTGTGAGTCCGATTAAAATCACAAAAAGATTCAGCGGGTTATATCCTTCTGATTTTTCACCGGAAAGAAACCCTTCATTTTGTCTGAGCTCCACCTTTTCGAGGCCTGAAGGTGTGTTTTTCAGGTAGCTTTTTCCCATGCTTCTTCCGAGTGCAGCTGCTCCTATGCCTAAGAGCACATAACCTAACCCTATTAGCATCACAAGTTCAGTAAGGCTGAATCCATGGAGGCCGCTCAGCTTTTGAAGATACCCATAAAATGATTCTACAATGTGTAACAGATTGAAGCCATACAAAACGAGCAGATTCAGCACCTTTTGGAACAAAGACCATAGTACAGCTAGTCCTCCGGCAAGCAAAAACCCAAAAATATTTCTTCCTAAAATTAACGTAATGCCTTCGATGATAAGCGCTTCCATTGTTATGCCTATCATAGGGCCAAAGATAAGTGCGCTGGGTGAAATGGATTTCATCAAGGCGCAGATCAGTCCGGCCCGAATGATGATTCCTCTTTCATTCCAAAGTTGAAGGTAAGCTACCAGCAAAAAAACACTGGCTGCAGAAAGGATCATTCCTGCAAAAGGTACCCTGAGGTTGTGAAGAAAACTCCCTACGATGATCTCAAAAGCCGCCCATGAACTTCCGATCACAGCCGCCTTGAGCCATTTTTGATGCGGAAGTTGTGCCTCGCTGTACATTTGAATCAATGTAAGATGAAGATTTTTAGCGTGTTCCTACTACGACGGCTTTTTTGTAGCCTTTTACCGTGCCGTCTATGGCAAACACCTCTGCAAAAACAACATAAATACCTGTCGGGACTTTATTTCCTGATTCATCCAAACCATCCCAGCTTACAGCTCCGTTGTCAGCTATCAGACGACTCTTCACAAGGTGGCGTACGTGTTGTCCTGAGGCACTGTAGATATGGACATTAAGAGTATAACCTGCTTCAGCAAATGTATATCGTACAGATGTAACATCGTTATAGCCATCTCCATCGGGCGAAAAGGTTTCCGGATCAATGACAATAGGAGAATCAATTACAACATTGTCGTCCACCTGCACCGAATTACGGTATCCCGGTGTTGCAAAGCCCACACTTTGAGCAGCTGAATGCCAATTTGAACGATCATTGGAAGGACGGTCAACAGCAATACGTTCCAGGGAAACTCCGTCAACATAGTTCAACAAAGGGTAGTGCATATCTTCATTATAAGTGACAACATCAATCAATTTATTATCTTTCGTTACCAGAATTACTGTCCCATACTCATTGGAATAAGTTGGAAAAGAGGTCATTGTGACAAAGTTGAAATCTTGTGGTATTTCATAAAAGGCAGCTACAGCCGGTGCTGATGTTGTAAGAAGCACATAATCACCCGGCATCATTAGTTTTGTGGTAGCTGTAATAACTTTCAAGGTAGTGTCAGGGGGGTTAGGGATTGTCTGTCGTACATCACCCAAACGCAGATCTTCGAGGTTGAGTATTTTATTGGAACGGTTGACAAGCTCAATAAAATCAACTCCTTCATTAAAAGGGTTAAATAGCACTTCGTTGATCACAATATCATTCTTCTCAATCGCCTGAGGGATTCCAAATTCTATAAATATGCCTGTTTCAACATGTCGTCCTGCACAATTAAGAATCTGTGTATCAAGGTTTAATCTGTATAAAATACCTGTTTCAAATGCCTGACTGAATACAAGTTCCACAAAAGCAGGATCAGCGTTATTGGTAAAAGCCGACTCCGGGTGGATGTTTCCCGGTTCAAGAGTGTAATAGTTGGTATTGCTGAAACTAGGCACATCCATTTGTTGGTCGAACCAAATTTGTATAACATTATCCGAAATAAGTTTCATCAAGGCCGGTTTCGGACCAGCATCTCCAATGTCGTGATAGCTGTTTTGACGGCCGGGAGTCCCACCCGAAAGGTCGCCTGAAGCAATCCAGTTGTTCTGGCCTCCGCATGGGTTGGTGGGATCAATTTGCTCGAGCGACCAACCTCCGTCTTTTTTGTTTATCTCCTTATACCAAGTGTCGTCATAGGTAAGTTTTGATATTTCAACGCCTTGCTTACTCACAAGCATCAAGGCGGCGCTGGTGTTTGCCAGCTGAAAACTGCTGAATCCATAAAAACTGCCAAAAACTTCGAGTGAAGTTCGGGCGTCTTCATGTGCAAGAATGAGAAAACCACCCGGCTCGATCTGTACGTTGCTGATGAGTTTTTCGGTTGAGCCAATAAGAAAAACAAAATTATCTAGGTTTATCAGAACATCTGTCGGGTTGTAAAGTTCCACAAACTCCCATTCGGGTAATCCCACAACAGGACTTGGATCGGCCATAATCTCATTGATGACCACATCGTTACGCATAGCTTCATAGTAACTCAGTTCAACCGATAATTCAGGCATTTCATTGCCGGCAATATCTTTAATGCCACTTATAGTGAGGGTGTATAGTTTTCCATTCTCGAGTGAGGCCGGCAGTTGCAAAACAGCTTGTGCTGCCGTAACCCCTTGTGTTACCTGTTGTGGTGCACCAATTCCTTCATTGATGGTATAATTTCCTGTTTGGGTAAGCTGCTCTGGTGCAATGGCTTCATCAAAGGTTACCGTTATGCTTAATGGGTCGGTAGCAGCAGCACTCAAAAGATTGGGAGCCTGTGTATCGACTACTTCTTCACCGATAAAAACACTGTCGTAATACATTTTGGTGCTGTTACTCACCGTGAAATTCCCTGTAAAACCGAAATAGCCACCCGGACTTAAGGTGTTGTTGTTTCCATTGGCATCCAGGCTATAAATCCCTGATCCATTGGCATCTACAAAAATATTCCAGTCGCCGTTTTGTTTTCTTACAACTTTCACATCAAGGGCAAAAGAAGTTGCAAGCAAGGCATCTGTACCTCTGCACACGCTGGTGATGGTGCTGCCTTGTTTCAGAAAAAGCTCAATGGCATCATTGCTTCCTGCCTCACCAAAACGCATGAAATATCCATTCAAAGTGCCGCTTAGGTCAGCCTGATCGCTCGAAAGGTATACATCGCTGTAGTTACTTCCCGAAGGCGAGAAAGCCAGCTTGATCCAAAACCTCCATTCGGCAGGACCTGAAGTAGTAGTATAAGGTGTACTCAGCCATGCCTGGCCGGCTTCAGTGGCACTAAGCTGTAGTTGCTTTTCTGCGTTAACAATGTATTTTTCCACAGTGCCGCTCCATGCAGGATCAGAGGTGAAATCGCCGTCAGTGAAATTTTCGGTAAGCTGTGCATTCAGCCAAAAAGGAATAAAAAGCAAAAGAAAAATGGAGCGCTTCATTATTTTATATTTTTGCAACCTTGTTGAGAATGTAAATGTAGATAAAAAATCCACAAGCAACGTATACCATGAAAATTGCCATTGTAGGAGCCACCGGACTGGTGGGAAGGATGATGTTAAAAGTTTTGGAGGAGCAGCAATTTCCTGTCACTGAACTTATTCCAGTAGCTTCGGCACATTCTGTCGGAAAAAAAATTCTCTTTCAGGGAAAGGAGTACACCATTGTTTCGGCCGAAGAAGCCATCAATAGGAAGCCAGCTCTGGCGCTGTTTTCAGCTGGTGGAGCAGCATCACTCAGCCTTGCACCTGCATTTGCAGCGGCTGGGATTACTGTAATTGATAATAGTTCGGCCTGGCGGAAAGACCCATCAGTGCCTCTTGTAGTGCCTGAAATAAACGGATCGGCTATAACAGCTCAAAACAAAATCATTGCTAACCCAAACTGCTCTACCATTCAGATGGTAGCTGCTCTGGCACCTCTGCACGAGCGTTATGATATCCGTCGTATTGTAGTTTCAACTTATCAGTCGGTTACAGGTAGCGGCATCAAAGGTGTCAATCAGCTTGAAGCAGAGCAGCATGGTGAGGTTGCCGAAAACCCTGCCTATCCTCATACCATTCATATGAATCTTATCCCTCACGGAGGCGATTTCGATAGTAGTGGCTATACTTCAGAAGAACAAAAGCTGGTGTTTGAGACCCGCAAAATCATGTCAGCACCCCAGATAGCTATCACTGCTACAGTGGTACGAGTGCCCGTGACAGGAGGACACAGCATGGCAGTGAATATCGAATTTGAGAAAGCTTTCGAGCTTGCTGAAGCAAAAAGCATCCTCGAAAACACTCCGGGTCTTATTGTTCAGGACGATCCGGCTACATTCCTTTATCCAATGCCTAAAAACGCACAGGATAAAGACGAGGTATTTGTTGGTCGTATCCGCAGAGATGAGAGCATAGCCAACGGACTCAATATATGGGTTGTAGCCGATAACCTGCGTAAAGGTGCTGCCACCAACGCAGTGCAGATAGCCAGCTTTTTGATGAAAAACCAATTGTTATAGACCGCGTGAAAATATACCATAATATCAACGATTTTAAGCCGGTTAAAAACGCAATTGTCACCATTGGCACTTTCGATGGCGTGCACCTTGGTCATCAAGCCATTTTTAAAAAGATGACAGCAGATGCGCGTGAAACAGGAGGTGAAACGGTGGTTGTTACCTTCCATCCTCATCCTCGGCTGGTACTTAATATCGACAGCAGCAACCTTCGCTTTATCACCACTCAGGAGAAAAAGATGGAGATCCTTGAAAAGACTGGCATTGACAACGTGATCATCATTGAATTTACGCGAGAGTTTTCACGTACAAGCAGCGAACAGTTTATCAAAAACTACATCGTCGAGAAGATAAAACCTGCCCGCTTGGTGATTGGATATGACCATCATTTTGGCAAAAACAGGATGGGCGATTTCAAACTGCTTTACGATCTTAGTGTGAGATACAGTTTCAAGGTAGAACGTGTAGCGGTGCAAGATGTGGAAAATATTGCCGTAAGCTCCACCAAAATTCGTAAAGCCCTCGAAAGCGGCGATGTGAAAAAAGCTAACAGGCTATTGGGCTACGAATATACCATCTGTGGCGAAGTGGTGCATGGGAACGAAATAGGCCGGACAATCGGCTTTCCTACTGCTAACCTCAACACCCCTGAAGCTTTCAAGGTGATTTCAGTTTGCGGGGTTTATGGCTGTTATATCATGCATAAAGGATTGACCTACAAAGGCATGGGTAACATTGGGTTTCGTCCTACCGTTGAAGGCACCAAAGACCTTACTGTTGAGGTGCATCTGTTCGAATTCGATGAGATGATTTATGGAGATATGCTGTGCATCCGTTTTGTCGACAAGATCAGGAATGAGATAAAATTTGACAACCTGCAAGCGTTGCGGCAACAACTCATCCTCGACCGCGAAAAAGCCATCGAAATACTTCAATAGTTCGCTTTTCGTCCAATCCGCTTCTTCAGGATAAAAAAATCCGCTATTTTTGTGACGGAATCATATTATTTTATCTTTATAATTAATGCTTATG
Organism: uncultured Lentimicrobiaceae bacterium; assembly: GCA_964463695.1. Taxonomy (GTDB): domain Bacteria; phylum Bacteroidota; class Bacteroidia; order Bacteroidales; family F082; genus JALNZU01. The sequence goes on along the minus strand of CAYXCZ010000043.1, from coordinate 7,090 downwards.
AATAAGAAACTATTGGTTGTGCTGGCATTTTTTCTGGCCGCTATGACCCCCCTTACCTCGAAAGCCTGCACTAATTACCTTGTAACAAAAGGTGCTTCGGTCGATGGCTCAACTATGATAACTTATGCTGCCGACTCACATGTGTTGTATGGCGAATTGTATCACTGGGGAGCCGGCGAACATCCTGCAGGCACCTTAATGGATGTTTACGAATGGGATACAGGGAAATATCTTGGAAAAATAAGCCAGGCTCCCCGAACCTATAACGTTGTTGGAAACATGAACGAGTTTCAGGTGTCAATTGGTGAAACCACGTTTGGTGGCCGTCCTGAGTTGGTTGATACAACCGGTATCGTCGACTATGGAAGCCTTATCTACCTCACCTTGCAGCGTGCAACATCGGCCCGTGATGCCATCAAAGTAATGTCGGAACTGGTGAACGAGTATGGCTATTACAGTTCAGGAGAGTCGTTCAGTATTGCCGACAAAAATGAAGTATGGATTCTGGAGATGATTGGTAAAGGTACCCAGATGAAAACTGACAAGAAAACCAAGAAATCTTTTAACGCCAACAAAGGCGCTGTTTGGGTTGCGTTGCGCATTCCTGACGGCTATGTGAGCGGTCATGCCAATCAGGCCCGTATCATGAATTTCCCAATCGCCGATGGCAAAAGATCCATTACTTCTGCTGAGATGCAGAAAATTTATGACACCAATGTGGAAGTTGTTTATGCTGCTGATGTAATCAGTTTTGCACGCAGTAAAGGATGGTTTGTTGGCGACGACAGCGAGTTCAGTTTCTCCGACACCTATGCACCGGTTGATTTCGGTGGCGCACGCTTCTGCGATATCCGTGTTTGGACGATGTTCAATAAGGTGACTCCGGGCATGGATAAGTATTGGGACTATGTGAAAGGTAACATCCGCCACGAAGAAAAATTTGAAGATGGCCGTCCGAACCCCAATAAATACGCTACTAACCGCATGCCGTTGTGGGTGAAACCCGAAAAGAAAACCTCGGTTAATGATATGATGATGTATATGCGCGATTACCTTCAGGGAACCGAGCTCGATATGAGTCAGGATTTTGGTGCCGGCCCGCATCAGATGCCTTACCGCTGGCGTCCGCTAACCTGGAAAGTGGATGGTGTGAGTTATGTTAACGAACGTGCCACAGCCACACAACAAACAGGATTTTCTTTTGTTTCCCAGGCCCGCTCATGGCTTCCCGATGCTGTTGGTGGAATCATTTGGTGGGGTGTTGATGATGCCAATGCTACCGTGTACATGCCTCTTTATTCAAGCATGACCACAAGCCCGGAACATATCGAACGCGGAAATGGTGCAATGATGGAATGGTCGGAAACTTCACTTTTCTGGATCACCAATATGATTTCCAACCTAAGCTACACCCGTTACAACATGATTCAGCCCGAAGTGACAAAAGTACGCGACGGTCTCGAAAAAATGTTTATCGAACGCACCTCTTCTGTTGACGATGCTGCCATGAAACTTTACAATCAGGATAAAAGTGCTGCCATTGCCTTTTTGACCGACTACAGCACCGATCAGGTGACACGTACCTTCAACACCTACAAGGTGTTGTATCAAGAAATGTTTATGAAATATATGGATGGCAATATGAAAACCCGTAATCCGGGCCATCAAAACCCAATCGTGAAACACCCGGGATACAGCGATCAATTCCTGCGGAAAGTTGCCGAAGAAACTGGCGATAAACTAAAAATGAGTGGCGAAGGACACTGATTTGTAACAAAAAACTTTGAGCAAGAAAGGCCGGATGCAATGAAGTATCTGGCCTTTTTTCTTTTTATTGAATGAAGTCCTGTGTTTCGTTAACCAGGGGTTACTGAAAAACATTTATTCTTGAATCTCAATTACTAAAGTCATGTTTCCATCCTGGTGAGGCAGGCAATTGCTTAAATCAGCATTAAAAAGCTTGCATGTCTTGTGAAAATTCTGTCTTAATTTTAACCGCGGACGTAAAGAAGCTGCAAAGGACGGGGAGATATCTTACTTATCAGAAATATTTACGCTTGTGTAAACCCTTTGCGTCCTCTGCGCCTTCTTTGCGTCCTTTGCGTTTAAACACTTATGACATTTATTATCAATACTTTGCTGGGGATAATCTATACTTAAATACTATCAATCCTTTAATATTCTCGCACCTGATACTGGCTGGTAAATGGAAATGAAACTATTTTTCAAGCATATGGGAGTTTTTCAGCAGACCCTTCTATGTTTTAATCTCTTTTCTTTCCATAAGCAAAAGGAAACCTGTAACCAATCCCCCATTCGATAAAATCGGCTACTGCACCATTGCGGGTTTTCAATGCAGCTCGTGCGAAGAGCCTGTCGTTGATATGATAGTTGCCTCCCACCTGAAAATACATATTCCCTTTATGGCTCACATGATCGGAAATATAAAACCCAACCTGTGTCACAAGTGAGAATCGGTACATCCTGAGGTAGTGTGAGATATGCCAGCCAAGGTATGACAAATCAGTAAATGAGGCATCAGAGATTCTTACGGGAAAATCGCGCAATGCTGATTCATAAAAACCATCGAGGCCCACACCAACTCTTCCCAGGTGGGAATAAGCCCAGGCATAATCAACCGAAAGCGACGATACGAAATAGGTTGGGCCGTCATAAATTTGTGTCGTTGTGGTCTTACCACCGATACTACCAAAAACAATGATATCTGAATGACGGATGTATTTCTCTATCTTCTTCTTGACAAAGACCGGTTTTGTAGTTGGACGGTAAGTGCTGTCAACCATTTTCGTATAATTCCTTATTGGATTGAAGCTGTAACGCGCCCCCAAAGCTAAACCTGCCAGATTCACTCCAATGTTTGGCGTGCGGGTCGACCCATTGGAAAAATGTGTCAGGTCAAAATCGAGGGTGAGGTCGAAACGTTGATTCAAGGCATATGAAACACCCGTTGCAACATTGAAATAAACATTATGCTTTGAGCCAATGACTTGCTGTTCAGGGTTTACGGCTGGGTCATATTTGTAAAAACCATAGGAGAGGCCTGCAGCAAGTTCCCAATTCCACGAAAATTTCCTGCCACGGATAACAGGTGAACGCATGAAAAGATATAACGCCTGAGGTGCACCTAACTCCCCTCCTTTGAAAAAGACATGAAAAAAACCTACTCCATAAACCGGAAAACCATACAGCTGATCGTACTTTTGTTTAAGCCCCGTTGACTGAAACCCAACCCTAACATCGTAAGAATCATATGGATTATCCATGATATTATCGAGCGTATGTGAGTTTTTCAGGAAGCTGCCATAGTGATACTTTACATCGATTACGTTGTAAAAACCATAATCAGTTTTAGTCCTCTTTTCTTTTAATAACTCCTGAAAGTCCTGAGCAGAGAGGATTCCGGGAATCCAAAAAAGGAGTATAATAGCTAACGCTGCTGTGATTGGTATTTTTTGTGCGTTGTTCATCTTTGTTACTCCTTTCCTTGGTTAAGTTGGCTCGATGGCACCAAAATGTATTCAATATTGCGGGTATTTGTACGATAGATATTGCCGTTTGCTGTGTCAATGATAAGCGGTACCACCCCTGTGAGCACATCGGCAACCACATACCACAGGTGCGGACTTCTCACTACCTCAAAACGCTGGGTTTGAAAGCCTTCCTTTTTAATTTCGAGCACACTGCCATGCTGTAACTTGTATTTTGAAATGCGCATCTTTAAAGGAGCTTCTCCAAGAAAAACCCCATCAAGAAAAACTAGTGCTTTTTCGGGTGTGCCCTGACTTATTTTTACAGTGTTCTTTTTTCCTGATAAAATGGTAGCACACGAACCTGCTATTAATGTTATAACCAGCATCATGAGCAGGATCATTGATTGCCGCATCAGGTTTTTTTTCATTATAAAACGTGTAGTGTTGTGTTTTTGGCAAAAATAATAATTGCTTTTAAAATTGCAAATGCAAACTTTTGAACGCCCAACCTCTCACTTACTAATTCTTCAAAAAAACCAACCACTTATGTTGTCGGATGCTGGTTCATTTGGGCTACTTTTGCAGCTGCAAAACAAACGCCATTACCTATGAAAGCTGTTGAGACCCTCCACCTTTTTGAAGATTTGAATCAGGAGCTGATTTATTTTCTTGCCGACCTGCGCCCTGATGAATGGACGCTGCCAACAGCCTTACCGGGCCGCACGGTTAAAGACCTCGCGGCACATCTGGTGGATGGCTCCATTCGTCGTATATCGATGCAACGCGATCACTATTTTGTGGAGCATGGCCGCGACCTGAGTCAACTCAACACCTTGATTGATTACATTCAGCTACTTAATAAGGAGTGGATACTGGCTATGCGCAGGGTGAGTACGCGCGTGCTGGTGGATATGATAAAACGTTATGACAAAGAGGTTTTCGAACTTTTTTCACGCCTGAAATCCGATGATGAGGCATTGCATCCTGTTGCCTGGGCGTTTCAGTCGAGCTCGCCCAACTGGTTCGATATCGCCCGTGAATATACCGAGAAATGGCATCATCAAATGCAGATGCGTATGGCTACAGGTAGGCCACTGCTGATGAGCGAGCGTTTCCTGCAGCCTGTTTATGAAACTTTTCTGCTGGCATTGCCTGCCCATCTCGACCGTTGCACCCGCCTCGAAGGAAAACATCTGCTCGAACTCAATATCGTGGGTGAAATACGACTTTGCAACCGTTTGCAGTTTATAAACGGTAACTGGAGTTTTGTTCCAACCGACGCTACAATACCCCATACCCGCCTTCAATTACCTGCAAGTATTGGCTGGATTCTCTTTACCAATACCGACAGAAATGTTGCTAACTATCTCGATAACATAAAGATAGAAGGAGATAAGGATCTGGCTATGCAGGTGCTTAACATGAAAACAGTTTTGTCGTAGCAACTTCAGGCTACTTCAATCAGATATGCATGTATTGGATTGAAAGCTTATTTTTGCTTTTTACGAACCTTTTTCTTAGCTGTCGATCATCAGGTAGCAGGATGAAAAGGTTTGGCCGAACAATTGAATAACAATAAAAAATAGAATACTATGTGTGGAATCGTAGGTGTTTTTGACTTGAAATCTGATCCGCAGCAGATCAGACCACAGCTGCTCGATATGTCGAAGAAGGTGCGTCATCGCGGGCCCGACTGGTCGGGGATATTTTATGGCGAGAAGGCTATCATGGCTCATGAGCGTCTGGCAATCGTCGATCCGATCTCAGGTGGTCAGCCACTCTACAGCGACGACCGTAACCTTGTACTTGCTGTGAATGGTGAGATTTATAATCACCTCAGTCTGCGCGAAAAACTCACTCAGCCTTATGCCTTCCAGACACATTCGGACTGCGAGATCATCCTGGCGCTTTATCGCGAGAAAGGTGCTGATTTTCTGGAAGACCTCAACGGGATTTTTGCCTTCGCTCTCTACGATAAAAATGCGAATACCTACCTCATTGGAAGGGATCATATCGGTATCATCCCGCTGTATATGGGTTGGGATACCTTGGGGAATTTTTATGTAGCCTCAGAGCTGAAAGCCCTCGAAGGGGTATGCCCCAAAATTGAGGAGTTTCCTCCCGGACATTATCTCCATAGCTCCGATGGACAGCTTCGCAAATGGTACAGCCGCGAATGGACCTCTTTTGAACATGTGAAAGACAACACAAGCGATATCGAAGTGCTGCGAAAAGCCCTCGAAGATGCGGTTCACCGTCAGCTGATGTCGGACGTTCCTTATGGCGTGCTGCTTTCAGGAGGATTGGATTCATCGATCATCTCGGCTGTGGCAAGTCGTTTTGCTGAGAAAAGGGTGGAGTCGAACGACGAGCAGAAAGCCTGGTGGCCTCGCCTTCATAGTTTTGCTATCGGTCTTGATGGCTCGCCCGACCTTGCCGCTGCCCGCAAAGTGGCCGATCACCTTGGTACCGTTCATCATGAGGTGAACTTCACCGTTCAGGAAGGCCTCGATGCTTTACGTGATGTGATTTATCATATCGAGACCTATGATGTGACCACAGTGAGGGCCTCGACACCGATGTATCTGCTGGCCAGAGTGATCAAGTCGATGGGTATCAAAATGGTACTTTCGGGTGAAGGTGCTGATGAGGTTTTCGGTGGCTACCTTTATTTTCATAAAGCTCCCAATGCTGCAGCCTTTCATGAGGAGACAGTGCGTAAGCTGAGCAAGCTGCACCTTTACGATTGCCTCCGTGCGAATAAGTCGCTGGCCTCGTGGGGTGTTGAAGGACGTGTTCCATTCCTTGATAAGGAGTTTCTGGATGTGGCCATGCGTCTCAACCCACAGGATAAAATGCCTGGCAAGGGGAAGATCGAGAAGTGGATCTTACGTAAGGCTTTCGAAGATTATTTGCCTGCGAGTGTGGCATGGCGTCAGAAAGAGCAGTTTTCTGATGGCGTGGGCTACAACTGGATCGACAGTCTTAAAAAGCTTGTCAATGAGCTTGTTACTGATCAGGAGATGGCACAGGCCCGTTTCCGTTTCCCGATACACACACCACAAAGCAAGGAGGAGTATTACTACCGCAGCATCTACAGCGAACATTTCCCTTCGGATGCAGCAGCGAGTTGTGTGCCTTCGGTACCTTCTGTAGCGTGTAGTACACCCGAAGCGTTGGCATGGGATGCCTCGTTCAGCAAACTCAACGACCCCTCTGGTAGAGCAGTTGCAGGAGTGCACGAGCAATCGTATTAGAGATTTAAAAAATGTTTGTTGATGTGTTGATTTGTTGATTTGAAAATTACTGGTTTGATAAAAGCTGCGCCAGCCCTCAACAAATCAACGAATCAACAAATCAACGAATCAACTTTCATATGATTTGAGAATTCCTGATTTGAAAATTATTGGTTTGATAAAAGCTGCGCCAGCCTAAACAAATCAACGAATCAACAAATCAACGAATCAACGAATCAACGAATCAACGAATCAACGAATCAACGAATCAACAAATCAACGAATCAACAAATCAACAAATCAACGAATCAACAAATCAACGAATCAACTTTCATATGATTTGAGAATTCCTGATTTGAAAAT
>CAYXCZ010000042.1:0-32969 GCA_964463695.1 uncultured Lentimicrobiaceae bacterium | reverse complement strand
TATGAAATATCCATAAGAACAAAATCATACCCACTGTGAATGAATATAGTTGCGACCTTTGAAGGTGAAATCAAAAGTTTTCACTATGGAATCACAAAAGGTAAGTTTTCCGCAAATTGTCGAGGTAGGCTGCGGCATAGATGTACATCAGGCGGTAATAGTAGCGACCATCCGTAACAGTGATCAAAGATACGAGACACGGACGTTCGAAGCCTACACAAGTTCTTTGAAAGAGTTAAGAGATTGGTGCAAACAAAAAGGAGTTACGCATATAGCGATGGAGAGCACCGGAGTTTATTGGAAACCGGTATACAATATACTGGAAGAATTTTTCGAGGTAATTCTGGTCAATGCGCGCCATGTGAAAAACATTCCCGGCCACAAGACGGATAAGAAAGACAGCGCTTGGTTGAGTAAATTGCTCTTGGGCGGATTACTCAAAGGCAGTTTTATTCCACCTGTGGAGATAAGGGACTTACGTGATCTAGTGCGTTACAAGAGAAAGCAGGTTCAGCAAATCAGTAGTGAAAGCAATCGGTTGTACAGAATACTTGAAGATGCGAACATAAAACTATCCACAGTAATGAAAGCTGATAGTGTAAGTGGCAAGCAAGTAATCAAAGCATTGATATCAGGAGAAAGAGACCCGGTTGTCCTTACCAAACTTGTACATGGAAAGACCAAGGCAGACAAAGCCGAGATTCTCAAAGCCCTTGAAGGCAACCTTCGGGATCATCACAAGTTTATGTTGCAAACCATTCAACACAGCATTGAAAAAAAAGAGCAGCTGGTTGAAGAAATCGAAAAACAGATAGACCTGATGGCTGAGAAGTACAAAGTTGAAGTCGATTTGTTGACAACCATTGATGGAGTTGGAAGAGACAGCGCCATAGCCATTATAAGTGAGATTGGAACGGATATGAGCCGTTTTCCAAATGAGCATCACTTAAGTAGTTTGGGAGGAATGAGCCCTGGCAATAATGAGAGCGCTGGTAAAAAAAAAGTTCTAAAACTATCAAAGGAAACCAACATTTGAGAGTAACCTTGGTTGAATGTGCATGGGGTGCCACAAGAAAAAAAGATGGTTTTTTGAAAAGGAAATACTACAGCATCTGCGCAAGAAGAGGTAAGAAAAAAGCACTTCTTGCCGTGGGTCACAAGATATTGATCGCTGCATATTTTGTGTTGCTAAAAATTGAACCCTATAAGCAACCTGCTGATGATAGCCAAAAGCGCAAGCAAAGACAGATCATATACCTCAGGGAAAAGCTCAAAGAATTAGAGTCTGCTGGTTAATAAATCAATCGAAGGTCGTTTTTTTACTGGGCAAGCTAAATGCTATCCCGCTTATGAAATTGACATCCTAAAAAAGTTAAGCACCCACTGTTGTAGCCAAGCCGGTAATTATTCTGGTCAGAGCACGTACATGAAAATTTACTCTCTTAACTTTAATTATTGACTGTTAATCACTTACTAATTTATATACACATGAAAAAAATACTCATCACAGGCGGTGCCGGCTTCATAGGCTCACATGTAGTCAGGCTTTTTGTAAACAAATATCCAAATTATCAAATCTTTAATCTGGATAAACTCACCTATGCAGGCAACCTGTTCAACCTCAAAGACGTTGAAAATCGTGCCAATTATCACTTTATCAAAGCAGATATTGTGGATGGCGAAGCGATGCAACATCTTTTTGAGGAACATCAATTCGATGGCGTCATCCATCTCGCTGCTGAATCACATGTCGATCGCTCCATCTCCAATCCAATGGAATTTGTAATGACCAATGTTATTGGAACAGTAAACCTGCTAAATGCAGCCCGTCAGCAATGGAAAAATGATTTTGAGGGAAAGCGTTTCTATCACATTTCTACTGACGAGGTGTATGGCTCATTAGGCGAAACAGGATTCTTTTATGAGGACACCGCCTACGACCCTCATAGCCCCTATTCAGCCTCCAAGGCCAGCAGCGACCATTTCGTGAGAGCATATCATGACACATTTAATGTACCTGTGGTAATCTCCAATTGTTCCAACAATTATGGTCCTAATCAGTTTCCAGAAAAACTTATACCGTTATTTATCAACAATATACGACACAATAAGCCACTACCTGTTTATGGAAAAGGTGAAAATGTACGCGACTGGCTTTATGTTGTTGACCATGCACGTGCTATTGATGTCATCTTCCACCGCGGTGGGGATGGCGAAACTTACAACATTGGCGGACACAATGAATGGACAAATATTGCCCTCATCAAAGTAATGTGTAGCATAATGGACGAGAAACTTGGTCGGACCGAAGGCACATCCGAGCAACTGATCACCTATGTAAAGGACAGAGCCGGTCATGACTTGAGGTATGCAATCGACTCAGGTAAACTTCAAAAAGAACTGGATTGGGTTCCATCGCTACAGTTTGAAGAAGGCATTCGATTGACCATCGACTGGTATTTATCCAATCAACAATGGCTCGATGAGGTGACTTCTGGTAATTATCTGAAATATTATGAGCATCAATATGAGAAGCGCTAAGCCGGTTGTTTAATTTGGGTTAAACTTTAACAACGCCTATTCGGGGTAGATTATTTCTTATAAACACTTAAATAACAATGCTTTATATTCATTATTAAGCATTGTTTTTTATTTGAATCAAATCATAAAGTGTTTTTATCACCAAATTTCTCAATCAATCCCATTTCAATAGCCAATTTCAAGTGCCGGAAATGTTGTAAAAGATAATGAGGGCAATAAGGTGCTTATTCAGTTTTAAAACTTTGTCTATATCGGGAAAACTAAAACTCCGGCTATTTGATTTTTAATCCAATGTTGAGCCGAAAATACCTGCTAAAAATAGCTTCCTGGTATGAATACAACTCATTAATTCCAAACTTATAATCTGGTTTTACAATTAATTCAAATTTTGATACCGGAATTCGAATGCCAAGGCCTAAATAAAACCCAAAGGAATCGGATAATTTTACTTTTTGATCAATTTCCTTCTCAGTATAAGTCATCTGATTATTGTCATCTGGCAAATACGTAATCATTGTTCCGGTTCGATTAGAGTTAAATACAAGATCAGCAAATGCACCTGTCTCTAAAAAAACTTTAAGTTAGAACCAAAATTTATTCGAAGTCCTGCAGGTATTGAAAAGCAATTAATGGTGTAATTTAAGTCGGTTGCATGTGCAAAATGCCCTTCATACATTGATGCAAAAAATTGACTTGTCCGGTTATATTCAACGCCTGTTACAATGTTTAGTTTTTTGTCGGACCAGAATGAATGATAGGCACCTAATCCAAATCCATAGCAGTCTTTTGCATTTTGATCAGTGTTACCAGACCTGTTTGCAGAGATAGCGAATTCATCAAAAAAGAAACTCTGCCCATTCTGTGCGTATGAAACTTTAATCAAAATGATAGTCAAACCTAAAACTAAAAAAAAGTTTTTCATCTTACACTGGTTTTAGTATTAGTTGCATGCATGCCAATTTCGCACACTTGGTGTCTAACCAGACTTTTACGTGTTAATTTTCGATTTTCTCTTTTGTAAACCTTTTCATATCGAAATTCAATTGTACTTCAAATTTTCCTCTGCGTTCATTGCAGTTTTCTTTTTTGCAATTCATGCAATAATTTTGAAAACATTCGTCCAAATGCACGTTAAAAACAATATCCTCAGGAGAGTTTGCCAAAAGTAATGACTTCAATTTTTCTCCTTCTATATGTGCATCAGACAAAAAGATATTCCAGGGTAAAACCAAGTCGCAATTAATATGAAATACATCACCGTATTTAACGAGTTTAAAATTGTGCACATCAATCCACTCATTCGATTTATTACTATCAATCAACTGGCCAAATTTCTCTATCAAATAGAAATCTGCTTCGTCCATTAAATTTGATGTTGTTTCTTTAAGAATTTTTAATCCTGTTAACACGATGATAGTACCGAAAATCAGGGCAATAAGACTATCTAACCAGGCTAGTTTTGTGTAATACAACAAGATTAAACCAATTACCAAACCAATTGAAGAATACGTGTCGGATTGTAAATGCCTGCCTCCAGAAATTAACGCAATCGAATTGTTTTTTTTACCAATTCTTATACTGTACCAGCCAATTAAATAATTAAGCAACCCTGCTATGGCAACAATAATTATTCCTATGTCTAATTGAGAAACTTCCGATGGAATAAAAAGCCTTTTGATTGCCTCAAAAATAATAAATAACCCTGCAATTATAATTAACATACCTTCGACTGATGCAGACAAATACTCTGCCTTTCCGTGACCAAAAGGATGGTTCTCATCTTTGGGTTTTATGGCAATATAAATACTATATAATGTAATGAATCCTGTAACAACATTCACTGTGCTCTCAAGCGCATCTGTTAAAATACCTACCGAATTAGTTAAAAAATAAGCCGCCAGTTTCCCCGCAAAAATCAAAAAAGATAAAATTGCAATAATCCTTTGGACTTTGAATTTCAACCTGGGATTGCTTGTTGCCACACTTGATGTATTTTCCATATTTTCCCTTTTAAAAATATCTTCCCACTTTAGTTTTATAACGAGTGAATTCATTGCCAAATCTATTTCCCAAGAACTTTTCTTCTCCCAAAATTATTAAATGATACACAATTATACTATAAACGCCTAATATGACAACCCATAAATTTAGAGTATAAAAGATTGAAGACAATGTAATTAAGTTAAAGCCAACATACATAGGGTTTCTGCTAAGTTTATAAAGACCGTTGCTCTTCAAAACAGTTTCTTCTGAAGGCAAACCCAAACGTGTTGATTTACCTAAATTCAGCAGACTTATTATTGTAAACAGTAAGCCAATAGTTACTAAAACGATTGCAACTATTTTATTGTGACAGCATTCAGTGTGGTTAAATAATCGGACATTTAAAAATGCCAAACCTAAAGTTATCCATGTAAAATATCCTGAAAATTTACCTGTGTAAAAAATAACCGGATTGATTGTTGTTTTTCCTATCAGATTCATTTTGTTGAATTATTTGTTTTTAATGTATTTAATGTTTGCGTAATGCTGAAGTCACTATTTTTAATCATGTGATTTCTTTCGAAGCGCCATAACTTGCTAATAAATATACTATTATACAAAAAACCAAATTGTCGGTTATTGCAACAGAACTCAGAATTATTCCAACTCAAAAATGTCTGAATTCTTTCGGTAAAGGTAAGGTTTTTGCAAATTAATGCGTTTCATTCTAACCCATTTAATCAAATATTAAGACAACCTAACTCAATTACTAATCTGAAATTTGAGACCCGCCCAAACAGGAAACCTTATTAGTTTTGGATGTATCATAGCAGACTGAAACGATGACCGGAACCCCTTAATTGACAGCAGGCATTACGTAATTATCATATATGAAGTTGAAAAGCCTCTAAATAACAAGCCAATAATCTTTGATTGGTCAAAATTCATTTTCTATGCTATGATTTGTCCTCAAGTTGAGAATAAACAACTATTTTTACTATCGTAAATGGTATTCAAGTATTGAGGAAATAAACCTGCTGGCATTTAATCCTTGATAATGAATATCAGCAAATTAAATCATATAAATGCTAAAATCCTTTCAAGCTCAGTAGCGGTTTATGTGATTATCTAATAATTGATGTTTTGTAATGTATTAAGATCGAATGAGTTATTTAAAACAGGTTCTGGAAAAAGAAAAACTTTCTTTCCTCGTAGTGGTGGTGCTTATAATATTTCTTGGCAGCTTGAAGTTTATCTTCCAGCAAGCAAATATTCTTAGCTTCGATTACTTTGGCTTATATCTTTATCTTCCTGCCACATTTATCTATCATGATCCAGGAATCAGTGATTTAAGTTGGCTTGAACAAATAAATGCCACTTATCAAAACACTCCGAATTTTTATCAACTGCACGCAATTGGGGGTAATAATATCATTCGTTTCTTCTGCGGAATGTCGATAATGTTAATGCCATTCTTTTTTATTGGTCATGGCATTGCACATCTAACAGCTTATTCCACTGACGGATACTCCTATCCATATCAATTAGCTATGATGCTAGCGGCATTTTTTTATGTGGCAGTTGGTTTGATATATAGCCGAAAAGTTTTGCTGAAGTTTTTTGATGACCGGATAACCGCAATTACACTTCTGGCAATGTACTTGGGAACCAATTTATTTTTTTGGACAACTTTTGATGCCGGCGCACCACATACACTTCTTTATACACTTTATGCCATGCTTCTCTGGTTCACAATTCGTTGGCACGAAAAACCAAAGATAAGTTATGCAATAGTAATAGGGCTTCTATTGGGTTTGATAATAGTTTCCCGTCCAGGGGAAATTATTGCGGTTTTGATTCCTTTATTTTGGAATATATATAACTGGGAAAGTTTCAAAACCAAGTTTTTTTTAGTTTTAAAACACTTTCATCATGTAATTCTCTTGGTATTCTTTACTGTTCTTCCTGGCTTACCGCAGATTGCTTACTATGAATTGTATACAGGCTACGTTTATTATAATACTTATACTGATCCTCAATCCGGGCTCGATTTTAGCAACCCTCGATTTAGTTGGGTGCTCTTTAGTTACCGAAAGGGCTGGTTTGTTTATGCTCCGATGATGATTTTTGCAATAGTCGGTTTCGCTGCTATGTTGAAAAAAAACAGTCGCCCCTTTCTCTCATTAATGAGTCATTTTCTTTTAAATCTGGTCTTAATTGCTTCTTTCACCAGTTTAGTGAGCTATGGATGGAGGGCATTTATTCAGTCATATGCTTTATTAATTATTCCTTTTGGGTTTTTCAATCAATTTCTATATGAAAATGTTAGTAAGATCACGAAGTACATTCTAATGCTAATTCTGGCATTTTTTATTCTACTATCAATTTTTCAAGGCTGGCAAACAATGGCTGGCATTATTGACGGCAGCAGAATGACTAAAGCTTATTATTGGAAGATTTTTGGTCAAATAATACCAAATGAAAAAGACCGGGAATTGCTTCTCATTGACAGGTATATGGATGATAATAACGGCGGCAATTTACCTAAACATATTCAATATCAGTCACGTAACATCGAATTTTACGACTTTCAGTCATCTAGTTCAAGTAAGGCCGACTCTTTTGTTGATCCTCTAGACAGCACTAATCAGGTTTTTATGCTTTCAAAAGAGAAGCCATGGTCGCCGGGAGTTAAAAAAGCTAATGCGGAAATTAGTCAGGCTGACCATTACTGGGCTGAAATATCCGGAAGATTTTTGACAGACTCAGTTTTTAAAGAAGGTGATCTGGTGCTTATTGCAACCTATACCTACCGTGGTAAAAATGAATCAAACAGAGGCAAAGTATATAAATATCGTGCTTTCAATCTCACACCGGATACTCCTGGTAAGTGGAAGGAGTTCTCATTTAGATATCTTGCCCCCGAGGCCACAACACCGGCTGACAGGTTCGAGACATATATTTGGTATCGAGGAGAAAATACTGCATTTGTTGATGATTTCAAGGTAAATATCCTCGAGCCAATGCCGGATTGACAAAAACAATCCTTAAATTTGCGCCCTTTAACTGCATTATGAAAGAAATCCTATTGAGTATCATTGTACCAGCGTACAACGAAGAAAGGGCCATTGCTCAGGTTTTAAATAAAATTTGTAAAAGTCTGGATAACAATCAGATATCAGGTGAAATCATTATTGTTGATGACGCTTCAAAAGATAATACAATAGCTGAAGTTGAAAAGTTTATTTCCAACGAAAAACGTTTCTCGATTCGTTTGATCGAATCAAAGCCCAACCGTGGAAAAGGATTTGTAATTCGTCAAGGCATCATGGCTGCCACAGGAAGCTATGTGCTGGTTCAGGATGCCGATCATGAATATGACCCGCGAGAATATCCCCACTTACTGAGCCCGGTACTCGACGGTATGGCTGATGTGGTTTATGGCTCACGTTTTATGGGTGGAAAACCCCACAGGATCCTGTTTTTCTGGCATTCAATCGGTAATAAATTCCTTACCTCTATCTCCAATGCATTTACCAACCTCAACCTTAGCGATATGGAATCGGGTTATAAATTGTTCAGACGGGACATTATTCAATCGATCTACCTGAAAGAAAACCGTTTTGGTTTTGAACCTGAAGTGACTGCAAAAATCGCCCGTGTAAAAGATGTTCGCATCTATGAAGTTGGCATCTCTTATTACGGACGCACCTATGCTGAAGGCAAGAAGATCAATTGGAAGGATGGATTCAGAGCCATTTGGTGTATTTTGAAATACAATCTTTTTGACAAAAAGACGTTCAAAAATTAAACTTAAGCACACGATCAATACCTATGAGCCTTGCTGATTTTTGAACAAGCTCAAAGTTCAGGTTGCATTAAATCAATCGTCACTTCATCAACATAAACTGGTTTCTCACCTCTGTGCCAGATCGTTACCCGAAAATTATCGTCAGGCTTCCTTACCTCCGGGATTAAATACAAGAGCTCCATTTCGTTCCATTGGTTGAGTTTTATCACGTTGGGATCCGCCTTCTTACTTTTATAATAGTAAGCAAATCCGTTATGCATAAAAGTTGCTGTAAGCGAAAAGGGGTTCACCTCAGGTGATTCGGCAACAAAAACACGGGCTGTAATTTTCAAAATTCCATACTCTTCAATACCAAGCGACTGGTAATCTGTTTCAAATTTTGGAGAGAACTGCGCCTTTGGAGAAAGTTCAACAACCTTGCCTCTAGCATCCTTTAACCCAAAGGCTGAAGCATCCACTCCCTCGTTTTCAAACGTTTGAACTACAATGTTTCTTTTGGAAAAGTTTCCCGAAGCCAGAAGTTGCTCCGGGCTTTTGTTACGGTCAACTAATAGCAATTTCTCTGAGTCCGCTGGCAGATGCATGCTTAAAAATACCTCCATATAGTAGGCTTTAGTCATGCGTGAACTGTGAATGATACCTTTTAAAAACTGATGGCTTTGAAACAAATTGAAAGTGATTAAAACAATCAAAAGTGCTGAAATAAAACTCTTTAAGATTATGTTCCGGTGTAAAAATCCTTCTATTAAGTAGCCCATAGGTATCGCCAGAAAAACATACAT
Organism: uncultured Lentimicrobiaceae bacterium; assembly: GCA_964463695.1. Taxonomy (GTDB): domain Bacteria; phylum Bacteroidota; class Bacteroidia; order Bacteroidales; family F082; genus JALNZU01. Next base: position 23,852 of record CAYXCZ010000042.1, on the reverse strand, counting down.
TGGTATCAGCGCTCTTTGGCTGAAGCTGTCGGCGTACCACCAACATGACCAGCTGGCTATAACATAAAACGATACAATAAAAAACAGAAAAATACTCCAGAAATATTCACGTTTTCGTTGGAAAAGCTGCACAAAGCCTGCAAGAGCCAAAATCATTACTGGCGTATAAATCAACCAACCTTTACGAAAACTGAATAATACCTGCCAAATGTAAGGGTGAAGAAATTCCATGCCTTCGCCTGCATTACCGCCATAACTGTTGAAAAGAAATTTACCTGTCATCAGTTTGAAATAAACAAGTTGCAACCCTCCAATCAAGGCTATCAGGAGCCCAAGAATAACAACATCTTTCCACCTTTTTTTAAATAAGGAGACTTTTGTAAACAGACTCTCTCTGCTGTGAATTCCCCAAAACAATGGAATTCCTGCAACAAGAATTTCTGTTGGACGACTAAGAGCAGCAAGGCCGATCAATAAACCCAAAGCAGTCGCAAATTTCAATGAAGGCTGTTCGTGCCAGCGGATCGTATACCAAAGGATGAGTGCAAACAAAAAGAAAAGGTAATTATGCGACATCAGCCCTTGACCGTGATAAACTATCAACACTAAATAATTTGTTCCGAAAACTATGGTAATCAATAATATAGAAGTAATCAGCGGATCGAAAAATTTTCTCAGACTCTTCCTGAAAAAAACAATTCCAAGGACGGTATAAATGAAACTTCCATAAAGCACACTTAATTGATACGGAGAAGAAAAACCATCGGTTTCGTACCCTCCAATCATTGCCCAAAGGTGTCCGACAGCAAACCAAGGCAAGTAAAAAACTGCCATTCCCATTGGATATTTCATTACCCAAACACCTCCCTGCTGAGGAAGCGCCTGATAAAACCAGGCTGTGTTTTGATATTTATCAATAATACCTTGTACAACAGCAAAATCTCTCAAGCCCAAATCGTTATAAATAAACGTAAAAGGAAGATACAGGTAATATCCAAAAATATCCCAGGATAAGATCTTGTGAGGTATATGTGAAAAGACAATCCATGTAAGCACTAAAAGCAGTGCAATCATTGTATAAATGGACCAGTCAAATTTCTGTGTGTTCAGTTTCATTTTGTGCTAATTCCTGCGTTCAAAGATAGCAAGCATTTGATTATCTGAAACATGTGACAGCACATAAAAACTGTCCAAAACCGATCTGAATTCCAACAGTGTTTCCTCCTTCAAATACCAGCGATATTCAAAAATGACCACATGAGTAGCTGTTTGAAGTTTGCCATCTTTCCCAGGATAACCTGTAAAACCGCCTTCTTTGGCAGCAGCGGTAAGCATTTCGGGTTTTTTATTGCGCCAATCAAAGGCCATGAAAGGTGAGCATGCATTGCTTTTCAAATCAACAACAGCTTGTTCCATACCAAAATAGTTGTGAAAATAATGCATCAGCCAATTTTTGCTGAAGTTCATGGTAACAACAAGGCTGTTTGCGGGAAGATGCTTTTCAAAAACTTCAATTTGTTGTATCGTTTGATCGAGCGGTTTGAGGTACTTGAGGTGGATTGCTCTGCTTTGGAATCCAAACAACAGTATTCCAACTACCGGAATCACACCGAAAAGTGTTGGAACACGTTGTAAACCAATCCATAAAGCCCATAAAACGGAAGTTAAAATGAGCATACGCATGCCAACACTTGCTGCTGCATCAGTACCATCGGGAAGCACAAAATAGAGAAAAAGAAAAAGTAAGGTAATTCCTAGCCAGCTATCTGTGCTGCTCCAAAACGGTCTTACAGTATCTTTTGGTTGTTTTAGCCATGTGGCAATTCTCCAAATCAAAATAAAAGCTGTCAATGAAGCGAAAAAATAAAACAACATGCCTGTAATCGGTAATTCAGCTTTCATATCATAACCCACAAGCATTCTAAAACTCATCAGATCAGCAAGTTTGTCTGCATCACCTTCTCTGAAGGAATTGCTTTGCTGAAAATCAACAATCCGAATGACATAAAAAAATGAAAGAATTAATGAAGGCAACGCAGCCCCTATTGTGCGGATTGCCATTATTCTAAAATCTTTAAATGACTGCTTTTCGTTGGAACGATAGCTTATAAAAAAGTCCGTAAATCCGGCAAGAGCAATAAGAAAGAGTGTTATAAAAAATACAAATATGTGAGCTAAGTAAGTCAATAACAAGAGCAAACCAAGTAATGCCAATGAGTTTCGACTAAAAGACCTGTGATGTTTAATCCAATAACCAAGTGCAAAAAACAAAAGACCGATTGCCAGACTGAAGTTGTAATATCCCATCATGAAAAGGGAAGTATGCGTGAAAGGGAAGATGAGCAGGCTGAATAAGGTGCTTTTGCCATTAATGTTTTTAATCAGGTAGCGAAACCCATAGACGAAACTCAGCAAATAACATGTAATGAAAACTTTTTCCGCCATCCAGGCCGGCAAAACCAGATTCAGAAGCGAGAGCAGGTATATTCCAAGTACGTTGCCAATATACAATGGATTGAGGGTAAAATAGTTGGAGAGCAAATCATTACCCTTTAGCAATTGACCCAGCATATTGGAGGCTGATAAGTGCTTTGGGCCATCAAGTGAACCAACATAATGCAGCAAAAAGAGGGGAATGAGACTTGCCAATGCAACGATCAAAAATAGCCAGGGTTCCGTTTGGCCTATTCGTTTCGATACCAGATTGAGCAATCGATTCATGAACTTAAGGTGTTTTTTTTGTAGCTTCCTGACTTTTAAGTGCTGCTTCACGCTTATTTTCATACACCCAGGTGGCATCAATCCGGAGCATTTCTTCTACCGTTATCTTTCTTTTTTCAGCTTTTTCTTTGATCATCTCCATGTAGGAAGGACTTTTACGGATACGATCCATTGTTTGCTGAATTTCGCTCAGCGCAGTTGCATCCCATTGACTTATTTTTTGAATAGCATTAAAAAGCTCAGGGATAAAACCAAAACTATAGCGCGGCATATTGGCATCGGTTTGAAGCAAAATAATAAAGTCAGCCTCCAAAACCCTTGTCATAAGGTCGATAGCATGTTTCTGAATGGCTTCTCCTCCATCGCCCGGAATAATTTGCTTGTTGTAATACCAGAAATCATGTTTTCCAAAAGCCCTGCTTGCATAACCGCTGCCGTACCATTGCCAATAATAACTGTCGGCTACAACGATTACTGAAGGCATACTGTCGGGTCTTTTTTTCTCAAAAGTAAACTCAGGATACGGCATTGGGTCATCGTCGGGCTGGCTGAAAAGATTCAATCCTTCCCATAAATCGCGGTCAGGTGATCGCAGCCGGTGGGTTACATCGATGTTTTTGATGCCAAAATCAACAAAGTCGTGTCCCGAAATTTGCTCCATGGTGTTTATAATTGTATCAAAAACGACCCCCATTCCATAATAACTCCAATGGATGCCGCATTTTGGATACAGAGCAAAACGGCTTGTATCCTTTATCGAATTAAAAAGTCTGTTTCCGCTAATTACGGGGATACTATTTTCTTTCAACAGGTTGTAATAAGTTGTTTCATTTGTCGGCAAAACGCTATCAGGCTTATAACCATCTGTTATATATTCAGGAAAGAAGCTGGCTTTTCCGGGAGCAAGAACCACCAACAAATGTTTCTTATTTTTCTGTAACCATTCGTTTACTGCAATTGTTTGGCTGATATGCTTTTGAATGGTATCCATTCCAACGAAATCAAGTCCATAATAGGCTTTAAAGTAATTAAGTTCAAAAAGATAACCACTTTTACCTTCGATTACCCCAGCTGCCGTAACTGTATCGAAAAACGTGTATTTGTATTGATTATGTAGACGAACCAGGTCAGGACGGTAGCCAATATGCTGCTCCAGATACTTGTTCAGACTGTCCTGATAGGTGGAATTCATAAGGTTGTGATACGAAAAAACCGGTTTCTTGGGGACGACAAAATAGCCTTTTAACCCCTTCACCTTTGGGAATCCAAAATAATGCTGCACAAAGGGTAACAGCATCATTAGCATCAACATACTAAAAAGCAGGTGCTTAATCCAGACCCTTTTCATGTTAGAAACGGAAATAAATGAATGGGTTAAACCCTGACGAGGTGATTGCACCAAGACTTATGATAAAGAACACAATTGAAAGAAGGGTCATGACAACCAAATGTCTAAGTTTATGCTCTTTATCAAATAAACGTGTCTGCCATTTCTCAACGAGTGGCGCATAAGCCCAGAATGCAAATACAGCAGCAAAAAACATGGTTACCCATACTTCACGACTTACATAAATAGTATCACCGCCTCGGAAACTGAACATCCCGGCTGTGAAGTCCCATACCTGCGCCATATTTTCCGACCGGAATAAAACCCAGCCTACCAGTGTAATTACAAACGTGATCAGTACACTTGGGAGCTTCCCTATTTTCGAGTATAACTTCAAGAGAAAAACCCTGTCGGCGATAAGGAAAAGACCATGGAAGGCTCCCCAGACAACAAAGTTCCAGGCTGCTCCGTGCCAAAATCCCGAAATAAGGAAGACGAGCCACAGGTTGAAATACATTCTTCCAACGCTAACTTTGCTTCCTCCAAGGGGAATATACAGATAATCACGCATCCAGCGTCCCAGTGTCATATGCCAGCGTCGCCAAAATTCCGAAATACTTTGTGATATGTATGGATTATTGAAATTCTCTACAAAATCAAAGCCTATCATCCTTCCCAACCCGATGGCCATATCTGAATAGCCAGCGAAGTCGTAATAAATCTGAAAGGCATAAGCCAAAATACCTATCCACAAGACCGGGCTGGATAAAAAAGATGCATCAGCAGCAAAAACACTGTCGGCATAAGCGCCTAAAGGATTGGCTATCATTACCTTTTTTGCAAGGCCTAATGTAAATCGAAAAAATCCTGTCAACCTGTTGTCAACGTTTTCGTTATACCTACGGTCAACCATCTGATCGGCTACCTCGTTGAACCTAACGATAGGTCCTGCAATCAGCTGTGGAAACATGAGAATATACAGTGCCAAATCACTTACACGCTTTAAAGGGACATGCACTCCGCGGTAAACATCAACCGCATAAGTCATTTTTTGGAAGCTGAAAAACGAAATTCCGATCGGAAGTACAATATAGGTCCATTTCATTGGGGCAGCACCAAATGCTCCTAAAACAAGGTCAATGTTCTCAACAAAGAAATTAGCATATTTAAAATAGAGCAGCAATCCGATGTTCAACGCGATGCTTATGCCGGTTAGCAATCGTTTCTGATTACCAGTTTTGGTGTGCATCACCTTTACAATATAGAAGTCGATGATGATACTTCCCAAAACGATAAAAATAAAATCAGGGGCACCCCAGGCATAAAAAAAGATGCTGGCAGCAAGTGCCACATAATTCTTCAAAAAACGCGGACTCAGATAATAAGCAATCAAAAAAGCCGGAAGGAAATATAATAGGAACAGGCTACTGCTAAAAACCATAATTTTTTTCTTTTGAAAGCCGCAAATTTAAGTGGAAAAATGAAAGGAAAAACCACATGCAGCTATTTAATATTGGTACTTAACTGATAATTTGTCAGAATTTTGTGAATAAACGTCATCCTGCTTTTTTTGCTTATTCCACAAGGCGGTCGAGGGTAGTTTTTATCAATTTATCCATATGCATTTGATAATCCCCAGCGAACTTTTCAGTAACCCTATTAGCAATTATGACGCAAATGGTTAAAGCATCATGTCCGAGCATGTTGCTTAATCCATACAAAGCAGAAGATTCCATCTCAAAATTTGTAATTTTAAGTCCCTCAAATTCAAATGATTCAATCTTATGATTCATCTCTGAATCTGCAAGACCCAAACGCAACACCCTTCCCTGTGGTCCATAAAAACCCGGTGAAGTGGCCGTTACGCCTTTTTGATAATCAAATGCAAGTTGATTCAACAAGGCGGCTGATCCTTCAACAACATAAGGTGAAGGCAGTAACGGACTGTAGCTCATATGTTCGACAAAAGCGGCTGTCATGCGTTGATTGATAACGCTTTCACTTTTGGCATAAAAATGCAGTAACCCGTCAAGACCCAAAGCAAACCGACTTGCCACAAAGCTATCGCCAACAGGAATTTCGGGTTGCAAAGCGCCTGAAGTACCCAATCTTATAAGCTTGAGACATGTGTGTTCTTTTTTTATCGTGCGGGTTTTAAGGTCAATATTCACCAACGCATCTAACTCATTTATAACAATATCAATGTTATCGGTTCCCATTCCTGTGGATAAAACAGTGATCCTTTTCCCTTTATAAAAGCCTGTATGTGTAATGAGTTCACGATTTGATACTTCATGTTCGATCGAATCAAAGTATGAAGAAATCTTTTTAACACGGTTCGGATCACCTACAAGCAGCAATGTATCAGCTATTTGCTCAGGAAATAATTTCAAGTGATACACCGAACCATCGGCATTTAAGACAAGTTGTGAATCAGGGATGAAAGTTTTGTCCATAATAAAAGGGTGTTAGATCAGATCAAAAAAGTAAATTTGCAAAGGTAGAAGAAAAACTCCTCAGAAACGAGTTCAGAAACCATTGAAAGAACGTGTTATTTCAGACACTTGCTTTGAAAAACTTTCAAAACTTTAAATTGTTGCTTTGAAAATTAAAATCATGCAAACAAATCGCAAAAAAGGCTCAGCCGAAATCATTTCTATCGGCGACGAACTACTTATCGGTCAGGTTATTAACAGCAACGCTTCATGGATGGGGGAGCAACTTTTTTTGAGCGGGATTTCATTGGATCGTGTTACCACGATTGGTGATGATGAGCAACAGTTGCATTCCGCAATTGATTCGGCTTTGGAGCGTGTGCAATTTATTTTTCTTACAGGCGGCTTAGGGCCAACTTTGGATGACATCACCAAGCCGTCCTTATGTAGTTTTTTTAATGTGCCATTGGTATTTCATCAGGATGCTTACGATCAGGTGGAAGCGCTTTTTGCACGTAGAGGGATGCAGGTTTCTGAACGCAATAAACAACAGGCAATGCTGCCGGCTAATTGCACGGCCGTGGCAAACAACAATGGAACCGCCCCCGGAATGTGGTTTGAAACAGGCGAAGCCATCATAGTTTCAATGCCCGGTGTTCCCTTCGAAATGAAACCCATGTTTTCCGAGCAAATTATCCCATTAATAAAACAAAAATTTACAACCTCGCATTACAAATTTAAAACGGTGATGACAACTGGTGTTGGTGAGTCGATACTTGCCGACCGGATCAACCAATGGGAAATGGCATTACCGGGTAATTTCAAACTCGCCTACCTTCCTCAGCCGGGCATTGTTCGATTAAGAGTTGGAGGACAAAGTGATGATGTTGAATCACTTATAAGAATTCTGAATGAACAGGTGACCTCACTCTGCTCGCTCATCCCTGAATATGTTTATGGATTCGACAACCAGTCGCTCGAGGAAGTTGTAGCAAAAAAACTTATAGAAAAAGGACTCACAATTGTTACAGCTGAAAGCTGTACTGGCGGTTATATTTCGCACCTTTTAACAAGTATTCCCGGAAGTTCGGCCTATTTCAAAGGATCGGTGGTTGCCTATTCCAACGATATAAAAACAGAACTTTTGAATGTCAGAAAAGAAACCCTTGAGCAAAAAGGCGCTGTAAGTGAAGAAGTTGCAATAGAGATGGCAGAAGGATTGCTTCGTAGGTTTGACACTGATTTTGCAATATCCACTACAGGAATAGCAGGCCCTGATGGAGGAACTGCCGAAAAACCTGTTGGAACTGTTTGGATTGGTATTGCTACAAAAACCTCTTGTTATGCCCAACGTTTCCAATTAGGAGAACAGCGCGACCGAAACATCCGAAGGTCGGCATTAGCAGCTTTAAATATGTTGCGATTGTGTCTTCTTCCTGCAAATGACAAAACAATCTGAAGAAAGGATCATTCTTTTAGGGTGTTGATAAAATCATACATGTCAAAAAAAAACGGCTGCTGAAATCAATCAGCAGCCGTTTTTTTATAATAGAAAAGCACCTAAAAAGTGGCACTCATTGTTTCCATACTTCGGTCAACTTTTTTAAATAAGCCTTGCAGGACTGTTCCAGGACCAACTTCAATAACGGTCTTAGCACCATTTGCAATCATATTGTGCATGATGTGTGTCCAACGAACAGGCGCAGTCAATTGAGCAATAAGGTTTGTCTTAATAATTTCCGGATCGGTAACTGATTGACCAGTAACATTTTGATAAATTGGACATATCCCTCTGCTGAATTTTGTAGTATTGATTGCATCGGCTAACTCAACACGTGCGGGTTCCATCAATGGCGAATGGAAAGCACCGCCAACTTTGAGTGGAAGTGCCCTTTTAGCACCAGCAGCAAGCAACTTTTCACAAGCTATTGCAATACCTTTTTCGCTTCCGGAGATTACCAGTTGGCCCGGACTGTTATAGTTTGCAGGCACAACCACTTCTTCTTTAATGAGAGAGCAAATATTTTCAACTTCCTTATCATCCAATCCAAGGATGGCAGCCATCGTGCTCGGGTGAAGCTCGCAGGCATGTTGCATGGCCAACGCACGTTTATAAACCAACTTCAAGCCATCATCAAAGGATAATGTTTTGTTGGCAACAAGTGCTGAAAACTCACCAAGGGAGTGACCAGCGACCATATCAGGCTTAAAATCATCGCCCAGGACAGCTGCTAAAATTACTGAGTGCAGGAAAATCGCCGGCTGTGTCACTTTGGTTTGACGCAGGTCTTCATCTGTACCGTCAAACATCAACTCGGTAATGTTGAATTTCAGAATGCCATTTGCCTTCAGGAAAAGTTCTTTTGCTTTGGCAGATTTCTCATAAAGATCCTTCCCCATTCCAACAAATTGGGCGCCTTGCCCTGGAAAAACGTATGCTTTCATAAATTATGCTTTTCAGTTTCGACTTGATTTCTAAAGGTTAGAGTGCTATTAGTTGTGTATAAAAAGCTGACAAATATACTATAAACTACTATTCAATGGCATTTTACAGAGGCGAGATTTCTCTCAAACAGCTTAAAAACCTTACATAATTTGCTTATTTTCAATTATATATTATTTATGAATAGTTATAAACAAATAAAAATACACTTACTAAACCAAAGTGTTTATGTGATTAATAAATAAAGATCTGACTTCTGATTTAAACGTAATTAATGTAACTTATTTTGAATCAAACTTATAAACTCAGCACGCGTCTCCATGCGCTGAAAAGCCCCTGTAAAATCGCTGGTGGTTGTAACAGCACTTTGTTTTTGAACTCCCCTCATCGACATGCACAAATGCCTTGCTTCAATAACGACTGCAACTCCCAGAGGGTTTAATGCGTTTTGAATTGCATCCTTTATTTGAGAGGTCAGGCGTTCTTGCACCTGTAATCGTCTGGAATAAGCCTCAACAACACGGGCAATTTTGCTTAACCCTGTTATGTAGCCATTTGGTATATAACCCACATGTGCTTTGCCAATAAAAGGGATCATATGGTGCTCGCAAAGCGAAAACACCTCAATATCTTTAACTATGACCATTTCACGGTAGTCTTCCTTAAATTTTGCAGACAACAGTATCTGCTGGGGATCGTGATCATATCCCTGAGTAAGAAACTGAATAGATTTTGCAACCCGTCGTGGGGTTTCCAATAATCCTTCGCGGTTAATATCTTCACCCAACAACTCAAGAATAGCACGGTAATGAAGTTCGAGTGCCTCAAGTTTTTCGGGAGCGTACTTTTCAATCTTCTCGTATCCAAGTAATTCTTTTGGTTTCTCTTTCATAACAATTTTCATTGATTCGTTTGTTTCCTCTTCATGGCTACTGAACTAACCTCAAGAACGGTAAAAGCTACATAATACAGAAAAAAGGTTATTAAGAATGGAATCGTTTCGCTTCGGAAATAAAGTAAATAGACCACGATTATGGCAAGATAGACGACCAATTTTAAAAAGGTTGCTAACATATAATAGTTTGCGTAGGTGGTCAGTTTTTTTTGCTGCGCCCTTTGGTTCATCCAGAAAAGCAAACTGTTAACAGCAACAAAAAACAGCAATAAAAAAGGCCATGCAAGGGTTGTGTTATTGGGCGCCCACTCACTGAAAACGTACCATGTTATTCCACCCAGGCCCGCTGCCAGCGCTAGTTGTTTACTAATAAATCGTTGAAAAGGAGTCATATTCTCAGGGTTTCTTAATAAAGTCCTTAATTGCAAAATAAATGGCCAAAATTACTCCAATTAAAGACAACAATAGTTTAAAAAGTGGAAATGTCCATTCAGTCCATTGGTCGAGTTTATAGCCGCCGTATACAAATAAAAGCACAATAGCCATCATCTGGAAGGCCAGCGAAGAGTAACGGGCATATGTGTTTAGCGGGTTACTTTTTTCTTTATTCTTTTCAGGCTTGTTCTTTTCCATCTGGTTTACCCGATGAGCCTGTCATATCGCATTTTCCACTGAATTTTGCACCCAATTCTATACTTATACGGCCGGTTTTCAGATCTCCCGTAAATACAGAAGTGGATTTTAGCGATGACAAATCAGCAGCATGAAGATTTCCCTTCAAAACTCCGGAAATATCAGCGTTCTGACAGTAAATATTTCCTTCGACCAAACCTGAGCTGCCAATCACGATTTTTCCTTCAGACTGGATGCTTCCAATAAGCTCTCCATCAATCCTAAAATCACCTTTTAATTCAATATCACCGGTAATTTTAGTCCCTTGTCCGATAATATTGCGCGCGGCAGATTCACTTCCCATTGTAGTAAATTTTTTCATATTGTTCGGTTTTGTGATTATTTTATGTAGGTCTTTTTCCAGAATATTTCATATTCATTTGTATCCTTGAGCCTGTAAAAGGTTGGATAATTTGTTAATGATATAGGTGCTGTCGAAGCATCGGTAGGGCTGACTCCTCCAAAAACATAATCAGAACTCATTATTGCATTTCGATAGTCAACAGCAGCGGTTGCCGTTTCAAAATTTCCTATTGTTATGAGTGTCCGTGTTTCGTCAAGAACCAAACTTTTTATCATCAGTTGAGCACTTTTAAATTCGCGTGTGTTAAAATCAGAGAGCCTTACTTTCAAAGGATCTGTTCTTACTTTTTCGCTCAACGCAACGATCATCACAAGATGCAGCGATTGTTCCGCAAAAACATATGGAGAAGTTTCTTCATCTTTACCTGATAAGGTATCACCGGCTATCTCAGGAATATCAATATTCATATTGAACTCCTTGTTCATATTTCTTAAAATGGCAGCAGCTGTGGGCGCAACCGAACTTGTTGGATAAGTTTTAACGAGCTGTTCCATTGCAACTGCCATCGAATCAATTGTTTCCAAACGTCCTTTGGCTACTGCTCTTAAAAAATCGAAACGCGGGATGAGATCCACATCGTCGGGATAAAGCGTGTGTGCCCTGTTGGCATTAAGCAGAACTCTGAAGAATTCCTCATTCTTATAAGCTTCAAGAGTCTGTTCGTAAAACGCGGTTGACTCTCCTGCTAACTGCGCCTTTTTTATAAAATATTCGGGATCCTCAATCACACGTGCATAGTCGCTGTTTGGGTATTCGCCAAGAATTAATCTTTTAAAACGCTCTGCTTCAGCAACATTATCCATTTGTTCGTGCATGCGGTATTGTGCATACCATGATTGCAAACGGTACTCACTTTCTGGGAATCGCTCATTAAGCATTGAATATGCATCAATTGAACGTGGGAAATCGCCTAATCGTTCTTTATATGTGTACCCCAGACCATTATAGGCTTCTTCAACTTGTTTGATGGATTCTGCTTTTGCTTCATCCGTCAAAGGAATATCGCGCAAATAATAGCCACGGTCCCTGTCAGTAAAATTAGCTGTTGAATCTTCTGAGTCCCCTGTCCCCGAAGCACCGTCAGCAGTGATGCTTTCAATGCTTTCAAAAGAAATACTTTGCTTATCGCTTATTCTCCAGTTATCTTCAAGTTTTCGACGGCCCCATTTTCTTAAAAATTCGGTATAACCAAAACTCAGGGTGTTAGGATTATAAAAATACCATTCTGAAGATTGATTCATGTTGTCTGTTCGGTCGACAAACTGATTCGACATCATCACGTTACGTTCCATTTCGCGTTCTTCCTGTTCGCGCTTTTTGTCTTCTTCTTCAAGTACTTTGATAATACCGTCAATGATTGCAGTCCGTGCAGTGGAGTCCATATTACCAAGTTTAAGGAGGCTGTCCTGTAGCTGGATTGTAGTCAAATTTCCAACAAGATCGCTAAGAATAGAAGCCCGAAGCCGTATGCTGTCATAACCAGGATAATCGCGTGGCAAAGCGCCAACAGCAGTATCATAATAAGCCTGTGATGGAACATACAGGTTTCGCTCAAAATACATTGAAGCCAGTTTCAAGGCAGAGGCTGACTGTTGCTGTTTGTTTTTTGTGCTTGAGGAAACTGATTTTGCCAGATAATTCATTGCAAGTGTATCATTTTTTTCCTGAAGAGCTATTTCTGCCAGAGCAAAGTAAACTTTATCAAAATAATCCTCGTTTTTCTCGTCTTTCAACATCTTTTGAAGAATCTTCAATATCGCTTTGCTGTCGCCCTGTGTTACTTCATAGGTGCGGGCCATATTGATTCGCGCTTCAAAATCCATTTCAAAAGATGGATTTTGTTTTATCACAGCCTTGTAATAGGCAATTGCCTTGTCATTATCACCTTTAAGTTGATGGATCTGTGCTAAGATAAATAACGATCTGGTGTTTAAGTATTTATTTTTTACAACCTTTAAACTTTCGTTGATATAATAGGTAGCTCGATCATAATTTTTGCGCATGATATGAAAATCTGCGATAAATAGCGCGAGGTTTTGCTGAACTTCCTTTGGTAAAATGCCTGATTTTAATTTTGCCTCAAGTGCCTCAAACAAGGGTGCTGCTTTTTCGTATTGCTCCAATTGCTGATAGGTAATTGCCAGCCACATCTGAGCTGTGTAAACGATGTCGTTATAGCTGTACTGGCTGGCAACAAAATCGAACGTACGGCGTGCGCTTATGTAATCTTGTTTGTAGAAATGGGCTTTACCCATCATCAGGAAACTGTCATCAATCCAGTTGACACGTTCTCTTCCACCAAAAGGCATCGAATGTTTTTGAACGCCAATCGCTCCTTTTTCAAGAGCACGTTCCATAGGACCATTAATTTTTGCCGCTTCACTCTTAGTGCCATAGTTGAACACCCGCAGCACTTTGGAGTAATCATCCACAGTTGCCTTACGCAGGTCAGTCAAACCTGTTTTCATGCTTTCGGTACCATTCCAATACACATTATACCTGCTGGTAAGGTTGTGATAGGTTCTTCGTGACCATGTATTTTTCTTGGTAGAACATGCCCCAAGGGCAATGAAAATCATCAGTACTGCCAGCAGCCTGAACCAGGGTTTATTCAGCAATTGCACACTCATTCGTTTTGTACATTAACTTCTTTTCGTACCAATTATTTTATACAACGACACCTTTGTTCCTATGTGGAAGCACAAAAGTAATCAATCTGAACGAAAAAACTGTCTAAAGGGCAGTATTCGAGTTTAAATCATTCCAATTATTATAAGATAGTTTGCCTATATAAGCTTACGAGAAAAAAAGATATTATCTTGTTTTACTGCTATTTATAGCACTCCAGTTGCAAAATAGCTCCCCAATAGATTCAAAAAAGCTAGATAATTCATTGTTTTAATTAATTCCTGAGTATTTTTTAAAAAAGTGTGGTTTTGATCCATTTGATCAAAAAAATGCACATGTGGACTGTTTTTGTACTTTTGCAACCGGCAACAAGAACGATCATCAGCTGTTGATATGAAACAAAAAAAAGAAAAGTGGTACCATAAGCTTCGGGATAAATACCGGCTGGTAATTTTTCATGATGAGACTTTTGAAGAAAAACTCAGTTTTCGTCTAAGCAGAATGAATGTTTTTGTTCTTGTTACCAGCGTATCTGTTTTTCTTATATTCATTACCAGTTATATCATTGCTTTTACTTCGCTTCGCGAATACATCCCCGGATATACCGATGTCAATCTAAACCGCCGCATTTATCAGCTACAACGCACTACTGATTCTATTGAAACTGTTTTTCGTCAGAAAGAGTTGTATTTCGAAAACATCCGAAGGATTGTTGAGGATGAAGATTGGTCGGATGATAGCCTTCGTATAGTGGATGAAAGTAAAAGCCGTGCAGGTTCTTCCTATGATACGATTCGATTGAGGTATTCTCAGGAAGAAAATCAGCTGAGGGCCGAGTTTGAAAACACCGAAAAATATACCATTCAAACAGATCCTACCCTTATTCCAGAGGCACGACGCAGAGCCGCTTCAGTTTCAAGTTTTTTTGTGCCTATAAGGGGAACAGTAACCAACAAATACAATCCTTTGCAACGGCATTATGGCGTTGATATCGTCGCCAGAAGCAATGAAGCTATAAAAGCTACACTTGAAGGAACGGTGATATTTGCAGACTGGACAGTCGAAAAAGGTCATGTTATTGGCATTCAACATGCCGGAAGCTATGTATCGGTTTATAAACACAATTCTGTTTTGCTCAAACGCGAAGGAGATTTCGTGAGAGCCGGCGAACCCATAGCTATTATTGGTGAATCGGGTGAATTAAGCACCGGTCCGCACCTTCATTTTGAGCTTTGGTACAATGCCGCTCCTGTCAATCCGGAAGATTATATTTCCTTTTAATTATTTTTCTGGGCAGGCATTAACACTATTTGACAATTGTTCAAGCAGGCATCCCAGAATAAATTCGTAATCTTGCAGTCAATTTGAAACGACTGATCATCAGGTCAGAGATTTACATTTTTTGCAATTATATTAATATCAGTGATTTAACCTACAAATTTTCGAATGGAAATTCTTATCAAAATACTTCAGCTTTTATTAAGCCTTTCAATTCTGGTTGTCGTTCATGAATTTGGTCATTTCGCCGCAGCTAAAATCTTTAAGACGCGTGTTGAAAAGTTTTATCTTTTCTTCAACCCATGGTTTTCGTTATTCAAGTTCAATTTCAGAGGAACTGAATATGGAATGGGTTGGCTGCCATTGGGCGGCTATGTAAAAATCTCGGGGATGATCGATGAATCGATGGACAAGGAGGCTATGAAACTTCCTCCTCAGCCATGGGAATTTCGCTCCAAACCAGCATGGCAACGCCTAATAATTATGCTTGGCGGTGTTATCATGAACGTTGTTTTGGCTTTTGTGATTTACATTGGCATGTTGAGTATTTATGGCGAACAGTACTTACCAACTTCCGAAGCCAACAAATATGGAATAGCAGCCGATTCACTGGCGAAAGAGTTTGGTCTTAAAAACGGCGACCGAATTTTGGCTGTTGATGGTAAATATGTTGAAGATTTCAATAAAATTCCTTTAACACTCATATTAGAAGAAGCCAAAACCATTGACGTTGAGCGTAATGGTGAAAAAATATCTATTCAGCTGCCTGCCGGCTCAATCGGAAAATTAGTTAAACATAAGTCACCTCTGTTTCTGTCTGTAAGGATACCTTTTGTAATCGAAGCTTTTCCCGAGACATCACCTGCCCGTGATGCGGGGTTACTTCCCGGCGACACTATCCTTGGTATCAACAATGCCGTCATCAAATATTTTCAGGATTTCAGAGAAGCGATCCAACAGTATAAAGGTCAAGAAGTTGCAATACAAGTTATTAGAGGTTCCGATACCCTCAATTACCCCATGCTAGTGCCTGAAGCCGGTTTCATCGGAGTTTACCCTCAGCAACAGATGGATGCTTTTTTCAATCTGAACCAGAAAGATTTTAATATCGCTCAGGCAATACCAGCCGGAATGGTAAAAACTGTTGATGGCATTGGTGGTTACCTTAAACAGTTGAAATTACTTTTTTCACCTGAAGTGAAAGCGTATGAAAATGTGGGTGGTTTTATTACTATTGGAAGTATTTTCCCGGCACAATTTCATTGGGAAAGTTTCTGGCGACTTACGGCCTTTCTTTCAATTATGCTTGCTGTTCTCAACTTGCTGCCTATTCCTGCACTGGACGGAGGACACGTAGCTTTCCTGATGTACGAAATTGTGGCAAGGCGCAAACCAAGCGATAAATTTATGGAAGTAGCTCAAATCATTGGTATGGTTATCCTTTTTGCTCTTATGATTTTTGCTAATGGCAATGATATCGTCAAGCTGTTTAAATAACTGCTTTTCCGCTTAATTTAAAAATCCATCAGTTTTGAAAGAGCTGATGGATTTTTTTATGCAAGTCAACTGACCTGAATAATGATGTTTCGCATCAAGAATTGCAAGAATTGTCGACGGAGTAAAAAACTCAACTGGAAGCACTTATAAGACATACGCGTTTATAATTAGGTATTATTTGCTAATGATTGTGAAATTTATAATCTGTTATTTTTTTCATAATTGACCGGTAAAGCAAAGAGATTTTTATGTATAATTGTTCAAAATTTCAAACTTGAAAAGTCAACCATTTCTTTTCGCCTTTATCTTTTTTTCATTCATGCTTTATGCTGATGGAACCACTAATAACATTGATAGTCTCACGAAGCTTGTCAATGTTCAGACAGGTCAGGAACGTATTTCAACACTTATCCATCTTTCTGAAACATACCGTGAGATTTCAATACAAAAGAGTTTTGAAACAGGCAATGAAGCTGAGAAATATGCCAATAAGGAAGGACTTAATTCAATGAAAGGGACAATTTTGCTGTCTTTGGGTAAAAGCGCCACCATTTCGGGTGATTATGAACTTGCTCAGGAATATCTTAAAAAAGCGGTTACAGCTTTTGAGGAGACTAAAAATTATAGCGAATTGGCTAAAACTTTTATGAATATTGGCTTGGCATACAAGAAAACAGCTGAATATGAAAAAGCAGATAAGTATTTCCTCTCGGCAATTGAACTCTCCGAAAAACATAAACTTATTGATCAATTGGCAGGTGCTGAGGTGAATAGGGCCACCATGTTTTTTACCATTGGCGAGTTTGATAAAGCAATGGATTCATACCAAAAAGTGCTGCCCATTTACTTAGAATTGAAAGACACACTTCGCTATGCTAAAGTGGTGATGAACATTGGACTTATCTATTGGAACTGGAACAAGAATGATTTAGCTCTCGAAAAACAGCTTGAAGCAAAATCATTGCTTGAAAAACAGAAAGATTATGTTGAACTGGCACGTGTTTACAATAATATCGGACGACTTTATTACCAGGATTTAAAGGATACGACGAAAGCACTCGAATCTTACGAAAAATCGCTCGAAATAAGGCGGAATCTTGGTAGTCAGGATGGTATGGCAGTTGTGCTTTCTAATATTGGTAATATTTATAGTGACAAGAAGCAATTTAAGACTGCATTTGAATATTATAATAAAGCATTAGCCTTAAGCGAGACTATAGGATTTAAAGAGGGAGCTGCCATGGCTACTTACTACATGGGGATCTCGCATCAAAAAAATAAAAATTATACCGAATCAAACCGTTTCCTTGATGCTTGCCTAAAGATTTCGAAGGAGTATGGAATAACTACTTACTATAGTTTGGTTAATGAATACAAGATGAACAATTACGCAGCTTTGGGTGATTTTGATGCATTTATTGCCGAAGCCAGGATTTTTAAGACAGAACGTGATACGCTAAAAGTGAAATTGGACGAATTGAAATACAAAGAGTTAGTCGCAAGAAATAAAATCAATGAATTAACCCCGGAACTTGAGCTTGCAAATGGAAAAATTGCAGATCAACAGCAGGCTCTTGTTATTCATAAGCTGATTATTGCTTTGTTGATCGCTGGTATAATTGTTTTTGGATACATGCATTTCTTTCGCTCCCGCAAAAAATAATTAGCCAGATTATTATTAAATCAGAAAGCATAGTAAAGTTTGAGCATCACGAAGGAAAAGTTGATATTTTCCACCTAGTAGGCACGCTCGTCACGACCTTCGATGTAATTAATAAAAGATTTGTTCACAACTTTATTGCCTCCGGGGGTTGGGTAATTTCCAGTGAAATACCAGTCGCCTGTGTGCTCCGGTGAGGCTTTATGCAAATTTTCTATTGTTTGATAAACCACAGTTACTTTAGCTTTTATCGTTGGAGAGGTGATGAGTTGGGCGATTTTCGCTGAAATCTGTTCGGAGGTGAACGGTTTATAGATCTTCTTCACGTGGTTCACAATCTGCTCTTTTGGTAGTTTTTCCTGAGCTTTACTCAACATATAAACCTCATTAATAACATGTTCCTGATGCGTTTCTTTCAGCAATGCAATAGCAGCTCTGAATGCAATAAAGTCACTCAGTTTTGCCATGTCAATTCCATAACAATCAGGATATCTGATTTGTGGAGCTGAAGAAGCTACTACAATATGTTTAGGTTCAAGCCGATCGAGAATACGAATAATGCTGTTGCGTAGTGTTGTTCCTCTCACAATGGAGTCGTCAACAACTACCAGTGAATCCTTACCAGAACGTACAACTCCATAGGTAACATCATAAATGTGTGCTACCAGATCGTCGCGTTGATTATCTTGAGTGATAAAGGTACGCAACTTCATATCTTTTACTGCAATTTCATCGATACGCAACCGCACCTCGAAAATGTCATCAATCATTTCTTTTGTCAGCTTACTTCCGGCTGCAAGTATGCGGTCCTTTTTAACCTGAAGGCAATGATCGTTCAATTCCTGAACCATTCCTCTGAATGCTGCTGAAGCGGTATTCGGAATGTATGAAAAGACAGTGTCTCTCAAATCAAAATCAATGGCTTTCAGTACGATAGGCGAAAGAAGCTTTCCTAATGTTTTGCGCTCCTGATAGATTTCTGCATCAGTTCCACGAGAGAAATAGATTCGCTCGAATGAACATGACCGCTTCTCCTGTGGCTGCTTGCACACCTCCTCCGACCATCGCCCATTCTTTTTAATGATTAAAGCGTGGCCTGGTTTGATTTCTTTGATCAACTCTGCTTTCACGTTGAAAGCTGTTTGAATGGGAGGTCGTTCCGAAGTTGCAACAATGACCTCATCATCAGCATAATAGTAAGCAGGACGAATGCCGGAAGGATCGCGAAGAACAAATGCATCTCCATGACCAAACATGCCGGTAATCACATAACCACCATCCCAATATTGTGAACTTTCTTCAAGAATTGATCTCACATCCATCTCATCAGCGATTTTATGTGAAATTTCACGCTTGGATAGTCCTGAAGATTTGTAATTCCAATAGATGCGCTCATTCTCCTGATCAAGAAAATGACCTATTTTTTCCAAAACAGTTACTGTATCAGATGTTTCCACCGGATACTGACCCAATTCAACCAATTTATTGAACAATTCATCTACATTGGTCATATTGAAATTACCCGCCAACACAAGGTTGCGGGTCATCCAATTATTAGATCTGACGAAAGGGTGAAGGTTTACAATACTGTTGTGTCCAAAAGTACCATAACGCAAATGACCCATCATGAGTTCTCCGGTAAAGTCAAGATTGTGCTTCAACCATTGAACATCATTCAGACGTGCAGGAGTTTTTTCCTTGATTTCTGCTAATTTGTCGTAAACCTGGTTAAAAATATCTTTTATCGGAGTGTTTGAATTCGATCGCAAACGACTTATATACTTGTTTCCGGGCGACATATTCAATTTTATTCCTGCAATTCCTGCCCCATCTTGCCCGCGGTTATGCTGTTTTTGCATGAGCAGATGCAGTTTCTGAAGGCCATAGAAAGAAGTGCCATATTTAGCAAGGTAGTATTCAAGTGGCTTAAGTAGACGAATTAGCGCAATTCCGCATTCGTGTTTGATCTGATCACTCATGACAGTCCGTTTGTGACGAAATAGATTTATTTTTGTCTGGAAACAAGGCGCAAAAATAGACAAAAATATCATGGTACAGATTCGTAAAGCAAAACCAGAAGAAGCAATTAAAATTGTTGACTTTCAATTAAAAATGGCTCTTGAAACTGAGCAAATCAATTTGGATGAAACTACTCTAAATGAAGGAGTTAAAAAAGTTTTTCAATATCCTGAAAAGGGGGAGTATTATGTTGCCGTAGTGAATAATACAATCGTTGCTTCCCTTCTTATCACTTTCGAATGGAGCGATTGGCGCAACCGGACCATTTATTGGATTCAGTCAGTTTATGTAGAAAAATCTCATCGGAGACAGGGGATTTATGCTAGTATGTATGCCCATATTAAGGAGTTAGCTGAAAACGATCCGGCTGTTGGAGGAATAAGGCTTTATGTAGACAAAACAAACACCCCGGCCCAAAACACCTATTCGAGCCTGAGCATGAATGGTGAACATTATCAGGTTTTCGAATGGATGAAAGTTTTTTAACGTGTTTCTTTTTCAAGAAATTGTTTTTAAACCGCTCATCCCATGAACATTGATTCAATTCCGTTAAGAACAGGAACTTTACTTACCTTTGGCGCTTGAAAATTTTTCCCATGGAACTGAATGATTTGACAGCTGTTTCACCTGTTGACGGGCGCTATCGTAGCAAACTATCGGCATTAAGCGCCTTTTTTTCTGAATTCGCTTTGATCCAATACAGAGTAAAAGTTGAAATTGAATATTTTATCGCATTGTGCGAATTGCCATTACCCCAATTGGCAAGCTTCGATGCTAATCGTTTTGATGATTTGCGGGACATTTATCTGACCTTTGATATTACATCAGCAAAATCCATCAAAATCATCGAGCAGACCACCAACCATGATGTTAAGGCTGTGGAGTATTTTATCAAAAAACGCTTTGATGAATTACACCTATCTGAATACAAGGAGTTTATTCACTTTGGATTAACATCACAGGATATTAATAATGTAGCTGCACCTCTGGCATTAAAAGATGCTGATGCTGAAATTGTTCAACCAGCTTTTAAATCGATTAAAGACTTACTTCAACGTCTTGCTGTTCAATGGAAAACTGTTCCAATGCTGGCGCGGACACATGGACAACCAGCGAGCCCAACGATTCTAGGTAAAGAAATCTATGTTTTTGTTGAGCGTATTGAAAACCAACTGAACCTTCTTAAGCAGATTCCTTTTTCATCCAAATTTGGAGGAGCTACTGGAAATTTGAACGCCCATGTGATTGCTTATCCCAATACCGACTGGGTTAGTTTCTCCAATCATTTTATCGGCAGACTTGGATTGCACAGGCAACAAACCACAACACAAATAGAGCACTATGATTACCTTTCGGCATACTTTGATGGAGTAAAACGACTCAATACGATTTTGCTCGATTTGAGCCGCGACATTTGGATGTACATCATGCTCGATTATTTTAAGCAGCGCATAAAAGCAGGTGAAATTGGTTCTTCTGCCATGCCTCATAAAGTAAATCCAATTGATTTTGAAAATGCTGAAGGAAACCTCGGTCTTGCCAACGCTCTTTTTGAACACTTAAGTGGCAAGTTGCCGGTGAGCCGTCTTCAGCGCGACCTAACCGACTCCACTGTCATAAGAAATATTGGAGTACCTATTGCTCATACCTGGCTTTCGATACAGTCGCTTGAACGTGGGCTTAACAAACTCTTGCTTAATGAAGATAAAATAAAAGCAGACTTGAATGCCAACTGGGCAGTGGTGGCCGAAGCAATTCAAACTATTCTGCGCAGGGAGCAAATTGAAGGAGCTTACGAACTACTCAAAGACCTCACCAGAACAAATAACGGGATTACGAAAGACTCTATTCAGCAATTTATCATTAAGCTTAACGTTTCTGAAAGCGTTAAACAAGAACTACTTATGTTAAGTCCGGAATCCTATACCGGTATTGATTTGTTAAAAAATTTATAATGAAAAAATTCTATCGTGTTTTATCATTTGCGAAACCATACTGGGGATTCGCACTGCTGAATGTGTTGTTCAATTTGCTGACAGTAATTTTTTCACTTTTTTCATTTGCCCTTCTCGTCCCCTTTCTTAATCTGTTGTTTGGCACCGAAAAACTTGTTACTGTGCGTCCCGACTTCGCTTTTAGCTCAGATGCATTATTTGGCACGCTTAATTATGAAATAAGCAGGATAATCATTGAGAGTGGCCACATCGACGCTTTACTTTTTATCTGTGGGATTCTTATCACAGCTTTTTTTCTTCGCAACGTCGCCCGTTTCATGTCAAGTTTTTTTATGGCAAATGTGCGTGTTGGTGCAGTAAAAGACATGCGAAACGCCATCTATTACAAAATACTCATCCTGCCCCTCTCCTTTTACAACAAAAATAAGAAAGGAGATATTTTGGCCCGTATCACAAATGACGTGCAGGAAGTTGAATATTCCATCATGAATTATTTGGAAATGCTTGTACGTGACCCTATTACTGTTATCGCATTTTTAATTTTCATGCTTTCAATGAGCCCTCAGCTCACGTTATTTGTTCTCGTCATTTTGCCCATTACAGGTTATATTATTGGCTTGATAGGCCGCAGTCTTAGGAAAACATCAAAGATAGGACAGGCCCGAATGGCAGATATGATGTCGCATATCGAAGAAAGCATTTCGGGTTTACGCATCATCAAGGCTTTCAATGCCATCAACTATTCCGATCGTAAGTTTAAGGAGCAAAACAGTTTGCTTTCAAACCTTATGATTGGTATTTACCGCAAACGCGATTTAAGTTCCCCAATGAGCGAATTTTTATCCTCCGTTGTGATTATCATCGTTCTTTGGTTTGGAGGCAGGATGGTTCTTTCTGACTCCTCCCCCATCAGTGCAGCCGATTTCATCACTTACATTATCATTTTTTCTCAAATTATTCCTCCAGCCAAAACATTTGCCCAGGGTTACTATCACATACAAAAAGGCATTGCATCAGCAGAACGGATTTTTGAGATATTGGATGCTGAAGAAGTCATTGTGCAAAAACCTGATGCCCTGCCCATTACTGACTTTAAAGATAAAATCGAATACCGAAACGTTGGTTTCAAATATATTAAAGAAAACGTACTCAGCGGAATCAACCTCACAATAGAGAAAGGGAAGATCATTGCCTTAGTGGGGGAATCCGGTGGTGGAAAATCGACAATGGTCGACCTTCTTCCACGCTTTTATGATGTAACTGAAGGGGCAATATTTATCGACAGCAACGATTTGCGTGATTATCGCATTGATGGATTACGTGGATTGATGGGTATCGTAACGCAGGAAAGTATCCTCTTCAATGATAGTTTGTTTAATAACATCGCTTTTGGAAGCACAAAAGCGAGCAAAGAAGATGTGATAGCAGCAGCAAAAGTTGCCAACGCACACGACTTCATTATGCAAATGGAGAAAGGCTATGACACCACTATCGGCGATCGTGGTTCAAATCTGTCGGGGGGTCAGCGTCAGCGAATCAGTATTGCACGCGCCATCCTGAAGAATCCGCCAATTCTCATTATGGATGAGGCTACTTCTTCATTAGATACTGAATCAGAACGTCTTGTGCAGGATGCACTCTCAAAAGTAATGAGTACACGTACCTCAATAGTGATAGCCCACCGCCTGTCAACGATCAAGCACGCTGATGAAATTATTGTCATGCAAAAAGGACAAATAGCGGAACGCGGAAAACATGATGAATTACTGGCAAAAGAAGGAGTTTACAAAAGACTATTTGATTTACAGTCGTTTGCATAAAATTCCTTTATGGAAATGAATTGGCTTCTTATTTTTTAAATTGAATAAAAGGCTGTATTTTTGCAACCTTAATTGGCCTCGTAGTTCAATGGATAGAATAGCAGATTCCGGTTCTGTCGGTTGGGGGTTCGAGTCCCT
>CAYXCZ010000041.1:0-36314 GCA_964463695.1 uncultured Lentimicrobiaceae bacterium | reverse complement strand
CTACCATAGTTAACACAGTAAAGGACCTTGCAGGTAATAATATGGTTAACAATTATGTATGGACATTTACCACAGGCATTGCTCCAGATTTAACTGCACCAAATGTGATCTCCACTTTACCGGCCAACTTTGCTACAAATGTTGCGGTTAACGTGAATCCAACGGCTACTTTCAGTGAGTTGATGGATCCTTTGACGATTAACGCTTCAAGCTTTACCCTGAAACAGGGAGCCAATATTATCAACGGTGTTGTGACCTATGCCGGTTCTACCGCCACCTTTGATCCTGCCTCCAGTCTTACCGGTAACACACTTTATACGGCTACCATTGTCAATACTGTGAAAGACCTCGCAGGTAATAACATGGTTAACAATTACGTCTGGACATTTACTACAGGTATTTCTCCTGATTTAACTGCTCCAAATGTGATCTCCACTTTCCCGGCTAATCTTGCCACAAATGTTGCTGTTAATGTGAATCCAACGGCTACTTTCAGTGAGCTGATGGATCCTTTGACGATCAACGCTTCAAGCTTTACCCTGAAACAAGGAGCAAACGCTGTTAGTGGTAATGTGAGCTATTTTGGTTCCACGGCCACTTTTATACCTAACTCCAACCTTGCCGGTAATACACTTTACACAGCTACCATCGTAAATACAGTGAAGGACCTTGCAGGTAATAACATGGTTAACAATTACGTCTGGACATTTACTACGGTTTCTCTTCCAGCACCTACCGTCATTTCGACTGACCCGGTGAATCTGGGAACGGGTGTACAACTCAATAAGGTTATTACTGCAGATTTCGGTGAGATGATGAATCCATTGACAATTAATGGTGCATCCTTTACCTTAAAAATCGGGACGACACCAGTTGATGGACAGGTAAGTTATTCAGGAGTGAAAGCAACTTTCACACCCACATCGAATCTGTCATCCGCAACTACCTACATAGCTACTATTACATCTGGGGCTGAGAATCTGGCAGGTATTCCGTTAGAAAATGATTATGAATGGACCTTCACCACTGTAAATGCTGCAGGAGCGCCATTTGTTGATCTTAAGTCAGTTGCCCGCTTTGGAATTATAGCCGGCGTTGGTATCAGCAACAATGCAGGATTTAGTGTAATTAATGATCAGGATGTTGGAATAAGTCCCGGTGTTCGTTCATCGATAACAGGTTTTCCACCAGCAATTGTTGTCAACGGTGCTATTTATGCTTCGGATGATATTGCACCACCAGGAGTGGGAGCAATGCTTGCCCAGGCTAAGCTCGACCTGACTGAAGCTTATCTTTTTGCTGAAGGCGCAACAGTACCAGCCCCTGCAACTGTTTCAGGCGATCAGGGTGGATTGACTTTGTATCCCGGAATCTACAAATCTACTTCGACACTTTTAATACAGTCGGGCGACCTTACCCTTGATGCTCAAGGTGATGAAAATGCTGTCTGGATCTTCCAGGTAGCAGCAGGTTTCACAACTGTTGGAGGTGCAGGTGGGAATGTTATTCTCAGCGGTGGAGCACAGGCAAAGAATGTGTTCTGGCAAACAGGCAGCTCAGCAACGATAGGCGATAACACAAGTTTCAAAGGAAACATACTTGCCTTGACATCAATCACGATGAACTCAGGAGCAGTTGCACAAGGCAGGATGCTTTGCAGCAACGGAGCCATTGTTCTGACAAACACAAATATTATTAACAAACCATAATCTTGACATACGATGAAACGTATAATAAATTTAAACAAGAGAGCGCACAAGGTGCGTATCTCTTTTACCGGGATGATTGTAAGTGCTGTTTTCAGTATTTTGGTTCTCTCTGGTATTGAGCCTCTTCAGGCGCAGGTAAAACAATTCATCCGGCCATCATGGTGGTTTGGAGGAGCAGCAGGTGCAAACTTCAATTTCCATCAGGGCAGCACCCAGCATTTAAATGCAGATCTGACTGCACCTTCAGCATTTCATAATGGCAGTGGAATAGGGTTGTATTTTGCGCCAGTCATTGAATATTATAAACCTGAAACCAGGTTAGGCGTCATGGTGCAATTTGGATATGACGATAAGAAAGGGAAATTTGAACAGGAAATTACTCCTTGCAATTGCCCTGCTGATCTGTCGACTGAACTTAGTTACCTTACTATTGAGCCGAGTTTACGCTTTGCCCCATTCAAATCTTCGTTTTATTTGTATGCCGGCCCACGGGTTGCATTCATCCTGAACAGGCAGTTTATCTATCAACTTGGAGTGAATCCTCAATTTCCTGAGCAGGAAGCTGAACCGAGAGTAAAAGCTGAATTTAGCGAGATAAAGGATATGTTGGTTTCGATGCAGATCGGTGCAGGTTTCGATATCCCGTTAACTTCATCAGACCACCGGTCGATGATGATCCTATCCCCCTTTGTTTCATTTCATCCGTATTTTGGACAGATACCCCGAACAATTGAAAGCTGGAATGTTACCAGCGTGCGGGCTGGAGCAGTGTTGAAAATCGGCCGGGGAAAGAAGAACCCTGACTATGTAATGCAAACACTGGAACCCATTGATTTTGTAGATCCTATCGTAGTATTTACTATAGATTCACCTGAAAACATTGCTACAAATCGCAAAATGCGCGAAACATTTCCACTTCGTAATTACATCTTCTTCGATCTTGGATCAAACGCTATCCCTGAGAGATATGTCCTGCTAAACAAGGATGAGGTGAAAGATTTCAAGGAAGATCAGTTGGAAGGCATTATGCCCAAAACGCTTTCAAGATGGTCGGATCGCGAGATGGCTATTTATTACAACATCCTCAATATCCTTGGTGACCGCATGGTAAAAAACCCTTCATCAACCATTAAACTTGTTGGTTCTTCAGAAAAAGGCCCGGAAGATGGGAAATTAATGGCCAATGCAGTGAAAGATTATCTTGTTGATATTTATGGAATTAACTCCTCACGAATTGCAGTTGATGGTCGTGACAAACCAAAAATTCCTTCAGAAAAAGAAGGAGGCACTAAGGAACTCGAACTTTTACGTGAAGGTGACAGGAGAGTATCCGTTGAAAGTACTACACCAGCCATGCTCATGGAATTCCGCACAGGCCCCGATGCACCGCTAAGACCGGTAGAAATTGTTGGATTGCAGGAAGCTCCTGCTGAAAGTTATGTTACTTTTTCTGTTGATGGCGCCAATAAAGCATTTTCCTCATGGAATCTTGAACTGGAAGATGAAAATAACAATGTAAAACGCTTTGGACCTTACAAACAAGAAACGGTGAGCATCCCTGGAAAACAGATCCTTGGAGAAAAATCAAGCGGCAATTATAAAGCCACAATGATTGGCCAAACGAAGAGCGGTAAGACAGTGAAGAAAATCCTTCCTGTGCATATGGCGCTCTGGACACCAGCCGAAAATGAAGAAGGCATGAGATACAGCGTACTTTATGAGTTCGATGATTCAAAAACCATTGATATTTATGAAAAGTACCTCGCTGAAATTGTCGCCCCAAAAATCCCCAAAAACGGTAAGGTAATCATTCAAGGCTATACGGATATAATTGGAAACGAGGACTATAATCTTCAATTATCCATAGCTCGTGCCAATGATGTGAAATCGATTCTGGAAAAGGCACTGGCAAAAGTTGGTCGTAAAGATGTTAAGTTTGTGGTCCGTGGCTCTGGCGAGAACGAAGCCTTGTCGCCTTTTAACAACAAACTGCCAGAGGAGCGTTTTTATAACCGTTCGGTTATAATTGATATCATTCCTGGCAAATAGACCTTTAAAGCGTGATTAGATGAAGTTTAGCTAATCACTGTATTACAAAAAACCATCTCAGATACCATTTTCTGAGATGGTTTTTCTTTAAATTAAACCCTTCAAAAAATCAGTAATTTCTAGATTAGGCCGAAAGAAGGATGCAATCATCCGACATAAAAATGTGTGATATATGTAACATAATCCCGATGTTATGTAATGTATTTCTCCCTTTTTAGAGTCAATTTTGTATCATAATTAATTGATTTAAAAACGCTTAAATTCATACATCATGAGCAATCTCTTATACGTCATCGCAATCCTTCTAATTATTGGATGGGCGCTGGGCTTTTTTGCCTACAGTGCCGGTGGAATCATTCATATTTTACTCGTGATCGCCATTGTTGCCATTTTACTAAGGTTGATAGGCGGCAGGAAAATCTTTTAAAAAAATCAAATAAAAACGAAGCAATGAAAAGTTTAAAAATTACAGGAAAAATTATTGGTGCAACTATGGCCGGAGCATTAGCAGGTGCTGTGCTCGGGGTGTTGTTTGCTCCAGCAAAGGGAAGTAAGACCCGTGGCAGAATCTCCAATGGTGCAAATGATATGGTAAGCGACTTAAAGAAAAAAGTGCGCAACGAAGTAAAAGCCCTCAGGAAAAAAGCCAAAGAAATGAAAGGTGTTACCGATGACAAAATGGATGAGGTAATCAATTCTGTCATCAAAAAGGCAGAAACATTAAAAGATCATAGTTAGATTGATACTATCGCTGGCCATACTCGTGACATTTGTCATGAGTAAGGCTGCCGGTAATCGTGTTGTTTATTAAAATCAACTACTAAAAACACGCGTAAACTTCATCAGACAATAAAAAACCAATGGTGCAAATTGAGAAAATAGAAGAACTTACCGGGGGATTGAAGAAATACCTCGATACCAATATTCAGTTGGTAAAGCAGGAAATGATAGCCGCATCTTCGGGCATAATTTCGTATCTGTTCAGCTCTTTGTTGATTGGACTGGCTACGTTGTTTTTTCTTTTCTTCATAAGCCTCACGACAGGTTTCTATTTATCAGCGCTATTGGATAGCACCATTTATGGCTTTGCGGTTGTTGCAGGATTTTATTTTCTGATCGGTCTTTTGTTGTTTCTGGTCAGGAAAAGTTTGTTAATGAAACCCATACGCGAAAAAATCATTCAAAATATTTTAGAAAAGAAATGATATCATCAACCACAACAGTCACGATTTTATCCTATGGTGAAATCACCGGTTATGCCAGCCTGCAACAAAGTATCCGGCAGTTGAAAGAACAAAAACTGGAGCAGGAGGCTATACTCAGCGTATACTTTGCTGATTTGATTCATTCGATGAATCCTGTTGAGATAGCAAAGGGTTCGCTGCACGATTTGGTTTCAGATAAAGAAGTTCAGTATGACCTTGTGAAACTTGGACTTAACTTGAGTGCAGAGTTCATTACAGCCCGCTTATTTAGCAGGATTCGCAGTGTTCCGGCTTTTCTCGGTGTGAAGATGGTTGAAAAAATTGCAGCATTTTTTCTGAAAGATAAATTCTCAAAGAATAATGAAGCCGCCCTGATTATGGAATCAGAAACTATCAATGAAAAAAGAAGGCGCTAACGAAGCCAAAGCTTTAAATCAGAAATGTTTAAAAAGAACGAATGCATCTGTTATACTTTTTTTGCGCCGACTTTATAACCCTTTGTAAAACAAATAATTAAAAATATACATCAAAAAAGAATCTTTAAAAATGAAAAAATTACTACTACTAATTTCACTGGCCCTGATTATGGGCTTTGCATTCAGTCAGAGTCCGTTACCTGTTGGAAAATCACAGCTTAATGTTGGTATTGGACTGTCAGGTTGGGGCGTACCTTTCTACCTTGGATTTGATTACAGCGCACATAAAGATATAACCGTAGGCGGCGAGCTCTCGTACCGTGGTTACAACGAAAACTGGGGTAACGATCGATACCACCACAACATCATTGGCTTGTCGGCTAATGCCAACTATCATTTTAACACCGTTTTACAGATACCCCGTCAGTGGGATTTTTATGCAGGATTGAATTTAGGATTTTATATCTGGAATTCACCCCAGGCCTATAGTGGCGATAATACTACACGGGTCGGACTTGGAGGTCAGGTTGGTGGAAGATATTACTTCAACGACCGTGTCGGTATCAACCTTGAGTTTGGTGGAGGAAATGCATTTTCAGGGGGAAAACTTGGACTCACATTTAAATTATAACACCACATGTTCTTTGTAGAAAAGAACCTGAAAAGAGAAAAATAAAAAATTAATTCATTCGATTTCAATTCTTTATATGAATAAGTAATAACTCATGATTTAATGAAATGAATAATTACACCCAGCTTTTACCAATAAAACAAAAAGAGCAAAAGGCAGATGGCATCCCGAAAACAATCAGGAAGTCACCTGCCATTCTACCGTTCAGACTGTTCGCAGGTTGTCGGCAATAAAAAGTAATGTTGTGATTTAGCCATTTAAATATAGAATCGAACTATTGTTACAGAATTTCACCAGATGCAAAGCAAAGGTTTCACCGGGTAACAATTCGAAAAAAGCATGAAACTTTACATTAAATATATGGTCAGTCTTCGCTGTAAAATGGTCGTGAAGGAAGAACTCAAAAAAATGGGATTGCATTACATTATTGTTGATCTTGGCGAGATTGAAATCATGGAGGAATTAACTTTAGAAGAACGTGATCAACTTAAAAAGGCTCTGCTTGTTTCAGGCCTTGAACTTATGGATGACAAGAAAGCTGTATTAATCGACAAAATTAAAAATGTAATCATTGAAATGATCCATTATGCGGGTGAATTACCCAAAATAAATTACTCTGAGTACATTAGCAAGAAACTCAATTACGATTATACCTATCTTGCAAATATTTTTTCGGAAATGAAAGGTATTACAATACAGCAGTTTATTATTGTCCATAAAGTTGAGAGAGTAAAGGAACTTCTTATGTTTGAGGAATATAATCTCACCGAAATATCTTATATCATGCAATACAGTAGTGTTGCCCATTTATCCAATCAGTTTAAAAAAGTAACCGGTATGACACCATCAACGTATAAAAAATTAAAAACAAAAAACCGATTACAAATTGAAGGAATCTAGAGCCAATAAATTAGGCGCCACGAAGATGGAGACAATAAAAAAACAAGAGTCATTATTTGCCCGTCGCTTGATTGAAGCCAGTCTTGATCCATTGGTTACCATCAGCACAAAAGGGAAAATTACAGATATGAACCAGGCAACGATTAATATCATAGGCCTGGACCGGGAAAAACTTACCGGCACAAATTTTCTGGATTATTTTACCGAACCGCAGAAGGCCAAAGAAGTGTATCAGGAGGTGTTTGCCAACGGATCGGTAGTTAATTTTCCATTGACAATAAGGCATATTAACGGCAAGTTGACAGATGTGTTGTTTAATGGTTCGGAATACAAGGATGACAACGGAAAAGTGTTGGGTGTAGTAATTGTTGCAAGAGATGTTACCGCTGAAAAACGAATCGCAGCTGAACTTACAGAGGCAAAAATATTTGCAGAGCTTGTTACTGAACTGGCCATCGCAGCTAAGGCAAAAGCCGAGACTGCCATGCGCACTGCAAAAGATGCCGTAAAGGCAAAACAGCAGTTTTTATCCAATATGAGCCACGAGATAAGAACGCCTATGAATGCCATCATCGGGTTCACAAAAGTGCTACTGAAAACGGAACTGTCTGGAAAACAAAAAGAATACCTTTCAGCCATTAAAATTAGTGGAGAAGCACTCATCGTGCTCATTAATGACATTCTTGATCTGGCAAAAGTGGATGCGGGGAAAATGGTTTTTGAGAATATCCCATTCAGGCTGTCACAATCCCTGGAGGCGATGCTTCACCTGTTCGAGTCAAAAATTCAGGAAAAGAATTTGACTTTGGTAAAAGAATTTGACAAGGATATTCCAAAAATTCTGTTGGGCGACCCGGTTCGACTGCATCAGATCATCCTAAATCTACTTAGCAATGCAGTGAAATTTACTGCTAAAGGTTCCATATCAGTTATTGTTCGTGTTTTACACGAGACTGAAGAAAAGGTTACGCTCGAATTTATGATTTCCGATACAGGCATCGGTATTCCAAAAGAAAACACCGGGAAGATTTTCGAAAATTTCCATCAGGCATCGAGCGGCACTTCACGCTTGTATGGTGGCACAGGACTTGGCCTGGCAATTGTGAAGCAGCTTGTCGAGAACCAGCATGGCAAGGTAAGTGTGAAAAGTGTTCCTGACCAAGGCTCTGTTTTTAGTTTTGTGCTTGATTTTAAAAAAACAACAGAACAGCCGGAAGAAGAGTTGGAAGATGTGGAGTTTGATAAAACACTGGAAGGGGTTAGGGTATTGGTAGTTGAGGACATCGCACTTAATCAGCTGCTTATGAAAACCTTGCTTGATGACTTTGGCTTTGAGAGCGAAATTGCTAACAATGGTAAAATTGCCATCGAAAAATTGGCTTCCAATACATATGATATCATACTCATGGACCTTCAAATGCCCGAAATGAATGGCTTTGAGGCTACTGAGTACATACGCAACAAATTAAAGCTGAAAGTGCCTATTATAGCTATCACTTCAGATGTTACAACAGTCGATCTTTCGAAGTGCAAAGCTGTTGGGATGAATGATTACATTTCGAAACCCATTGATGAAAGGTTATTATATAGCAAAATAATTGGGTTTCTTAAAAAGAACAAACACAAAGCGGTAGATAATCCTGAGACCAACACCAAAGCAGAAAATCGAAAACCCAAATACATCAATCTGGAATATTTAAATAAATGCACAAAATCAAACCCCGAATTAATGATAAAGATGATCTTACTCTACCTTGATCAAACTTCTATCTTAACCAAAGCAATGAAAGAGAGTATTGCAAAAAAAGAATGGAATACATTATACGGTGCAATACACAAACTTATTCCTTCATTTGCCATCATGGGAATTGACAAAAAATACGAGAATATGGCAAAAAAAATACAAGATTATGCAAGCACACAACAGCACACTGAAGAAATTGCGCCATTGTTAAAAAGCGTTTTGAGCACACTTAAACAATCGTGTAAGGAATTAGAAATTGAATTAATAAATCTTAAAAATAATCACCAATGAGAAAGCAAACACCAATAAAAATTTTCCTTGTAGATGACGATCCGGTATTTTTGAACCTGCTGGAAATAGAATTTTTGGAAAATGGTGATTTTGATATCGAAACCTATGAATCGGGTGAGCAATGCATTGAAAATCTCGAAAATAAACCTGATGTTATTATATTGGATTACCTGTTTGATAATATAGGCGAAACTGCCATGAACGGCCTGGCAACTTTGGACAAGATCAAGGATTTCGATCCCGAAATCCCTGTCATTATTCTTTCGGCTCAGGATAAAATTGAGGTAGCCGTCAATTGTATGCACCACAAAGCTACCGACTATGTAGTCAAAAGTGAAACGTCATTCCTGAGATTAAAAAAAATCATAACCAACGCAATGAAGTATAAGAAAATGGAAAAACAATTGAAATGGTACATGGATAGGATGTAAAATGCTTTAAATATGTTGAAAAAAATCTGAAAAAAATCAGTACGAATGTAGGGTGATGCCCGAATAGTTACCATTTTTGTAACAGATGAAAACCATAATTAATTGACAATTAAGGATTTTTGAGGTATTTTTATAAAAAATAGATAGTTGAAACTTTACATAAAATACATGGTAAGCCTCCGTTGCAAAATGGTAGTGAAAGAAGAGCTGCGAAATCTAGGGCTTCATTTCATTACTGTGGATTTAGGCGAAGTTGAGATTTTTGAAGAGTTAAGCAATGAGCAACATATAGAGCTTAAAGAGAATTTGCTCAGATCGGGACTTGAGTTGCTTGATGATAAAAAAAACATCCTGATTGAACGAATCAAAGCAGTAATCGTGGAGATGATACACTATTCAGAAGAGTTGCCAAAAATCAATTATTCCGATCATATCAGCGAAAAGCTGAATCAGGATTACAACTATCTCTCCAATATTTTTTCGGAAGTGAAAGGAATTACCATCCAGCAATACATTATTTTTCACAAAATCGAACGAGTAAAAGAATTGCTCCTGTACGACGAACTCACGCTCACCGAAATTTCATACCGTATGCAATACAGCAGCGTGGCCCATTTATCCAATCAGTTTAAGAAAGTGACCGGTCTCACTCCCACATTTTACAAACAGCTCAAGCAAAAACGTCAGGGGAATCTCGAAAACCTGTGATATGTGTAAGCTTTTCTTAAAAAAGTGTAAGGCTTTTTGACTGAGATTGTAAGAACTTTGTAATCAATAAATTATAAGGAAAATTGGCGATTCTGAATGAATCTTAACTTGTTAAGTTATTTTAGAACGGGCATCGGATTCTTTAATTAAATCATTTTGAAATTAAAAGAAACAAAATTGTATGAAAAACATAAATGACACTGCTGAATTAGAAAAATCAACTGCTCAGATCATCGTCGAAATCATTCAATACATGCCCAACGCAGTGGTTAGCAAAACGATTTTAAAGAAAACAACAGGCAATATAACCGTTTCTTCCTTTGCTGCAGGCGAGGAATTGGCTGAAAAAATTTCACCCTTTGATACCTTCATTCAAATCATCGATGGATCGGCTCAACTATTTATCAATGGCAAAGAATACGATTTAAATCTCGGTGATGGAATCATAATACCAGCTCATTCAAAACATAATTTCAATGCCAACAAGCAATTCAAAATGCTTTCGACAATAATCAAAAGCGGATACGATATTTAAACAAAACGTAAGACTAGAACTGAAACTTTTTTCATCATCTATAGAAATTGGTTCTTTGGTTAGTGCGTGGCTACTGCCTGTCTTTAAACCATTTGGTTTTTGGCAGGCAGTTCTACTTTTTCAGGTATCCATATGTACG
Source organism: uncultured Lentimicrobiaceae bacterium (assembly GCA_964463695.1). Taxonomy (GTDB): domain Bacteria; phylum Bacteroidota; class Bacteroidia; order Bacteroidales; family F082; genus JALNZU01. Next base: position 25,556 of record CAYXCZ010000041.1, on the reverse strand, counting down.
CATAAAAAATCCTCAATCTGATTTAGGGCTCCTCAAAGTGTATTGATCAACTGTTGTTAATCAACAATTTATGTGTGAATCATGTAACAATTTTTAAAATGTATGTAATGCTAAATGCATCGTTAAGAACCACCTTTGCTAAATGAATCATGCTTTTGATTAGCGTAAATCAAGAATAATCAATTAAGAAAATTTTAAAAAATGAAAATAAAAAAAGGATTTCTATCCCTGAAAAGTCTCGGCTTTATTTGTTCGATAGGTTTGCTTGCATTTGCATTGAGTTCGTGCACAACCAAAGTTAACTTCTTAAAATCATCTGTTGTGCCTGCCGCAAAAGGTACGGTGAAAGTCACAAAAGATGGAAATAACAACTACAAGATTAAGGTTAAAATTTCAAATCTGGCTGAATCAACACAGCTAACGCCTCCAAAATCAGTCTATGTTGTTTGGTTGATGTCAGACAGTAAGGCAATAAAAAATATAGGTCAAATTGTAAGTGGGACTGGTTTTATGTCGAAAAAACTCAAAGCTAACTTTGAAACAACTTCTTCATACAAACCATCAAAAATATTTTTGACAGCAGAAAATGACCCTGGTGTACAATACCCGTTTTCGGAGGTTGTACTGACTACAGGCGTCTTTTAGTATCGATCACTCTTTTAAACATTTACATAAATTTCTTACCAATGAAAAAATTTAAATTCTTTACCGTCTTACTGATGTTATCTATGTTCGTTTCTTTAACAACTGTCGCTGCATCTGAAACAAAGAAGTCAGAAAAAAAGCCTGTGTCAACAAGTAATGACAACACCCTGAGCGATGAGACAATCAAACAGCTCACCCTGCGTGTGGAAGAAATTCGCGATATGGACAAATCAGCTTTGACACTTACTGAAAAACGCGAACTTAGAAATGAACTTAAAACGATAAAAAAGGATTTGCGTAACAGCAACGGTGCTATTTACATTGGTACCGGAACAGCTTTACTGGTAATTATCATTATCCTGCTTTTAGTGTAATTAGTAGTTTTTGCAAACGCATTCCTCTGATTAATTTCAAGGGAATGCATTTGTTTGCAATTGCACAGCATAAACTACTCTTAACCCGCAGCTAAACACATCAAAAATAATACAGATGAATTTAAAAAATAACATTCCAGGTTTCTTAACAGGATTAGCAACAGGCACCCTCGTTGGGATACTTTTTACTTCTCGTAAAGGTGTTGTCGCAAGAAACAAAATCAGCCGAAAAGTTAGTGATTTAGCCAAAAAAATGAGGGCAAGATATGAAAGTTTACTCACCGAAATTGTGCAATATTTCGATACAATAAAGGAAAGCCGAACCAATATTTACCTGCATCCGGATAAAAAAAAACGCGCCCCCTTATCGTAAAAAAACGTTGACTTAATATTCAGGTAATTCGTCTTCAAATCGTTTTTTAATGAAGTGTCATTTTTACTTCATGTCATTGTTAAGCAGGTGATAATGCGCCACTAAAAAAATAAACATCTGATCTTCAATTATTTCGTCAAAAACGATTAAACTACTTGCAACAAACCCTGAATTTCAAGACAAGATGCTGCAACCAATTATTTTTGATGCTTGCGGTTATGCTTCTTTTGACCGGAACAAAAAATACAATAGCTCAGGATTATTTTCAGCAGGAAGTTAACCATACTATTTTTGTTTCGCTCAATGACAAGCTTCATCAGCTGGATGCTTTTCAAACGGTAGAATACATAAACCATTCGCCGGATACCCTGCTTTTTATTTATTTTCATCTTTGGCCAAATGCGTACTCAAATAATCGTACCGCTTTGGCAAAGCAACTGTTACGGATGCAGGGAAAGAAAAAATTGTTTAAACAACCCTCTCTGAGCGGCAGTATTGATTCGCTTGATTTTCGCACAAATGACAAAAAATTACAATGGCAGTTCATTGGCGATACTATTGATATCTGTAAGGTATTCCTGGCTGAACCCTTACAACCTGGCGATTCTGTTAAAATAACAACTCCATTCAAAGTGAAGATTCCAAAAGGGGTTAGTTCCCGTTTAGGTCACATTGGCGAATCCTACCAACTGTCTCAGTGGTATCCCAAGCCTGCTGTTTACGATCTTACCGGCTGGCATCCAATGCAATACCTTGATCAGGGCGAATTCTACGGTGAATATGGCAGTTTTGATGTTTACATCACCTTACCAGCCAATTATGTCGTTGGCGCGTCGGGTGAATTGACTGATTCGCTTGAAATAAAACGACTTAGTCAAATGGCATCCGACTCCTCCTGGCAAGGAACACGGTATAAAAGTCAGTTATTTCCTGTATCATCCGACACGTTGAAAACAATTCATTTCAAAGGAATTAATACCCATGATTTTGCCTGGTTTGCCGACAAAAGGTTCAATGTTGTTCAATCTGAAATTATCTTGCCAAATACAGGGTCTAAAGTTGCTGTAAACGTTTTGTTTACAAACAGCCAGTCAGCATTATGGAAAAACGCCAACAACTTTGCGTCAAGAGCTATTATCCGGTATTCAGAATGGATAAGCGATTATCCTTACAATACATTTACTGTAGTGCAAAGTCCGCTTGCAGCAGGATCCGGTATGGAATATCCCGGTCTGGCAGTCATCGGACGGGTGCAGGATTCGTATGAACTTGATGTGGTAATTACCCATGAAGCTGCACACAACTGGTTTTACAGTGCACTGGGAAGCAACGAAAGAAGCCATCCTTATATGGACGAAAGCATTACTTCGTCATATGAATTGCGCTATATGGATATGTACTATCCCGATAAGAAACTTTGGAAGCTATATTTCTCCAGCAACAAACTGGCCAGGTTATTCAAAATGGATCAGATGCCAATGAAGCTTATGACTGAACTCGATTGGCTGTTAACTGCGCGTAACAATTTGGAACAGCCTATTAATCTGCCTGCTGATGAATTTAGTGACGATAATTATGGTACGATGGTCTATAATAAAGGTGGTCAAGGGTTTACCTATCTACGGGCTTCACTTGGCGATTCATTGTTTGATGCTTCTATACAAAAGTACTATCGCAACTGGAAATACAAACACCCACTACCCAATGATCTGAGGGAAACTTTTGAACAACAAACTTCGAAAGACCTTAGCTGGTTTTTCGATGATTTCCTTGGAACAACAAAGCGGTTGGATTATAAAACGATACGGTTGAAAAACAACACTTTACTTGTCAGAAATAAGGGGCAGTTAAATGCTCCCCTGCACATTGCCGGCATGAAAAGTGGTGCTGTTCAATTTGAACAATGGACAGAAGGATTTTCAGGTCGTAAATGGATCAGTCTTCCAAAAACAGATGCAACCGAAATCATTATTGATCCTTTCTACCACTCACCTGAACTTTTCAGACAAAACAATAACATACGTACATCCGGAATCTTTCCAAAGACCGATCCCATTAAGGCGCAGTTCCTTTTTACACTCGAAGAACCATCAAAAAGAAAACTAATTTATATACCTGTCATCAACTGGAACAAAGAAAACGGTGTGATGTTGGGGCTGGCAATGCATAATGGCTTGTTGAAACCAAAAACTATTGAATATTTTCTCATGCCTTTTTTTTCGTTTGGGAATAAGGAAATTGCCGGATTAGGCACAATAGCTTACAGGTTCATTCCTGTTGAATCGCCTGTCAGGCTTGGAATCGTTAGTATTGAAGGTTCGCGTTTTGCGGCCCTTGGCGGGCAAAGTTATCACAGGTTAAAACTTGGTTTGGATCTTCATTTCAGTAAGAGCACTTTTACCAGTCCTTATAATCACCGGGCGTTTGGCAACCTTGTTTTTGCTTCAGATCTCAGTCGGATTCGAACTGTTCAACCCTTAAGGATGCTTTCGTACCTGGAGCTGGGTTATGAGTTTTCGAAGGCTTCAATGATTCATCCATTCAGTTTACTGACATTACTTGAAAGTGGGGCTTCTTTTCAAAAAATGAAGCTTGAGTTGAATTACAGGTATAGTTATAATACGTATAATACCGGACTGGATGTTAGGTTTTTAGTCGGAATAATGCTGAAAAGTAATGCTGATAATCCCTTTTACAACCTTGCACCGGGAGGCAGAACCGGACGCGAACAGTACCTTTATGAAGGCATCTATCCTGATCGTTTCAGCGTTTTTCCAAAAACATTCTGGTCGAGACAGATGAATTTGTCAGAAGGAGGAATCGTGTCATACATCAACGACAGCCTTGGTTACAGCAATTGGATAGCATCCATCAGCTTCTCGAGTAATCTCCCCGGAATAACAGGTAAGTTGCCCGTTAAGCCTTTTCTAAATTTACTTCTGACCGATCAAAGAACGACAACAGGAATAAAGCCATCTCTACTTTTTGAGGCAGGGTTTAAAGTTGGCATCTGGAATCTCTTTGAAATTTACTTCCCTGTTTTTGTTTCCGATCAGTTATCAAGTGGCTCGGAAACCTTTAAAGACAGAATCCGTTTCGTATTAAGTATTGAATCATTTCAGAAGATGAAAAGAAATTGAGCAATTCAACTTTATTCACCAATTGGTAATAACCTGCTTTAAATTTTAATGGAATCCCTTATGTGTGAATCATGTAACAAATTTCCAATCAGTTGTAATGCTTATCGCATCCGTTGGAATCACCTTTGTCAGGTTAAATAACAGTAAAAATCTTAATTTGAAACAGATGAAAAAAACTACTATTAAATTTAAATGGCTTCAGTCACTTGTATTTGTGATGCTATTGATGGCAATTACAATAAGTACTGATGCACAAACAGCCGACAAACGATGGAATATTGGTTTGCACGGTGGTGCCGGACAATATAATGGAGATCTGGGAAATGATTTCTATAAAATGGACATGGCTTTTTATGGTTTTGGCGGGCTTTCGATTACCCGTTATTTAGGAAACCGACTTGATATTACTCTTGCAGCAACCAAGGGCGAAATAGGCTATCTCGAAGGCGCATCGCATTTTCGTCAGGAAATGTCAACGGCCACAATAAACTTCAGGTTTAATATTTTAGGCGAGAAATCGTTTTTCAGACCTTATATTTTTGCCGGTGGTGGTGTGATGATGTTTGTGAATGATTTCGCAGCTGAAAAGACTTCCGATTATGATTTCGCAGCCCCTTCATTTGGTGCCGGTTTGAATATTCGTTTAGGCAAAGCTGTCATGTTGAATCTGAACGAAACATTTATCTATTCATCAAGTGATAAACGCGATGGAGTTGAATTAAATTCAAACGATGCTTTTCTTATGCATTCGGTTGGTTTGACATTCAATTTCGGTAAAAAACAAGATGCTGACAATGATGGTGTTGCCGACAGAAAAGACAAATGCCCGAATACTCCTGCAGGAGTTGCGGTTGACGCAGTTGGCTGTCCTTTTGATACCGATATGGATGGTGTTGTTGATCATTTGGATAAATGCCAGAATACCCCGGAAAATGTGCTGGTTGATAAAACCGGTTGTCCTCTCGATACCGATCAGGATGGCGTAGCAGATTATCTTGACAAATGTCCAAACACGCCTTCAAAGGCATTGGTAGATGCAACGGGTTGCCCAATTGATACTGATAACGATGGTGTAGCTGATTACCTGGATAATTGTCCAAACTCGCCTGCCAACGCTATGGTTGATCAAAATGGATGCCCACTTGATGAAGATAATGACAAGGTTCCGGATTATGCCGACAATTGTCCAAACACACCTAAAGGCGCTACAGTTGATGAATTTGGCTGTACCCTTGACACAGATAAAGATGGTATTCCTGACTATCTTGATAAATGTCCAACAATCGCCGGAACAGCCGAAAACAATGGTTGTCCAGCAATAACAAAAGAAGTTGAAATCCTTTTCCAAAAGGCACTGCAGGGAATTAAGTTCGACACAGGAAAGTCAACAATCAAAGCTGTATCAAATCCTATTCTTGACGCCGTGGTTAAGGTGATGTATGATAACCCATCCTATAAACTAATCATTGGTGGTCACACCGATAACGTTGGTGGCGAAAGCATGAACATGACACTTTCGAAAAATCGTGCCGATGCTGTATCAAATTACCTCATTGCAAAAGGTGTAAGTCCGACACGTATTTCTTCTTCAGGTTATGGTTATTCCATGCCAGTTGATGATAATGCAACAGTTGACGGCCGCACCCGTAACAGGAGGGTAGAGCTAAGTGTTGAGTTTATTGAAGTAGTTGAAGTAGAAAAATAAGAAATAAACTAACGCTTAATGTTGGCTTTACTCTGAAAGGTAAAGTCAACATTTTTATTTAAAATTAAATGTCATGAAAACAATTAGAATCCTTTTCATATCATCTTTATTTCTGATCCTGGGTTTGTTTGCCTCGTCATGCTACACCACGCAAAAGTCGGAAGGGAACAAACGTAAGCCAGTAGGCTGGTTTAAAAACTCAAACAATCCGCATCATCCTGCCACTACCAATCCCGGCCATACAAAATGGAAAAAAGACAAGAAGAATAAGCACAGATAAGCATCTTTTATTGCTATTCAGGCAAGCTTTTTTGAAGTTTTATGACCTGAAAATGTGTGAAACATGCAACTAATCAGAAGGATTGTATAAAACATTTCAGCTGAAAGAAACGCAACTTTGTGGTGTAATAATTCCATTACAATTAATACATTTAAAATGAAAGATAGCGCAATACCCCACGTAGAAAAAAGTTGGCCCGATCAAAAAAACAGACTCAAAAATCAGTTTAGTATTTTAAATGATAAAGACCTCCGCTATGAAAACGGGAAGAAAGACGAGATGCTCGAGAAGGTCCGCGGAAAGCTTGGAAAAACAAAAGAGGAATTTGATACATTGATTGCAGCACTTTAGCCTCTTTTTAGTTGTTAAGCATCGTTTGACATTTATTGGATAAACGATGCTTTTCCTTAGGCATCAATTTGATATAAAATGATTCTTAAAATATTGAAATTAAGTCATTTATACTGAGAATGGTATCATAATTTTTATCAGTTGCTTTAACTCAACAAAAGAATGGAAAGCGTATTCAAACTTCCTTTTTATGCAAAAGCATCCTTATTTTTGGTTGGGATGTTTGCCTTCATTTGGATGATGTACATCGCAAGTGGCATTATTGTGCCCCTCATTTTTGCGTTTATTATCGCCGTGGTGCTCTATCCAATTGTTGCCTGGTTTGAAAAGAAAAAAGTCAACAGAATAATTGCCATCATCCTAACCCTTATCGTTGCTTTTATCGCCATTGCGGGCTTAGGCGTACTGCTTTATTTTCAGATAAGCCGGCTGAGCATGTCGTCCACTGATCTTTTAGAGAAATTCATCGGTTTTTATAACGAAGGAATGGCGTGGGCTTCAGGATATTTCGAACTAAAGCCTGAGCAAATGCTCAATTTTATTGCCAAAGCCAAAGCCGAACTTTTCAAAAACAGTGGCGACGCCATAGGACAAACCCTTATGAATGTTGGAAACGCACTGGTTATCTTGTTTGTAATTCCGGTATATGTGTTTTTGATATTGTTTTACAAACCATTGCTTATCGATGTCATTCACCAGCTTTTTGGTGTCGACCAACGTAAAACTGTCAGCGAAGTCATTAATCAGACAAAAACAGTTATTCAAAAGTATCTTTCAGGCCTTATCATCGAAATAGTAATCGTTTCCGTATTAAACACAGCAGGGCTTATGGTTCTGGGGATAGAATATGCTTTGCTGCTTGGAATTATAGGTGGCTTACTCAATGTGATACCTTACATAGGCGGACTTGTAGCTGTGGCATTGCCAATGACTATTGCCCTTATCACTAAAGATTCACAAATGTATGCATTGTATGTGCTGGGAATTTATTACACGATTCAGCTGATCGACAACAACTATATAGTACCTTATATTGTGGCTTCAAAGGTGAAAGTCAATGCCCTGGTTTCCATTGTAGTAATCTTCGCTTTCGGAGCTCTTTGGGGAGTTCCGGGCATGTTTCTTTCCATTCCTATAACAGCCATTTTTAAAGTGATCTGCGATCATATCCAATCATTGAAACCTGTTGGCTTTTTGCTGGGTGATACCATGCCGGCAATAGCCTTGTTTAAAATAAGTACCATTTTGGAAGGCGTTGAGAAACTGAAACCCTCTGTTAAAAAACCCAAGGGGCAATCAGGGTCAGAAAATGATCTTTAACAATGGATAAGGATCCAGATGAAACATAATATCAGATAAAAATGAAAAACAAATACATCATTTTAGCCCTCAATCCGGTGGTAAAAGCAAAAGATATTGTTTCGATGCAAACCGTCAGACTTGCCGAGAAAGTAGTTGAAAAGAAAAATATTGCTACGTTGTTTTTCACTGATTTGGGCAACAGGGCTTTGTTTGTAGCACGCACTACCAAAGAGATGTTCTCACGCGACTTCGAATTCAGGGAGTTTTTGCGCCAGTGCTTTGAAATCGGAAATAAATCCTTTGGCCTTATTGCCATCACTGGCGGCATTATGGGAGTGGTACTTACCATTCAATCACGTCCGGCTTTGGCAGAGTTTGGAGCAGTTACGATGCTTCCCGGTATGGTGGCCCTCTCAATTATCAGAGAGATTGGTCCTGTGATTACCGCTCTCATCCTGGCGGGTAAAATTGGCTCTGGCATGGGTGCCGAACTCGGCTCAATGAAAGTTACGGAACAAATTGATGCAATGGAAGTTTCGGCTACCAACCCCATGAGATACCTTGTTGTTACGCGTGTGTTAGCCGCAACGCTGATGTTGCCACTGCTGGTACTTTTTGCTGATTTCTTTGGAATTTTAGGTAGTTGGATTGGTGTTAATATCAAGGGTGACGTTTCATTTGTACTGTTTATTTCTCAGGCATTTACATCGATAGATTTCCTCGACTTCCTGCCAGCTTTAGTAAAAACATTCTTTTTTGGTGCAGTGATAGGTTTTGTGGGTTGCTATGAGGGTTATAATGCCGGACGAGGCACCGAAAGCGTTGGAATTGCCGCCAATTCAGCAGTTGTTGTTTCATCCCTGCTCGTAATCATTGTCGATTTAATTGCCGTGCAGATAACTGATATGATGTTATGAAAGATATACAGGAAGAACAAAATTCCATGAAACCGGATGCCTCAACAGAGCGCGAGGTTGTCATTGATATCAAAAATCTTAAAAAGAGTTTTGGCAAACTGGATGTGCTCAAAAACATCCATCTGAAACTTTATAAAGGAGAAAACCTGGTGGTGCTTGGCAAATCTGGTACAGGAAAATCGGTACTCATCAAATGCATTGTCAGGCTTTTAGACCCGGATAGCGGCACAATTGAAGTGCTCGGGCAAGAAGTCAGTACCATGAACAACAAAGATCTTGAAAATGTGAGGAAGAAAATTGGTTTTCTTTTTCAGAGTGGCGCTTTGTACGATTCGATGACCGTGAAGCAGAACCTTGAGTTTCCGGTAAATCGCATCAGAAAAGACTTGAAAGGTCCGGTGATACTTCAAAAAATCGAAGAGGCGCTTGCTAACGTTGGACTTCCTGATGCACTCAACACCATGCCTTCGGAATTGTCAGGAGGTATGCGCAAAAGAATTAGTCTGGCACGAACCATTGTTGTTGACCCACTGATCATGCTTTATGACGAGCCAACAACAGGCCTCGATCCGGTCACATCCGATGAAATAAGTTTGCTAATCAACGAAGTACAGAAAAAATACAAAACATCTTCCATCATTATTACCCATGATATTGAATGCGCACGTGCCACCGCCGACAGAATCATCATGCTGAGCGAAGGTGAAGTATATTATGAAGGAACTATCGAAGATTTTGACAACTCCAAAGACCCCTTAATAAGTTCATTTTTTAAAAAACAGAATCACGAATAATACTACCATATCATGAAATCATCAAAATTTAAACTCAGGTTAGGACTATTTGTCGCAGGAGGTTTTATCCTTTTTGCCGTTACTATATTTCTGATTGGAAGACAGAAAAACCTCTTCAACCCCGTGTTTACACTTGTCACCACGTTCCACAATGTAAGCGGACTTCAGGTTGGCAACAACATCCGTTTTTCGGGCATCAACGTCGGAACAGTTGAAAACATCCGAATCATCAATGATACTACTGTTCAGGTTGATATGATCTTACAGCGTTCGGTGCAGCAGTTTATCAGAACCGATTGTATGGTGCTGATTGGTTCAGATGGTATTATTGGCGACCGTGTTCTGGTTATCACGCAAAGCACAACAGCCTCTCCGGAAGTAATTGGAGGACAGTCGCTCAAGTCGGTTGAACCCACCGAAACCGATGCTATTATCGTTAGTCTGAGCATTACGGCAAAGCATGTGGAAATAATCACAGATGAGCTGGCACAAATTATGACCAACATCAATCAGGGAAACGGGACGCTCGGACGGCTCATTCAGGATTCGACAATTGCGAAGGACATCAACGAAACGATCATCAATTTTAAAAAGAGCAGCGCGGGTGTAGTCGAAAACATGGATGTTATAATGAAAAGTTTTAATAAAACGGCTGACAATGTTCTAATTTCATCCAATCAGCTAGCCGAAATCATAACAAATGTCAATCAGGGTCAGGGCACTATAGGTCGTCTGATCCAGGATACGACAGTTGCCGAAAACATTAATCAGACCATCATAAATCTTAAAAACAGCAGTAAGGGACTGGATGACAACCTCGAAGCACTCAAACATAATTTTCTTTTCAGGGGCTATTTTAAAAAGATTGCTAAAGAAGAAGAAGCACAAAGAATAGCGGATTCCATCCTATTGAGAGAAACTGAAATAAAAGAATTGCAAAAAGAAGGTGTCAAATAGGTCAGAATCAAAGTGTGAGCACATCGTGTTTTTGCCAAAAGAAGCTGTGATGATATCAACCCAAAGAGTTGGCTCAGCAAAGTGCTCAGCAGGCTTTTAGGTTACACTGCCAGCAGGATATTAGTTTGATTTTAATTAGTTGACAATGTCATGCAAATGCAAGCTGGGCGGGATTTAAACAATGAACTTCATACGAAGTACTGCTTTTCGATTTATTACCTACCTGTCAATAAAGCGTTGAAACCCGACTTGCCAGGTAGTTTGCTGTTAGAGTTTTTAGGTGCTCAAATGGGTAAATAACTAGTGTTTTGGAACTTTCGAGGTTTGGTATTTCCTGTTGATCGACTGATTATTGAGCCACATTGATTTTGATCTCCTGTCCATATTTAACAATCTCATTAACAAGTGGATTTGATAAGTCGAAATCCTTTTCTCTAAATGGATGTGGCTCTATTCTGCTATCAATTTTCCTTCTTAATCTCATTAACTCCAATTGCATATCAATCAAGTTACTATAATCATTAAATACAATGGCTATATCAATATCACTATCATCATTGAAATTTCCTTTAGCGTAAGAGCCAAAAAGAATCATTTTAATATAGTTGTAATTTCCACCCACAACTTGCGCATACCGTTGAGCAATATTTACAGCATCTGCTTTATCCATGAGCGTAGAATTTTAATGTTTTCAATCCATTCCCTTGTAAAATCCGGAGTGCACATTGAATAAAACTCCTTTTTATAATCATCATAGCGGGCATTAAGGTTAAATGATGTCACTTTATCAAGCCAATCCGACTGCTCCTCTGTCATTTCTATATCACTCAACTCTGCTAATCGGTAAAGATTATGTAAGAATGGTGCATGTTTCTTAAACTTGCTTACATAAACAGCTTTAAGAAGCTTTTCAATAGAAATATGACCTAAAAAAAGTGACCATCCATATGATTTTGAATCATATAAGCTCAACATTGTTTGAAAATCATCTTCTGATGTTTCAAACCAATGCTTTACAATTTTATCAACGTCTATTTTCGATCTATCGTCAGTCATTGTAAAAAATTTAGCCAAATATACAATTTTAATGCAGGTTGTGGGCGAATCAAAGTGTGGGCTAATATGAATTTTTGGAAAGTTTTGTTGCTGATGATGGTTGATACCCATCCTGATAAATGAAACTTAAAGTTTAAATAGGCCTTTGAACAGTTATTGTCAAAGCAATTCTAACCTGGTGTTAGTGGCAGTAACAATTAATTACTGCGTCTAAATTTTATACCCCGATTATGCGGCATTTGTTCGCACCTGGCTATATCTATTTCTTTCTAAATATGTAACCTAAAGTCAAACCCAAATATGGTCTAAAAGTGAAAACGGTTTGTACTGGTATAACTTCGTTCTCTGGACCTGATATATATTCTTCCACGTAAGATTGAAGGTATGTACCTCCACCAACGTATAATTCTGTCGTGAAATGCTTTAGAAACAACAATTGTCTACCAAATCTTACTCCAATCTCAGGGCCCTTTCGATTAAGATTTACTTTTCTTGGTTCAGAATGTATTCCGGTTTGTATCTCTGCATTCTTTATTGTAGTGCTGTTAAATCTTAATATTCCAGAAACAAACCAGGAATCAGGAATAACTTTCCGTTTCGCAAAATAATACTTCGTCGAAAGTCCAATTGTGTAACCTGTACTTGTGCTAAAGTGCGGTGCAGGCGGCCCCTCACCACCATTATTGTACCAGTCCCCATTTCTTAAAGCCAAAAGTAATTCAACCGAATAATTTTTATTAATAATTTTCTCGAATACTAAATTTGGGTTTTGGTGGAAAGCGTCTTGAAAGACTAATGTTTTGACTATTAATCCTTTTGAAGTTTGTGCATTGAGAAAAAATGGAAATATAAACAAGATAATTAATAAATGTTTCATAATGCTTTTGATTGGTATCAGTTGGAATTTAAGTTAGATGCCAACGTTTTATGTATGATGGAATATCCAATTACAAGGCATTCTCCTTCTAGTATACACCAACTTTTTTTACAAGCGACACACCCTCGAAAACCAGTTAAACCCTCATAACTAATATTATTTGTTGGCAAATGGTGATTCTGAATTAGTTGCGTTTTATAATAATTTTTGCTTTGTAATCCTCAAGTTCTGTTGTAATCTCAGTGTTTGGGTAAGGCAACAGGTTAACGAAAGAAAATTTATAATCGTTTATTAGTGTATCTATTGTCCCTACATGGAGGTCGAAATAGGTTGTGTTGTTTTGATTGTTCTTTAAGCTAAATCTCGCAATTGCTTCGCCTGCCCAAATACATACTACATTTTCAGGACACCTTGAATCTGTTAAAACCGAATCGAAACAAATGCTGGTCTGGTTTTCAAAGTCATTTAAGCAATCTCTGTATGCCAGATCGATTGTATCATTCAATAAAAAGTCTTGAAAATTATTATAACCCGAAACAAAAATATTCTCGTAATTATATGATGGATATAAAGTTATGCAGCCTTTCAATTCAGTATCTTCTGCTTTTCTTACCTTGACTTTAATCTTTTGTCCGATTACATAATTAGCTCTTTCAAGATTAACAGTCTGATAATAATTGTTTGGACTTTCCCCTAATAACTTTTTTATTCTCAGCGAATCATCCGGAAATGAAAGAATACAGGTGGAACAATTCAAATCAAAACCCGCAATTTTAGCAACAAAATAATTATCAGAACTCTCTGTGTTTTTTTTACATCCTACAAGAAGGATAAACAAAAAACCTATCAATATTTTTCTTTTCATACTATCAGCTCTAACCGCAAAGATGTTTTTCTAATAACTTTAGTTGCTTACTGCAATGGCTTTTTAACACTAGTCGCTAATACCTCCTAAACGCACCTCTATGGTATAAATTTGCAATTTGCTCTCTTATTTGAAACTTTCCAATGTGTTATAAATCAATTTTTTGAGAATCAACAAACTCCGTCCAATTTCCATGACCAAAATTATACATCTGAAAGAAGAAGCAGGTATTTCATGCTGGATTGTACCGACCTCATAAACTCCTTAATAGTATCGGCTGGCATTTATCGCGGGTTTTTCTTTTGTTTCTTTACCAACCCTACTATTTTAGTGTAAAGTAAATTCTCATCAATCGGCTTTGCTATATAGTCGTTCATTCCAAATTCTTTGCATTTGGAAACATCTGCTAAGGAAACATCCGCAGTTAATGCAATTATTGGAATTTGAGATTTCATTGTTTTACGTATGTATTTTGTTGCCTCGAAACCATTCATTTCAGGCATATGCAAATCCATCAAAATAATATCAAAGGAACTGGTTTGCATTTTTTCCAATGCAATTTTCCCATTGTGAGCTATTTCATAATCAAATCCATAATCAATTAAAATAATTTTGATTAACAGCTGATTTAATTCAACATCTTCGGCTACTAATACACGCAGGTTTTTAATTTCAGGATCCCGTTTTAGCACTTCAATTTCTTCCTCCGATTTCAAAGTGGTTTTCTCAAATGACATAATAAAACTAAATGTTGAACCTTCACCAGGCGTACTCTTTAGGCTAATACTTCCACCCTGAGATTCAACTAACTGTTTAACAATAGCAAGACCTAAACCCGTTCCTCCATATGAATTGGCTTTGCCAATTTCAGCCTGTTCAAAAACATTAAAAATCACATCTATCTTGTCGGGGGCAATACCAATTCCGGTATCGGTTACTGAAAATTCAAGAGTTACTTTTTCTTTTTCTTCGTTTATTAATTTTACTTTTAGAATAATTTTTCCTTTGTTTGTAAATTTTACGGCATTACTCATCAGATTTAAAACGATCTGGTTTAATCTCACAAAATCGCCCAGGACCATGGGGGGTATTTTGCTGTCGAAATCTTTTACAAGTTTTAATTTCTTTTCTTTTATTCTCAGGTTAAATGAATGCAGTATGGAATTTATTGATTTGCGCAATTCAAATGGTTTTTTTTCAAATGTCATTTTGCCTGCATCTACTTTTGCCAAATCAAGAATATCGTTTATGAGTATATTTAAAGTCAGGCCACTTGTTTTTATAGCATTTAAAAATTCGTTTTGCTCCGCATTCATCTTGGATTTCAATAACACATTTGTAAATCCCAATATTGAATTCAGCGGGGTGCGAATTTCGTGGCTCATATTCGATAAAAACTGCTGTTTAAACTTCGTGGCATTTTCAGCAAAAACCCTGGCTTCAATCAATTCGGTTTCAAACAGTTTGCTTTCATGAATATCAATACCTACGCCAATATATCCTATAAATTCGCCATTGGGCAAATAGCGTGGATTGGCCTTAATCTTAAACCACCTGTATTCGCCATCGTGCCGCTTTAATCGTATCCCACTTAAGATATACGGTTGGCGCTTTTCAAATGCTTGTTGATAAACATCCATAATACCCTGCATCTCATCAGGATGTATGATGCCCTCCCATGTTCGTCCAAGAGCTTCTTCCAAAGTTTGCCCGGTATAATTTAGCCAGTTAATGTTCCAATAACTTACAGAAGCTTGTTCATTCGGTTCAATAATAAAAATGTGCATCGGTACATTATCCGCCAAAGAACGAAAACGTTCTTCGCTTTCATCTATTTTTCTTCTTACAATCGCATGTTCGGTAATATCAGAAATGGCAAGCAGAATTAATTCTTCAAAATTCATTTTTTGAATAATGTGTCTTGCGTTGAGCAGCATTGTTTTTTCGCCAATGAACGGGAAGGTGTGTGTAATCTCAAAATCGTTGAAGTGCGTATTCCGTGGAAGGATATCATTGAGAAGTTCGCGCAGACGGGGAATATTCCATTGCTTGTTTCCTAAATCAAACAATAGCATACCTTCTGTCTCTTCTTTTTTTACCTTAAAAATTTTATAGAATGTTTTGTTGGCTGATTTTACACGCAGATTTTTATCCAATACAATCATCGGTTCATGTATAGTGTCAAATACAGCTTCCGAGTAATCGTATGCTTCATTTAGCAAATCGTTTCGGGTTTGCAGTTCCTGGTTGATGGTTGTCAGTTCTTCGTTAGCAGATTCTATCTCTTCTTTGGATGTTTCAAGTTCTTCATTCACAGTTTGCAATTCTTCGTTGCTTGAAACAACTTCTTCGTTGGCACTTTGCAATTCTTCGGTAAAAGCTTCCTGCTCCTGTGCAATTGCTAATGCATCAGCTTGTGCTGCAGCTAATTCCAATTCCAGTTTTTTTATTCTGCGGTCTTTTGCAAGCGAAATATTTTTCCCGCTTTCCGCTTGTGACGAAAAAAATTCTATTTGTTCGTGTTCTGTAAAAAGAATTAAGATCAGGGGTTCGTCCGATTCTATTTTAAGCGGAAGAATATCCAAACTTATAATTTTGACGGTGGAATTTATTTTTAACTCAATTCCACTTTTGTGAATGCGGCTCTTTGTTTTTACGACTTTTGAAATGGCGTTACGCAATTCAAAAGCAATTTCGGGACGTGCCATTTTTAAAATATTAAAAGTGGCTTTGCCCTTAGGATGCGTAAGAAACAGATCGGTTGTCCCGCGAAACTGCACAATTTCCATTTGGTAATTGATAACAACACTTGCAGGCATAAATTCTGAAACAAGCACAGCATCAATGGCATTGTCGAGCCCGTTTTGATTGGTAAAAACAGGTTGTTTTAGTTTGTCTTTAATCATTGCCGGAATAGTTGTTTCGTAAAATGTTTGCTGTGCATAGCGAGGCATTAAGGCAGGCAGTGTGCGGGTTCCAGAGTTTATTTTACGTGAAAATATTTTATACTTTTTATTAGAATCTGTAAAAAGATTTACTGAATGACTGATATTTTCTGATTTGCCAAGCATCAAAAACCCATCATTATTTAAGGAATAATGAAATGTGTTGACGGCTTTTTTCTGTGCCGGAATATCAAGATATATGAAAAGATTGCAGCAGCTGATAAAATCGAGACGTGAAAAAGGAGGATCATGTAAAATATTATGAGGAGCAAACACGCACATATCGCGCACCGCTTTATTTACACGGTAACCACCATCAGCTCTTTCGAAGAATCGCTGTATACGTTTCGGCGAAACGATTTCCAATTTCTGTTTCGAATAAACGCCAATACGTGCCTTACTGATCGCCTGTTCACTGAGGTCTGTCGCAAAAATTTGAATGGGTATTTTTGTTGTTTTGCTTTCCTGGATTTCGAGCAACATCATTGCTATGGAATAG
Source organism: uncultured Lentimicrobiaceae bacterium (assembly GCA_964463695.1). Classification (GTDB taxonomy): domain Bacteria; phylum Bacteroidota; class Bacteroidia; order Bacteroidales; family F082; genus JALNZU01. Next base: position 8,476 of record CAYXCZ010000041.1, on the reverse strand, counting down.
GCTTCTTCTCCTGTGGCACAAGCCGGAACCCATATGCGTAGCGACTCTCCGATTTTTTTTCTTTTGAGTAACTTTGGAAAAAGAGTTTCTTTTAAATATTTATGTGCATCGGTATCACGAAAAAAGCTGGTTACACTAATCAATAAATCCTGGTAGAGAATATCTATTTCTTCTTTTTTTTGCAAAAGTAGTTTTGCATATTCTTTGAGTGTTGTTATTTTATACAATAACATTCTGCGAATTATGCGCCTCTTAATTGTATTCATTTTATAGGCACTGAAATCAACACCATTGGCCTTATGCAATAGCTTTAGAATAATTTTTAAATCGGGATTGCTGTTATCAATTAAATCTTCTTCTCCGTTTTTTACACCAAAAGTTTTTACCAAAGGATTTTTGCTTAGTCGCACTAATTCGAGTGCTATTTCTTTTGGCGACAAAATATAATCCACTATACCTGCTGCTATTGCAGAATGAGGCATGCTTGTAAATTTTGCTGTGTCATCCTGTACAAAAGTTAATCCGCCTTCCTGCTTTATAGCTTCCATACCTACTGTTCCATCGCTTGCACTGCCGCTAAGAATTATTCCGATGACCCTTTCCTTTTGTGCTTCGGCCAGGGATGAGAAAAGAATATCAATGGAAATAGGCGCACCGCTATCTGACCGGGGAATTAGTTTTATATGTCCGTCGGTCACTTCAATTCCTTTGTTGTAAGGAATGACAAAAACATTATCGGGCATTATTTTATCCATGTCATCAATCTCCTGCACGATCATGCTTGTCTTTTTTGACAAAATTTCGGTCAACATGCTTTTATGATCGGGACTGAGGTGCTGCACATAGATGAATGCCATTCCCGTGTCGGATGGCAGGTATTTTAAAAGTTCCATCATTGCTTCCAATCCACCTGCTGATGCACCAATAGCAACCACCGGAAAAGAATTTTCTTTAACCTCTGCATTTGCAGACGATTTCTTTTTAGGTGTAATTGCTTTCATTTCATAGGGGTGTTAAGGTAATCAGAGATCATATGGCAAAACTTTGTGGATGGAGAGTCGAATCCCAAAACCACGATACGAAACTCAGCGCAGTGATAAATGTAATCCAACAACGGTAATATCAATGTTTTATAATCGTTGCTATGCGGCGCTAATTTGTAAATACTTTTACTCTTGTTGGAGTAATTGAATTATTCTCATAATACTCAATTGTGTGCGTTCCCGGGTCAAATTGAATAATTAAATCACAGCTTCTACCTGATTCTGTAGCTGTAAATGATTGCTGTTGCAAATCAAAATCATAGTTAGTAATCGTCCAATTTACAGGTGCGTTAGGCAATGATTGATAATACCATAGGCCTCCTTTGATAATTATTTTCAAAGATGCCCCTTTCGGTAAATTTGCAGCTAAACTCAGCCCATTACTAAAACTTGTTTTTTCAGCAAATAAAACATTTTCACCATAAGTACTAAATTCCGGGTAATCAATAGTATTTGTAATCTGATAATTAGTGCTATCTGCAAAAGTTTGGATAAATGATTCAAAATCAGGAATAGAGACTGTCATTCCAAGATTTGAATAACGGTCCTCTATATTTTTTCTAATCTGTGGTAAATCTAATAACCGCACATCGTTTATCAATTGACTGCCCAGCGAAGCACTGTTTAAAATTCCATCTTGTCTGATATCTGTACTGATATTTGCCAGCAAATCACTTAATTCCGATTCTGTCCTATAGCCTTGTGTTATGATCGAAACAGCTAATAAAATGGCGTTATTATCCCCATCTTCTGTTATATTCAACAAATCAAAATCAGCAATATCATCTTTTGATAGTGAAAATATTTCAAGAATCTCTTGCTCGGCTTGTTTCTTTGCATTTGAGAAGGATAGTCCTGTCGTAAGTAGATATTCGATCCTGCTTTTTTCCAGATTAGACAAGATATTGACATTCACAGAAGTCTTATTTGTTATATCTGTCAAAGCATACAAGGTAATTGGAGAATTTGAATTCTGTCCGGTGATTTCGTTAAAATAGTAACCATCAGCTATTAATTGAACATAGGGCGAAATAAGTGAAACATTCAGTAATTGAAATGTTCCGGTATTATCTATAATCTGCGATGAAAAAGTTTTACCTGTAGGCGAATAGTCATCGTTTAATTCATAAATCCCAATCGAAGTCCCATTTAAAAATGGACCTTTTTGAACCACTCCACTAACCTCAGATTTTGTGATTGTATTTTCTGCTTTATCTTTTTCACATGAATAAAGTAGAATTACAGAGAATAAAATCACCACAAGTTTTTTCATGATTGTAATTTTTAACAGGAATATTTATTTCATTAAGTTTCAATCTGTCCTAATGCCCCTTAATTACCGGCGCTAAATACACTCCAATGGATTTATTTCCCCGTAGTACTATTGTTAAATATTTTCCAATATGATGATATTCAAATACTTTGGGTCCCAATCGATTAATATGCATTTCGTAGCATGGTATTTATCATCCCAAAGGTAACTCTTTTTTACTCAAAAAACTAATTGCCTCCTGCCCGTCATCATTTTGAACAATGCCGTCCTCCATTCAACAGGCGTGTGGTATCAGGAATTATGATACCTCGTTTATTGCAGTTTATGATTAGGTTAGGTTTTATCCCTGTCTCTGACCGATTCTAAATCACTGTCTTTACAAGAATAATGCCCGTGAAAAACTACTCTGAACGCATTCTACTGTTTGGCGTAGTTTGCAACTACGCTGGGTGTTTTTACGGTCTCTGACCTATCTAAAATCAATACTTTTAGATGTATCCATAAAACATAAAATTTATTTACATCCGGTCTGGAGACCGATATATTGCGGCAACGTTGTTGCAAACCCTCCCTGAACGCGAAATCATCTTGTTGCCTCTGTCTGAAATGATTACACAGATACGCTGCAGGCCTCAAAAGCCAAATACCTTGAATCACACAAATACCTTCAAGAATCAAACCAGATTTCAAGCTATCTGATTACCAGAACACAGCATAGATCACAACCAAAAGAATCATTACTGCATAGGCTGCAATATTGAAATTGAAATCGGTTTTGAAGGTTTCTTTTGGAAGTGGAATGGCCTTTGGGTCTTCATCATAATTAGCTGTGAGAAGGCTCACCATCAGGATAACAACAATGGTTAACAAACTTGTATACAGCATCTGATCCAGAAAAGGCATTTCGATCGGAAGTAATTTCAGTAGCAGCGCGATGGGAATTGATGTCAAAACTCCCACGATGGCTCCCTTGGCATTAGTTTTCTTCCAGAACAGCCCCATCAAAAAGACAGCAAGAATCCCCGGACTTACCACGCCTGTGTACTCCTGAATATACTGAAACATCTGAGGCATGGTGTCGAGTGCCGGTGCTATGATGACTGCCAGGGCCAGGGAAACTAATACAGAGATTCTTCCAACTCGCACCAGGTCTGATCCATCGGTCTTTTTGGAGAAATAGGGTTTGTATAAATCCATCGTGAATATCGTAGCTGTTGAATTGAGCATCGAGGCCAGTGATGAGAGGATGGCGGCAGTTAGCGCCGCTACAACAAGGCCTTTAACGCCCGTTGGAATGAATGTTTTCACGAGCCATGGATAAGCAAGGTCATAGTTAATACTGCCATCTGCACGATCAAAAACTGTTTTAACACCTTCAATAGAAGTGGTGCCTTCGCCTTGCATGTAAAGGACATACGCTATGATTCCGGGCACAACGACAAAAATTGGAAGCAATAGCTTAAGAAAAGCCGCAAAAGCGAGTCCTTTTTGGGCTTCATGCAATGATTTTGCTGCTAAGGCACGTTGAATAATGTATTGATTGAATCCAAAATAGTAAAGATTCGCTACCCAAAGACCACCTATTATCACGCCTATGCCGGGTAGGTTTAAAAACTGCGGATGGTTGCGGTCTAAGATCATGTGAAATTTATCGCCTGCCTGCTGATAGATATGATCAATGCCTGCTAAGATGCCTCCAGCGGGGGTTACATGATCAAGTGCGATTATGGTTGTAATAAATCCGCCTATTACAAGTAACACTACCTGAATAACATCGGTCCAGGCTACGGCTGACAGGCCTCCCCAGATGGAGTAGGCAGCTGCAAAAAAAGCTAAGCCCAGAATAAGCGGAAAGATCATTGTTCCATCACCATTTCCTAAAACCGTATCCAATGCTTTTGCTCCTAAAAACAATACGGATGTCAGATTAACAAATATGAAAAGCCCAACCCAAAAGATGGCCAGGATGGTTTTCAGGTTGGTATTGAACCGTTTTTCAATAAACTCGGGTATTGTAAAAAGTCCCTGACGTATAAAAACAGGCAGGAAAAATTTGGCAACAATGATTAACGTCAGCGCTCCCATCCACTCGTAAGATGCTATGGCGAGTCCTATCGCAAATCCTGAGCCCGACATGCCAATAAATTGTTCTGCTGAAATATTGGCTGCTATCAGCGATGCGCCTATCGCCCAAAAAGGCAGACTCTTTCCTGCAAGAAAATAATCTTCGGCACTTTTCTTTTCGCCATTTTTACTGCGCGACACCCAAAGTCCCACTCCGAGTATGAGCAACCCATACACGGCAAAAATGATGTAATCAAGTAGTTGAAATGCTTCCATTTGTTATCTGTTTAATGTTCAATGTTGTTACAATTTTTTCTAAAACGTTTGTTTTTGTCTTCTGCAATCCTCACCACAAAGGGGTGGGGTATTTCTTTTGAATTAGTACGAGTTCCTGCAGGTTTTCCATTACAGCTTTTTTATCTTCGGCATAGGTTACTCCAAACCAATGTGCTGATGAAGTCAGTACCTTAACTTTTGCTTTACGCTCTTGTATCAACCTGTCAACAAGCCGGGGTGTGAATAATTCGGCTTTGGGATTTGCTGCATCATGTGCCAGAAACTCACATAGATAGGCTTCGATAAATGCAAAAACAGATGGGTTAAATGCCCAAATATTCATTGATACCATTGTATCTGGTTGCAATTCAATTGATTGTCCTGCTACTTCACTTAGGATATTGCCTGCGTCGTCGTAGCCAATCTTTACTTGTTCATCAACTGCTTCCAACATTCCATCTTCATTTACGATGCATACGCCGCGCGAAACGGTGCCGTGTTCTGAGAGGGTATTCTCTAATTTGTAGCTGCACATGGCATATTCGTTTGCATCATTGGTTTGCTTATCAATGAAATCTGCCAGTGTTTGATAGGCTTCCAATCCATAGAAATCATCTGCATTGATAACAACAAAGGGCTCATTGACAACTTCGCGTGCCACCCAGATGGCATGTGCTGTTCCCCATGGTTTGCTGCGTTCAGCAGGAAGTGTGAACCCTTTGGGCAACTTATCCAGCTCTTGATAAACGATCTCATAAGGAACTTTTGATAAAAAACCTTTTCCATAAGCCTCCAAAAAATCCTTTTCTATACTTTTTCTGATAACCAGCACTACTTTGCCAAACCCTGCCCGCATAGCATCAAAAACGGAATAGTCGATGATCGTCTCACCTGAAGGGCCCAGTTTGTCTACTTGTTTTAGGCCTCCATACCGGCTTCCCATGCCTGCGGCTAATATCATAAGCGTTGGCCTGGGTTTTGTAAGTTCATTCATTTATTATTGCCTTTATAATTTTTTTGAACCAAAATAAACATCAAAAAAAATTTATTAACTACCTGAAATTGAATCTAAAATCTTGTCAAACTATTTTTAAAATAAAAGAAATAATTGTGTGATTAGTGAATTATGCTTGTGTATCATTTCTTATAATTCAAGCCTCACTGAGCCTTTATCTCTGATAAAAAGTTTTTTACAAGCGCCTTCTCCAAAGACATGTTCGAGCGTTGATATGTATGTCTCCAACAAGTGATCAGGAACAAAAGCTTGTATTGTCCCGGCAAATCCGCCACCATGCACACGCCACGCTCCATGGCCTTTCAGAACCATTTCGCTTAAAGCCAGTGCCAGTGAAACGCCCTGTTCTTTCACATTATTCGATGGATAAATATTTTGGTTATACATAAATGAGCTGTAACCCGATTCAACTACCATTTTAAGAAATGCCTGAAAATTATTGTTTTCGAGCGCTTCAACCTGTTCAACGACTCGTTGATTATCACCCTGAAAATGGTAAGCACGTAGAATTGCCCTATCGCCGGTTTTATCCCGTAGCGAAGGTATAGCTTCAAAAATCTGTGCCAATGAAACATCACGTAAAACTTTGGTTCCGAGAGCAGCAGCAACCGACTTCATTTCAACAGGCAAGGAGGCATATTCATCATTTAAATCTGCATGATTACCGCCAGTATCCGTTATCACCAAAGCAAATCCTGTTGAGGTAAAGTCAAAATCAACTTTTTTAACCACTGGCATTGAGGGATTTTCAAAATCAATTGTTATAAATCCACCCACCGCACAGGCTGTCTGATCCATCAGTCCGCAAGGTTTTCCAAAGTAATGATTCTCTGCAAACTGGCCTATTGTGGCATTGGTAATTGGATCGAGCCTGTTTTCGTTGAAGAGACAACTCAGAATTGTACCAATCAACACTTCAAATGAAGCTGAAGAACTCAGCCCCGATCCCTTTGGAACCTCTCCATCTATAACTGCGTTGAATCCTCCTGTGCTGTATCCAAGTTCCTGCATCCGGGCACATATTCCTCTGACAATGGATGCAGAAGAAAAATATTCATTTGCATTGGGTTTTAAATCAGAAAGTTCGACATCAAATTGTGGATATCCAATGGATAGGATACTTATGGTATTTGAATTATTTGGTGCAGCAACAGCAACGTTGTCTATGTTAACAGCACCGGCCAACACCCTGCCGTGGTTATGATCGGTATGGTTACCACCAATTTCGGTACGACCCGGTGAACTGAAAAGCTCCACTTCTTCACTTTGAAAAGTTGAACGAAACGTATTCAAAATCCCGGTATAGCGTGCTGCCTGTCTCTTGAGAACAGTCAGATCATTGCCATACAGCTTTCGGAAAAAGTTGTTATTACCCCCGTTAATCTTTTCAACAAAAGTTTCAATCTGCTTCATTGTTCCGGTTCTTTTCAGAATTTCAATTATATCGCTTTCAAATTTTGATTTTGACTTACCCGAAGTTCGTCAGCAGGATTTATCAATAAAACATAGGTATCATTTTTAAACAAAATTGAAATATCCTATGTTTGATCTCCGTTTACCCATCGATTAGACTTCATGGTTTCCAACTGCAATATTAAGAGAAAAACTACTGTTCTCTTTGATATAATACAATTTTATAAATGCCGGGGGTAACAACCCTAAGGTACTCCTCATTTGTCATGCAGAATTTACAGATTGTTATGATTGTTGTTCATACTCGGAATAAAACCGGAAATAATATTTTGATGTTCGTTATGAAAACGTTTAGTGTTCCAAGTCAGGTCATCGAAAATCTTTTTCTATAAATCGTTTACCTGCAATTATGCCCTGCTAGAATAGCCAATATATCTAACGAAAGTAAAGCAATATTTCCGGGTTTTTTGAAGAGGTTATTTTGAATGTGACATATATGTAACTTTTCACTCGTAAGATGTAACTCATTTGGAACTCAACAGACTGACCTTTGTATTGATATTTTTTTTTACACTTAATACCCGGTTAAAATGAAAAGTAAACTTCTACTTATTTTAACATTCATAGCTCTTTTATCTTTCCAAAATAATAGTTTTGGGCAGTCGCCTAACTTAGGAGCTGCTTCAAATTTTGCATTATTTACGTCAGCTGGAGCATTAACAAATGTTGGAGCATCCGTCGTTACTGGTGATGTTGGTACGTATGTTGGCGCTCTTACTGGTTTTCCTCCTGGGACAGTTATTGGAGAAATTTACCCTGTTGGTCACCCAATTTTAGCACAAGCTGCAATAGATCTGGGGCTAGCCTATTCAGATTTGGCATCAAGAGCATGTGATGTTGTTTTAGGAACACCATTCGGAAATGGACAAACACTTAACCCAGGTGTTTCTTGTATTGGAAGTGCAGCAACTCTAAATGGTGAATTAATACTAAATGGTCTGGGAAATCCGGATGCATTATTTATTTTTCAGATTGGCGGGGCACTTGCAACAAATGGAAACACAAGTATTACACTCATTAACGGAGCTTCGATCGATAATGTTTATTGGCAGATCAATGGTGCATTTACACTTGGAGAAAGTTCAGTTTTCAGAGGTACAATAGTCGCTAATGGACAGATTGAATTGCTGGAAGCTTCAACACTTTATGGCCAGGCACTCTCAATTGCAGGAGCAATTCTATTGCATAATAATTTAGTTACAATTCCGATGCCTCCTGAAGCACCAGGTGTGACAGTAATTCAACCCACTTGTTTGGTATCCACTGGTACAATCACGGTTAACTCACCTTTGGGACCAGGTTTAACCTATAGTATAGGAGCAGGATATCAAT
>CAYXCZ010000040.1:0-37469 GCA_964463695.1 uncultured Lentimicrobiaceae bacterium | reverse complement strand
TTAAATGTAAAGTGGAATAGGAGGGGCTGTAACCAGCAAATTCAGAAAGGCTATGGCCGGTATGGAATTTTACAAAGTTATGATCGACATTATCTATTAAAACAATATATAAACAGAGTTTTCAAGTTGATGCGATTAATTTTAAGAGGTGATTCCGGTCTTCAGTTTTTCGGCACAGCTGCTGCAAAAACCGGTTTCTTTTTGGTCGATATCCTCAACGTATGTACTTGACTGCATGACGCATCCGGGTTGGTGACAATGTATGAGTCCAAAACAATGACCCAATTCATGATTCACTTCTTTGATTATTCGTAAAGTAAAAAGCTTTTCGTCTTTCTCTAAACCATAACGTTCGTTGCTTAGCCTGTGGCTGGATGTGATTCCGGTTCTTCCTCCCAAATATGCCTGTCCGAAAATATAGGTCAGGATGGGGATAAAAAGGTCGACCGTCACAAGTGCCATTGTTTTACTCTCATCGTTTCCAAAATTCGCTTCGAGCATCTTCAGCAAACTGTTTCCATTGTACTGTTTCCTTCCTGAATCGAAAAAAACGGTTAGATCTGAATGATTCTCAATTACCTCAACCTTGAGTAAAAACTCCAGATGGACTGCCGAACTTATCTTTTCCAGGATATTTCGGTCGAAACGCCCAAGGTTTAAAAGTGTAATCTTTTGAATGCCCATAATGTGTTGAAGGACTTAGAAATATGAACACGACAGAATCTTAATGTGAGCTATCGGTCAGCTTTGTTTCAGATCGTACTTTTTGATTTTGTTGTAAAGTGTTACTCTGTCCACTTGCAATGCTTTGGCTGTCCGTGAGATATTCCATTCGTATTTATTAAGAATTGTCAACACGTGTTTCCGCTCGAGCTCATCCAAACTTTCAACCTGTGAAACCACTGTTTCTTTCAGCAAAGGGAGATCCTTTACCCTTATTTCTTTGCCATTTCCTACAACGATGGCTCTTTCAATCATGTTTTCCAATTCGCGTACATTTCCTGGAAAATCAAATTCCTGCAACCGTCTGATGGCATTTGGTTCAATTATCACAGCTGCACGACTCATTGCATTGCAGTATTTTTTTATAAAATGATCCACAAGTAATGGAATATCTTCCAAACGGTTTTTCAATGGGGGGATGTTGATGTTCACCACATTAAGGCGGTAATATAAATCTTCCCGGAAAGTTCCGTTATCAACCATTTGCTTGAGGTCGCGGTTTGTAGCACAAATTACCCTGAAATCCGATTCAATTTGTTTGCTGCCGCCAACACGCATGAAACTTTTTGTTTCGAGCACCCGTAGCAGTTCAATCTGCATTTTCATGGAGATTGTAGCTATTTCATCTAAAAAGATGGTCCCGTTATCTGCCATCTCAAATCTGCCTTTTCTATTGTAAACAGCGCCGGTAAAGGCTCCTTTTTCGTGTCCAAAAAGCTCACTTTCGAGCAAACTTTCACTCAAAGCGCCACAATGGACACTCACCATTGGAAAAAATTTACGTGATGAGTTAGCATGTATTGCTCTGGCAAACAATTCTTTACCTGTTCCACTCTCGCCGGTTATGATAACCGAGGCATTGGATTGAGCCACACTTTGCACCTCGAGTAAGACTTTTTGAATTGCTTCGCTTTTTCCAATTATGTCCTGAACATTTTCGAGTGTAAGGTGACTTTTAAGCTGCTCGTTTTCACCAGCAAGAACAATTTGTCGGGATGCATTGCGAATGAGGTGTGACAGGTCATCAGGATCGAAGGGCTTGGTCACATAATCAAAAGCCCCATTCTTAAGTGCTTGGACCGCGGTATCAACTGCAGCAAAAGCTGTCATAATGATGACAATGGCCTCTTTTTGAATAGTTTTTATACGCTTGAGTAATTCAAGTCCATCCATTCCAGGCATTTTGATATCCGTAAGAATGATGTCGAAATTTCTGTTTTCGAGCATGGCCAGAGCTTTGTTGGCATTTTCAGCACATTCTACCTCAAAGCCATCTTCAAGAAACCAATTCAGAAGAGAGTCTCTTACCGATTCCTCATCGTCCACAACAAGGAGTGAAATTTTTTTATGCATTGAAATCTCTTTTTTGTTTGATTAGTGGTAACGTAATTTCAAAGGTAGTTCCAATACCTGGTTCAGAATTTACAGCAATTTTGCCTTGATGGCTGTTAATGATACCATGTACGATGGCTAAACCAAGCCCTATTCCACTGGCTTCATGCTTTGTAGAGAAAAAAGGCTCAAAGATATGTGGAATGGTTTCTGGATTCATTCCTTTCCCATTATCTGTAATTTCGAATTTGATATGATCCTCATCCGGATTGGATGTTTGGATAACAATCTCTCCATTCGCGTCAGGAGGCATTGCTTCTGTGGCGTTCACAAGCATAGCGATACAGGCTTGTTTTATTTGATTGGGACTACAGCTGATCATGTCTTTTTCAGCTTTGTAATTGGTGAAAAAGCTGATGTTTGAAATTTTCATTGGGTGACGCATCAGGTCGGCAGTACTTGCTAAAATGTCGTGCAGGTGGCAGTGTTCATGATCGCTTTGGTCTTTTCGTGAAAAATCGAGTAATCCTTTTACAATTTCCCCACAGCGTTTCGTTTCACTTTCAATGTATTTGAGGTTTTTAAGCATATTCTCGCGTTTAGGCGATGCAAATTCATCGGATTGAAGTTGCTTGTGTACCAATTTTGCATACACCAAAATACCCGAAAGGGGGTTGTTCAGTTCATGCGCCACAGAAGCTGAGAGTTTTCCTAAAGAAGCAATTCGCTCAATTTGAATCATTTCGTTCTGCACTGAACTGAGTTCTTCTGATTTGCGTTGTACTTTATATTCCAGCTGATGCGACCAGTTTTCGAGTTCGGTATTGGCAGCCTGAAGCTTATCAAGCATTTGATTAAAAGCAAGCGAAACTGTGCGCATATCCTCTGTTTGATTGGGATTGATTTTCAAACGTGTGTCTCTGTCGCCTGAAGTAACAGCAGTGCTGGCTTCTACAAGAGCATTCAGTGGCCGTTTAATGTTTCTGCGAGTAAACAAAACCAACGAGGATGAAAGTAGCAAAGTAGCAACAGCAGCCAAAATGAAGTATTGCATAGATGTGCCTTGAACTGCTTCATCGAAATTGCCAAGGGGGAGTTTTATAATCAGTGATCCAAGTATCTTTTCGTTTTTGCCATGCGCATGACATTTAGCTGTATAACAGCTGTTCTCGTTGAGAATGGGGTTGCGAATAAGCAAATATCTTTCGTTATTATTTGTCTTGTGCATGCTGCACGAACTTTCCAGACCCACGATACGATAACTTTTCGAATCGCCGGGAAAGAGTTCATCAAGTGTTGTGTGGCAATTTACGCATTCGGGATCGTTATAATGCTCTGCATCAACAGCATAAGATGAATATACTAAGCTATCGAATTCGTTATATAAATTTACTTCATCGATACCCGATAGCGTATTAATTATATCGAGTGTGTTAGACAATTCAGTTTTATCATTTTCAAGCATGGAATGATAAAGCGCACCTTCGACAATAGAAGCGATATTGTTTCCGTTTTGGAAAATAATTGTTTTAAGGTATTGTTCGTTGACTGACTTAAAGATGATAAAATAGGAAGCGAGCAAAAATATTGAAAGCAAAGCAATGATTAACACAACCCTGCTGTATACCGAAGAATAGAACTTCTTGTAATTTTTAAAAACGGTATTATTAAACTTCTTTTTCAACTTTAGAGTGATTAAAAAGTGATATTAATTAGCTGGATAAAATGGTTAACGCCGAGCCGGCATCTAACTGCCGGATCGACGTGAAACAATACTTTATAGTTCTTGACTCCATCAGAAAGCAACATTACATTTCCATTGCAAGATAGGGCTTTTTTTAGGTTTTAAGTCTGGATATTTATTTTTTTATAGCAGAAAAGTTTAGAAATTGTTTGTCAAAATCATTCCAGACACCTTCGGGCAACTCAGCCAGAATTTGTTCGCGTAGTTCACCTCCATCCTGTAAAGCGTTCAATGGCATTTCGGGATCATGTTTGGGCATACTTTCTGAGAGAAAATCTTTGAAGCGGACGATCTCTTTTTCGGCCCAGCTTTGGGTTGTTTCAGCCAGGTAATAGTGCTGTGTCTCAGCAATCCAGGCACGTGGCACTATTTCCAGCATCCAACCGTTTCCATAAGGGTCTGATAACAGTTTTTCTGATTCACACACAGGAAAACTTACAATTTTACCCGAAAGTGGTGATGCAATGTTTAATACTTTGCCATCATGATGGATTTGAGCAACTATGTCACCTTTTGAAATTTCATCACCGGCACTTTTCAAGGGAGTAAGCTCTATTTTACCGGTAATTTTCAATAAAAGGTCGCTCAATCCAACCCTTGCTACACCCGAGCGGAGCAAATGCATCCAAGTGTGGTTGGGGCTGTGATAGATGCCTTTAGGTAGTTTGATGCGTCTTGCAGTAAGCACTCCAATTGCTTCGCTGATGCGTTTGCCAATATTCACTTTTTTATTGAGCATCATCCAGAATGGAATGAGTAGCAAAAAGAAAACGATCGTAAGTAAATATTCAAAACCTTTGGTTTCAAACATGTTGTAGTATTGAAATCCTTCCATCTCAGTGTTTTTTAATTATTTGTATATACGTTTATATGTTATTGAAAATGTCAATGACTGTTTCTTGCCCATTCAGGCGATTGGCGTAATACTGGCATGCGGCGTACAATCCATCTTAAAACCCAAACTTCTATGAAAATGATGGTAAGTGTTACAACGAATTCCTGCCATGAAGGAATATAGCGTTCGGTTGCGTCCCAACGGTAGCAGATAATTGAGATGTTCATACGGTTGAGCATAATGCCAAGCAGGGTAACGATAGACGCAACTTTGATTACTGTTGTTTTGTGATGACGGTAGCCGTAAAAGAAGAGGAACATTGGAAGCACAACAAAGCCAATTACCTCAACAAGAAACCAGCTACCCATCGGGGTTGAGATATATTCCCAGTTTTTTTCGTGAATGAATACCAAAACCAAAAGGGTAAAATATGCAAACATGCCTACGGTACAAATTTTAGCTAACCCAACGATGATATTTTTGTGTGAATGATGGGATGATTCATCCAATTGATCGGAAAAGACCTTATTACTAATTGAACCCTCGAAAATCACCATCGAAATGCCTGCGAAAACGCTTGAAACGACAAATAGCAAGGGCATATAGCTGTTATACCATAGTGGATGGATTTTATCTTTAGCCATCAAAAACAGTGCGCCAATACCAGATTGATGCAGTACCGATAGCGTAATGCCGAAAATGACAGCTCCCATCGTGATACCTGTAAGTATTTTATGAACTTTTCGGGCATTCAACCATTCGGCAATTGCTGGCGAAAACTCGAGCAGCAACGCCAACATATATAGCAGGAAGTGCCAGCCAACGAGAAACAAAACCGAGCTCACGCCAAAGTTATTGCCGATAACTACATTGATCACGTTGAGTGGCCGGCCAAGATCGAGCAGTAAGGCCGCTGAATAAAAGAGGTAGGCAAGAAATCCGTTCAAAACGGTTATGCGTAGGATTGGCTTGTATTTCTTCAGGTTAAGAATGTTCACCATGAAAACTAGCACATAGGCACCTCCAGCGAAAGCTACTCCGGTAACTACGTCAAAACCAATCCACAAGCCCCAGGGAACATCTTGAGTGAGGTTCGTTACTGAGCCAATTCCGTTTTTAAAACGAAGAAAAATTATCACCAACCCAATCATCATGATCGGGAAACTGATGATATTAAACGGCGTAAAGATTTTGCCCTTAGGCTTTAATTCGGAGAGCAGGAATGAAAAGAAATTACGTTCATTTGGAAGTAATACTGCGGGTTGGGAATTGGTGCTCATAGTTCTTCTTCTGTTTTAGGGGTGGATTTTGTAGCTTCATAAATTCCAAGCAAAACGGCCGGAAGCAGGATGTCGACAGGAGCTATGCTCGAAATGAATCCTTTGGTAAGGCCCGGGTAAGAGGTGGTTTGAATTTTGGTGTTAAAACCTACTTCGTTAAATGGCACAGGTGAAAGGTAAAGCCATGATGTGCCACCTGCTTCGTGCTCACCATAAATGTGATCCACGTAGGTGTCAGGGTTATCATGTATTCGCCTGCGGGCTTCGCGTATAAGATCGCTTCGTTTTCCGTAAAGAAGGGCTTCTTCCGGGCAGTTATAGGCACAGGCTGGTATTTCACCTTCTTTTAGCAACTCGGCACACATATCGCATTTTACAATTTCTGGGTTTGTGCTGTTGTACTCAAATTTGGGTATGTCAAACGGACAGGATATCATGCAATAGCGACAGCCCATACATTTGTCTTCACGCCAGATTACAGGGCCTTCGGCTGTTTTATGCATCGCCTGGGTCAGGCATGCTGCGTCGCAGGCAGGCTGATTGCAATGCATACATTGTATTTTGCGGGGTACTTTTCCTTTGCTGGTTTCGTACTCATTGACAACTGTTCGATGCTTCTCATCAGTCTGCCTGAAAGGTGGATCTTTCGGAATATCAAATTCAGTAAAACCATGAGCATCAGCGCAATCGTATTCACATCCGTGGCAACCTACACATTTGGTGATATCATATAAGATACCATAAAACTCATTCTCATTTACTGAAGCATCTGATGCAAAGACAGGTTTTCCAACTGAAAGTGCTACAGCAGTGGCACCCATGGCTTTAAAAAAGGTTCTTCTATTAATCGACATCGTTGGATAGATTTATTGTTAATTATTATAATTAAGTCAGGTTAAATAACGATTAGCGGGAAGCTTTAAGAAACTGTTGTTGAAAATCTTCCCAAACAGCTGGTTCTAAACCTGTCATCAATCCTTCTTGTAATTCGCCTCCATCTTGAAGCGCTATGTAAGCATGTTGTGGTGAATGCTGGTGCATGGTTGTGTTTAGGAATTCCCTGAAACGATTAAATTCTGATTTCATCCATTCGGTGTAGCTGTCTACCATTAAAAGAAAGCTGCTCTCACGTTTCCAGTTTGTTGGTTCAATTTTATACAACCAGTTTGAGGTAACATCAGGGTTTTTGGTTGAGAAAGCTTCATTTACAGCAATGATTTTTCCTGATACCGGAGATTGAATGGAAATTTGTTTTCCCTTATGTATGAATGTGGTAAGGGATTCGCCCTTTTTGAAAGCTTTTCCGGTTGAATGGATTTTAACCTGATCAATCTTTCCAAAAATGTGATGCAGGAAATCATCAACTCCAACTTTTACCATTCCGTCATTTTCCATAAAAGCCCAGGTGTGAGTAGTGTCGTACATTATTCCTTTTGGAGATTGAATCGAGTTTAGGTTGAAACTTCCAGGAGTTGTTATTACGACTGATTCGTCAGGGGAAGTGCGATCAGTAAAAATCCAGGTGATGAACAAACCAAAAATAACTACTCCTCCAAGTGCAATTAACATAATCATAATCCAGGCATTGCTTGTAGATTCGGTAGATGCATTGACGGGATTATCGATTGGTGAATTGAAAGCTTTGAGTGCTGCGAGCTGTTCGTGGTTGTTGAGAGCTATAAAACCGTTATCAGCCATCACTTGCTGTCCTTGTGTAAATATCCAATTGATAAATGCAGTCTCAGTTTCATTGAGGTTGTCATTTTGTGAAACGATAAGTATGTTTTGTGATAATGCCTTAGGATATTTTCCCAACCATAATGCTCTGGCAAAAGTTTGAGGATTCGAATAGAAATCTTCATTAGTATCGATCTCACCATTGTTGTTTCTGTCAACAGGAATCAATTGTATTCCTGAAATATATTTCTGACTTCCATCCATTATTTCGGATAATAAGCAGAATCCAATTGTATTTGACGTGATACCAGAAATAAATGCTTGTTTTTCATTATAAGTTTTTGGTTCACTAATTGTCGTTTGTGAAAAGCTACTCATTTGTTCCCATACAAAATTGTTTGAGAAGAGAATTTGTTGCTGATTGCCAATAAGCATCTCTTTCATTTTGTTGGTGTTAATTCCTTTTTTCAATATGGCTTTCAACTCTGGGTTGGATGAACTTATGACGGCAACGATCGCATCACGGCCGACTGGCATACTGAGTTTAGGTTCAAAAGAGCTCTGAATTGCTTTAGCGTATACCAATGAGAAACTGCCGTTAACACCCAGCTGATCTTCAGTAACCAGCATATCCTTTGCATCTGTTTGCTGAGCTTGAAAGCCTGATGTTAAGAGTTCAGACAGTTGAATAATTTGATTTTCCGAAGAGGATGGAAGATTGGTTTGTGCCTGAAGAATAGAGGTCAGGTTGATGACTGCTAAAAGGCTGATTAAAAAAATTTGTGTTTTCATGGCTTTCATTCTTTATGTCGTTTATAATGATGAATTCATATTTTGAAACCACTAGATCCAATATCGTGCCAGAGTAATGTAAGTAATTGAAATACAATTATATAAAGAATGTGTGTAATTATTCTTTACACCTAAAGTGTTGAAAAATACAACACTACATTTGTAATTATTACCTAAATAAAAGTAAATCAGATAGATAGCTAGTATGTTGAAAAAATATACAGCTGTAGAGAAATACAACAGCTATTTGTATATGATTCATAATCAATGTTTTAAATTCATGCTTCTTAGATAAAGTCCTCAGAAGTACTCTTTTTCCTAAATTGTAACCTGATGACATAGAATCTGTCTTTATAACTTAAAGTTTGCCGATTTGCAAATGATTTTATTTAGGTATTGAAGCCATATGGTATTTTTTTTGATGATAAAAATATAAGCCTCGAAGAAACGTTTTTAGAGCGAGGACTATTTTAAAAATTTCATTTTATGATGAAACCTCATTTGTTGCTCATTTTCTGTTCGTTTGTTTTGTCTCTTCATTCGCAGACAACTTCTGTTCTTCGGTCAACCGACTACCCTTCTCTTGGTATGGCCCTTTCGACAGGGATGGCTCTTCCAACAAATCCATTTGTTAAGGGTGATAACTTGGCGGAAAAACCGATCGGTGTTTTCCAATCAATAGCGGTGCGGTTGTTATGGCAGAATCCTGGTTACAAAGAATGGCAGCGCGTTTATCATATTCCTTATTATGGCTTTGGTGTCTCATCAATGAACTATTTTTCTGATGAGCTAGGCCGTCCATTTTCAGCTTATGGTGTACTGGGAGTGCCCATAAAACGCTGGAAAACGCTGGAACTTTATTCCGAATTCCAGTTTGGGACTGCATGGGGTTGGAACAAATACGACTCAATTACCAATCCCAAGAATATTGCTATAGGAGGTGGAATGACAGTGCATCTGGATGTTGGACTGAAAGCTGTGTATGCATTGAATAAAAATCTTGATCTTGCAGCCGGATTAAGTTTCAATCATTTTTCCAACGGTGGCTTTGAACGGCCAAACCGCGGACTTAACCTGGTTTCTACTGTTCTGGAGCTGAAATATCATCCTATTGGTCGGCCCGATACCAGAAACGCTCCAAAAGCAGGCCGTCTTCCACGAAAAAATGAGTTATTCCTTATGCTAGGGTACGGTGACCACCAAATAGTTGAGCATGAACTTGATACCAACTACTTTGCAATAGGCGGTATTAGTGCCATCTACCTTATGCAACATACCAACGCTTTTAAATCGGGGCCAGGCATTGATTTTAATTTTTGGTGGGGTATGACAGCTCATGAAGATGGCTCTCCCGGTCCAGTTGGTTGGGACAATCTAAGTATTGGAACTATATATCAGGTTGAGTTTAGTATTGCACGGCTTTCGCTCCAGGGTGGGATCGGCAATTATATACGACATAGAAACTACGGTAATTTCAACCAGTTTTATCAACGACTCGGAGTCAGATATCATTTTACCGATCATATTTCAATGGGTGTCAATGTGCGTTCCATCAACTTCATCCTGGCTGAATTTCTAGAGTTTCACCTTGGCTACAGGTTTTTGTGGCCAAAGGGATAGCTGGTTCATAATGAACAAGATGGATACTGGAAAAATTCACTCTTACTGAAAACCACCAACATATCAACATTTTTTCACTTTTGTGTTTATCTGGCAATAATAAGTTTTCAGCTAGTAATGCCTACCATCAAGGTGTTATTTAATTGAAAAGAGACTGTTCAAAAAAGGCTTTTTCTAGAACTTTTTTATGATACGCATCACATCCAGATGTGCCTCATTTATGTCACCATCCATGTTGTTATTCCAACTTTCGAATTTAATGACAAGCTTGTTTTTCCCTTTTTTGAGATACAGATCGAGGGCGTTGGAATAACCCCAATCACTCCATTCGTCGGTGCCACGCTGGGGAAATACCCAAACACCCGAATAACTGTCGTTGGTGTATACACTTCTTATGGCGCAGTTGTTATCGGTATTCCATGGGCCGGTGCCATTGGCGTAGCGACAATCGATAAGGTAGTTTCCGTCCTCTTCAACTTCAATATTCATCGTGATTTCAGTGTTTTTAACTTTACTGATTTCAATAAAACCTTCACCTGAGAAATTGGTATATGGCAGGGCAGATCTTGCTAAAACGCTTTCAAACTCTATCGTTTTAAGTTTCTTTTCTTCATACACCAGAATTGGTTCGCTTATAAATGACTCAAAATCATTGCTGTCAACAGCTGCGAGTGCATACTCAGCAACTTCATTCGGATCAATCTCCACCTGATGTTCAGAAACAACTTTTAAAAATTTTCCATTCTTGTAAAGATTGTAAGCAATCGCATTTGGAACCGCTTCCCAGCTTATCAGGTTTTGATTGAGGTGTGTGACAGGATTGGAAAGTGAAAAACTATTGGATACAAGGTTGATTTTCGAGCTATTGAAAGGTGTGCTATTCATCACAATATCAATAGTATGACTTCCCTCCAAATTTGCCGGAAAGAATGGCTTGCCGCTTGCAATGCCATCTATTTTAAATGAAGCAACCTGATTACCATATCCGGAAACATTGACAGTTAAGATTGCCTTACGGTAACGAAAATTTGAAAGTGTTCGTTTTCCATCATATACTTTAGGAATAACAGGCTGAAAATGAATACCTTCTGTTTCGAAATGGATGCCAGTGAAAACTCTGTGAACCATAGCAAGATTTCCGGCCATACTCCATAACATGCGGTCGGAGTTTATTTCGGTTCCAACAAAATCCCCGTTATCTGCCACAAAATTTTCGTAGTTAGAAAGGAAAAGTGCAGTTGGCCGATAGATTGCTGCCAGCCCGTGTATTAAGGCTGTTTCATTGCCTGCTTTTGCTGCTGCAAGATTCCAAAAAGACTGTACAAATGGCCAGATGCCATTGTTATGATAAGGTGGGATTCCCGGTATTTGCGGATAAATGCATGTAGTTCCAAAATTAATAACCGGTGAGTTTTCAAGGATTGAAGCTGCTTGCTGTGTATCTGCAACATCGAAAAGAATAGACAATGCCTCACCAAGGGCCTCAAATCGTGGTGAAAGCATCATCGCACTTCGTCCGTAAAGATATTGGCCATAATATCCTTTTTCCTGCATCCAAAGAAATTTATTGATACCGTCTTTAATCTCGTTTGCACGGCTCAGATATGTTGCATTTGGTTCGCCAAGAAGTACTGCCATCTCAGCTAAAATTCGATTGGCCTGAAAGTGTACTACATTGGTCCCCAGGTTTTCAGAAACATAAATATCCATGTTCGACATCCACTTCGGGTAAGTTTGCTCACGCCAGTCAAGAAAAGAAGACTCGCCACGATTCATGCCAGTTAGGGGAGATCGCAAGGTTTTTTCATCATCAGCCAATGTGTTTTTTATCACCTCGAAGGCAGTTCTTAGCCATTCTGTATCACCGGTTACCTTATAAATTTCCCAGGCTGCAAGTGCCCATGTAGTTCGGTCGGACGAAACCGGCCAGGCACCTCCTGATCCGGTATCTTGAATAATCCTTCCATTTTTCACTTTTTTCATGAGACTTATTTTGGCTACTTCCGGTTCGTGAAAAGCAAAAGCAAGTAGAGTGCTATAACTAACGTCGCGTGTCCATACTCCTCCCCATTTCGCTCCAGTACGCAAAGTGCTGTCAGCTTCAATGTTTAGCCGGGCTTCCTCGAGCGAAAGGTTAAACAGCGCATCAACCAATGGCTGATCTGACGTATAGGAAGGTTTCATCGAAACATCCTGGGTCAGATTCCATGTTTTTGTTTGGTTCTTGCTCTCATCAAAAGGATTCATCAGAAGTGTTATCTCATATATTCCATCTTTATCTGGGTCTTTTAAAGCTAATTTTTCTTCGTCAAGATTTACAAAATCCCAGGTAAGGGGTTCGCTTCCACCAGCAATATAAACAGCTTTAAAGTCGGATGAAGCAATTCGGGTTCCATCGAAAGTTTCATAAAAACCTTTTTCGGCAAACTGTTTCAAAACCGGATTCATGTCAAGTTTAAAAGTAAAGGAATAATTTACAGGTAGTTTTGTGGCAGGTTCGGAAGGTATAGGTGCGCTTTCAGACCCAAAAATTATAACCGGAGAAGTGTTCACTCCGTCTTCAATAATCACCCAATGGTCGTTTCCTGCTTTCTTTTCGTTGTCTTTTTCGTTGATACTAAATTTAAACTTTACCAAACGGGAGTAATTTTCATGCGCCAGACTTCTGTAATTCGATACGATATGTGTTGGTGATTCGACCTTTGAAGTAAACACCCCTTGTACTACTTTATCAGAGAAAATTGTAAATTCATCTGATTGATATAAAACCTCTGATTTTTGTTTACAAGCTGAAAACATGATTAAAACGGATAGATAGGTAAGCATCTTTCTTGATTTGAAAAAGTTCAAACACAATGCCCGAGTGCTTATGTGTTTGTTGTTTGACTTTATTAAACCCTTAATTAAAAGCATATTATACATTTTTTGAACAATTTATAGCAACGTTCTGAATGATATCGTTATTATTTTTGAATCGTAATATTCACCTGCGCATTTGTTGGAGGAATGAAAATACTGCAGATTTTTTGTGTTTCATCCCAAAACCACACAGCTTCACTTACAAAGGTCTCCTGGAAAGACATTTCTTTGGCTGACTTCTTCATTTTCAGTTTCTTGCTGTCAATCAACAGTGCTTTTGGAACTTGATTCAAAAATACATTAAAAACAAGGCCTCTTTCAACCGGAACATAATTATTTTCGATTTTGATGCTGGATTCTATTTCCAGAAAATCTTTTTTAGTTAAGCATTGCACCTTGCGTTTTGAAAAGATATTGCGTTGATAATCATTGGTTTCGCCATCATCTTCATATATTTCAAACATGGTTTTTTTATTGATTCCGGCAGGGAAAATATCCAAGATCAATGGGTAATCAGGTCGTTGGCCAATGTATTGCATCACCGGCATGTAAGGGATAACTGAACCACTTTTCACAAAAATTGGAATCGTTGACAAATCAACTTCGTAGTTAATCCAATGACCCTGGCTCGAAATGGTTTGGTTGGAATTAAAATCAATCCATTCACCTTTTGGCAGGTATATTTTTTTCATTGAAGCGCTCTCCTCCATTACCGGAGCAACAAGAAGTTCAGATCCAAACATAAACTGACTATTTAAATTCTCACAGATTTTGTCATCAGGAAATTCAAGCATCATTGCTCTCATAAGCGGCAATCCGTTATCATGAGCTACACGTGCGTAGGTGTATATGTAGGGAAAAAGACGGTATTTAAGTTCAATTGCAGCTTTGGTGATTTGCTCAGCTTCAGTACCAAAAAGCCAGGGTTCAACGGCATTGTTTCCCTCATGATGAATTCTGCTTAAGGGGTTGAAAGCACCAAACTGCAACCACCTCACATACAGCTCCGCCGTGAGTTCATAGTCTTTAATATCGCCGCAATAGCCTGATATATCGCTGCTCCAGAATGGGATACCTCCTAAGCTGGCCGATAATGCCAAAGGAAGCTGTGCCTCAAGTTGCGACCATCCGTCTAAAATATTGTTACCGTTTCCGGCATCACCCGACCATCCAAAAGTGTAACGCTGCATTCCGGCAAATGCTGAACGTGTCATCTGGAAAACACGAATATTTTTGTTTCTCTTTTCAAATTGTTCAGTAACAACCTTATCCCATGTAAAGCCATAAACATTATGAATTTCATCGTGCATACCCAAATGATGCTTCATGAAAAGTCTGTCCGAGCTTTCTTCATTGCTCCAGGCTGGTTCGCCCATATCAGTCCAAAAACCACGTACTCCCACGTCGATTGCTTTTTGTTGAAATGCTCCCCACCAATCAAAAACATCAGGATTTGTAAAATCAACAACGCCACAATTGCCACCCCATGGCCATGGCATATCATAAGATGAGCCTGATCGAACATCTTTTACCAATAAGCCAAGTGAGTCAGCTTCCTTCCATTGCTGTTTGTTGGCCTGAGAAATTACTGGGTCTTGAGATACAATTACTTTAAAACCAGCAGAGTAAAGATCAGAAAGCATTTTTTTCGGATTTTCGTAGTTCCCTTCACGCCACTCAAAATCCTGCAAATAATTTGTCCAACCAATGTCCTGATAAATGATATCACATGGGATACCACGGTCGCGATAGCCTTTTGCAATCTCCCGGCTAAGCTTTTCGTTTGTCAGCAGTCCGCGTGATTGGGCAAAACCGAAAGCCCATGCAGGAGGCATGATGGGTTTTCCTGTCAACTCCATGTATCGGCTGATGATCTGAGCGTAGGTTGGTCCATACATAAAGTAATAGATCATTTCACCACCTGGAGCTGAAAATGAATAGTAGGTGTCTGATTCAACGCCAAAATCAAATTCCGATTTATAAGTGTTGTCAAAATAAATCCCATATCCGCTGCTGCTCATAAAGAAGGGGATACTTTTGTAGAGCGGGTCTTCGTTCGTTCCATAACAAGGCTTGTCGCTATTCCACATTTTGAACCGCTTTCCAATTCTGTTAACAGGGCCATTTTTTTCGCCCAGTCCATAAATATTCTCTTCAGGACGAAGAGTTTTATAACTTGAGAAGCCTGTTGTATTGTACTCGTAACCGCGATTTTGAACATCTTCCATCAACAATTTCTGATATTTATCGAAAATTCTGATGTTAAATGGTGTTTTGTTGATTCGTATAATGAGCTCGCTGGTATATATCTCGTAGCTGCCAGGTTGTTCCGAGAAATTCAGTTTCTGCTCAGCCTTTCCTTCTTTGGTCACAGCAAATGAACGATTGTTTCGTTTGAAATTATCGAGGTCATACCAAAACTTAAGTATTCCCGGGCTAAGCTGCTCCAATTCGATCTTTACGTTGTTTTCACATGTAAAAATTACCCTGTTACCCAGTAACTCATATGAATTGCATGAGTTTGGGACTATCCTTTCCTGCGAAAAAACTTTTGTTATGCTTAAAATGGATAAAAGCGCAATGAGAATATATGATCTTTTCATAACAATTCTGATTTATTACTGCTTCAAGCATTCAGGAGTTTTAGTTTGTCCTGACAAAAGAAGGCAGCATCCGTATAATTAATATTCAACAACGAGCATTGTCCAGTATTTCAGCTCTGGAAGCTTAAAACTAACATATTGACCACTTTGGGCAAAATTGAGTTCTAAAGAATAACCTCCGGCTACATCGGGTGATGCCATCCAGACTTTTTTTACGGTTTGGTCAGTAGTTAAAACAAGCGAGGCGTCTTTAACTAGCCCTGGAGCAGGTTGAATACCGTTGCTGTCGCGAAAGTTGGTCGTTTTTGAATCTCTGAAATTGATCAAATGAATAACCTGTTTATTTTCGACTTTTTTTCCGGTGACTGCAACGCTGCCTTGGTTTGAAGGCCATTCGCCCAACTTGATTTTTCCATCTGTGCAACTCAGGTTGACTGTATTGAAAATCCCACCATCGCGAAGAAGATTCTGGTAAGCAACAAGAAAATCGTAATATGAAATCAGGGCAGACTTTAATTCATCTTTCATTGCAAGATTGTCGTTTGGAAAGTATTCTTTTCCAAGCATATGCTCTCCTAATTCCAGATGAGCTCCTCCAAATGCAAATATCACAGCATTAGCCATAAGCACCGAAGCCGTGTTGAAATAGCCGGGATTATTGGCAAGGTCGTAGTTTATATAGGCAGCTAAAACCGTATTTTTGGTGTTATTGCTATAAGTATTGTTTTGTTTGATGAGATTCGAAAGATCGTTGAAGCTTTTAAATGGATCCCACACTTCGGTGTAAAGAAAATCTGAGGAAGCCACTGCTATACCCTGTTGGCCATATTGCGAAACTGAATTCATAACTATTGCTTTCTGAGGGTTATCAGCTTTTACAGCGTTGATAAATGGTTTGAAAGTGATGGCCAGATTCAGGAACGTACCATTCCAGGTATAACGGTTGCCTCTGTCGCCTAATTGATCCATGTGAAAGCCATCGAAATCGAGAAACTGGTATACTTTTTCTGTTTCCAAGATTAAATATTGTTGCCATCCAATGTTGGAAGGATCAAGTAAGTAAATATTACTTAAAAAAGGAGAGGAGAGCGGGTGAAAATCTTTGTTTGTATGCGTGTTATCTTTGAAAACAAACCATTCATCGGGCACTCCATCCTCATCAGCATTTTCCCAGGCACCATAAACGAGGTTGTAAAACATGGCTTTGATGTTTCGGCTATGGGCTGCAGCTATGTAATTTTGAACGGTACTAAAATAAATATCTCTGTTTATGATGTCTTTCCATGTTGCTGCCGGCATCGACCCTTCCATAGGCAGCGGCTGATGGTGTTTATTCATCCAGTCGTAGAACTGAATTCCGTTAATGTGGTGCCTGTTCAGGTTTTCAATTACTTCATTTATTTCAGTTTCACTTATCTGACCAAATTTCGAGAGAAAGCCATAGCGTGGAAATTTCGTCCAATCCGAAGATATATCGATGCCAATGCTGGCATAAATTGTTTCGCTGCCTTGCTGATTATCATATACTTCAACAAGATAGCCTTTGAAATCATCTGAAGGTGGTTTCCAGGTCCAGTTTAATCCGGGAAGTGACACGTCCTCAATTAAAGTATTTAAATGTTTGTACCTTACTTTGGCAGATGAAGGCAAAATAGAAGTGCCAAGTGAAAATAGTATTTCATCACCCGGAAAATACGCTGCCTTATCTGTAGTTATATGAAGGTTAGAAAATGAGGGAATTTCAGGATTGACAGGTGCCTCGGGAGGCTTCTGGGTGTCGTCTTCACTTTTTTTACAACTGCCAAACAGGATTCCCGCCAAAATCAGCAACCAAAACAATCTAAAACTCAACTGCAAACATTTCATATTAAACATTTCATTTTAAGAAATAAGAAAAAGAAGGGTGCCTGCAAAACAGGCAACCCTTCTGGTATACACCAATCACTAACCAATTATCGCTGCTGAATGCTTATCGTCAACGTCTCAATGTTTGCAACTATCCGATAATTACCTGCTGCGGTAATACTCCATTTATTATCATCAGGGGCACCTCCGATATGGCGGTACATTTCTGTATCGCTTGTACGCATATACATATCTTGTCCCCAGTCGCTGCGCCTGTTTACAGGAAATTTGAATTCACCTTCCACCATTGGGCCTTCGTATATGAATACGCATCCATCGGTTTCATCTTCAATAAGTTGAATGGCTTCTGTAATCGTCCATCCAATAGGTGTTGCACTACCCACCATATACAATTCCTCGCGATGGATCTCGATAGTGAGATCCGAAAGATTAAGAGTGAGGATGTAAAAGCCTTTTTTCGCGATGGACCATTTATTGTCATCCGGATCGCCACCATTATGCAGATACATGGTTGAGTCGGTTTCACGCATAAACATATCCTGTCCCCAATCTGAATTTCTGTTGACAGGGAATTTGAAATCGCCTGGCAGAAGCACTCCGGTATATTTGAAAATGAACGGATTGTCTTCATCTTGTTCAAGTTCGATGGAGTTGGTGATATCCCAGCCTATAGGTGTGGCCGAACCAACAATAAACAACTGTTCATAAGCCGGCAGATCAAGCTTCTCAATTGAGATAGTGAGCTCGAGTAGGTTCGCCACTATTTTGTAAACAGAGCCTTCAGAAATGATAAATACATCATCCGGCTGTTCATCTGAACTACGGTAAACAAGACTCGTATTATCATTCCCTTTGTTGTAAGAAGGTAATAACTGCCCCAAAGTTGTAATAAACTTAAAGTCGCCTACACTCAGCGCACCTTTGTATTCAAATATTGCCGGGTTATCTGCTTTAGGTGTCAATGCAATGGCATTGTCAGCACTCCAACCATTTGGCGAGGCACTTCCAATGAGGTAGAGTGTTGTACTTACAGGTGCATAAGTTGTAACATCAATACCCACGGTTTCCGTTATCTGAGTTGATTCAGGACTTGTATGAATTGTTGCTATAACGCGCATTTCAAGCGATATGGGCTGGCCTGGATCAACACCAAAATCATTAATCAGGTGTTGGTTAAGTTCAGCTACTGTAAAGTTTTTCTCATAAACAGTTTTCCCTGCATCGTAAATCAATGGGGATGAAAAATTATTGCCTGTCTTGTCAATCTGAAGCTTATACGAGATAGCTGCACCGGTTCCTTCGTTAGTTCCAGTGGTCCAGTTTGCAGTCAAGGCATTTTGGGAATCAAATTTTTGCTGAAGCAAAATTGCTTGGGAGGATACAGTAAGTCGCAACTCTCCGGCTAATTCAACCTGATAAGTTTCGTCTTTTGAGCATGACACAAGTGTCATAACAACAAGAAGGATAGTCATTTGTAGAAAATGCAATGCTTCAAGGCTCTTTATAATTTTATTATATTGTTCTTTCATATCATGATAATTTAGAATCTGACAAAATGTTACTTCAAGTATTATCGCAAGTAATTAATAGCCATCATTTTGCGATAAGTTTGGATTAGCATCCCGCTCTTTCTGTGGTATTGGAAAGAGTAAGAATTTTTCTGACATATTGGTTTTTCCGATTGAATGTAAAAAATCAATTGCATATTGACCATTGTTTACTCTGATCAGATCAAACCAACGCTGTCCTTCAAAAGCCAATTCCATCCTGCGTTCATTGAGTACTTTGATGCGAAACGCTGATTGCGAAAGTCCTGAAACAGCTGGTAGGCCGGCTCTTGATCGTACTTGATTCAATGGTTCTTCAGCCTGAGCAGTATTTCCAAGCTCATTAAGGGCTTCGGCCTTCATAAGCAAAACATCAGCATATCGCAGAACAGGAAAATTCATTGGGCTGTTGTCGTAGGAAGCTGAGATGGATTTTGAAACAAGAAACTTACGTAGGTTATATCCTGTTAATGAATAGGAGGCCTGATAGTTTTGACCATCTAATGCTGGACATCCTTCATACAAAACAGTGACATCTTTTCGCGTATCGTTTGATTCATATGTGTCCATAAACTCTGTTGTAGGTTGGTTCCAGCCCCAACTCCCTGCTACCATATCAGCTCCCCTTGGCCCGGTAAAAGTACTCAACCACGAAGCCTGATTTTCGTTTGACCAAAAACCGTAACCGGCATTTGAAATGTATTGAACCTCAAACAATGATTCCTTTGTGTTTTTATTCAATGGATTAAAATTGTCAGCATAGTTCTCGTTAAGAGCGTAGCCCATACCTTCGGTGAGGTTACAGTAGTTTAAGGTCTCCTGCCAATTACCCAGCGTCAGGTACACTTTGGCTAACATACCGTAAGCGCTTCCTTTCGAGGCTCTTCCAATGTCAGAACCAGCATAGCTGCTCGAAACAGGCAGAAGTTCCGCTGCAATTTTAAGGTCGGAAATGATTTGATCGTAAACTACATTTTTGGCTGTACGTGCAGGTCTTAGGTCATCACCCGGATTTACAGGTGCAAGAACCAATGGCACATCACCAAAAAAACGAACCAGGATAAAATAGTAATGAGCTCTTAAAAAATACGCTTCGCCGAGTACCCTGTTTTTAATTTCGCTGCTGATATTCATTGACGGAACTTTTTCGAGAACAATATTGGCGCGTAAAATACCAGGCCAAGGGCCACGCCACAAATCGAGAACACCCTGATTGTCGGTAGCTGTCACAAAATTGGCATTGTCCTGAGTTTCCTGTCCGTCGGAACCTCCACCAGCACCAACGATGCTGTTTCCTGCCATGATATCGGTAGTCCACATGCGCATATTGTAAAGCTTTGGCCATTGCAATGGCTGGTAAGCCCCGTTAATTGCTGCTATTGCATCAGCTTCTGTTTGAAAGAAATTAGCTGTATTAATGGAGTCTTCGGGCGATTTGGTTAAAAAATCTTTCTTACACCCTGCCAGAAAAACTAATCCAATAATCAGAATGGATATATATTTTGTTTTCATCTCTTGAAATTTTAAGGTTAAAGTCCAATATTAAGTCCAATACTGTATGTTGCTGTAACAGGATAAACACTGTTGTCGATTCCACTTGTTCCTACTTCTGGGTCAAATCCGCTGTATTTGGTCCATGTTAGCATGTTAAGTGCTGATGCATAAACCCTTAATGAACTTACGTGAATTTTACCAAGAATGTTTTTGGGTAAGGTGTATCCGACAATAAGGTTTTTCAATCTCAGATAATCTCCGTCTTCAACAAATCTGTCAGATGGACGCGCGTTTTTGTTAGGATCGTTGAAAACAGCTCGTGGTACTGTGCTGCTTGTTCCTTCTCCAGTCCAGCGATCCAATGTCAAGACCGTTTGGTTTTGAGCTACCGACATAGCTTCTGCCCATATTCTGTTAGCGTTTAGAATTTGATTTCCTGTCACCCCCTGAAGAAAAACTGTAAAGTCAAAGCTCTTGTAGGTGAAGGTGTTACCAAGTGAAAAGATGAATTTCGGATTAGGATTTCCTAATAAAACACGATCCTTGTCGTCAATCACTCCATCATTGTTCATGTCTTTGAATCGGATATCACCGGGCGATGTGCGGTTGTAGGGATCATTCCCTGGAACTTGAACAGCATGATAATCAACCTCATCCTGGTTTTGGAAAATGCCGTCAGTGACGAATCCGTAAAACATATTTATTGGGTATCCTGCCTGAATTAGGGCAAGGTTATAGTTCAAACCTATGCTGCCACTGGTGAGAGGAACTGTGTCATTCAAGTCTAAGACTTTATTTTTATTAAAGGCAAAAGTTAAATTGGTAGTCCATTTCAGTTCACCAGTCAGATTGTTTGATCTCACAGCAATTTCAATTCCTCTGTTTTCCATTTTGCCTGCATTGATGGAAGGTACATACACATCGGAGTAGCCTGTTGATACGGGTACATTCATCGGGACTAGCATGCGGTTGGTATTTTTGATATATCCATCTATTGCCAATTCAACCCTGTGTTTGAAAAAAGTAGCGTCAATGCCAATATTCATTTGCTCCTGTTCTTCCCATTGAACGTTTGGATTTGGCATTATAGTAGGAACTACTGCGTTTACAATTTGTCCGTTGAAGTTGTAAGAAATTGTTTGAAGGGCAGAAGCAAAGGAATAATTTCCAATTTCCTGATTACCGGTAATGCCATAGCCTGCACGTATTTTCATGTCGCTGATGAAATCAAAACTCTTCATAAACGACTCTTCTGATATGCGCCATGCTGCACTTGCTGAAGGGAAAGTGCCCCACTTGTTGCCATCTCCAAAACGTGAAGAGCCGTCACGTCGAAGTGTTGCCGTGAGCATATATTTTCCCAAATAGGAATAATTGGCTCTACCCATATAGGATAGTAACGACCATGAACTCATGTTTCCGCCAACAACGGGCATTAGGTTGCCATTGCTCATTTGCTGGGTCAGCTGACTGGGAAAGCCTTGCACCGAACCATTGAGGAAGTTGTAGGTGTTTTCCTGAGCACTTGTTCCCGCCATAGCTGTCAGATGATGATTTCCAAACTGTTTGTCGTAGGTGAGGAAATTATCCCAAACCCAGGTGATGCTTTTGTTGTAGCGCTCATACAAATAGTCATTCTCATTCACCGATGAGTTCCAATGGTAGGAAGGGGCCCATGTGCGATCGTTCCAGAAATTGGCCTGAAGACCAAAGGTGCTCTTGAATTTCAAGTCTTTCGTTAGGTTCAATTCTCCAAAAACTGATCCCAATACATTGTATCCATTTGTAGAGTTGTTAACGATGTCGGCCATCCCAATCGGGTTTGTAATATCACCGTCCCAGATTGGCTGTGCTAGCGGCCCTGAATATGTACCATCTTCCCTGAAAATTGGCTGGGTTGGCAGTGCAAGCATGGTGTTGCGAATGCTGTAGTTGCCACTTCTTTTCTTGTCATGATTGAGGGTAAGACTGTTGCCAAATCTAAGACCCTCAAAAACTTTGGTATCGGTATTGAATTGTACCGAAATTCTCTCATAGCCTGTGCTGGCAACAATTCCATCTTGTTTGAAATAATTTCCCGAAACATAAAAATTCGTTTTCTCACTGTTTCCCGAATATGACAGGGAATAGTTTTGCATTGGTGCAGGTGCAAATAATTCGCTTAACCAATCAGTTCCTTTTCCCAATGAAGTCGGATCAGCATTTGCAGGATTTTGAATTAATCCGGCATTTTCCATCATTTCGTTGTGCAAGGCTGCAAACTGCGATGCATTGAGCATTTCTACCATTTTCGATGGCTGTTGTAAACCAAAGAAATAATTGAAATCCAGTTTTGAAGCATCACTTTTACCTCTTTTTGTGGTAACAATTAAAACACCGTTTGCGCCTCTGGATCCGTAAATGGCAGTGGCTGAGGCGTCTTTCAATACCTGAATGCTTTCAACATCATCCATGTTTAGCTGGTTTAACCCACTCGAAACAGGCACTCCATCAATTACAAGCAGAGGGTTATTGTCGTTAATTGTGCCCACGCCTCTGATTCTGAATGTTGCATCAGATCCGGGAACGCCGGAAGATATTACCTGAACCCCTGCAGCTTTACCCTGCAACGCGTCACTGATACTTGCAACTGGCAGTGAACCCAAATCATCAGTTGATACAATAGAAACCGATCCGGTAAGGTCTTTTTTTCGTTGTGTTCCATAACCTATAACTACCACCTCATTTAAAACACCACTTGATGAAACCAATTGAACATCAATAGATTCGCGATCTGATATGATCTCTCTTTTGGTTTCGTAACCCACATATGAAAACAACAGCACTTCAGCTTTCTCAGAAAGTTCAATACTGTATAACCCCTCAATGTCGGTGACTGTACCGTTTGTAGTACCTTCTATCAAAACATTAACTCCCGGCAACGATTCCAAAGTTTTGGAGTCAACAACTTTTCCCTTAACACTTTTTTTCAGCTGAGGAGCAAGAACAATCAGGTTTTCACTTACAAGGCTATATCTGGTGTCAGATCCCTGAAGCAATGCAGTCATCAAAGCATCCACATCAGTGCTGCCGTCAATGCTGATTGTTGTAGGACGGCCAAGATCAATAAGATCAGACCGATACAAGAATTTGAAATCGGTTTTCTTTTCGATTTCTTCGAAAACCTCCTTCAATGGCAAGTTCTCAACCTTTAATTTAAGATTGATAGTTTGAGAGAATACTGCTGCCGACACTTGTGTCATGCCAAGAATGAAAATCAGTAAGTATGTTTTCATGATTCTCCATGTTTTTTGATAATGAACAGTCCTTGAATTTTCAAACTGCTCACAGTTCCTTTTTTCCATAAATTTGCTCACGTTTTAGTTCTTTTATTTGTGATTTGTCTCCGTTTGGAGATAAGTCAGGGATTATGCCTTATTCTTACTGGTACTAAGTTTAAGGATATATCCGGAACTTAAGGGGGCACGGACTTTGTCTGTCCCTCCTTTTTTTTATTTTAACCTGATGGCATAGTGATTGTATTTTGATGAATCATTATTTGGTTTTTAGATAAATATCTCTGAAAACAATCTCGTAACGATAGGATTGCTGCGATGAAAGTTTGAGTGCTTCCATTGCCTGATTGATGGTTTCTTTCTCAAAAATACCAGTGAATTTATAGTTTCTGACTTGTTCATCTTCAAAATGAATTTTAACATCAAACCATCGTTCCATCTTCACGGCGAGTTCGCTGAAAGGTTCATTACGGAAGATTAACTTTCCGTCTTTCCAGTTTTTTTCAGCTTCTGTATTGATGTTACGGGCTATTTTAACATGTAACGAATGATCTGTTTTTTGTAGTCTTGTTGCTTGTTGAGGAGCCTGATTGTTGCTCTTGCTCAATAGTTTATCCCTCTTTTCATAAATGCATTTTTCGTTTGGAACCAAAAAAATCTCCTGACCCTCACTCCCGTCAGGGGCAACCGAAACAACACTCAGGCTACCACTTACAAGGGTTGTTTCTATCTGTTTCTCGTCAGGAAAAGCTTTGATATTGAATGATGTACCGTAAACTTTTACTTTGATTTCATGCGATAGAACAACGAAGGGCTTTTGCGTATTTTTCTTCACTTCAAAAAAAGCTTCTCCCTCGGTGATAACTTTACGGTCAACCTTATTATAATCCATCGCATACTTAAGCGAACTTCCTCCGTTGAGCCATACTTTGGTTGAATCAGGCAAAATCACCTGTGTTCGCTGTCCCCTTGGAGAAAATACTGAGGTAAAGCTTTCGGTTTGAATATTATTTAAAGCAGTGTATTTCAGATACATGAAATAGAATCCCGTTCCAAGGAAAAGAATAACAGCAGCTGCAATTGAAACTATAGCCACAAAACTTTTTCTTTTCATGGTTATCATACGAATTTTAGGTTCAATACGGGATAGAATCTGACCCCATTCTCTGGAATTTTCATCCCATTTTTCATTTGATAACCAGGTTTTTAGTTGATCGTCGGCTAAGATTTCTTCATAAATAAGCCTGCTTAGTTCTGATGAATTAATCCAATGAGATAATGTTTGAGATTCCTCGTCACTGTTTTTACCTTGAATTGAGCCTATTATTAACGGCCAGGGTATATGATGTTTCATGTGATTCATTTTATACAATGACACACAAAACCATCTTTACCACTAAAAGGAAAATGAATTTCTTTTAAAGACTTAAAAAGAGTTGGTAGTAATAAGGCCGAAGTTTATTGCGGAGTTTTTTTAAAGCAATTGACATTTGATTTTCGACAGTGTTGACCGAGATTCCCAAAATTACCGCAATCTCTTTGTAATTAAGTGCTTCGTAACGACTCAATCTGAAAATTTGCTGACACCTTTGTGGGAGTGAATTTATCGATTCTTCAATGATTGCTTCAAGCTCCTGAATCTCAATTGGCTGGTTTGTCTCAAAATTTGTTTCACCCTTCTGATTTACTTTTTTCAGAATTGCCGAATGAATCTTGTTGTCGCGAATCTGATTGAGCCCGCGGTAACGTCCGGCAGTGTACAAATATGCTTCAAATGAAGTGCTTATCTCAATCTGATGTCGGTTTTCCCATAGGTAGACAAAGATATCCTGAGCAATATTTTCCGCAAGCACTTCATTCTTAAAAAGTAAATAAAGATAGCTCTTCAGAGGGCTATAATAATGATTGAACAAAACTTTTAAAGCCTCTGCGTCATCATTTTTAAGCCGCAATAAGAGAGAAGCATCTTCCATTTTTGAAACGAGCAGATTAATATTTTCCGTTCAAAAGTAAGAAATTACGGGCAATAATCAGCTATTCATCAATCTATACAATCGTTTGATCAAAACCTGTCTTTAATATTCAACAAGTTGTTTCAAACAAATTTTAGAGCTATATCTTTTAAACCTAATTTTAGCCCGATGTTTCTCAATATAAAAACCATCTTTGTGATTGCATACTCGTTGATAAAGAAAATAATTTTGAAGAATGATTAATAGGTTTTAAAGCTTTAGCATGATAGAAACTTCACGTTTACTTATAATTCCACTGACTTACAATCAGCTCAGTAAGTTTTCAACTTGCGATAATTCTCTCGAAAGTGAATTGAATCTCAATTTTTCGTCACGTTCGATCTCTCCTGAACTCAAAGAGGCTCTTGAAACGACTATTCTGCCAAATGTGTCTGATGAAGCAAAAAACTACTTGTTTTCAACCTTGTGGATTGCGATCCTGAAATCAGAGAATGCCATCGCCGGTAAGTTATGCTTTTATGGAGAGCCCAATTCAGAAGGTGAGGTGGAGATAGGATATGGTGTCGATGAAGCATTTCAAAACAGGGGATTGATGACCGAAATGGTAAGTGCTATGATTGATTGGGCCAAAAGGCAATCAGGGGTAAGATCAATTATCGCATCAACCAACAGTTCAAATATCCCTTCCTATAAGGTGCTGCAAAAGAACAATTTCATCATGATAGACGAATCTGAAGGTTTGATCAGATGGAGGTTGGAGCTGAAACACGAAACGGCAGAAGCTATGCGCCTGGAAAAAATGCAGCACAGTAAAACTTTTGGGTCATCATACGACAACTTCATGTATTTACTCGAAAAACTATACCTCAAACAGCGGCGTTCACGACTAATTTCCGGACTTAGCGGCAATATCCTGGAAATAGGTGTGGGTACAGGAGTTAATTTTGAACATTACAGCAACGATATTCAACTTATTGGCATTGAGCCTTCGCCACATATGATGCCTTATGCAGAAAAGCGACGGGAGGTACTGCTTTTTCCAAACAGAATCACGTTGCATTCGATTGGATGTGGCTACCCCGAGATGGAACAACTCGTTCTTCCTGAATCGCTCGACGCTGTTGTTTGCACATTGGTTCTGTGCACTATTCCCGAACCTGAAAAGGCCCTGCGCAATTATATGAAATGGCTGAAACCCGGCGGGAAGCTTGTTATTCTTGAGCATATTAAGTCGCACCGCCATCTTGCCGGAAAATTGCAGGATTTCTTAAACCCGCTGTGGTCGAAAATGGCTGAGGGTTGTCAGCTCAATCGTCCGACAGATAAATTATTAGCTCAGAGTGGTTTTCAACTTTTAAGGGAAGAAAGATTCACTGTTTTTCTTCCTTTCTATGAGGCTGAATATGTGAAACCTAATGTTACGAACAACTAACCAAGTTGCTGTTTGAGAAAGATCCGAAGGTATTCAGTCATGACAAATTGAAAATCTCGTTAAATAATTATCAATCTGTATTATTCAAAAATTTCATCCTTGCTGATGCCTTTTATGGTGTTTTTTTGAGCCATCATGTAAAATATAAAATGAATCAAAACGCCTATTCCCCAGAAAAATGCAATATATCTGTTGGTTGTAATATTTTCATAGTGTGAGAGAAATCCTAAATAATACCATACTTCAGAAATGATGTTGAATAGTAGAAAAGTGGTGAAATGGAATCTAAATCCAATGTCAAAAAGTGGTAGCGACTCGTAATCTTTTTTCCCAAAGTACCAACCAATTCCGAAATTGTATAAAAAGTAAATCGTGGCCAGAACCCATACCATGCTAAACATCCGGTTTTCGAGAAAATGGCTCAAACCATAGCGGAAAATAAGGCCGCCAATAACAAAGAAAATAGCAAAACTGATGAGATTTTTCGTTAAGTGTTTCATTTTTAATCCTCCTTATTTAGTAAATGTTTAATTTTTTCATTGTAAAATAACTTGATGTTCCGTTCGATGAACGCATTAAGTAACGAGTTCCCCAGCTCGGTTAAGAAGTAATATTTGCGTTCAGGACCCTTGTTGCCTTCTCCGGTTTCGAAGTCGACAACACCAACATGTTGAAATTTACGTAGATTTCGATACAGACTTTGACTTTCGCATGTCATGCTGTGATTCGACTCCTCCTCAACAAAGGTTTTTATTTCATCCACGTATTTTTTTCCTTCTTTCAACGACAAGAAAATCCAAAAAGTAAGCTGACCTTTTTTGTAAGTTTCTTCCCATGCAATGAGTAGTTCGTTCAATATTTCTTTATTTCCCATGATCTATTCTATAAGTATTACACAAGATGTATAATACAAAGATAGTATTATATTAAAGCGAAAGTCAAGTTTTTTTAGATTAAAATTTTGAAATAATTCTAACTGACATTAAATCAGTTATATAAGAAGTGAATAATCTCTATTTATTTATTCATTTTTGTCAGAGTTAGTTCTTGCCGGCTGGCGATAAAAAGTATTTATCAACCTATAAGTGTATGTTTCTTTTCTGACTCTAAACCTTTTCGCCTCTTCTGGTAAATATCGAATTCATCAACTCTTTAAGATCATCAGGATCAATCATTTTTGTGAGAAAGGTAATCAATATGCCAGATACCAATGCAATGCCAAACCCAACATACCATTTAAAAGGCAGTATCGTTGAAAGACCGATAGTAATTGCGAGCAAAATTATAAATTCGATCAGACGCCACCAGAATAACCTTCCAAATCGGAGGTTGAAAATTCGAAAAGCGATCACAATCTGGATGATGGCAGTGAAAGCCTGAACCCCAAAGCTGGCCCATGCTGCGCCAACTGCCTCATAGCGGGGAATGAGTATAAAGTTGATCGAAAGGTTTACAATTACACCGCTGCCGGCGATGATATTTAGCAATTTCAAGTTGCCGTTGGCAGTGAGCAAAGTGCCAAAGATATAGGTGATGGAAACCGAAACGAAGCTCCCCATCAAAATGCGCAGAATCAGCGTTGAATCATCAATGTTGTTACCAAAAAGTTGAGGTATCTGCTCAGGTAAAGGACCGTAAAGCAACTCCATCAGGTCTTCACTATAGGCCATTGCCAGTCCGGCAATTATTGTTGAGAAAGCTAGTATAAGACTAAAAGAAAGACGTATGAGCTGGCTAACAGGTTCACTACGCTTGAGCATTGAGGCAAACATAGGAAGGAGTAACACGCTGAAAAGCAACGAGATATTGTTTCCGGCATCGAGCAACCGGAAAGCTTTTCCGTAAATCCCGGTTTGTGTTAGTCCAACATCTCCTGGTAGCAGGCGTTCGATTAACACAGGTTCGAGCCGGTTGTAAAAACTCATGAGCAACACCAGCAGGGCATATGGTAAACTTCGGCGAAGGATCGTAATCATAAATGGTAACTGGAAGCTCAGTCGCAGTTTCCCTGCATGTCTCATCACATAAATCAGCGCCAGCAAAAAGGTAATTACATAAGCGAATGTTTGCGCATAAACAAACCAGGCAATTTGAAAAGATCCTTCGATCCAGCCTGACCACAGCAAAATGCTGCAAATAAAAATCATTATAAGGCGATCAAGAACCGAAAAAACGCTGTCGGCTTTGAAAAGCAACAAACCTGAGATGTTGGAACGCAGATAAAGGATAAACGACAAAAAAACCTGATTAATGGCAACCCAACCAAGCAGATACATTTGCTCGCCCCTGTAACCGATGAGCCATCCAACACCAAAAGTTACTCCGGCATACAAGAGCGAAAGCAATAATTTAGTTGATGCTATCCCGGCAAAATACTTGCTGAGCAACTGGTTGTTTTGGGCAATATTCCTGTTATTATAATTGGTGATACCCAGGTCGAGAAGAATAAAAAACAGAAAGGAATAACTGTAAATCGATAGATACAAACCATAAGTAGCTTCACCTACAGCATTTTGTACCGACCTGTCGATGCCCAAAATCCAGAAAGGTTTGATAAGCAAATTTAAGGACAGAAGAAATACTAGATTTCTGAAGAAGCGTTGCTGCATGATGCTTTTGCAGTGATTATTAAGGCGCTAAGGTACAAAAAAGAAGTTTTGAGTATGGTGTATTTCAGGATGGAAGTTTACAAGCTTATTTTGATGTAAAACCCTAACACTATAACCAAGATTTATCATGAGTTTGAAACAGTTTGAACGGTTTTCGTTTTCCCACAACTCAGTATAAATGAGTGGTTTAAATCGCTGAATGAGTTTCTCACCTCCTTTCAGAACGAAATATTCAAAATTCTCGACATCCAGTTTTATAGCAGATAGTTTGCTGATTGAGTCATTCAACTCAGGGCAGTCGTCGAGTTTAAGTATAGGTACATTCACAGCATTTCCTTCGTTAAAAACAGTAATGCTTTCATGAACCACATGACTGAGGCCCTGCATCTTGACATCTTCAAGTACGGGCATCACCATTTCAACGTGACCTGTTTGATTTCCAAGTGCTTTCTCAACAATTTTCACATTGGTGATTTTGTAAAACCTCAAAACCCTTTTCAGAGCTTTTATATTTTGTGGCATTGGTTCAAAAGCAATGATTGTAGAATTGGGTTTCTTTTTTGCCAGCCAAACAGTCATTATACCAATGTTAGCGCCAACGTCAAGGATGGTTGTTCCATCCTGAATTTGTTTCAGAAACTGCAAAAAATCACCTTCATTCTTGTTCCAGCGTAATGTGTTGATCACAAAAATGGAAAAGATAAAAAGATAATTGTCGAATCCCATCAAGCGTTGCAGTATCTTTTTTACCCTCGACTTCATTTTATTTAAGATATTTGCGGCAAAGTTAGGATTATTCGTTACAGCTTGGACAGAAAAATAAAACCCTTACGTATTGCCGTTAACACCCGCCTTCTTATTCATGACAAATTGGAAGGAATCGGTTGGTTTACCTATGAGACTTTACGGCGTATCACTGTTCAGCATCCTGAAGTTGAGTTTTATTTTATTTTTGATCGTAAACCCAATGAATCCTTTCGATTTAGTCCTAACGTACACCATATTATTATTGGACCACCGGCTCGTCATCCATTATTATTCATTTTATGGTTTGAATGGTCGGTTAGGCGTGTACTAAAAAAATTAAAGCCGGACTTGTTTTTATCTCCGGATGGGTATCTGAGTCTCACGAGCGATATTCCTTCGATGGCAGTGATGCACGATCTTAATTTTGAGCACTTTCCAAACGATTTGCCATGGTCGGCAAGAACACATTATCGCTGGTTTTTTCCACGTTATGCCAAAAAAGCCAAACGAATTGCTACTGTGTCAATTTTTTCGAAAAGCGATATTTCTCAACTGTATGGAATCTCACCTGATCTTATTGATGTGGTTTATAACGGTGCGAATGAATCATTTGTGCCAGTTGATGAATCCATCAATATAAAAACCCGGAATCAATACACTGGCGGACAACCTTATTTTCTTTTTGTAGGATCGTTGCATCCGCGAAAAAATCTGGCTCGGCTTTTTAAGGCTTATGATCTTTTCCGAACTCAAACAAATCAAGCTGTGAAACTTGTTGTGGTGGGTGAAAAAAAATGGTGGACAAAGCCAATCAGCCAGGCTTTTGATGAGATGCACTGTAAGGATGAGGTGGTTTTTTGCGGACGTCTCAACGCGTCAGATCTCCATAAAATTACTGCAGCAGCTCTCGCTATTACTTATGTTTCCTATTTTGAAGGCTTTGGGATTCCTATCGTTGAAGCTTTCAGGTGTGGAGTGCCTGTAATAACATCTAATGTCACATCCATGCCTGAAGTGGCCGGTGAAGCAGCTCTTTTGGCCGATCCATACGATATCAGCAGCATAGCTCATGCAATGGAACTAATGGTTACTGATGGACAACTGAGACAACATCTTATAAATGAAGGTTTTGAGAGGGCAAAGATGTTCACGTGGGATAAAG
Source organism: uncultured Lentimicrobiaceae bacterium (assembly GCA_964463695.1). Lineage (GTDB taxonomy): Bacteria > Bacteroidota > Bacteroidia > Bacteroidales > F082 > JALNZU01. The sequence goes on along the minus strand of CAYXCZ010000040.1, from coordinate 5,899 downwards.
CAGCCAACCGGCTATGGGAAAGTATCATTCAAGCAATACATACTACAAATGAATAACACACTTACAAATATTCTCATTCTGGGATCAGGTGGGAGAGAACACGCCCTTGTTTGGAAAATAAAACAAAGCAGACATGCTACAAAAGTGTATGTTGCTCCGGGCAATGCAGGTACTGCTTTGGTGGCAACCAACGTGCCTATTGACGTGACAGATTTTATTCAGATCAGGCATTTTTGCATCGAGAATGAAATCCAAATGGTGGTTGTTGGACCTGAGGTACCATTGGTTGAAGGAATTTCCGATTTTTTTCAGAATGACTTGATGTTGAAGGATATTGCAGTCATTGGACCTACCCAACAGGGGGCTATGCTGGAGGGAAGTAAGGCTTATGCCAAAGCGTTTATGATGAGGCATGATATTCCAACAGCACGTTATCTGGCTGTAACTTCCGATAATTTACAGGAAGGCATTGATTTTTTAGGTCAACTTGATGCCCCTTATGTTTTGAAAGCTGATGGACTTGCTGCTGGAAAAGGTGTAGTTATTCTGCCTCAACTTGCTGATGCAAAGCTGGAGTTGCAGGCCATGCTCGATGGTAAGTTTGGCAAGGCATCAAAAGAAGTTGTCATTGAGGAGTTCCTTGATGGTATCGAGGTGTCGGTTTTTGTGCTGACAGACGGAAGTGCTTATCAGGTGCTGCCTTCAGCAAAGGATTATAAGCGAATCGGTGTTGGCGATACTGGGCCTAACACGGGGGGAATGGGAGCTGTTTCGCCTGTTGTTTTTGCCGATAAAGATTTTATGGGTAAGGTAAAAACCTGCATCATACAACCCACTATTGATGGATTGAAGAAAGATGCAATTGATTATAAAGGTTTCATTTTCATAGGGTTGATGAATGTAAAAGGCGATCCGTTTGTGATTGAGTACAATGTTCGGCTGGGCGATCCTGAAACGGAATGTATCCTTCCACGAATTAAAAGCGATTTCGTAGAATTGCTCAAATCGTGTGCAAATGGCCAACTTAATACCTATTCTCTAGAGACAGATGAACGTTATGCTGTAACCGTTATGCTTGTTTCGGAAGGATATCCGGGGGATTATCCAAAAGGCAGAATGATAAGCGGACTTGATAATGTTAATGATTGTATTGTTTTTCATGCCGGAACCAGTTTTGATATTGAGAAAGAAAAGCCAAAAACAAACGGCGGAAGGGTCATTGCTGTGACAGCCCTTGATTATATATTAGAAGATGCACGGGTTACCGCACAAGCCAACGCTGCAAGGATTGCTTATGAGGGCCGATATTTCAGAAGTGATATCGGACTGGATTTGGTAAACTATAAACCACTTTAAACTAAATCCGATGTTCATTCGCTTCCTCCGGTCGAGTTTTGTTTCGCAATATGTGCTGATAGTTTTTACAGCGCTTATATTGTGGCTTCCGTCTTTTATTTCTCCTCCAGAGCCAGCAACAGCCGATTTATTGAGCCCGGGGTATGTTTTTTTACGTCCTTTTTTCATTCACTTTCCATTTTTGACTGTACTTCTTGCCTTTCTGTTGCTACTTTTTCAGGCTTTTTTGCTTAACAGTATACTTGCGAATTATCAGATGATAGGACGCGTGTCATCAATTGCAAGTTTTGTATTTGTTGTAGTGATGAGCCTTTCGCCTGAACAAACCCGAATGTATCCGCTTTTGCTTGCTTTACCACTTTTGCTATTAGCTGTTGCTGTTATGTTTAGAATGTATGAAAGTGTTGATAATGAGTTGGATATATTTAATACAGCATTTTTAATTTCATTAGCATCCATGCTTTTTTTTCCGGTTGCCGTAATGATTATCTGGGTTTATTTTTCATTGTTTATCATGAGAATCACCAAACCAAGAAGTTGGATCATTCCAATAATTGGTTTGTTTACACCATACCTTTTTCTAGCGACTTATTATTTTATGCAAAATCAGCTTATCGCTAAATCGCTGGTTTACAGTGCTGTCACTAAAGTTATCAGTTTTCAAATAGCGCTTCCGCCAATCATTAGTCTAGTTACATTGGGAGTTTTGATACTCATTGTTTTTAAATCATTTAGTTTGTCGTACAGCAATATTGTCGACAACAACATTTCAATCAGAAAGCGAAAAGCCATCATGAATGCCATGATCTTTACAGGAATATTTTTGTTGTTTTTTAAAAGTGATAACGTGATGCAGCGTTTGCTCATACTTTTGCCCATCACTGTTTTTATGGCTTTCAGCTATACCTTTATTAAGAAATATTTTTGGGCACAGCTATTTCTCTTCTTGCTCATCGGACTTGCAATGGTTTCAAATTATCTTGTTTTGATTAAATGAGTTTGTTAAAAGCATTTTATCAGAATGCCGGTAAGGAAGCTGGTTTAGATGAAGCTGGCAGAGGATGTTTGGCAGGTCCGGTGGTAGCTTCAGCTGTTATTTTGCCGCAAGATGCAGATCATCCTTTATTAAATGATTCAAAAAAATTGACCGAAAAGCAACGGATGCTTTTGCGTGATTGGGTAAAAGAAAATGCTATTGTTTGGGCAATAGGTATGGCTTCGGCTGAAGAGATTGATGAAATTAATATCCTTAATGCTTCATTCCTTGCAATGCATCGTGCTGTAGATCAGCTTGATATCACACCTGAACTTTTGCTGGTTGATGGTAACAGGTTTAATAAATACAATGGAATTCCGCATCAATGTGTGATAAAAGGCGATGCGATTTTCAGATCGATTGCAGCAGCATCTATTCTGGCAAAGACAGAGCGTGATCTGCTCATGTATGAGCTTGATAGCTCATTTCCTCAATATTGCTGGAAACAGAACAAAGGGTATCCTACCAAATTACATAAAGAGGCTATCGCTCTGAACGGACTCACCGATCATCATCGAAAGACTTTTAACAGCAGCATACAGCTTCAGTTGCCCCTCTGATTTATTTCTAATTTTTTCGTATTGTAAAAAGAAGTAGCTATTTCAACAAGTTATGTTGATCTGCCTGCAATATTCTTTATTTTTGAACATTCATTTTAATATTATCATGCGCTCCTTCACCATATTGAGTAAAGGAAGCTAGAAGACCTTATGAAAAAAATTAGTGGACATAGCATTTTCGTCTTGCTGTTGGGGACAGTTATCTATTTCCTCATTGGATGTAGTTATGTGCCAAAACAACCCTATGATGCTGTGCCTGAATCAGCTGCAATGATCATAGAGATTCCGCGAACGGGAGATCTTCTGCAGCATATCTCTACCGAAACAAATTACTGGAACGATTTAAAGGATATTGATTTCTTTAAAACATTGCACAGCGATTTAGTTAGTTTCGACAGTTTATTTGCAAAAGAACACAGTGTTTTCAGAACCATATTTCCAGCCTTGCCAGGACTATGTGTATTGCTCGAAGATAATGAAGATTATAAGTATGTTGTTATTTTCAAGGTAGACAGAAATCTGATGATGTATGAGATTTCTGAAAATGCATCACGCATTTATGGAACGAATGTGGGCGTGATTGAGCGACAGTTCGGGTCGTACAAAACAGCAACACTTGTCGACAAAAGAAAGCAAAACCAATTGAGTTATTGTATCACAAATGGTTTGTTAATAGCGAGTTACGACCGAAAGAGTTTTGAACTGGCACTGATGCAACTCGAAAGCAAAACCGGGTTGCTTCAAAATCAGGATTTCATTCGGTTAAAGGCAACATCAGGGAAGCAGGCAGATGCTTACGTGTATCTGCAACACAAAAAGCTAGAGCAACTTTTTCAAACAAATGCAGCTGAGCCATACAAACAATTAGCTGCCGATATTATCCGTAAGAGCGGCAGCTGGTCGGCTTTTGATATGAATATGAAAGCGCAGGAACTCCTTTTTAACGGATTCATCTTACCAGAAAGCAATGATTTTTTTCAGAATTTTAAAGGACAAGAGCCGGTTCCTGCCTCACTTTTCAATGTGTTGCCCTACGACACCAGACTTTTCTTGCACTTCGGATTGAGTGACCTTCCCTTGTTTTTTGGGACAATGGATGATACTGCCCGCTTGCAGGCCTTATCAGTGCATGCAAGCCTTGATCTGAAACAAAATTTCAGGGATTATGTCACTTCTGAAATAGCTATAGGTTTTCGGCCCGGTGATAAAGATGATAAAGTGTTTGTTGCTGCCACACTCTCAGATGCTGAAGCTGTTCAAGCAACATTGCAGCTGCTGAGTCAACCACTTCGCGACACCGAGGTTCGAAGGGTAGGGGATCCTTTGTTATCTAACATGATGGTTACTCTTTTTGGAAAAACTTTTGCGCCTATATATATGTTCCACTACCAGATTGTTGGAAATTATTTGCTTATTGGCAACAATGTAACAGCTGTGGAGCAAGTTGTGCGATTTTATCAAAAAGGCAGGACATTGATCAGCAGTGATAACTTCAAGGTTTTCTCCAACCACTTGAGCAGCAATTCAAATCTGCTGCTTTTTGGCAACATCAGAGAAGGACTTGATTTAATTAATAGTTTCCTGGATCCGGCTTTGGGATACCATCTAAACCGGAATCGTCAGAATCTGGGGTCTTTCGAAGCGTTTGCCATGCAGTACTCTGTTGCTGGTTCGATGATTTATTCGAATATGGTATTGCGACATAATCCTGATTACCAGGAAGAAGGAATGATAGCCTGGCAAACCGAACTGGATGCTGCAGTTTCAGGAAAGGCATTTCTGGTGGATGAGATGGGGTCGTCACGGAAAAACGTGGTTGTGTTTGATGAACAAAATACACTCCACTTCTTATCGCCTGAAGGTGATATTTTGTGGAAAAAGCAGCTAAGTTCACCAGTTCTAAGTGAAGTATATTCGGTTGAAGTATCAAAAAGCGCGAAGAAGTTCCTGTTGTTCAACACTTCAGGTTCGATTCATCTCATTGATCATAAAGGCAATCATGCAAATGGTTTTCCTGTAAGGCTCAGATCACAGGCAACGAATGGCTTGAGTTTGAGAAAAGATAGTGGTAAACAAAATTATCAAATAATTATAAGTGGTTCGGATAAAGTAACATACAGCTATGATATCAGTGGAAGAGAGACGTCTGGTTGGGAAAAACCACGGTCGTTTGACCTTGTTGATAAGGCTGTTGAGCAGCTTTCTGCTGGTAAACTTGAGTTTGCTGTAATTACCGATGTCTCGGGTGATATTCGCATTACTGACAGAAATGGAAGACAGCGCATAAGTCCGAAAGGAATTATTGAAAAATCGAAGAATGCGCCGGTTTATATCAACAGAACGAATTCAAAAGGAGTTCTTATTACTACAAATAAGGAAGGTAAACTTTTGTATATCAGCGGTACAGGTTTGATGTCAACGACTGATTTTGGCACTTACTCTGCTAATCATTACTTTTTATATGAGGATTTTACTCAAAACCGATCAGTGGATTTCATTTTCCTTGATGGGAATAAATTGCTGATTTTTGACCGTTTCAGGAAAGTGTTGTTCGAATATAGCTTTAAAAATGAGATACTTACAGCTCCCAGATTTTATCCTGTTTCTCAAGGTCAACGAATGTTGTGTGTTGTGGATGATACAGCAAAAGAGGTGTACTTGATTGACAAAAATGGCCGGATGCTTATCAGTTCAGGACTTGAATACGATACCCCTTTTACGGTAGGCAGTCTTTATGGAACAGAGGAAATTCAGTTGATTACCGGTAGCGGAAACAAAGTAATTTGTTACCAGGTGATTTAAATGAATTGGTAAGAATTATTTATAATCCTAGGTTATATTGATGCATCAAACTACTTACCACGTCCTTGCAAGACAATAAGTACGGTGTATATGAGGATTTTAATGTCCATTGCGAGGTTCATGTTTTCGATATAAAGAATATCAT
>CAYXCZ010000039.1:0-40045 GCA_964463695.1 uncultured Lentimicrobiaceae bacterium | reverse complement strand
AGTAAAATGTGGGAAAGTAGGTCGTCGCCGCCCCTTACAGATAACCCCATACGTAACGTGTGGGGTTTTTTTGTTTTTTTTACATTCTACATACTAATTTAACTTTTCCTCCGTTTTTCGGTATATTACTCATTTAATAATTATGTATGAAGAATAATTCTACCCATCAAACATTATTTTCCACCAACGAAGCAAACGACTTAGTTCATTTGGAAAAACGAATTGCTCGTTCTCTGAGGAAAAACAAGAATCAAAATGCTAATAAAGCCACTCTTAAGGCGCTTTTATGGTATTCTGCTTCATTGGAAATAAAACGAAGTAGTAGCGGAATTGCATTGGAATTAGCTTACAATTAGTACCTTATTCCATTGATATTTTGAAGTTACAAAAGAAGTTTGAGGCTTTTATCGAACACTTCGAACAGCATATGCCTGTGGCAGAAACAGAATTGTTGTTTGATAATGCTTACCAGTTATTGGTTGCGGTTATCTTGTCAGCTCAGTGTACCGATAAACGTGTTAATCAAATAACTCCTCCCTTCTTTGCTAAATTTCCAACTGCTGCTGACCTTGCTATGGCTACGCAGGAAGAGGTTTTTGAAAAAGTTAAATCATGTAGTTATCCCAACAACAAGTCAAAGAATCTTATAGGTATGGCAAAAAGCCTCCATAACGATTTCAATGACATAGTTCCTGATTCAATTGATTTATTACAAAAGTTACCAGGAGTTGGACGAAAAACTGCAAACGTAATTGCTTCGGTGGTATACAATAAACCTGCAATGGCAGTCGACACACATGTTTTTCGTGTGGCAGAGCGAATTGGATTAACAAGGAAAGCTAGGAATCCTCTGGATTCGGAACAGCAGCTTGTAAAGTATCTCCCTGATGAAATTATACCTAAAGCACATCACTGGCTCATATTGCACGGAAGGTATATATGTAAAGCAAGAACGCCTCAGTGTTCATTATGTTCCATCACATTTCTTTGCGATTGGTATATTAAAAATAGTAGCAGTCCATCAACAAAATAATCATTTCAAATGTTATTGAGGCAGAAATATTATTATTTTTGTTAATCTTCAAAAACATATTAAAATGATTTTAAAGGGTGAAACAGCTCCTCCTTTTTATGGAGTTGATCAAAATGGAAAGCAGATACAATCAGCTGATTTTAAAGGGAAAAAGATAGTTTTATATTTTTATCCTAAGGACGATACACCAGGTTGTACGAAAGAGGCATGTAATTTGCGCGATAACTATGAATTACTTTTTGAAAAGGGTTACATGGTAATTGGCGTTAGTCCGGATAACGAGAAATCACACAAAAAATTTTCTGAGAAGTTCAATTTACCTTTTCCAATAATTGCTGACCCTGATTTGTCAATTATAAAATCATATGGAGCCTGGGGAAAGAAAAATATGTATGGTAAAGAGTATGAGGGACTTATTCGGACAACCTTCATAATCAACGAAGAGGGTTTTATTGAAGATATTATAAAGAAAGTCAAGACTGACGATCATACCAATCAAATTATTAATTTACACGCTTGAAACTATGACAACAGAGAAAGTTAAGGAAAACGCCGATAAGTTGCGTTTGGAAAAACTTAAAGCCCTTGAATCAACCCTTGGGAATATTGAGAAAACATACGGAAAGGGCAGTATCATGAAATTAGGTGATAATGCTATTGAAAGGATTGAATCCATTTCAACGGGTTCGATAGGACTTGATTTTGCTTTAGGAGTTGGTGGTTTGCCTAAAGGTAGAGTGGTAGAAATATATGGACCAGAGAGTTCTGGAAAAACAACTTTGGCTTTACACGTAATTGCTGAAGCTCAGAAAGCAGGAGGAATTGCTGCTTTCATCGATGCTGAGCATGCCTTTGACAGATTTTATGCACAGAAATTAGGTGTTGACATTCAGAATTTATTGGTTTCCCAACCTGATTATGGAGAGCAAGCCCTTGAAATAACAGAAAACCTAATTCGCTCAGGAGCAATTGACGTTATTGTAATTGACTCAGTAGCAGCGTTGACCCCAAAGAGTGAAATTGAAGGTGAAATGGGCGATTCAAAAATGGGGCTTCAGGCACGACTCATGTCACAAGCCTTGAGAAAACTCACTGCTACCATAAGTAAAACGGGAGCGGTTTGTATCTTTATAAATCAATTACGTGATAAAATTGGTGTAATGTTTGGTAATCCGGAAACAACCACTGGTGGCAACGCACTGAAATTTTATAGCTCAGTTCGACTTGATATTAGAAAAGTAAGTCAAATAAAAGAAGGTGAAAATGTTACAGGTAACAGGGCAAAAGTTAAAGTTGTCAAGAATAAAGTAGCGCCACCTTTTAGAAAAGCCGAATTTGACATCATTTATGGTGAGGGGATTTCAAAAACAGGAGAAATCATTGATCTCGGTGTTGAGTTTAACATAATCAAAAAAAGTGGTTCATGGTTCAGTTACGGTGAAACGCGTTTAGGGCAGGGAAGAGATGCTGTCAAAAATTTAATCACAGAAAATCCGGAATTGGCTGATGAACTCGAAGTAAAAATCAGGGAAGCTCTTGAGAAGAATGCATAATATCAGATAGTTAAATACTTGCAACCGCCTTTTCAACAGATTTGGCGGTTGTGTTTTTTGTATGATTACCTGATGATGCCTCAATACAGTTTTTAATTATCTATCTAATGAAAATAAACTTATTAGTTCTGGCTTTGTTCGTTCTGTCTCTTTTTTCATGCACAGAAGGACCAAAGGTTAATGAAGCAAAACCCGCTGAAAATACTGAATTAGAGCGACTTTCTTTGCTTATCGAGGGAGATAGCAACAATGTTTCTTTATATAATCAGCGCGCCAGTTATTATCTTTCACAAAATGAAGTGGCTTTGGCCTTGAATGACATCAATAAAGCCTTGCAGAAAAATAGTAAGGATCAGGCGCTTTTTTTAACTTTAGCTGAAATTTATCTAAAGATGGGACAGCCTGACGGGTGTAATAGCGCATTGCAGAAAGCAGTTGAAATAGATCCCGAAAATTCAGTACCCTATTTTCGATTGGCTGAATTGAACCTGTTATTAGAAGATTTTACTACAGCAATGATGTATGCTGACCGGTCGCTCAACATGCAACAATTAAATCCGGATGCACATTTTGTAAAAGGACTTATTTATCTTGCCAAAAACGACACCACCAATGCAATTAGAAATTTTCAGTTCTCTCTTGATCAAAGGGAATTATTTCTAGAACCTTTGATACAGCTTGGCAAAATTTATACCATTCAAAGGAATAATCTGGCTGCGCAATATCTTGAAAAGGCTATTCGTGAGTTTCCTGAAGCTTACGATGCCCGGTACCAGTTAGCTCTGTATCTACAAGATAATGAAAGGGTTGAAGAATCTTTAAAACATTATGATACCCTTCTGCAACTTTTGCCTGAGAATAAATATGTTTTATTTAACATCGGCTACCTTCAGCTGGTTTATTTAAATAATTTCGAGAAAGCGATTCAATTTTTTGATGAAGTATTAATAAACGATCCAAATTATGTGGATGCTCTGTACAACAAAGGCAGAGCTTTGGAAGAACTGGGGCAGTTTATGAATGCACGTGAAATTTATAACGAGGTTCTCAGGCGCGAAAGCAATCATCCTCTTGCTATTGAGGCTCTTAATAGATTAGATTTACGGAGATAGAGGCATAACTTCTATCAGGGTATTCGTATTAGCATCGAATTCGTTAGAACCCATTCATCGTTGATCTGAATATCGTTGATAAGTTGCTTTTTTGTATACTTAACCAATCCAAAGTCTTTTGCAAAAAAGAACTCCATTATACCTTGATCTACTTGTCCTACATTGAAAACTACTTGAGTGTGAAACACATCTGTGTATAATCTTCCCTGAATCTCAAGTTGATTATGAAATGCCAGATTTTGATAATTGCCTTCGGCATCGCCTAGTAATTGCACACTATCGAGTGGATATTTGGGAATGAAAACGCTGTAATAGCTGCCGTTGTTGAAGAATATCCGATAATTTTCATTCATTGTGGAATTATTAAAGGGTGAACCTGCTGAAGTTTCTGCTTTTTCAAGGCCTATGTAGGTCGATGACAACGATTGCTCAATGGCATCATAAAAATATCCAGTCGTTGTGATATCAGTATGAAATCTCCTGTCGAGGTTCACTTTTGTGATTTTCACTGTATCGATATTATTGATGGTAGCAGTTGTTTTTTGGTAGACCCAATAGCTACCCGAATCGAACGCAGTGTAAGCCTGGTATTTTTCCGAAATTTCGTGATATGGATATTCGGTAATGATTTCCTCATCGGTACATGATTGTACAAAAATTATAGCAATAATCATCAAAAGACTTATTTTGATTATGCTAATCGCTTGTAGTTTTTTCATATTTATTACTCTTTATTAGTGGGTTTAATATAATCTGTAAATAGAACCCCATTCAAATGATCAATTTCATGTTGAAAAATTCTTGCTGTAAAACCTGAAACAACTTCTTGTTTAATTTTACCATCAATGGTTGAATATTTGACAGTAATTTCCCAGCTGCGCTCAACTGTATCACGAATTTCCGGAATGGACAAACATCCTTCAATTCGTTTCCAAAGTGAATCGGATGAATTTAAAATTTCAGGATTAATTATTGTTTCAAATGGTTTTTCTTCTTTATCAAATCGTTGAACGATAACAATTCTTCTGTTGATCCCTACTTGAGGCGCTGCAATTCCAACACCTTTATGATCAGGATGTTGAAGTGTAGCTATCATTCGTTTACTGAGCTTCTCCCAAATATTACGTTTTGGATTTGATATCTGAAAACTATAGACCCGAAGGACTTTAAGATCGTTTGGAATGGTTGATTGTGTAACGTATAAATGTGTAGATGATGATTCCGACTTAATCAATGCTTTTTCTTGCTTTGTGATGCGTTGACTGAACGAATATGAAAAGCTAAAAACAACAAATATTAAGAGAAAAAATGCCTTCATCAGTTATACTTTTGAACCTGCAAAATTACTTTATCTTTACTCAATGATTTGGATAGGTGAAAAAAAAGATTTTTTTTGAATTTTAGACGCTGTTCCGTGAATCATGATCATTTACCTCATTTTGTAAGTGAATCGTTTTCAACTCATTATTAAACTAACTTTTTAACTTTATTACCGATGGCAGCAAATACATTTGGCGAGGTTTTCAGATTAACCTCCTTTGGAGAGTCGCATGGTCCGGGGATTGGAGGCGTTATTGATGGAGTTCCTGCAGGTGTACGGCTCGATTTGAATCAAATCCAGCAATGGTTGGATCGCAGAAAACCTGGGCAATCGCATCTTGCATCTCCAAGAATGGAGAACGACCGTTTAGAGGTGCTTTCTGGCATTATGAACGGCATTACGACAGGAACCCCACTTGCATTTATTGTTTGGAATGCAGACCAAAAATCGGCTGATTACAATCATCTGGAGGATGTTTTTCGTCCTTCACATGCTGATTATACCTATCAACAAAAATATGGCATACGTGACCATCGGGGTGGCGGGCGATCATCAGCACGTGAAACAATTTCGAGGGTTGTTGCAGGAGCCATTGCCGCACAGTATCTTAGCATGTTTGGTATTAATATAACCGGATATGTAAGTGCAATTGGTACAATTGAACTCCCAAATTATTTAACTGACTTACCTCAAAAGGAACGTATTGAGAAATCGTTGGTAAGGTGCCCAATAGAGGTTTATTCAGATAAGATGCAAGAATTAATTGAGGAGACAAAAGCCGAAGGAGATACCCTTGGAGGTGTCATAAGTTGTCATATAAAAGGGTTGCCGGCTGGATTAGGAGCACCTGTATTTGATAAATTTCATGCCGATCTTGGAAAAGCGATGCTAAGCATCAATGCGGTTAAAGGTTTTGAATATGGATCTGGTTTTGAAGGTGTAAAACGGAAGGGCTCAGAAGAGAATGATCGTTTTGTTATGGAAAATGGTCGTATAAAGACTTTATCAAACAGATCCGGAGGAATTCAAGGCGGCATAACAAATGGGGAAGAAGTGTATTTTAAAGTGGCGTTTAAACCTGTTGCAACAATTATGCAGGATCAGGAAACAGTTGATAAAAAAGGAAACGAGGTGGTAATGAAAGCTAAAGGCAGACACGATGTTTGTGTTGTCCCGCGCGCTGTTGTCATAGTAGAATCTATGGCAGCTATCGTTTGCCTTGATCACTTTTTACGCAACAAAGTTTTTTCGCGTGAATAAAAATTGGCAAAACGATAATATTTCATGCATATAGCACGATCAACTTATAATTCTCCAAAAGCGTCTTGTTTTTTTGCTAATTTTGAATTCTAATTGACAAACAAACTCCTTTTCTGTTTCGCCAAATTATTAATTGTATTCAATGGAACAGCAGGAAATAAAGATTTCTGACTTCAAGTATTATGGTTTTTTACCTGATCCCTTGATAATTTTTAAGGTCACGGGTGAAATTATCTATGTAAATAATGCATTTGAGGAGAAATTTCTGATCAAAGAAAATATCATAACAGGGTCACTAATTAGTTCCCTTTTTTTGATAGAATCTTTAGATTTCATTCAACGTATTTCCAAAAGTAATACACTTGAAATTGATGCTGCATTTCGTGAATTTTCCGAATTAAGCAAGGTTAGATTAAAATTAAGAAAGTTCGATTATTCTAATGATACAGAACTATTTATAGCTACATGTGAACCTGCTAAAGAATTAAATGTGCTTCATAAAGACATTCTGGCCGAGAAACATTATTTCAAACAATTGCTTGAAAGTGTGCCTTTTGGCATGGTGGTATTAAATGAAAAGGATCAGGTTATTGATACGAATAACGGTTTTTTAACCCTTTTCAATTATAAAGCAGAAGCTGTTAAAGGAAGATATATCAATGATCTGATTGTCCCCGAAAGGATGAAATCAGATGGCAGTGCAATAAGTGAGGCTGTTTATTCGGGTGAAACTGTCATCAAAGAAACTCAGCGTCAGCGATCTGACGGATCAATAGTTGACGTGTCAGTTACTGGCATCCCTATTTTTACTGAGAAGGGTGAGCGGCGTGTTTTTGGTATTTATCAGGATATCAGGTATTTTCTTGAAATTCGTAATCAAATTGAAAAGGAGAAAAAGCACTTTCATTCGCTTTTCAAAAATCTGCCGTTTGGAGCAGTATTGCTGAATGAGAAAGAGCAAATAGTAGATTGTAATGATGCCTTGGTTCAGATGTTTCAGTTCTCGCATGAAGAGTTTTTAGCAGCCAACGGAATGGAACTAATTATACCAAACGAATTTCTGTCGGAGGGAAAGAAATTAAGGAACAATGCTCTTAGTGGAGAAAAGGTTTATAAAGAAACCATTAGAAAGCGTAAAGATGGCAGTTTAATACAGGTTGCCATTACGGCAAACAGGTTATTGAGTTCGGATGGTTCGTCAATGGTATTTGGATTTTTTCAGGATATTAGTTCTCGGAAGGTTTTAGAAAGCTCTCTTGCTGATCAGCAACGAATGCTAACAGCGATGGTGCAATTTCTGCCAGGTATGATGTATCGCTGTGATGCTACAATGGATTATAACATGATTTTTGCAAGTTTTGGTTCTCAGCGTGTTACGGGCTATTTACCTGAAGATTTTGTTAAAAATGGAAAAACTTTCAATTCAATTATTCTGAATGAATGGCAGGATAAGCTGTGGTTGAAATGGACGGAATGCATAGATAAACAACTGGATTTTGAGGCAGAGTATCAGATTTATGCCAAGGATGGTTCAGTTCGATGGGTATGGGAGCGGGGCAGGCCTGTATTTGGAAGTAATGGCGAAGTGCTCTATCTGGAAGGATATATTGAAGATGTTACCGATCGAAGACATATGCAAGATTCGCTCAAAAGAGAACGCGATTTGCTTCAGTCGTTAATGGATAATATTCCTGATACGATTTACTTCAAAGATTTGAATAGCCGTTTTATTCGGGTTAACAAAGCGCAGGCAAAAACTTTGGGATTAACAGATCCTTCTCAGGCTATAGGAGGTACTGACGCTGACTTTTTTGATAACCATCACGCTGAGATAGCGATGGAAGACGAGAAGCGATTAATGAGAACAGGCATTTCTTTGGTCAGCAAACAGGAGTATATCAAAACTTCTAACGGATGGCGTTGGTTCACAGCTTCCAAAGTGCCACTACGTGATGCGGCTGGAAAAATAATCGGACTGGCTGGAGTATCGCGTGACATTACTGATCTGAAGCATTTGGAAGAAAAACTTATTGAAAAAGAATCAAATTTAAGACAAAGTAATACAGAAAAAGACAAATTGTTTTCTGTGATTGCACATGACTTAAGGAGTCCTTTTAATTCTTTTTTACTTCTGACAGAAATTCTTGCAGAAGATTCGTATGATATTGATTCGGCTGAGTTAAAGAACCTTGCAAATTCAATGCACAGAGCTGCCAAAAGTGTCGCAGAGTTACTCGAAAACTTGCTTTCTTGGTCTGGGATTCAACGTGGAACCATCCATTTTGTTCCAGAATTTATTAAAATGGAAGAAATAATTCTTAAAAATTTAAACTACTACCAAACGCAGCTTAACATAAAATCGATCCGCGTTGAGATGGATGTTCAAAACAAATTAATTGTCTTCACTGATGCCGGCATGTTGGGAACCGCGTTGCGCAACCTCATATCAAATGCAATAAAGTTTACTGCACACGAAGGCTCTATAAAAATTGAAGTCCTTTTGGAAGGACTCTATGCGCGTGTGAGTGTTGTTGATAATGGCATTGGTATGGCTCAAGATTATATCAATCAGCTTTTCGCAGTTGAAACAACAGGGCGAAAAGGTACAGATGGCGAACCTAGCTCTGGTCTGGGTTTGATACTTGTGAAGGACTTTGTTGAAAGAATGGGTGGCAAGCTCACTGTGAAAAGTACAATCGGTTTAGGCTCAACGTTTAGCTTTACCATTCCGGTGAGTAAAGTGTAGTAATTTTCTCCACTTTCAGTTCAGTAATATCAATCCACAAATTGTTAAAATTGTAGAACGATTGTTAAATGAACCACTCCATAGTAATTCAAAAATGGAAATTGAAAACTAAAACGTATTTTTGTGCTTTGTTTCATTTGTTTTCATGCACATTTCTTTAAATATCTGAATAATGAATTTTAAACGACTGAATGATGTAACAGGCTGGGGCGTATTCTTAATCGCTACCATCGTATATTTTCTGACACTTGAGCCCACAGCGAGTTGGTGGGATTGCGGTGAATATATTGCTACTGCGTATAAATTGCAGGTAGGTCACCCTCCGGGGGCACCATTGTTTCAAATGTTAGGACGTTTCTTTAGTTTGTTTGCTTTTGGCGATGCAAGCAAAGTAGCTTTGATGATTAATGCTATGTCAGCATTGTCAAGCAGTTTCACTATTTTGTTTTTGTTTTGGACAATTACCCTATTGGCACGTAAGTTTATGATGCAGGGAGTTGATGCCGACAATAAAGCAAATCAGTATGCAGTGTTAGTTGCAGGAGTTGTTGGCGCATTAGCATATACATTTAGTGATTCATTTTGGTTCTCTGCAGTTGAAGGAGAAGTTTATGCGATGTCATCTTTTTTTACAGCTGTCGTTTTCTGGGCCATATTGAAATGGGAGCGGGTAGCAGATGAGCCCCATAACTTCCGCTGGTTGATTTTCATTGCCTATCTGATAGGTTTATCGATTGGTGTTCACTTACTTAACCTCCTTGCTCTGCCAGCAATTGTTTATGTATACTATTACAAGAGGTACAAACCAAGTGTAAAAGGATTCATTTATTCCGGATTGGCCTCTTTGGCGATTTTGGGTTTCATAATGAGTTTTCTGATACCTCAGATAGTAAATGTGGCAAGTAAGTTTGAGTTGTTTTTTGTAAATACACTCGGGATGCCTTTCAACACCGGAACAGTAATCTATTTCGCTATTATTATTTCAGCAATTGTTTTCGGTTTACATTACACACGTCTGAAAGGAAAGGTGGTTTTTAATACCATTATTCTTTCACTTATGTTCATTTTGATAGGGTATTCTTCTTTCTTCCTTATTGTTATTCGTGCGAATGCCAATACTCCGATTAACGAAAATGAACCAAGTGATGCCATTTCATTGCTATCATATCTTAACAGAGAACAATATGGCGATTGGCCATTACTTTACGGACAGTATTACAGTGCTCCTGTTGTTGATTACAATGATGGATCGCCGGTTTATCTTAAAGATAAAAAATCAGGTAAATATATCATTACTGATAATCGTCGTGGCACAAAACCTGTGTATGACGAACGTTTTACTACTGTTTTTCCACGCATGTGGAGTAATCAGAAACAAAGCCATATCTCCATTTATAAACAATATGGAGGTAATAAAGGAATCCCTATCAGGGTTACTAAAGGAGATGGCAGTACTGAAGTAGTTAACAGACCAACTTTTGGTGAGAATCTAAGTTATTTCTTTGGTTACCAGCTTACACATATGTATTTCAGGTATTTTATGTGGAATTTCGCCGGACGACAGAATGATGTGGAGAGTCAGGGTGAAATTGAAAACGGAAATTGGATCAGTGGCATTAATTTTATTGACAGTGCCCGCCTGGGCGATCAATCGAATTTGCCCGAGAGTATGAAAAGTCCCACAAGGGCACGTTTTTATTTCCTTCCATTATTACTTGGACTTGCTGGTCTTTTTTACCACTTGAAACGTCATTCACATGATACCTGGATTGTATTTCTGATGTTTGTTATGACGGGTCTGGCAATCATAGTGTATCTGAATCAAACGCCATATCAGCCTAGAGAGAGGGATTATGCTTATGCCGGCTCATTTTATGCCTTTGCAATATGGATAGGATTTGGCGTACTTTATCTCTTTGATCTTGTCTCCAAATACATGAAAAAAACAACAACAGTAGCTCTTGCAACTGGTGCTGTTACCTTAATTCTTGTTCCAGGTATTATGGCTGTTGAAGGTTGGGAAGGGCATGATCGCTCAGGCAAGTATCCTGCCCGGGATTTTGCAATGAATTATATGGCTCAGTGCGATAAGAATGCTATAATTTTTACCAATGGTGATAATGATACCTTCCCTTTGTGGTATGTTCAGGAGGTTGAAAATTTCCGTACAGACATGAGGGTTGTAAATTACATGCTAGCATCGGGTGATTGGTATGTGCATCAGCTCGGTAAAAAAGTTTATGAATCGGAACGTTTGCGATTAACATTAACACCAGAACAATACAATAAAGGTATTAATGAGTATACTCCTGTTCTTGAACGGGTTGCAGGCCCGGTCGAACTTAAAGAGGCAATTAATTTTGTTGCCGATGAAAGTGAACAAACAAAAGTTCCTTTACAATCCGGTGAAAAAATCAATTACCTCCCGACCAAAAAACTCAAGCTTACTGTTGATAAAGCCGCAGTAATTCGCAGTGGTATTGTTCCGAAAGAACTGGAACATTTAATTGTTGATGTTATTGAATGGGAAGTAACTCAAAATGGATTATACAAAAATGACTTGATGCTTTTGGATTTGATCGCTTCAAATAATTGGGAACGTCCGATATATTTTGCTAATCCTAATTCGGTGAGTAAAGTTTTCAATGTGGACAAATATTGTCACATGGAAGGTGTAGTTTACAAGTTTATGCCTGTTTTAGCACCCGAATATTATAAAAATATGGGTGGTGTTTATGCAAAAGGCTCTTATGACTTGCTCATTAATAAGGCAAGATGGGGAAATCTGGAAGCTCCTGGAGTTACAATTGATCGCGAGAGTTTTAGAAATTCAGCTTTAGCTAAACAAAGCTATATGCGTCTTGCTCAGGCACTTCTTAATGAAGGTCAGAAAGATTCAGCAATTATAGCTCTGGATAAGAGTCTTGAATTTTTTCCTCATAAAAAAATCCCTTTCGATTATTTTATGTTACCCTGGATAGATATTTATTTTGATGCCGGTGCACCTGCAAAAGCGCTTTCAGTGATGGACAATCTTGCTGATCGTTATTTGGATGACTTACGTTATTATACCAGTTTGAAAGGAAAATACAGCCAGTATTATGACACGAATATGCAGGAAGCAATGGCAGTATTACAGCGCCTGTCAGAGATTGCAGAGAAAAGAGAAATGAAGGATTTTAAACAGAAAATGGAGGATGCCCTTAGTGCAAACCTGAAGTTTTTTGGGGTAGAATAGAAATACAATATGCCTTTAAGAACCTGATTTATTTCAAGTAAATCAGGTTTTTTTGTGCCTGTATTATTTTTTTCTGAAGACAATATTAAGTGGTTTGATCATGATAATTGGAATAATAAGATCATATGTCTCATTTCTAACCTGGTTACTGATCTTATCTATGAAAGTTCATTTGTATATATGATTGTTTCAGAACATTTAGTACTATTGCACCCATAAATAAATACAATGCGAAAAACTTCAGTGCTTCTTCTTACAGCTATCATTTTTTCTTTTTGTGGATCATTAAAAACATTTGGATGGACCGAGCATCCAATGCTCGTAGGGCCTTCACTCGCTGGGTTACCTGTCTGGAACAATCGTAAAGCAATTGAAGTTCGGTCATTGGAGTCATTTCTGGTAAAGAATGAGCGTGCTCTTGAAGAATTTTTAAAATCTCAGGAGGAGTGGTCAGTAAAAAATTTACCAAATTATTCTCCACGACCTGAAGCTTTAACCTTCAAAGCTACAGGTGCGGGTGAAGATATCAAGCATCGCTTCTTAACCGCCATACGTATCAATCCGCATGCAAAATTGCCATTATATCTTCATCTTCTGTCTCATCAAGCTGATTTTGGATTGGAGAAAGCCCTTCCGCAGGATATAACCACTCTAAAAGATCTGGGAATCATGAGTAACTCAAATTATGTTTGGCTCAACGAGGGATCGACTATTCCGGCATTTGATGTGATGATAACAGCTACTGATGAGCCTGACTATGGGTTCGATCTTGGACTTTTTGATGATAATGATACTGAGTATGGTGCAACCTATGGTTTTGGAAACCAGCCTTTTGGAAACCCAAAACTGGAGTATAGCAGCCAAGCACCTTTTCACATGGGATTTTATCATGAAGCAGATATTGTTTATTTTTTTGGACCAATTTTAAAGCGTACTTACGTTGATTATCGGATCAACCTCTATAAATCCTTGTCATTATTTGCTTTCAAACAAGGAGAAGATTATTGGGGTTGGCGTTTTATGGGCTGGGCGATGCATTATGTCGGTGACTTATCGATGCCTTATCACAGCAAACCACTCCCGGCAGTGAGTGCCTGGAAAATGATTTGGATCAATATAAAAGCTATGCTTGGTTGGAAACAAAGCCGCACTAATGCTATTCAATTGGTTTCGAACAAACACACTGTTTTTGAAGAGTTTCAATGGCAGGAATTGCGTAAAGCACATGATAATCAGGATATGAATCATCCATTTATGATTGCTTTGACAAATCCCTATCCAGCAATTGCTTTTACTGATCGCTTTATTTATGATGTTTTGTCAAAAGAAGCAGCCGCGAAATCGATAGATTGTAATAAGGCTTTGCTTGAGTTCATCCCATACCGATTGGTTCAAGACCCTACAATTGAAGCGAATGAAACTTCTGAAATTAAAAATATCGTTGAAGTCGTTCGGCAGGAAAATGGTAACGAAGCAGTAACGGGTCTTAATTTGGTTATTGCAGAACGTATGAGAGCTTTTAGTATGGCGATGCGTAGCTTTTTGGATGAAATGCTACTTAAAATGCCTGCAGAAGCAGAAGCCGTAACAGAGGATAAATCGTCTACCTAATTTATTGACAATGAAAATATTAAAGAAAATTGCAATAATTACTCTAATTGTTATTGCTTTCCTGGGAGTGGCAATTGTTATCGTTGTTCGTGTTGTTTCAACAAGAGCATTACCTGATTATAGTGAGAATATTGCCTTGACAGGAATTACAGAAAAGGTAACAGTGATCCGTGATGAGAACGCGATGCCTCACATCTATGCAAGTAACGAACACGACCTTTATCTTGCTAGTGGCTATGTTATGGCTCAGGATCGCCTTTGGCAAATGGATTTATTAAGAAGGGTGACTATGGGTCGCCTCTCAGAAATTTTCGGAGCAGATATGGTTAAAACAGATCATTTACTGCGCGCTTTGCAGATGACGGAAAAATCCAGAATGGTCCTTGAACGCACTGATGACAGTATAGTACAGCATCTGAATGCTTTCGCTGAAGGTATCAATCAGTATATTGAACAACAAGGATCGAAGTTGCCTCCTGAGTTTACCATTCTTGGATATAAGCCAGAGCCATGGCAACCTTTTCATACAATAAACCTTATTGGATATATGGCCTGGGATTTATCGGGCTCATGGCAAAACGAAGTTATGCTTCATCAGCTGCGTTCAAAACTGGACAAAGCCCATTGGAATGAGTTGGTTCCTGATTTAAAGTTTCAAACCACTTATGTCCATACGCACACTTACGCCGATACCAGCACTTTTGCGCTGTTGAATGGAAATGCGGTATTATCTGATTTGAGTATCGAAATTGTTAACGGAAGCAATAACTGGGCCGTTACCGGTAAAAAGAGCGATAATGGTAAAGCTTTGATGGCTAATGATATGCATCTTGGCTTTGGCGCACCTGGAATTTGGTATCAGATTCATCAGGTAGTCGAAGGGAAACTTAATGTAACCGGAGTGGCACTTCCCGGCGCACCTTTCATCATCAATGGACATAACGATAGTATAGGTTGGGGAATGACGAACTTATACGTGGATGAAATGGATTTCTTTGTTGAAAAAGTAGATGAACAGCATCCTGATCAGTATTTTTACATGGGTGAATGGAAGCCAATGAAAGTGAAAATTGAAAAAATTGCTGTTAAGGGTGGCGATACAATTGAGAGGACAATTCGTTTTACGCATCATGGCCCTGTGATTTCCGGTTTTAAGGAACTTGATAATGAAGTTGTTGCAATGCGTTGGACAGGAAATGATTACAGCAACGAGCTTAGAAGTGTTTACTTGCTTAATCATGCAAAAAACTGGAATGATTTCAGACACGCTCTCACAACAATGTTGGCGGTAAGTCAAAATGTAGTGTTTGCAGATGCGATTGGAAACATTGGATTACAGACAGCTGGTGGTGTGCCTGTAAGAGAGAATGGAAATGGAATTAGTCTTGTCCCTGGCGATACAGATCTTTATGAATGGAAAGGAATACTTCCTTTTGATTCATTGCCTTTTACCTATAATCCTGCTGAGGGGTTTGTTTCTTCTGCAAACAACCGCACTGTTGGACCAGATTACCCGTATTATATTGGATATTGGTTTGATAACTCGAGTCGTATCGACCGAATAAGACAAATGCTTGAATCGAAACAATCGCTTGGAGTACAAGATTTTATGGAAATGCAAGGAGATCAGACTTCAGTTTTTGCCCAAAAATATCTTCAGGATATTGTGCAGATAATACAAAAAAGAGCTGGACTCTCAGCTAATGGAAAAGTGATGCTCAAGGAATTGGAATCATGGGATGGATCAATGGCTGCAAATTCAGCTTCTCCAGCAGTTTTTGACATCTTCTATCTTCAATTCCTTCATAATGTGATGGCTGATGAAATGGGAGAGGAGTTGTTTAAATCTTATACAGGTGGTTTGATGCGTCATGTTTTTGATTTTTTCTGGAGAAATCCATCATCAGTATGGATGGATGATATTCATTCAGAGGAAACAGAATCATTTGAAGAAATGGTTGGAAAGGCTTATGATGCTACAATTGAACAACTTACGAATGATTTTGGTGAAAATGCGAGCCTGTGGAAATGGGGTAAAATGCATCGGTTAACTTTACAACATCCTCTAGGTAAGGTTGAAATGCTGGACAAAATTTTCGATTTTAACAGAGGTCCATATGAAGTTGGTGGTAGTTTTCACACTGTCAACCCAAAAGCTTATAACTTCCATAAGCCATTCAATGTAGTTCACGGAGCTTCACAGCGTCATATTTTCAATATGTCTAATTTAGGCGATTCATATACAGTAATCCCTACAGGGGTATCAGGAATACCGGCAAGTCCTTATTATTGTAATCAAACTGAGAAATTTTTGAAAGTCACTTACAATTCCGACCATTTTTTAAAGTCTGATGTCGAGAAAGCAAAGAAATATCAAATGATATTTGAGCCAATTAGGTAAAATCAAAGGATTAAATGGGTAGCATCAAAAGAAAAGCCAGAAAATGGAGGATGCTTCCTGCTAAAACAAAAAGGTGAAAAATGAAGTGAAACAATTTTTGGCCTTTTCGAAGATAAAATAGAGCACCAGCTGAGTAACTTAATCCTCCTGCGACCAATAGCCAAAGTGAACGGTCGGGTAAGCTTTTTACAACAGGGCCTATCACAATTATGATGAGCCAACCCATTGCAACATAAAGCCATGTGGATAATTTTCGGTATTTAGGGCTGTAAAACCAAATTTTATAAACAATTCCACCGATAGCCAGCGCCCAGACCAACCCAAATAAGGTCCAACCGATTGGTCCGCGTAATGTTGTGAGTGCCAATGGAGTATAAGATCCAGCAATCAGAACATAAATGGCCGAATGATCGAGTTTGTTCAGGAAATACTTCAAGCGTGGATTCGATACAGCATGAAAAACTGTTGATGCAATGTAAAGTATTAACATGGAAGTGCCGAAAATGCTGAAACTTACTATATGCCAGACGTTTCCATAAAGTGCACTAAAAACTGCAAGTAATGCTATTACAGCCACCGAAATAGGAATTCCAGCCGCATGGGACAAGGTATTGGCTATTTCCTCTTTTTTCTTTTGTGATTTGGTAAAAACCTTTTTTTTATTTTTCATACGATGTTACGAAGTCGTCCTGGTAGTTAGAATCCTTTTGGAACAAAACGCCAAACCCTTCATGGTATTGCAGGTGATTGATATTTAATACCACCCAACATCTTAGTTGAAACGTGAAGAAATTAATTATCGAGCAATCCGCGGCCTGTTTTAACGATTTGTCCACTCGCTTTCATGTCGACAATCAGTTTATCCAGAATACCATTAACAAAAACTTTGCTTCGTGCCGTGCTGAAATATTTTGATATGTCAATATACTCATTCATTGACACTTTAATTGGTATTGATTTAAATACAGTTAACTCGGTTAAAGCCATTTTTAATATCAGTACATCCATTACGGCAATACGCTCGAGTTCCCAGTTAGAGGTGGACGATGCAATCAATTTGCCCCATTCATCACTATGTTGAATTGTTTCGCGAAACAAAACCTTAACAAAATCAAGATCTTCGTTATCGTCGTCTTTTTCAGTTTTGAGCAGGTCGGGTAATGGTGTCAGATCATCAAAGCCCTTGTCCATAAATTTGATGAACTTCATCGCTAAGTAACTTACTAAGTGATAATCATCTACAAAAAAGATGCTTTTTTCTTCGTAGAAGCTTTGAAGCAATTCAAATTCGGTGAAAAGATGTTCGATGATATAGAGAACGAACTTTTTATCATCTTCAATACTATTGGCAGATTTACTCATGTATTGCTCGTATGCATCAGATTCACGCATTGAAACATAAAATCGGCGTACCAATTCCTTCTCTTCTGACCAATTAATCTTATAAAGATGTTCTTTTTTAAGAAAATCGCGGTTTGTACTTATTTTGGAAAGAATTTTATTTTGAGCAAAGCGCATGTTGGGGTTCAGATCTTCAGCTGTTGGAAGGTGTTTGCCTTTATTTTCTTCCAGCCGGAAATCAGCAAAACGTGTTGTTTCCACCAAAAACGAGAGTTGGTAGATAAACAATTCGTATAATTTGTTGATACTGAGGAGGAGTTGTTTTTCTCCCTGGTCAATTCGGGCGTTACCTGATTGAAAGTAGGCATAGAGTGCCTGGAGAACTTTTACGCGGAGATGCCTTCTGCTTAGCATAATTGGAATGAACCTTTATTTTTGAACAAGGGCGCAAAGGTAGCTCTTTTTCTTGTTGATTGATGAAATAACATAGCTTTCTAAAGCTTCCTGCCCGTTTTTTTTAGGGATTTACTAATTATGTTGATGTCTTTCAGGACACTATAATCGCGGGCATACAATAGATTTATACGATTTCTTAATTCCTCATCTGTAATTGGATGCATGAAACCGTCTTCTGGGCTTAAAACTCCTTGACGCAAACGTGGCAATTTGCTTGTTCCATGTTCTGTTTTGCAATATCCTACCCATGTTAGCTTTCCTACAAGTACCTTAATAGCATTTTGAAGAGCTGTCAGTCCTTTGGGAATGAGAAACAATGTGAAAGGGAATGCAAATAACAATCCTGTTGCCAAAATAATATCAAGAAATCGTTTGTTTCTTCGATTGCTAACATTGTCAATTCCTTGAATAGCAATAGTATAGAGGTCACCTTTAGTATTGATAGAGTTGCTGCCAATTATGGAAAGACTATCTTCAGGCGCTATCTTATAATTGATACCTGAAGCGTGCCACTCCGTCATTTTGTCGATAATGGTTTGATGTGTAACATCTTTGGAGCAAAAAATAACTTCATTAATGTTGTAAATGGTTATGATATCAGGCACCTGATCCATATTCCCAATACAAGAATCGCAGTTTCTGGCAGTTGAATCGGAGGAAATAAGACCAATAAAATCTGTTTTTATTGCAGTGCTCTTGAGGATGGTTTCCACTCTTATTGCTTCAGCAGGACTCCCAATAATCAGAAATCGCATCTTTTCTTTATTGCCAAAAACATAGCCGTCACGGTGAAGCAAAAAACCAACGAACCTATTAGTTGCTAAAACAACTGCAAACCAAAGAGTGCCAAGGAAAATTAAAGCCCTCGAAAATCGATAACTCTCTGGCAATAATCCGTATAAAACGAGGATTATCAAAGTTCCCACCAGATTCCCTTGTATTGCTTTTTTAATCTTGTATGGCTTGTCGTATCCACCGCTCAGGTATACCGAAAGCGACCAAAGACCCATATAAACCGGTATCACAACCGCAACCAATTCAAGTGGATAGCCTCCTCCTTCTTTGTAAATTGTTAATTCACCCCAGTATTTTTTTATCAGGATAAGCCCTGCAATAGTGAAAAGGGCATCAAAAAAGGGTAGTGCGGTTTTTTGAAAAAAGCGAGATAAGAGAGCCAGAAACGCTCTGAAATAAATGGCTATGTTGATAAGAAAAGCAAATGTTTTCGCGCGTTTTGTACTGAAGTGCTTTCGCGCAAATATTATCATCGCGTTATAAAATACAAAGACATAATTTACACTGCTTTTCTTGGTGCTTTCTCCTTTGTAGTGTATGATGCGGGTTTCAGGAAAATAATAGTTTTTGTAGCCGGCCAAAGTTATCCGGTACGACAAATCGATGTCTTCACCATACATGAAAAAGGTTTCATCCAGCAAGCCAGTAACGTCAAGTGTGCTTTTTCGCAACAACATAAAAGCACCTGCAAGAACGTCAACTTCATGAGTTTTGTTTTCATCAAGAAAACCAAGATGGTAGCGGGCAAATCGTTTTGATCGGGGAAAAATTTTTGATAATCCAAAAATTTTATAAAAAGCTGTTAGTGGTGTTGGAAGTCCCCTTTTCGATTCCGGTAGAAATTTACCTTGCCCGTCAACCATTTTTACACCCAAGCCTCCGGCATCGGGATGGGCATCCATGAAATCAATAACTTTTAAAAAAGTATCATCTTCAACAACAGTATCTGGATTTAAAAGTAAAATGTATTCCCCTTTTGCTTTTTTAATTGCTTGATTATTGGCTTTGCTAAAACCGGAATTTTCTTTGTTGGCAATTAAGAGGACCTCGGGAAATTTATCTCTCACCATTTTCAATGAACCGTCAACTGAATTGTTGTCAACGACAAATACCTCAGCATCAATGTCTTTAATTGCTTTTCTTACTGCATAAAGACACTGCTCAAGAAAATATTCAACATTGTAATTGACAATAACTACCGATAACTTCGTCATTGAGTATATGATATGGATGGAACGTATTTTGGTTCTCAAAAGCAAAAGTACAAAAGAGAGAGCAATCTATTAAACAAAACTTGGGTTTCATCAAATTTACAATCCTTTGAAGTTGGCTAATTGATTATGTTTTCTTGAGGAACTTTTTTCTTACGGCTTGATTATTGATAGTTTGTGACTCGTGACTACGAATTATTTATATTTTTGAATAAACGTTTGAAAATGAAAGCCAGCTTTTTTATTCTTCTCTTAATGGTTTTTTGTTTCGATGCTAAGGCTTCTGATCCTCCATCGTTAATTGAGGTTCAGGGAACTGCTGAAATCGTTCTACTTTATCAACAGTTAGATTTAAGTATAGATCTAAATAGTTCTGTGATAAATCATTACGATTATGACTCCATTCAACTTACTGCTTCATTTATTGCTCCATCAGGAAAGCTGATTCAGGTTGACGGTTATTTCTATCAGCACTTTTATGCTTTAGAAAACGGACAATTACAAGAAGAAGGAGACCCTTACTGGAAACTAAAATTTACCCCCAACGAAGTTGGCATCTGGTATTATCAACTCAAAGTTAATGATGTTTTTGGTGCAGACAGCCTAATTAATTTGATCTTTGAATGTAATAACTCTTCCGAAGGAGGCTTTGTTTATAAACCTGAAGGATCAAATTATCTAAAGAATGATGCAGGCCAGACCATCTTTCTGGTTGGCGAGAATATTGCATGGGCTAACCAACCTGATGGTACAGATAATATGGCTTATTATTTGCAAAAATTGCATGATAACGAGATGAATTTCGCCAAACTTATGATGACACCGTGGGGTTATCAAATAGAATGGTGGCCCGACGGGTTGAAAAAATATGGAAACCGGCAAAAAGAAGCTTTTCTAATGGATAGTATCTTCAATTTTTCGAAAGAATTGGGGATTTATCTGCAGTTGGCATTTTCAATTCATAATGAACTCAATTTTGGTTATCCGGCCGAAGATTGGACTTCACATCCTTACAATCTGGCTAATGGAGGCATGTGCGAAAATCCCTGGGACTTTTTCTCAAACACTGAGGCTAGGTCAGCGTTTCGTAACCGGCTTCGTTATTTAAATGCCCGCTGGGGACATGCAACAAATCTCATGGGATGGGAATTGCTCTCTGAAGCTGATAATTTTCCCTGGTACAGCGATTATAAGCAGGAGGTAGCAGCTTGGGGAAATGAAATGTCGAGCTATCTAAAAACTATAGATGTCAACAAACACCTGGTTTCGGTAGGTTTTGCCCTTACCGGAAGTAATCCTCAGGTTTGGCAGCATGAAGATATTGGTTTTACTCAAATGCATATTTATGACAAAGTTCATGATATTGAAGGGGATGTTTTCAGACAGGTAGGACTTTACACACAATTATACAACAAACCTATGGTGGTTGGAGAGTTTGGACTAGGTCATATTGGCGATTCACTTGTTGTTTGGGATCCTGAAGGAATTGCCATACATAATGCTTTGTGGACGTCATCTTTAGCAGGAACGCCTGTTGCTGTTGTCCCCTGGTTTTGGGAAAATTACATTGATTATTTGCAGCTTTATCCCGTTTTTACACCTGTTAAACGATTTATGGAAAATGAAGCGCTGGCTGATGTAAACTATCAACCAACTCATATCAGATCGCGCTCACAACAATCAGATGACTGGCAAATCACTCCTAATTATAACAACTTATCGGCGCGTTCTCCTTCCCGTTACTTCCAGCTTCATACTACAGGACAGATCGTTCCTGGAACCGACAGCCTGACGCAGACACTCTTTGGCCCGGCATCGTTATTTGCAACTCTAAGGCAACCACCTGAAATAACTTCAAACTGGGAATCAGCATCGTATGTAATTGTTGAAACAGGTGCTCAGGCACTTTCAAGCATTCTTCAAATTAGCATTGATGGTGTTGTTGTGCTGGAGGAACCAGCAACTTCATACACTGAATATGTTGTAGGAGTATCAGCAGGAATTCACACAATAAAAATTGATAACATTGGAGGAGGTTTCTTTTCCTTGCTGGAGATCAATAAAATAACAATAGAAGATTTTTTGCCTGGAGTTCGGGCATTCGGCCTTTTATCTGACAGTAAAGCCTTGCTGTGGATTCATAACAGAAATTCAAATTGGAATTATTTGTATGAAAATGGTCAATTACCTGAACCATCTTCAGGTGAATTACTCCTGCCTTTTAGTTCTGGTGAATACGCACTTGAGTGGTATAATTCCTGGACTGGTGATATAGATTCAGTAGGATATGCAAGCAGTTCAGACGAAGGGCTTGTTGTACCAATTAGCAACCTGGTTCGGGATATCGCATTGAAAGTGAGTAAAATAGTAGATATTGAAGAAAATAAAATTGTTTACCCAAACTTGCTGGTTTACCCAAATCCATCAAATGCGACAGTGAATTTCGTATTTGAGTTGGATCAGGCTCAAGACGTCACCCTTCAATTAATGGATGCCCGTGGAAGATTAGTTTATCACAAAAATATCAGTATGACACGTTCCGGCGTTATGAAATTGAAATGGGATGGCAATGATTTTCAGGGAAATTTATTAGACGATGGTATCTATTTTTACCGGCTTATCGTTAACAAGGATAAAGTCTGGAATGGACGAATAGTAAGGATCTAAATGACAATAAAGTTTCAGATTGTTGCCGTATTTTAATCGGAGAAATTATCTAAATTTGCACTAAAAGCTTGATTTTATTGTTATTATATTAACAGAAACAGAAACGAATTAACACTATCAGGATGAAGGTATTTGATTTAGACATGATTAAGGCTTTATATGCAGCCTTACCATCAAAAGTAGATGCAGCCAGAAAACTCCTTGGCAGACCAATGACATTTACTGAAAAGATATTATATGCGCATTTAACCGACAATTTGCCGGCAGAAGCGTTTCAAAGAGGAGCATCTTATGTCGATTTTAATCCCGACAGGGTGGCAATGCAAGACGCAACAGCACAAATGGCGTTGCTGCAGTTTATGCAGGCAGGAAAAAAGAAAGTGGCGGTTCCATCCACTGTTCACTGTGATCACTTGATTCTGGCGAAGGCTGGTGCTGTTGAAGATCTGAAAACAGCAAACGATGCAAATAAAGAAGTTTTTGATTTTTTAGCAAGTATTTCAAACAAATATGGTATCGGTTTTTGGAAACCAGGTGCAGGTATCATCCATCAGGTTGTGCTCGAAAACTATGCTTTTCCGGGTGGGATGATGATAGGAACTGATTCACATACTGTCAATGCCGGTGGATTGGGGATGGTTGCTATTGGTGTTGGTGGCGCTGATGCAGTTGATGTAATGGCAGGAATGCCCTGGGAGTTGAAATTTCCAAAACTGATAGGCGTAAAACTAACTGGCAAACTAAGTGGTTGGACTTCAGCTAAAGACGTTATTTTAAAAGTTGCAGGTATCCTGACTGTCAAAGGTGGTACCGGCGCTATAGTAGAATATTTTGGACCTGGTGCTGATGCTATTTCTTGCACTGGTAAAGGTACCATTTGCAATATGGGTGCTGAAATTGGAGCTACAACATCCATCTTCGGTTATGGACCAAAAATGGAAGAATACTTGCGTGGAACAAGCAGAGCCGAAGTTGCAGATGAAGCAAACAAGATAAAATCCTATCTTACTGCTGACCCGGAGGTTTATGAGTCACCGGAGAAATATTTTGATCAGTTAATTGAAATCGATCTTACCGAACTTGAGCCTCATATCAATGGGCCATTCACTCCAGACCTTGCAACACCTGTTTCGAAGTTTGTCGAAGCTGTTAAGGCCAATAACTGGCCTGAAAATATGGAGGTTGGTTTAATTGGGTCTTGTACAAATTCTTCTTATGAAGACATCTCCCGTGCGGCTTCCATTGCCCGTCAAGCCCTCGAAAAGAAACTTGAAGTCAAATCAGAATATACAGTTACTCCCGGATCAGAAATGGTCAGATATACCGTTGAAAGAGACGGATTTCTTGATACTTTCAGTCAGATTGGCGGAGTAGTGCTTGCCAACGCTTGCGGACCTTGTATCGGTCAGTGGGCAAGACACAATGCCGAAAAAGGCGAACGTAACTCCATTATGACATCGTTTAACAGAAATTTTGCCAAACGTAATGATGGAAACCCTAATACCCATGGCTTTGTTGCCTCTCCCGAAATTGTTACTGCATATGCTATTGCTGGTACATTACTTTTCAATCCAATGACAGATTTTCTTGTTAACAAAGATGGTGAGAAGGTGAGACTGGAAGAACCAATGGGTATTGATTTGCCCCCTAATGGTTTTGCAGTGGAAGATAATGGATATCAAGAGCCTGCTGAAGATGGAAGCCATGTTGAAATAGCCGTTTCTCCTGACTCCACCCGCTTGCAATTACTGGCTCCATTTACAGGTTGGGATGGAAATGATTACAATGATATGTACTTGCTAATCAAGACGAAAGGAAAATGTACAACTGATCATATTTCAATGGCTGGTCCTTGGTTGCGTTATCGTGGTCACCTCGAAAATATTTCTCAGAACTTACTTATTGGTGCAGTAAATTACTTCGGGGAGAAAACAAACGCAGTCGTTAATCAAATTACTTCTGAGATTGATACCGTTCCAGGTGCTGCTAAAACATACAGGGATACGGGCTTTGGTTCAATTATAGTTGGTGATGAAAACTATGGAGAGGGATCATCACGCGAACATGCAGCTATGGAACCCCGCTTCCTTGGTGCAAAAGTTGTTTTAGTGAAGTCGTTTGCTCGTATTCATGAAACAAATTTGAAAAAGCAAGGAATGCTTGCAATTACTTTTGCAAATAAAGCTGATTATGAGAAAATTAGAGAGAACGATCGTGTTTCGGTTCTCGGACTAGAAACGTTTTCCCCCGGCAAACAGTTGACTTTGAAACTTCAACACACTGATGGCACAACAGATGAATTTCCAGTGAACCATACTTACAATGCCAATCAGATTGAGTGGTTTAAAGCAGGAAGTGCCTTGAATTTGATAAAAGAAAAACAGCTCTAGATTGTTCTATAATGATTTTTCGGCCATGAGGACAATTCTTCATGGCCGTTTTTGTAAAAAGGAAGTCCATTCCATAGGAAGTTTTACATTTGTGATGATGATCTTTTAAACAATAAATGATGAATGTAGTCAAGACCTTTTTAATTGGTATAATCTGGTTATTAACTCATACAGTGCAGGGTCAATCGCTTTGCTATGATGATGATCCAGCGCGTTTTATTCCAGAAAAACTTGTTTATTTTATGCATATTGAAGCGCATATTTCTATAGATGTGTCAGATAAGCAAGTGGATGGAAAGGTTCTGTTTCAATTTATGGAGATTAGAAATGATGTGGATTCAGTTGTGCTTTTGGCTCCCGGGTTTATAATAAAAGCTGTTTCAGTTGATAGTAATCAGGTGAATTGGTACCTGACCGATCAGCATCTTGTGGTAAAGTTGCCGGGGAAAAGAAACGCCAAAAAGATGCATATTCTGGAAATTAACTATACGGTAAAGCCTGAATCTGATTTATATTTCATCGGTTGGGATGATTCTACCCATATCAAACGCAAGCAAATTTGGGCACACCGGCCATATGGCTGGCTCCCGTTTGCAAACGACCGCCTCACGATGGATTTGTATTTCACTTTTAACCATAAGTATCAGGTTTTTTCAAACGGTGAGAGAAAATCAATTGTTTCGAATAATGATGGGACTAAAACCTGGCATTATCAACTGGCAAAAGAACACCCTTTCTTTTCGACAGCACTTATAATTGGCGACTATAACTGGAAGGAATTTATTGCCTCCACTGGTGTTCCTGTTGAACTTTGGTACTATCCTGACCGGGCAGGCGATTTAAACTCAACCTATATGTTCATGGATGAAATGATGTCGTTTTGTGAAACAGAGTTTGGGGTGCCTTATCCATATGCGAATTATCGTCAAGCCCCTGTTGCAGATTACCTATACGCCGGGATGGAAACTACAACTTCAACTGTTTTTGGTGATTTTTTACATATTGACGGAAGAGCTTTTTGGGAACGTAACTATGTAAATGTAAACATACACGAGCTAAGCCACAACTGGTTTGGTAACGATATATCGCACCTAAGAGGTAAAGATGTATGGCTTACAGAGAGTTTTGCAACTTATTACGCAAAACTTTTTGAGAGAAGTGTTTTTGGTGAAAATTATTATCAGTGGGAACGTCAGAAAGAGTATCAACGGGTGATGAAAGCTGCTGATAATGATCAGTTTGCTGTTGGAAGCAGCAAGGGAGGAGTTGAGAGATGGTATCCCAAAGGATCATTGGTTTTGGATATGTTAAGGGATGAAATGGGTGATGAAAATTTTAAAAAAGCAATAACCCAATATTTAAAAGACAATCAAAGTTCGGAGGCTTGGACGGCTGATTTTCAAAAAGCCATTTACGAATCAACGGGCATGTCGATGGATTGGTTTTTTGATCAATGGATCGAAAGAGGAGGGGAGCCACATTACCGCATTCAATATGAAGACAATGGAGTTGGTTTACTGGTGAAAATTGAACAGATTCAGGATGTTACGCCAACAAGACCATTGTTTAGAGCCAAACTTAATTTCGAAGTAGGTTATGTTGATGGTAGTCGCAAAACATATGCCTTTAAAAACGAGCAGAAAGAACAACTGGTAATAGTCCCTAAAGAGATGCCCATTCTTTATCTGCTTTTTGATCCCGGCAACAGACTATTAAAAAAAGAAACTTTTATCAGGAGTCTCAACGATCGTTTTGATCAATTGTTGAACACCCCAAAGATGATTGATCGATACAGGGCATTACTTGATTTAAGAGATGTTCCTGTTTCCGACAAAAGAGATATATACCTTTTGGCTGAATCGAAAAATTCTTTCCATCTTATAAAAGAGGAAATATTAAAGCAGTTGGCAAATGATACAACAATGGAAGCTATTGCACTCTTTGGCAAGAGTTTACAAAGTGACGATGTTTTGGTCAGAAGGGCAGCATTGCAATATGCAGGTGTGAACCACACACATTTAAAAAATGAAATGAAGGAATGTTTGAAAGATACTTCCTACTCAAACATCATTTTAGCATTGAAGAAATTAAAAGAAATTGACCCTAAGAATCTGGATAACTATTTAAGATTAACAGCGAATGAAAAGGGTTTCCCAGGATTAAACGTTCGGATTGCCTGGTTGGAGTTAGCTGTAGATGCAGGTAAAAGGAAACATTTATTTGAGCTAAAGGATTATACGTCAAATAGATTCGATTTTAAAACGCGTATAAATGCTATCGAAGCTTTAGCTAATCTTAAACATTTTGATGATCAATTAGGCCATAACTTACTTGAAGCTGCTTTCTACTGGAATTTCAGATTAAGTCAGGTTGCCATAAAGTCCTTGAAAGACTATAACCTAAATGAGGAAAGGGGTAAAAAGATCAAGGAACTCATTTTGCAGAGTGATCAAAGTGATGTTGCCAAACAAAAGTTATTGGATCAGTTGCGTTGAAGTGTCGCTTTGAATTGAAAATTTCTTCTGCTATTTCGTTTACGTAACCGATTGCGGAACTAAAGATTAGTTGTTAGTTCATTAACAGTTTCTTTTTTCGCCAGAATTTCTTATTTTTGTTTTTAATTCACTAACACTTAAAATATTGATAATGAGTACTAAAGAAAAATTACAAGCGCTCTGGGGACAATTATACCCGGATCATGAAAGGAAGAAATTGGATGAGTTTATTGATTCGCTTGACGTTCAAGGCTTTCAATCAGATGAATCCTCTGATTGGTACAAAGATGCTGTCGTGTACTCACTTTATGTTGATCTTTACGCTAAGAATTTTGAAGGGTTGACCGGGAAGCTTGATTATTTGAAAGGGCTTGGCGTTTCATGCCTGTGGCTGCTGCCAATTCTTGACAGTCCTATGCGTGATGCCGGCTTCGATATCCGGAATTATGATTTGATTAGGCATGATTTATTGGGGCTTGAACCTGGTTTTAATAAGGAACAGCAGGAAGCGATTTTTGGTAAATTCCTGCATGAGGCTCATCGCCGTGGTATTAGGGTAATTTTCGATATTGCTATCAACCATTGCTCCGAAGAGCATCCATGGTTTGTTGAAGCCCGGAAATCAGAAGACAATCCTTATCGCGATTATTTTATTTGGTCGAAAAACACAGACTTGTATAAGGATGCCCGAATTATTTTTAAAGGCATGGAAAGTAGTAACTGGGAGCCAATGGGCGAAACAAACTTCTTTCATCGTTTCTTTAATTTTCAGCCAGATCTCAATTACAAGAATCCTGAGGTGTTATTTGCCATGACACGAAATATGCTCTACTGGCAAAAGATGGGAGTTGATGGATTCAGGGCTGATGCGATACCCTATTTGTGGAAGGAAGAAGGAACAGATTGCGAAAATCTTCCCCAAACCCATATGGTTGTCAAATTTTTCAGAGCACTTCTTGATTATGTAAAACCAGGAACCCTCTTATTAGCAGAAGCTTGCCAAAAACCTGCAACAGTTGTTGAGTATATGGGTAAAGGTGACGAGTGTCATGCTGCTTATCACTTTCCGTTAATGCCAATGTTCTATAAATCAATCGCTCAGCAAAGTAATAAGAGCATAAGAAGCATTTTACATCCTTGTGTAACACCTGATTTACCAGAAAATAGCCAATGGTTTACTTTTCTTAGGTGTCATGATGAACTGAGTCTGGAGCTGGTTTATGTATCTGAAGAAGATCGCAAATATATTCACGAGAACTATTGTCACGAGCCTGAGTGGAATTTTCGGTTAGGTGAAGGAATCTCTGCCAGGCTTGCCAACCTTTTTCAGTTTGATGACCGCAGAATTGGTCTGGCTTATTCAATGATGCTTAGTCTTCCAGGCACACCTGTAATTTACTATGGAGATGAGTTTGGAAAAGAAAACGATATGGACTTTTATAAGGAAATGGCAGTATTTGTTGGCAAAGATGATACCCGTTTTTTGGTAAGAGGAAAAATAAGATGGGAATTAAGAGAAAGCCAACTTGCTGATCCTGATACATTTCAAGCAAAGGTTTTTACTCGTATTCAAAAAATGCTTCATGTCAGGAATGGGATGAAAGTTTTCGGAAGGGGAACCATTGAGTTTGTTGATGCAGCCAATGCTGATGGAAGCAAAAATGGTAAAGTTCTGGCCTACGAAAGAAAGTACAACGATGAAACAATAATTGTGGTTCAGAACCTTTCCGATGAACCACAGCAAGTTGCTTTCCACGATCAAGCTTGTTTGTTGCGCGATCTGTTAACCAACCTGAAGTTTGACTCCACGTCCGTTATCCTTGAACCATATGGATATCATTGGTTTACAATAAATTAATCCGATTACAACACTAACTCTATATACGATGCAAAATCATTCATTTGATGCCGTTATATTCGACCTCGATGGGGTTATTACCAAAACAGCA
The DNA here is from genome assembly GCA_964463695.1 of uncultured Lentimicrobiaceae bacterium. GTDB lineage: Bacteria > Bacteroidota > Bacteroidia > Bacteroidales > F082 > JALNZU01. The sequence continues at coordinate 10,466 of CAYXCZ010000039.1, read as the reverse complement.
CTTACACATAGCGCTGCCTGGAAAAAAATGTTCGATGATTTTTTGAAGGATTATGCCTTGAAAAACAAAATCGAATTTAAGGAGTTTACCCACAAAGAAGACTACCTGCCATTTGTTGATGGCAAACCACGCTATAAAGGTGTAGCCGATTTTCTTGAATCAAGGGGAATCGCACTTCCTTTCGGCGACCCTGCGGATGCTCCTTCAATGGACACTGTTTGTGGGTTAGGAAATCTCAAAAATGACGCCTTTAATGATGTTCTTCGACGCGATGGGGTTGAGGTGTATCCATCAACGGTTGCTTTAATGAAAGAGCTAAGGCAAAAAGGTTACCGGGTCGGGGTAGCCTCATCAAGTAAAAACTGTGAGGCGGTACTTGAAGCAGCAGGGTTGCTCGACCTGGTAGAAACCAGGGTAGATGGTGTCGTTTCTGCTGAGATGGGTTTAAAAGGCAAACCCGAAGCAGATATTTTTACTACTGCAGCAAAAAATTTGGGATGCGACTATGAACGTTCTATTGTTGTGGAGGATGCCGTTTCCGGCGTTCAGGCCGGCAGGAATGGTAACTTCGGTTTGGTTCTGGGAATTGCCCGCGAAGAAAATAAGGAAGAGTTAGCGCTGAATGGTGCTGATATCGTTGTTGAAGATCTGTCGGAGATTTCCTTCGATGACCTGAATGAATGGTTTAATAACGGAATTGAGAAAGATGCATGGTCTATCTCTTACCACGATTATAATCCTAAAAAAGAACGTTCAAGAGAGGCATTACTTGCGGTTGGAAATGGTTATTTCGGTACCAGGGGTGCAATGGAGGAGGCGTCTGCCAATCCGGTGAATTATCCAGGAACTTACATGGCCAGCATGTATAACCGATTGGTTACCAAAGTTGCTGACCGTGATGTGGAGAATGAAGACTTTGTCAACATTCCCAACTGGCTGCCAGTTCAAATTCGCATTGATGGAGAAGAATGGTTGGATATCAATAACTTAAAGTTAGTTTCAATTCACCGCACCATTCATTTCAACAACGGCTTACTTTACCGCAAAATGATTGTGGAGGATAAATCAGGCCGCAAAACGGAGATTACTTCTGAACGTTTTGCAAGTATGGCTGATAATATGCTTGCAGGACTGCGTTACAGTGTGAAGCCACTTAATTATTCAGGAACAGTCGGGTTAAAAAGTGGTATCAACGGCATGCATATTAATGATGGTGTTGACAGGTATAAATCATTGAATCAGCATCATTTGAGCCCTGTTAAAAGTGGTTTTGAACAGGATAAGCTTTTTGTACTTGTTGAAACAACACAATCAAAACACCAAATTTGCGAAGCTGCAATTCATACAGCTTTTCTAGATGATCTGAAGCTTACTACTCCATGTGAGAGAATTGTTGAAACTGGCGCTGCATATGTTTTATTCAATGTACAAGTTTCAATAGATCAAACGTTTAAGTTTGAAAAAATTGTTTCAATTTGCTCAGATAAGGAGGATTTTGTTGAAGACGCGCTTACAAGTTCCTTGAACGCGTTGGATCATTCCATGCGTTTTGAGAAGTTGCTGAATGAGAGTGAGGTAAAATGGAAACAGCTTTGGGAATCTTTTGACATCAGGATAACCGGAGATCGTATGTCGCAAAAACTTTTGCGGTTGCACACTTACCATTTGCTCACTTCCGTTTCACCAATCAACGAGCGGCTCGATGCCAGCATCACAGCTCGGGGATTGCACGGGGAGGCTTATCGGGGGCATATTTTCTGGGATGAGCTTTTTATTCTCCCCCTTTACGACCTCCACCTTCCTGAGGTTGCAAAATCAATGCTACTATACCGTTATCGCCGATTGGCCAAAGCCCGTGAATATGCGATGGAACACGGATTTAAAGGGGCAATGTTTCCTTGGCAAAGCGGAAGTGATGGTCGTGAAGAAACTCAGGTGCTTCATTTAAATCCACTTACAGGCGAATGGGGTGATGATCACAGTTCGCTGCAACGACATGTATCTCTGGCTATTGCCTATAATATCTGGGATTATTTTTGGATCACTGATGATATCACTTTTTTGAAGCGCTTTGGACTTGAGATGTTTTTCGAGATTTGCCGTTTCTGGGCTAGTAAAGCTGTATTTAATAGTGAAACTAACAGGTATTCAATCAGCGGTGTGATGGGACCTGACGAGTTTCATGAGCATATGCCTGATAGTGAGGCTGGTGGGCTTAAAGACAATACTTACACCAACCTGATGGTTGCATGGATGTTCGGTAAAGCAAATGAAATAGTAAAGATTACAGGGCTGGAAACCGCTGAAAAAAATGGTTTTACCAAAACAGAAATTGAACAATGGCAACATATTGCTTCAAACCTGAATCTTGTCATTAACCAGGATGGAATCCTGGCCCAATATGATGGATATTTCGGTTTAGAAGAACTCGATTGGGAGTATTATCGTAAGAAATATGGCAATGTTTATCGCATGGACCGCATTTTAAAAGCTGAAGGTAAATCCCCTGATGCCTATAAAGTTGCTAAACAAGCTGATACATTAATGACTTTTTATAACCTTGACAAAGACGAGGTAGATGAATTGCTTGGCAAACTGAATTATCAATTACCTGAAGATTACTTGCAACGTAATTTGAACTATTACCTGAATCGCACTTCTCATGGCTCAACATTAAGCAGGGTTGTACATGCACGTCTAGCTGCAATGGTTGGCGACAAACATTTGAGTAATGAGCTTTATCAGGACGCTTTGGGAAGTGATTATGTTGATATTCAAGGAGGAACAACAGGTGAAGGTATTCATGCCGGTGTTATGGCCGGAACTCTTCTTATCGCTTTGAATACCTTTGCAGGAATTAATTTCAGAGGTAAACAACTTCAGCTTCAACCAAATCTGCCTGAAAATTGGAAAACGATGGCATTCCGGCTTACTTTTAAATCAGTGACTTATCGCTTTGAGTTAAGTCATCATAATTGTCGTATCTTAGCTGATAAAGACAGCGGTTTTGAATTGAAAGGTAAATCAATAAAGCTCCAGGCAGGTAATTGGCTTGAAGTTGAATTTTAGTCAATATAAATAGTTGAAAGTAAATTAGTTAATAATAATTGTATTAAGAATTTGTTTTAAAAATTTAACAATGCTCAATGATAAAATTACTGTAACGAAGAAACATCTTCAAGCAGCTGAAGTGGTTACAGAAACACTGCAAAAAGTGCTACAACCCAAATTTATTATGGCAATAGGAGGGGAAGTTGGCTCTGGTAAATCGACACTATCTTATGCGATTGCTCAAAGGCTAAAAAAGCAGGGGATCAGCTGCAAAATTATTGATCTAGACGATTTTTATAAAATTCCTCCCAAAGAAAGAAAAGCATGGCGAAGGCTCAATGGCATCGAAAGTGTAGGCCCTGAAGAGTATGACTGGAACAAAATTAATCATGTGATTGATGATTTTTACCGTGACAGGGAATCTACAATGCCATGCGTCGATTTAATAACGGACGAAGTTGATACCATAACAACTTTTTTTGAAGGAATTGATGTGTTGATTATCAATGGATTGTATGCAACAAAACTCAAACAGGCAAATTTCAGGGTCTTCATTGAACTTACCTATGATGAAACCAGAGAAGCTCAAGCCTATAGCCAAAAGGAAGAAATGACAGAGTTTAGAAGACAAATTTTGGAACGTGAACACCAAATGGTTCAGGCATTGAAGCATCAGATTGACTTATTTTTCGATTTTGATGCAACAATGGATAAATACCATTTGTAATAGTTCGGGTCAGAATCTAACTTAAACATAAATCAGAAATTCAATAACAAATCAAAACTAATCGAAGATGCTTGGAGACGTTTTATTAATAGGTGAAAAACACCAAAAGGCAGGGGAAGCAATTATTGAAATGATTTTGAATCAGCATAAACCCAAAATGATGGTCGCCATCTCAGGGGAATCAGGTTCAGGAAAATCAGAGCTTGCTCATGTGATTGCCAAAGGCTTGCGCAAACATGGGATTATGGCAAAACCTTTGCATATCGATAATTATTATCGAATCCACCCGCTGGAGCGCACCGAATGGCGCAAAAACAATGGTATTCAAAATGTAGTCGGACCAGGCGAATACGACTGGGATACCATACTGAGAAATGTACAGGAGTTTAAAAATGGGGTGACGTCAACAGGTCCTTGTGTCGATCTCGTAACCGAACAGATTGATCAACTCACAACTGACTATAGCGGAATTGATATGCTGATCATTGACGGACTTTATGCTATAAAAGTTCCGGAAGTTGATCTTCGAGTTTTTATTGAACTCACCTACCATGAAACAAAAAAAGCTCAGGTTGTAAGAGGTAAAGAGCCACAAAATGAATATCGTATGCAAGTTCTTGAAAAGGAACACCAAGAGGTTCAATTGCTCAAACCAACGGCTCATGTTTTCATCGGGATGGATTATGAGGTGCGAAAGGCATAGGTTTGTTTGAAATCTTGAAAAGGCTAATAATTGTATTGATTGTTAGCCTTTTTTGTTTTGATAATGGCTTATTAATTATTGCTAGCGCATAACACCTGTCGTTCACTATCAGCATTCAGTTAATCAATTGAATTTTAATGTTTTATAAAAGATTGACTTTAAGTTTGGTTGAGTCTTTGAAATTTCATCTACTCTTTAATTTGGTTCGATTAGATAACATCATATGAATGAACAATTTTAAGCAAACTGACGTACCTTTGTGAAACAAAATTTATACGAATGTTTAATATCTATCAACTTTTCCCCCGTCTTTTTGGAAACAAGTCAACAAATGTTCAGCCTAATGGAACAATTGAAAGTAACGGATGCGGAAAGTTCAACGATATCAATGATGCTGCACTTTCATCAATTAAAGAACTGGGCATCACACATATATGGCTTACAGGAGTTATTCGGCATGCTACTCTGACGGATTATAGTGAGTACAATATTCCTTCAAGCCATCCATCAGTAGTGAAAGGTCGTGCAGGTTCTCCTTATGCCATTTCCGATTATTATGATGTTGATCCTGATCTGGCTGAGTCGGTTTCAAACCGGATGTCAGAATTCACTTCACTGATAAACCGTATCCATTCCAATGGAATGAAAGTGATTATAGATTTTATTCCAAATCATCTTGCCAGAGAGTACAAGTCGGTTGCCCGGCCCGATCATGTAAAGGATTTTGGATCAGACGACAAGAATCATTTGCCCTTTCACAGGGATAATAACTTTTATTACCTCCCAAATCAAAGTTTTTTACCTCCTCGTCGTGAGGAGAGCTTGTATCAATCGGATAAAATCTATGTTGAACAACCGGCAAAAGTAACTGGTAATGATTGTTTTACAGCTGTTCCTACACTCAATGACTGGTTCGAAACCGTGAAATTAAATTACGGGATTGACTATCTTGATAACCATTTAACTTACTTCGAGCCAATACCAGATACCTGGATCAAAATGAATGAGATTCTATTGTATTGGGCAGAAAAAGGTGTTGATGGTTTCAGAGCCGATATGGCTGAGATGGTACCCGTAGCTTTTTGGCAATGGGTTATCACATCCGTTAAGAGTCAATATCCTGAACTTGTGATGATAGCTGAAATTTATCAGCCCGGTCTCTATGAAAGTTATTTAAAAGCTAGATTTGATTTTCTTTATGACAAAGTTTGTTTGTACAATCGTCTTCATGATGTTTTGATTCATGGTCATGCTGCGGAATCTATAAGCAGTTGCTGGAAAATGATAGAAGGCTACAATCACCGAATGTTACGCTTCATGGAAAATCATGATGAACCGCGGCTTGCTTCACCCCGGTTTTTTGGAGACGCTTTTGCAGCTTTACCGGCTATCGCTTTGAGCGCTTTCATGCATCCCAGCGCCTACATGATCTACAACGGACAGGAATGTGGTGAAAACGCATTAGGTACCATGGGATTCAGTGGCGACGATGGCCGCACTTCTATTTTTGATTATTGCCATATGCCTGAGCATCAGCGTTGGATGAATGGTGGCGCTTTTGATGGTGGTGCCTTATCATATGATCAACACAACTTGCGCGCTGCTTACAAGAAAATATTGCAGGAACGCTTGAAGCAACCAGCACTTTTAAAGGGAAAATTTTATGACTTAATGTGGGCCAATCCATGGTACACCGAATTTGATCCACGTAATGTATTTGTTTTTCTGCGGTTTTCAGAAGAACAAAATTTGCTTATCGTAATCAATTTCAATCGGTTGGAAAGCAGAACTGTCCGCATAAATATGCATAACGATGCCATGGAACTAATGAAAATTGATAGTTCCTCAGAAGAGCTTTATGAAGCAATAGATCTTTTTTCGGAAAGCGCTCCTGTCTTTTTTCGGCCAAATGAACTGCCAGATAAAGGAATTCGGGTGGCTTTGAGATCTTCTCAATACGCAGTATTCGAACTTAGGAAGGTGTTGAATAATAATTAATTTGATCAATAAATACTCAGATAATTCCTGTTATGAAAACAAAGAAGATGCCGATCGTAGCCAAGGACTCATGGCTTGAGCCTGTAAATCAAGCTGTTATTGAGAGATATGAACGATATCTTTCGCGTCTTGAGCATATAAATACATATTATGGAAGTTTAAAAGCCTTTGCAACAGCAGATCATCTTTTCGGTTTCAATTACGATAAAATGCGCAAAGGCTGGTGGTATCGTGAGTGGGCACCTGCAGCTGCTGATCTTTTTCTTTTTGGTGATTTCAACAGTTGGAATCGCTATTCACACCCACTAATAAATAATGGAAGAGGCATTTGGGAAATTTTTCTTGATGATAAGACCTACAAAGATACTCTTGTTCACGGTAGCCTGTTGAAAGTCATTGTAAGAAGCAGTCTGGGCGAAGTTGAGCGTGTCCCGGTTTATATCAAACGTGTTGTGCAGGATGAGAATACAAAAGATTTCAGCGGTCAGCTGTGGAATCCGACAAAACCTTACACATTTAAAAACCCTACACCACATCTTCCGCGTATGGAACCATTGCTGATTTACGAATCGCATGTTGGTATGGCTCAGGAAACCGAAGGTGTTGGCACATATGACGAATTTCGAAAGCTAATCTTACCCAAAATCGTTGAGGCAGGTTACAATGCTGTACAATTGATGGCAGTTGCCGAACATCCCTATTATGGTTCATTTGGCTACCATGTTTCCAGTTTTTTTGCGCCAAGCTCCCGTTTTGGTACTCCCGAGGAACTAAAAGCCTTAGTTGACGAGGCGCATAGACTTGGTATTCTGGTGATTATAGATATTGTGCATTCGCATACTGTAAAAAACACACGCGAAGGTATGAATCTCTTCGATGGAACTGATTACCAATACACGCACGCTGGCGCAAGAGGTGATCATCCTCAATGGGATTCCAAATTGTTTAACTACGGGAAAGATGAGGTTCTGCAGTTCTTACTATCAAATGTGAGGTATTGGCTGGAAGATTTTAAGTTCGATGGTTTCCGCTTTGATGGCGTTACCTCCATGATTTATTTCCATCATGGTAACGGTGTTACCTTTGATAGTCCGGAGAAATTCTTCACTGACGGCGTTGAATTTGATGCAATTACGTATCTGCAATTAGCAAACACCCTCATGCATCAATTGAATCCACATGCGATTAGCATTGCTGAAGAAGTGAGTGGGATGCCTGGCTTGTGCAAACCTGTTGAAGATGGCGGTATCGGATTCGACTACCGACTTGGAATGGGCTTGCCCGATTTCTGGATCAAATTGTTGAAGGACCAAAGTGACGAAGATTGGAATATTAATGAAATGTTTCATACAATGACCAATCGTCTTTTTGATGTTAAGACGATTGCTTATGCCGAGTCGCATGATCAGGCATTAGTAGGAGACAAGACATTGGCATTCAGATTGATGGATAAGGATATGTATTACTCAATGTCAAAAGATAAAGAGAGTTTAGTGATCGACAGAGGCATTGCCCTTCATAAAATGATACGGTTATTTACCATTGTTTTGGGGGGAGAATCATGGCTGAATTTCATGGGTAATGAATTTGGCCACCCTGAATGGATTGATTTTCCGCGTGCCGGAAACGAGTGGAGCTATAAACATGCAAGAAGACAATGGTCGTTAGTTGATAAAGGTTTTTTAAAGTATCATTGGCTTGCTGATTTCGATAAAGCTATGATTCAATTGGTAAAAAAATCACATATCATGCTAAGTCAGCCACCTTATTTGCTTTTAGCTGATGAACCCAATAAAACCCTTGTTTTTGAACGCAATAATTTCATTTTTGTATTTAATTGGCACCCAACAAACGCCTTGCCTGATTACGAGATTCCCTTAAAGGAGACTGGTGATTATAGGGTTGTTTTGAGTACGGATGACCCTGCTTTTGGTGGATTTGGCCGTGTTGACAGCGAACAGCATTATCCCTCTTATATTAAAGAAGATAAGCAGGTTGCGATGAAGATTTATAATGTGAACAGGGCAGGACTTGTGCTAAAACGAATAGAAGATTAAAGTAATAGTGAATTGTAGCAAGAGAAATATGCATTTTGATCAACAAAATCGGGTTTGAAAACACTTATTGAAATCTGGCATGAAAAGCGTGAAAGAGGTTTATTAAACAAGACGTTTCTTGCACAGAATAACAAGTTTGTTCAATCACTTCGTGCTAAAAATGCAAAGAAACTTGATGTGAAAGCAAATGCTATTCATGATGAAGTTTTCTCGGCAATTGATTGCCTTAAATGTGGTAACTGTTGTAAAAGTATTCCTCCAATTCTCAACATGACGGATATTAACCGTATTGCACGCTTCCTTCGCATGAAACCTTCAGATTTCAAAATCCAATATACAAGGATTGATGCAGATTCAGATACAGTTATGAGTTATTCACCCTGCCCATTTCTGGGAGAGGATAATTATTGTAGTGTTTATGAGGTACGTCCAAAGGCTTGCCGTGAATATCCTCACACTGATAGCTTTGAATTTAGTAAGAATTTAAAACTGCATGCCGCTAACTCAACCTATTGTCCTGCTGTTTATCACATTCTTGAGCGACTAAAAGGTGCTACAGATTTGTAAGTAGAAAAAACAATCACTTACCGGGTTCGTATTTATCCAAAAGAAAAAGGTATGCATCATGCGCATGATGACAAAATATTTTATCGTTTTCGTCAGGGAATTTGGTATAATATACTGAATCAGCGTACAATACAATTGTGTTGCCAGTGCGAACATAATGATTTGATGACACATATTTCGGTGGAGAAAATTCAGGTAGCTGCTTTTTAATCATTTTAGAGGTCATTTCACCAAGGTATTTCTCATAATTACGTTGTGCCTTTCGGGTAGGTTTATCAAGCTTGTTGAAGATGTGCCGTGCAGCAATATTTTTTGGAAATTTCTGACTTTTAATTATCGCATCGGCATGTGAAAATGGATTTACATTGTTAAAATCATTAAGAGTTTGAATTGAGATTGGAACTTCGGGAACCCAATCGGCAGTGTTTACAACATTGTAAGCCCAGCCGGCGTGTGTTGCAGCCTCAAATTCATAGGCATAATAAAGGTTTCCGGGTTTTGGACCAGCGCTGCAGTAAGTTTTGAATCGTATGTCTCCTGGAATCATATTTTTACTTTGCAGGTTCAAAAGATGAGAAGTGAGAAGATAATTAATGCCACCTCCCTGACTATGTCCTACCAATAGAAAATCTCTTACTCCGGCGGCATAACACGAATCAATTTTAGGAAGAATTTCTCTTGATAAGTAGGCAAGGCTTAGTAGCCAGCCAACATGAACAGCTGCGCGGGGGTTTTGTGCGAGCTCATAATGTAAGGTATACGTATTATCAATTTTCAATGAGCCCTTAGCTGGAACCATAGCCGAATAAAAATTTGCCAGCCAACTTTCTGCTTTTTGAGTTGTCCCTCTCAAGCTTATGACAACCATTTTTTGATTATTTGTCCACAAGTCCCAGCTGTTATCTAATCCAATGGGTTTTGATTGATATGTCATTCTAAAGCTGGAAGGCTCTTCAAACTGTTTAATGTATGAAGTGTTCCCTGTTGTTCGGGCAGAAATCAACATCAACTCTTTGTATTCGTCTTTGTCAAATCCAGGTTTAAGAGGTTGTCCGAAACTCAAATTCTGCGTAAGTTGAATCAGGATAATAGAAATAATGAGGATTGTTGTTTTCATTATGGATGATTTTTTTGAAAAAATTGATTACTGTCAAAGGCAAACTTAGTTGGTTGCCAATGCAAATGTAAAGAGTTGGATTTACATGATCAACACACTTCTAAACTCATTTATTTGTAAAGGGAATTTGGATGACACTGTAAAAAATTGATAACGAGTTTTTAATGCATAAAAAAAGCCCCTTCGTGAAGGGGCTTTAAGTGATCCGGGCGGGATTCGAACCCACGGCCCGCAGCTTAGAAGGCT